>JBHWOX010000001.1:0-47528 GCA_043424615.1 Atopococcus sp.
TTCAGGAAGATAACCTGATTTTTGCACACTATTCCCAATACCAACACCTGTTAGCCCCCCTCTACTTAAAGCATAATAGGAATTGACTAGCTGATGGCCAGCGGTGTCACTATAGCCAAAAGGATCAAAAAATGCTCGAAACCGATCCATTTGATAGGAGGGGATAAAAGTCAATAGCTCCCCAAAATTTCTAATCAAGATGAAGCCAAGAATAACCAAGCCTGCCACCAAGAGGGTCATCTTAAAGCTCCGCCACCAGGACACACCTGATCCTAGTATCATAACAAAAGCAATACCATTAATAATGATGATGGATCCCATATCCGGTTGCATAAGCAAAAGCAGGTTGACGACCAGCAAATAAAGTAAAACCGGTCTCAGTGTCTTCCAAAAATGACGATTGATCTGCTGTCGCTGAATATAGAAGTAATAAGCCAAAAGCCAAATGGTCGTTAACTTGGCAATCTCGGCGGGTTGGATATTGAAAAACCCTAAATTTAACCAAGCCTTGGCTCCATTCACTTCCTGCCCTAAGAATAAAACCAGCAGTAGAAGCGTGCCCGTAATAAGGGTGGCCCATTTTATTAAAGGAAGCTGATGCAAGAGTTTTATATTCATAAAGAAGGCCAGCAGCATCAAGATAATTCCGATGACATTATAACTGAGCTGCCTCCACAAAAAATACTCACTGTTCCCCATTTCTGCAGCTAAATAAGAGGAGGCACTGTAGACCATAATCAGACCTACAACAGCTAAAAAGAGTGTGGGAAGCAAGACAAAGTAATCAATTCTATTTAATTTTTCTTTTATAGTCAGTTCTCTCACCTACTTTTAAACGACTAGTCATAGTATATCAAAAGTTAAGTCGTCCTAAAAGAATGGACCGTGAACAAAAAGGCTATGACAATAAATGTCATAGCCTTTTTTACTTCAGCCTGTCATTAATCTTTAGACGCGTGTTTGGCTTCTTTTTCTCTTTGTTTGGTATCTAAGGTTTTTTTGCGTAAGCGTATAGAATCCGGAGTCACTTCGACAAGTTCATCGTCTGCGATGAATTCCAATGATTCTTCAAGGGTTAAAATTCGAGGGGTTTTGATGACATTGGTTTGGTCTTTGTTTGCTGAACGAACATTCGTTTTTTGTTTTTCTTTGGTAATATTGACCGATAAGTCTTTGTCACGGCTATTTTGTCCCACAATCATACCTTCATAAATTTCAGTCCCTGGCTCCACAAAAATTTGGCCGCGTTCTTCAATTTGCATAATGCCGTAAGTGGTTGCTTTTCCTTTCGCAATGGATACTAAAGCACCGTTGTTACGGCTAGCAATGCCATCTTTCACGGCAGGCCCATATTCAGAGAAAGTGTGGTTCAAGATCCCATATCCATGAGTCATTGAAAGGAATTGAGTGGTAAAGCCAATCATACCACGGGAGGGAACACTGAAAATCATGCGTACTTGACCTGTCCCTGAATTTTCCATGTTTTTCATTTCACCCTTACGCTCACTCAGAGACTCAATAATAGACCCCATATATTCTTCAGGAGCATCAATGACAACTTCTTCATAAGGCTCTAAAAGTTGACCATCCACTTCCTTGGTGATGACTTCGGGTTTGGAAACTTGGAGCTCAAAGCCTTCTCGTCTCATATTTTCAATTAAAATAGATAAATGAAGTTCCCCACGACCAGCGACTACCCAGCGATCAGGGGAGTCAGTGTTTTCTATTTTCATGGAGACATCAGTTTGTAATTGTTGGTCTAAGCGTTCTTGAATCTGGCGGGAAGTCACATATTTCCCTTCACGACCAGCAAAAGGCGAGTCATTGACGAGGAAAGTCATTTTTAAGGTGGGCTCGTCGATGCGAAGAAGTTCTAGGGCATCCAATTGGTCAGGAGGTGTAATACTTTCCCCCACGAAGATATCATCCATTCCACTCAATGCAATAATATCTCCTGCCTGAGCTTGATCTATTTCTACCCGCTGCAATCCATGGTAACCTAAGATTTTGGTCACTCGGAAATTTTTTACAGATCCGTCTAATTTACTCAAGGCCACTTGATCGCCAACCTTCATTGTCCCTCTAAAAATACGGCCAATGCCGATACGTCCCACATAGTCATTGTAATCTAGCATGGAGACTTGGAATTGTAAGGCTTGGTCTGAATTGTCTTCAGGCCCATCCACTGTTTCAAGAATAGTGTCAAATATAGGATCCATGGTCTCTTCTTGGTCAGCTGGGTCATCACTTTTAGAAGAAGTTCCATTAACCGCTGAAGCGTAGACCACAGGGAAATCAATCTGATTTTCATCTGCACCTAATTCAATAAAGAGGTCTAAAACCATATCGACGACTTCAGCTGGACGAGCATTGGGCTTATCAATTTTATTCACGACAACGACGGGTTTGAGGTTTTGTTCCAACGCTTTTTGTAGAACAAAACGTGTTTGTGGCATGGTTCCTTCATAAGCATCCACTACTAAGACAACCCCATCAACCATTTTTAAAATACGTTCTACTTCTCCACCGAAATCAGCGTGTCCTGGTGTATCCACGATATTAATCTTATTATCTTTGTAATCAACGGAAGTTATTTTTGACAGAATGGTAATCCCACGTTCTCTCTCTAAATCATCAGAGTCCATCACGCGGTCTCCTAATTCAGTGTGAGCATCCAAAGTATCCGATTGTTTCAATAATTCATTAACTAAGGTTGTTTTTCCGTGGTCAACGTGGGCAATAATCGCTACGTTTCTCAAATTATTACGTTCAGTCATATTTTCCTCCATCATTTTGTCAAGGTAATCAACTTTAATATTCTATAGTAACTATTAATAATTGTAAAGAATTCCAAGAAAAAAGCCCTGTCAGGGGCTGTCAATTAAGAATGAATCAGTTGGAAAATTTCTTTATATGCCTGGGGTTGAGCAAGGATAACACTATTGGCCTGGCTTAAATCAAAGGGGTGTTGGTCAAAGGTTGAATAAGTGAGTCCAGCCTCTTTTAATAATAGTTGGCCCGCTGCTAGATCCCATGGCATGAGAGATGAGGACAGATAGGCTACGGTTTCTTCTCTGAGCAAACTTAATATTTCTAAGCCCGCTGACCCTATCATTCTTACTCCTAAAGCATGGCCTGCTAATTGGCGCCATTTATGATAGCACTCGAACTGGACAATTTTACTATTAAATGCCAGCAAGCCTTCTGATAAAGACTTCTCATAGGAAGACTTTTGATAAGGTTGACCATTCAAATATAAGCCATGCTGGTCAAAAGCATAAAATAAGTCCAGCGTATTCCAGTCCATGATATAAGCCATTTCTGGCTGATCACCGTCATAAATCGCAATCATGCTGGCAAAATCTTTTTGCTTAGTGACATAATTGACGGTTCCATCAATAGGATCAATAATCCACTTAATCGATGAGTTTTGTCTCTCTTCCTTGCTTTGGTTGAACGATTCTTCTGCTATGATACGTTCAGCTGGAAAGTGTTGGCGGATCTGTTCAATAAGAAAATGTTCAATGGTCCAATCAGTGGAGCTTACTAAATCTTTCCAAGAGGATTTTGTTTTAACCTCTAAATGGTCTTGAGAGACCTCTGAAATCATTGTTTTTATTTTATCCATCCAGCTTAAAATCAGCTGGTGTCTTTGTTCTATATCCATCTCACTAACCACCTAAAACATCCCTGAACGGAAAATGGACACCAGTAACCATCCCCCAACCACTGCTGCAATTAGGAAGACGATAATCGCAATGATTGAGACTCCTCCACTACTAAGGGCTACAATAACGGCTGAAGCCAAGATAAGAGAGGCTAAAATTAAAGCATAAATCAAGCGGTTAACCATCTGCTCGATATCATCCCAGTGTTCTTCAATATCAGTGAGATTAGCATTGACGACCAAACGCCCATTGGCTATTTGGTTAGCTATTTTTGAAAGGTCAGAGGGGACGCGTGACAATTTATTTAAGCTATCATAAGTAGAAAACAACAAGCGTTCTTTAGACGGAAATTCAATCAGATTAACAGCGTCTGAGTTCTTGTAAAAATCTTTTAAGATACTCATCAAATCTAAATCCGGACTCAATTCGGCCACTAGTCCTTCTAATATAATAATGGCTCGAGCTAAAGTAACCAATTCATGGGGTAAGGCCAGTTTATGTTTTTGAATCACTGTCATCAGTTCATTGAAGGCTTGATTGAAATCAAGATTTTTTAGAGATTTAGTTGAATATTTATTGAAATAATAGTTTAAATCATCATAGAAGAAAACGTCATCTACTTTTTCTTTAGTAGAAGCCACTTGTAAGATTAGATTCATTAATTTAGTCGTATCTTCAGTTAATGTTGACCGTATCATTTCCACTAGGACTTGCCGCATGCTCTCAGAAATTTCTCCCGTCATGCCAAAATCAATAAAAACTAATTTTTTATCTTTGACAATAATATTACCCGGATGGGGATCCGAGTGGTAAAAACCATAATCAAAAACTTGGGAGAGGAATGAAGCGACTAATTTTGCAGCGATATCTTCCAAAATATAGCCTTCTGCTAGTAATTTTTCTTTTTTGCTAATAGGGATACCGTCAACAAATTCTTCCACTAAAACTCTTTGGGTGGTCAGATTCATATAGGGTCTAGGTGTGTCCACCAAATCAGAATCAAAGAAATTCGCTTTAAAACGCATGATGGAGCGAGCTTCTGTTCTGAAGTTCAATTCCCTTTGAGTCGATTTTTCAATCTCATCAAAAGCCGCATCCACGTTGGAAATCATATCGGTCATACCCTCTGGTGCCATGGACATTAAACGTGAAAAAAGATGGATATCCTGCATCAGTTGCTGTTCTATGTTTGGGCGTTGAACTTTGACAATGACTTGGTCGCCATTGAGAAGCTCCGCACGGTGAACTTGAGCAACGGATGCACTGGCGATGGGGACAGGATCGAGAGAAGCAAATAGTTGGTCCGGACTTTGGCCGAACTCAGTCAGAATGATTTCTTTGATGATGTCAAAGGAAATGGTTGGAGCCTCATCTTGCAGTAACTGCAATTCTTTGATATAGGATTCAGGAAGTAAGTCCTGACGGGTAGATAAAATCTGGCCAATCTTAATAAAGCTTGGCCCCAATTCCTCGAAAGCCAAGCGTAATCGACGGGCATCCTCAGTTTGGTCTTTAGACCGTAGATAAATCCGATAAATATGACTTAATCCATATTTGCCTAAAACACTAACAATTTCGGATAATCGCTGCCGATTCGATTTTGCCATATATATCTCTGCCCTTCACTATCAAAATCCTGATTGTTTATTTTGCTAATTCATCTTTGATGCTATTAATTTCTGAACGTAAAGCTTGAATTTGACTTTCAAGAGATTCAATGTCTTGCTGTTGAGCAAAATTCATTTCGATTAATGTCGCTTGCAATTCCTCTTTATTTAAACTGTTTGTGCGAGTAGTCGTATCTTTGGCTTTTTGAATCAATTCATTCGATAAAGTTTTTCCTTCTTCAACCGAAAGTTTTCCTTTTTCAACTAAATTTTGAATCACTTCATCGGCTTTTTCAATAGATAAAGCTGCTCCACCAACACCAGCTAACAATACATCTTTAAGAGTTTGGAACATTTAAAAATCTCCTTTCAAACTTTCACATTAATACTGTTCTCAGTATAACAAGATACCTTTAAAATTTCCTCATCAAAGCTTTATTTTAAACAAAAAAAGAGCAATTGATAATCAATTGCTCTTTTGAAACAAATTTAGCCATGGATAGGCATGTCTAAAGCACCCTCAGCAGCATCGAGAACCATTTCACCTAAAGTAGGGTGAGCATGGATGGTGTCTGCAATATCTTCAGCTGTTAGCTCGTTTTCAATTGCTAAGGTTAATTCAGAAATTAAGTCTGAAGCTCCGTGGCCAGCCACATGAGCGCCTACGACTTTGTTCGTTTCTTTTTCAGTAATAATTTTAACAAATCCATTAGCTTTTCCTAAGGCCACAGCACGCCCGTTAGCTTGGTATTGGAATTTAGTTTGTTTCACATCTAAACCAGCTTCTTTGGCTGAATTACGGCTATGTCCCGCAGAGGCTAATTCTGGACCAGTGAAGGCTACAGCTGGCATAGCTTTGTAGTCTACTTTTGAATCTTTTCCAGAAATCGCTTCTGCAGCTACTTTACCTTCGTAAGAAGCTTTGTGAGCGAGGGCTGCTCCTTCAACTATGTCTCCAATAGCAAAGATGTGGTCTTGGCTAGTTCGTCCCTGCTCGTCGACTTTAACCAACCCATTGTCTAAGAGTTCAACGCCAGCTTCTTCTAAGCCAATGCCTTTAGTGTTAGGGAAACGACCGACTGTTACCATCACATAGTCAGCTTCAATTTCATGAGCTTCGCCCTTAACTTCGTATTTGATGGTCACTCCATCATCGGATTGAATAGCTTCTTGAGCCATGGCATTGCCGATGATTTCCGCTCCGTGTTCTTCAAATTCTTTTTTAACCAAGCGAACCATATCTTTATCGAAGCCACCTAAGATATCTTTAGCTCCCTCTAAGATAGTCACTTTTGTTCCCAAGCGAGAGTAAACCCCAGCTAACTCAGAACCGATATATCCTCCCCCAACGACAACTAAGGATTCAGGAATTTCTTCTAAGTTTAAGCCTCCTGTAGAATCTAGGACGCGTCCACCGTACTCGAACCCTCCAATTTCAATAGGGGTTGAGCCTGTAGCAAGAATAGCATGTTTGAAGGTGTAGTTTTCAGTTTCTCCCTCAGCGGTTTCTAATTCGAAGGCATTCGGGCCTGTTAAAGTAGCCGTTCCTCGAATAATTTCAACATTATTTTTTTCTAATAAGAATTGAACACCGTCAGTCATGGTTTTTACGACTGTATTTTGTTTCCAGTCTTGAGTTTTGTCCCAATCAATTTCAACTTTTTCAGTTGAAATACCAAATAATGAAGGATCTTGTGCTTCTACATAACGCTCAGAAGCAGAAATTAAAGCTTTAGATGGGATACATCCCACATTTAAGCACACCCCACCGATGTATTCTTTTTCAACAACGGCGACTTGTTGACCTTCTTGGGCCGCACGGATAGCAGCGACATATCCCCCAGGTCCAGATCCAATGACAACGGTATCTAACTCATAATTAAAATCTTCAGCCATAATGTTTACACCATAACCTTTCTCAATTTAGTTTCATTTAAACTATAACTTTCACATTACCCATTATATCTAGTTATGTTCTCTTATTCAAGATTATTCAATGTCGAATTAAACAGCCCTAAGAATCTATGTTATACTATAGGAACGATATTTTATGACTGGAGGTAAATCAAATGTTAACAATGGATGATATCATTCGAGAAGGACATCCAACCTTACGCGTCCGTTCCCAAAAAATAGACCTGCCCATCAGCTCAGAAGTTAAAGAAATCGGTCAGGCCATGATGGAATTTGTACAAAATAGTCAGGATGACGAACTAGCAAAAAAATATGATTTGAGACCCGGTGTCGGCTTAGCTGCTCCCCAAATTGATCAAGCTATTCGAATGACTGCAGTTCACGTTCCTTCTGAAGACCCACAAGACCCCACTCCTGAATTTTCTGATGTCTTAATCAACCCGCAGATTATCCGCCAATCCCTTAAAAAAATCGCCTTGCCAACAGGGGAAGGATGTTTGTCTGTTGACCGGCAGGTACCAGGTTACGTTCCACGCGCCAAACGCATCCATCTGGAATATACCGATTTAAACGGACAAGAAAAGAAAATTAAGTTAAAAGGTTATCCTGCGATCGTTGTCCAACATGAAATAGACCACCTCAATGGGGTCATGTTCTATGACCACATTAATCCTGATGATCCTTTTGCTTTAGATGACCAAACCAGCCTATTAGGCGAATAATAAAAAAGCACGCCCCTCTTGCTTGTAGAACGGCAGGAAAGGCGTGCTTTTATGTATATTTGTAATCAGACTGTCAATCATGTTAAAATATTAGTACCCATGTGTAAAACATGACGAGAACGGTACAACTGAATATTAAAGGAGTTGACAGTATGTCAGTAAATATAAAGAATAATGAAACCGCTGTTTTCGCGGTGGGCGGCTTAGATGAGATTGGGAAAAATACCTACGGCGTCCAATTCCAAGATGAAATCATCTTGATTGATGCGGGTATTCGCTTTCCAGAAGATGACTTACTTGGAATTGATTATGTCATCCCAGACTATAGCTACCTCAAAGAAAACGAAGACAAAATAAAGGGCTTGTTTATCACCCACGGTCACCAAGACCATATTGGTGGTATTCCTTATCTCTTTAAAGAAATTAATGTGCCTATTTATGCTGATCCCTTTGCTATTTCCTTAATTGAAGATTCTCTCCGCGAACACCACCTACTCAAAGATGTTAAATTAAATACCATTCATGAAGATGATGTCATTAAATTTAGAAAAACTTCTGTGGAATTTTTCCGCGTCACCCACTCCATCCCTGAAGCTTTTGGAATCGTGGTCTCCACTCCCAATGGTCAAATCGTTCATACCGGAGACTTTAAGTTTGACTTCACCCCTGAAGGCAAGCCAGCTAACTTGCAGAAAATGGCTCATTTTGGTAGCCAAGGCGTGCTTGCCCTACTTTCCGATTCAACTAATGCCGAAATCCCAGAATTTACTAAGTCGGAAAAATTAATTGGAGATACCATTTCACACCTCATTAATAAAATCGAAGGACGTATTATTTTTGCCTCTTTTGCTTCCAACGTCTCCCGGGTACAAATGCTGATCGATGCTGCTGTCGAAGCAGACCGTAAAATATCAGTTTTTGGCCGGTCGATGGTGAATGCAGTCGAAAATGGTCAAGAACTTGGCTATATCTCTGCGCCTGAGGGTTTATTTGTCAAAGCAAATGAATTAAATAATCTTCCGGATGAAAAAGCCATTATCTTATGTACAGGCTCTCAAGGAGAACGTCTGGCAGCTTTAAGTCGTATTGCTAATGGAACCCACCAACAAATCACTATCCAACCCACCGACACGGTGATCTTTTCATCTTCTCCAATTCCTGGTAATAAAAACAGTGTCAAACGGGTGATTAACCAATTACGTCAAGCGGGCGCTTCAGTCATTCACGGTAAATTAAATAATATTCATACCTCTGGCCATGGGAGCCAGCAGGAACAAAAACTTATGTTGTCTTTAATCAAACCAAAATATTTTGTTCCCATTCATGGGGAGCACCGCATGCTCCAAATCCATGCCGGTCTGGCTCAAGATGTAGGAGTGGAAGAAGACAACTGTTTCATTCTAGATAACGGAGATGTATTAGCCTTTACTGAAGATTCTGCCCGCCATGCTGGTCATTTTGAAGCGGAAGAAGTTTATGTTGACGGTAAAGGAATTGGTGATATTGGTAATATCGTCTTACGCGACCGTCGTATTTTATCAGATAACGGTTTAGTTGTTGTTGTCACTACCATTAATACTAAAACTCACCGTATTGAAAGTGGTCCGGATATTATTTCTCGTGGTTTTATTTACATGAGAGAGTCTGAAGATTTAATACGTGATACTCAGCGGGTAGCTTTTAACAGTATTCAAAAATCGCTTAAATTTGAAAATGTGAACAAGCACAAAATGAAAAATTCTTTAATCGATAATCTTAAAAACTTCCTGTATCAGCGGACAGAACGTCGACCAATGATCTTGCCCGTATTTATGGAAATATAAGTCGACTTAAAGATTAGCGGATCAGCATTTTTCAGTATTGAAATCGCATTGACCGCTTATCTTTCGTACTGATGCTTCCATCTTGACCTTTTAAAATTATTTTTTAAGTAAAATACCCCAAGGAGCGGACCGTATCCAACTCCTTGGGGTATTCTTTTTATCTATATCAGGAAAAGTAAGACGGCATTGAAAAGAATTGTCCAATACCAATCATTGACCTTATTTAATCTCTGTAATTTTTACCTTCATTTCTCCGCCAGGTGTTTCAATCACTGTTTCTTGCCCTAATTTTTTTCCAATCAAAGCCTCAGCAATCGGAGATTCATTAGAAATTTTACCGGCAAATGGATCTGCTTCATCTTTTCCAACGATAGTATAAGATTCCTCTTCCCCATCTGGCAATTCAATAAAGGTCACTGTTTTTCCAAAGCTAACCTCATCCGCATCAGTGTGAGAATTGTCTATAATTTCAGCATTTTGCAACATATTTTCGATAGTCGAAATGCGACCCTCAATAAAAGCTTGTTCTTCCCGAGCAGATTCATATTCTGAGTTTTCAGATAAGTCGCCGAATTCACGAGCAATTTTAATTCTCTCCACGACTTCATCTCGTTTAGTGGTTTTTAATTCTTCAAGTTCATTTTCTAATTTTTCTTTACCTTCAATGGTCATTGGATACGTTTTGTCTACCATATAAATTCTCCTAAAATTCTATTGTAATGTATTTGAATCCCTGCTGTCATTTGGCAACGAGCTGGATTCGCTTTCTTCAGTATTATTCGATTCATTCATCTTGCCATCCACATAAATGGCTTGTTTTTCTAAGTGCTCTTCAAAAGTGTTTGAGAAATAAGTTTCCTCGGTCTCAATATCAGCTAAAAAGTAAAGATAATCACTTTCAGCAGGATGAAGGACAGCTTCCACTGAATTCACTGACCCATTATTCACTGGACCAGGCCCTAAGCCATAGTTTCGATAAAGATTATAGGGGGAGTCAATATCAGCATCTTCCAGGGTAGTGTATTCTAAGTGTTCGCCCTTAGCATAAGCCACACTTACATCCGTTTGAAGCATCATTCCGATATCTAAACGGTTTAAAAAGACGCTAGCGATTAACTTGCGATCCTCGTCATTGTTAGCTTCTCTTTCAATAAAGGAGCTGAGTGTTAACACTTCATGTAAGCTAAAATCTGACTGTTCAATTTCTTCAAAATATGGACGATAAAGTTCATCAGCTTTATCAACCATTTGAATGACGATGTCTTCCAAAGTCATATCGTCACTATAGTTATAAGTGGCGGGATATAGGTAACCTTCCAAGGTATAGTAGGTGTAGCCTTTAACTTCCATAGCCTCAGTTAGCAATTCAGGATAGCGGTCCAAAAGTTCCTGTTGAAATTCATCGTTTTCAAGAAGTTCTAAGACTTCTTCCGCTGAATGAGAAGTTGATTGTTCAATAATATCGGCTACTTGTAAAATATTACTTCCTTCAGGGATAGCAATGCTTTGCAAGGAGGCTTGGGACACATCTTCCCCACCTTCTTCTAATTGTTCAACGATTTCACCTACACTTTGGGAAGGTGATAATTGGTAATAACCCGCTTGAAAATTGCCTTTATCATTTAAACGGTTATAGAGATTAAAACTGCGAGCATTGGAAATGATGCCATTTTCTTCTAATAATTGAGCGATTTGAGTTCCTGTTGATCCTTCTGGAAGCTCTATTTCAATAACTTCTTCGCTGGATGAGTCTTTGGGCTGTAAACCAGATTGATATTGACCATAAACCCAATAGCCTCCGCCTAATAGTAAGGCTAGCATGAGGATAAAAATGACAATAAAAATCCAACAAGAGGAGCAACCTTTTCTTTGATGTTGCTGTCTTTCCTTACGTGTAGGTCTTTCCATATGCTTTTCCTTTCTTAAAATAGTTTGAATACGTTTTAAGAATGTAACAAAAACTATCAGAATTTGCAATGCAAATCCTGATAGTTAATTATTTATTCTTTTTATCGCACTCTTATTCAGCTGAAGGATCTGGGTCTTCTTCCTCAACAAAGGTAGCGATGACTTCTTCTACCATATTCCATTCCTCATCGCTTTCAATTTCTTGCAATTCTCCTTGCTGGTCAGTCTCTTCTGTATAAGAAAAGGCGTGAAGAGTGACTTCTTCTTCATCATTTTGGTCTTCATCGTAGAGAACCACATATGATTTATCAAAATCCTCGGAATCAAATGTGAATAAGACATTTAACTTTATCTCATTCCCCTCTTCATCATAAACGAGAATGTAATTATCTTGAGCTTCTAAATATTTTTCATCCATAAAGCTGCTCCTTAATGTTGGTCTAAATAATTCTGCAAAATTAGCACCGCCGCTAATTTATCAATCACTTGCCGACGACCATGTCGTGATACATCGCCTTCTTCAATCAACATTCGTTCGGCTTGGCGAGTGGTTAGGCGCTCATCTTGATAGATAATAGCTAGGTCAAAAAGATCTTTTACTTTCTCTCCATAAGCCTTGGATTTTTCCACTCTTTCTCCGGAGCTTCCGTCCATATTGACAGGTAGCCCAATGACACAAGATTGGCAGGGATATTGGTCTAAAATTTCGGCTAGACGATCGAATCCCCACTGCTCTTTTTTCTCATTAATCGCGATGGTCTCTACTCCTTGGGCTGTCCAACCTAAAGGATCACTCACCGCTACGCCGACAGTTTTCGAACCGACATCCAAAGCTAATACTCTACTCAATTAGATGTCACCATTTGAAATATAATGTTTGACCAATTCTTCAAGAATTTCATCACGTTCATAGCTTTTAATGAGATTACGGGCATCATTATGTCGTGGGATATAAGCCGGGTCACCAGATAATAAATAGCCAACGATTTGGTTGATGGGATTGTAGCCTTTTTCTTCAAGTGCTTGATAGACCAATTTTAATATCTTATCGACATCACTTCGATCATTATCATCGACGCTAAATCGCATTGTTTTATCTTTTTCCATGGTCAGCCTCCGTATTATTACAATTAATACTTATTGTACTAGAAAAAGTTAAAAACTACAATCTAATCCTCTTTCTCCCTTTAAAGTTGCTCTTGAATCCAAGTGGGGACAAGGGCTAAGGCGGCAGGAATACCTTGTGGATAAGAGCCTCCCGCTTGAGCCATATCTGGACGTCCGCCTCCTCCTCCTTTAATTTCTTTAGCGAGTCGGTTGATGAGTTCTCCGGATTTAAGCCCCTTTTGAATGGCGGTATCTTTCATTGCCACAAGCAAGTTTGCTTTTTCTCCTTTTTCAAGGGCTAAAACAAGAATATCAGATTGGCCGTCTTGCTTCCATTGGTCGGCTAAATCTCTTAACTGGGACATGTCACTGACATTAACAGATGAAGCAATATAGGAAACGCCTTCGACCTCTTCTACATTTTCAAAAGCAGAAGCTGCTTCCTCATTTGCAAGCTGGTGTTTCATCGATTCTAATTCAGATTCTAAGCCTTTGATTTTTTCTTGCATGGCTTGGATACGGCTAGGAACATCTTGGCGGGTTTGGGCTTTGGTTAAGTTTTGAGCGTCCTCTAACATATCTAGCTGTTCTTCCAACCATTCAAAGGCTCCCTGGCTGGTTTGGGCAAAAATACGTCTTACCCCTGCTCCAACTCCGGTTTCTTGGGTAATTTTAAATAAACCAATCTCCCCAGTCGAGTCCACATGGGTTCCTCCACATAACTCTTTGGAGTAGTCTGAAATGCAAACCACGCGAACTTCATCCCCATATTTTTCACCGAATAAAGCCATAGCTCCCATATCTTTAGCCGTATCAATGTCGGTTTCAACCGTATCTAGGGGAATATTTTCCCAGATTTTCTCATTAACTACTTGCTCGATTTCATCCAGCTCTTCAGGACTGACTGCTTCGAGATGAGAAAAGTCGAACCGTAAGAGGTCGGGAGCGACTAGGGATCCCGCTTGGTGGACATGGTCACCTAGTACATCTCGTAAAGCTTGGTGTAATAAATGAGTGGCCGTATGATTGCGACGAATCAGTTTTCGTCTTTGGACATCTATTTCTAAATGATAACTCTGTCCCAATTCCAAATCTTTCAAGGCTTCAACCAGGTGCAGGTTTTGACCAGCTGGTGCCGTTTGAACATCTATAACCTTAGCCACAGCTGCTTGGGAGTCATCATAGATATAGCCCTTATCTCCGACCTGTCCTCCTTTTTCAGCATAGAAAGGCGTCTGGTCAAAAACAATCTTGGCCTGTTGACCAGCTGGAACTTCAGCAACAACATCCTCATCTTGAACCATATAGATAATTTTAGCTTGGTCTTCATGTTGGCTATAGCCTGTGAATTCCGATTCTTCATCCAAATGGTTGAATACATCTGTTTGAATCGCCATGGATTGTTCATCAGAACGAGCTTGACGTGCTCGTTCTCTTTGGGCTGACATTTCATCTTCAAATCCGTCTTCGTCCACAGTCATTTGATTTTCTTCAGCAAATTCTTGGGTAAGTTCTAAAGGGAAGCCATAAGTATCATACAATTTGAAGGCTTGAGAGCCATCGATTTGATTGATCCCTTCTTCACGATTACTGCTGATAATGTCATTTAAGATGGCTAACCCGTCCGCTAGGGTTTCATGGAAGCGATTTTCTTCACGTTCGATCACTTCTTTAACGAAGTTTTCATTAGCTCTTAAATCCGTATAATAATCACCCATAATATCGCTAACTACAGGGACTAAATCTTCTAAGAACTGCCCCTCAATCCCTAATTTTTGCCCATGTAAGACTGAACGACGAATCAAGCGACGTAGGATGTACCCGCGGCCATCATTAGATGGTAAAGCTCCATCAGATATAGCGAAAGAAACCGCACGGATATGATCGGCAATAATCTTGAAGGAGGCATCCACTTTTGAATCTTGTCCATAAGTTACACCTGACAGGTCTTCTACTTTTTTAATCAAAGGAATGAAAAGGTCAGTTTCAAAGTTTGTTTCAGCGTCTTGAGATAGGGAGACCATGCGTTCCAAGCCCATGCCCGCATCAATGTTTTTATTTGGTAGGGGTTCATAGGTATCATCAGGCAAGTGGTTAAATTGGGAGAAAACGATATTCCAAATCTCTAACCAGCGTTCATTTTCTCCACCTGGAAAACTTTCGGGATCATCCTCTTCTAAATCGTTATATTCTTGTCCTCGATCATAGAAGATTTCCGTATTTGGCCCAGAAGGACCTGCGCCAATGTCCCAGAAGTTTTCTTCCAATTCAATAATACGGTCTTCAGGCAACCCTACGACCTCATGCCATATACGATGAGACTCTTTATCATCAGGATAGATGGTGACACTTAATTTTTCAGGATCCATAGCGAACCATTTTTCTTCTGTCAATAATTCCCATGCCCAAACAATCGCTTCTTCTTTGAAATAGTCCCCAATGGAGAAATTTCCTAGCATTTCAAAGAGAGTGTGGTGGCGGGCAGTATAGCCAACATTTTCAATATCGTTAGTTCGGATACTTTTTTGTGAGTTAGCCAGTCGGACATTTGGAGGGGTCTCTGTCCCATCAAAATATTTTTTTATCGTCGCGACACCGGAGTTAATCCATAAAAGAGTCGGATCATCGACGGGAACTAAGGATACGGGATCAAGAATGGTATGGCCTTTGCTTTCATAGAAATCAAGAAACATCTGTCGAACTTCATTAGCACTTAATTTTTTCATTTTAAAGCTCCTTTTAACTTTATATAAAAAAACTTGAATTCATTGCGGGCAAGGGCGTCATACCGCGGTACCACCTTGCTTGCAATAAATTCAAGTCTCTCATTACATCTCTTGCTCCTGATAACGGAAGGAACCGGCCAATTTTCATTGGCTCCATTGAAAAGGGAGCATCCCTTGCTGGAAGTCGTTTTTCTCACCGGCCAAAACGTCTCTAAAACTTCTCTTGGCAAAAGATATATCCTTAACTTAACACTCTATCATTTTACTATATTGAAATTCTTTGTCAATCCTGTAAGCCTGGCTAAGCGGATGAAGCACGCCTTAACCAACAGCACTCCCCTGCAAGAAGAAGTCCATCGCCCTTTTATATGCTATAGGATCTGATGGTCAGGCCCTGTTTAAAAATTTGATAACCTACCCTTCTAAAAATCGTAAGGACTGATATCTTCCATTCCAATCATGGGGGAAACTTTAAGATTTTCAATCATATCGACAGTAAGTACTGAGGAAGCCTCGCTTTCTTGATCAAGTTCTTTTTCTTTTTCAAGGGATGGTTCCGTTTCTTTATAAGCTAGCGAAGTCTCTTCTCCTAAAAATCGCTGGACCAGGCTGGTTTGGCGATCATTAGAGTCTTGAGACAAGCTATAAAGAAATGCTTGCTCCTCACCGCACAAGATCAATGAATCAGAAGCTCGAGTAATGGCCGTGTATAATAAATCCTTTCGCAACATGCGATGGTAAGCTTTGACAAAGGGTAAAACCACCGATTTAAATTCACTACCTTGTGCTTTGTGGATAGACATACAATAGGCGAGTTTTATCTTATTAAAATCTGATCGTTGATATTCGACTTCAATCTCATCAAAACGAATCACCATTTGGTCGACCTTTGCTTTCTTATCTTTAGCCAATTCTATGGATTGAATAGTCCCTATATCGCCATTAAAAATATTCAATTCTGGTTCATTGGTCAACTGCAAGACCTTATCATCCACCCGGTAGACTTGATCAAAGACCTTAATCTCCTTTCGTTCTCCATTGGGGTTAGGGTTAAAGACATCTTGAAGGCGCTGGTTCATGGCATCAATTCCAGCTTGACCCTTGTACATGGGGGCAAGAACCTGGATATCAAAGGGATCATAGCCCGCCTGCATGGCTCGCCGAATAATCTGGTCAACCACATCGACCACTTGGCGATAATGGCAGGGAATAAAAGATCGGTCTTTTTTCTTTTCTTTAATATTTTCTGGCCAATGACCATTTTTTATCTGAGCCGCTAAGAATGGGATGGAAGAATCGGCTTCTTGCCGGTAGATTTCTGTCAATTCTTGGCCAGGAATTTGACCACTAGCAATCAAATCTGAAAAAACTTGACCGGGTCCAACAGAAGGTAATTGGTCTTTATCGCCGATTAAGATGACTTTCATACCATCGGGAACAGCAGATAAGAGGTGATAAAACAAGTAGGTATCCACCATCGACATTTCATCGATAATGAGCAAGTCTCCCTCCAACTGGTGGTCAAAATATTTTGGATCTAAATCTAGGCTGTCTTCAGCGGTCAGCCCCAATAAACGGTGAATGGTGCTGGCAGGCAAGTGGGTGGTTTCTCCTAGTCTTTTAGCCGCCCGACCTGTTGGCGCGGCCATTAATATGGGGAAATGGTCTGGGTGAGCATGCTGGTCTAAAGAGATGTCGTGCAGACGAGCATAAGCTTGGACAATACCATTTACCACCGTAGTCTTGCCCGTTCCAGGACCCCCCGTAAGTATAAAAAGAGAAGAAGATAAAGCGGCTTCCATAGCCTCTTTTTGAGAAGAACCGAATGTGAAGCCCTGCTGTTCTTCGATATCCTCCACAACTTCGACCCAGTCGTCATCCTCCCAACCTGCTTCAGCTTCCTCCCCTTCTAAAAGTCGACTTACATGCTTAACAATCCCCCATTCAGCGGCATAAAGTGAGGGTAAGTATAAAGCTTGCTGTTCCTCCACAATCATGCCTTGCTCAATCAGCTGGTCAAGAAGCTGATCCACTCGCTCATCATCAATAATAAAAGGTCGAGCCTGTTCAAGCAGGTCAATCGTATCTATTAATAATTGCTCTCTTAAAATATAAGTGTGACCCTGATTGAATGTTTGATTTTTAAGCGACTGCATCAGTCCAGCCGCTAAGCGTTCCGGACTGTCTGCTTTAATATTTAGTTCTTCGGCTAGGGCATCCGCTCGATTAAAACTAACTGCATCGATATCAATGACCAACTGGTAAGGGTTGTCATGAATCTGTTGCAGGGTATTTTCCTGATAATGATCATAGATTTTATAGGCTAAATTGTTTTGAATCCCTAGTTCATTTAATTTTAAGATTACCCGATCCAAACCTTCTTCTTCTTTTAGTCCTTCAATTAATGCCTTTTTTCTTTTTTCTGTCATTGCATCCACTCGGTCTAAAGCATCGGGTTGGTCCAAAATGAGATTGACCGCATCTTCTCCCAAAGTATCTACAATATTTTCTGCTATCACTGGCCCTATTCCCTTAAATTTAGGGCCAGATAGAAAATTAATGAGGGATTCACGTGAGGATGGTTTTAGCTTTTCATAACGTTCATTTTTGAACTGCAAACCATATTTAGGGTGGTTGACCAAATGCCCATAAAATTTATAAGAGATCGCATCTTTAATCTCTCCAAAATTTCCTGTGATAACGATTTCATCTTCATCATAGTCTGTATTGCTTTCTTGAATTTGAATCAGCATGACCTTGTAGTAATTAGAACTATTTTCAAAAAAAATAGCCTGTAATTCACCTATAATATATTGTTCTTCTGACACAAGAATCCCCCCTATTTGTCTTGTATCTCATTTCATATTACCCATGATACCATAGACTAGTTGAGCTTTTGATGGCTGACTATTTAAAAAAGTGAATCCTGCTGGCTCGCAAACTGTTGATATAAGCAAGCAGAAGTAAAAAAAGCAGTTGCCCTTTATTACAACTGCTTTCGATTTTCTCTTTTAATTGTCATATAGATCCGGAAGCTGCTGCTCTAATAATTCGAACTCAAATGTATTTGTGTTGATTTTACCTAGGACTGCTTCTGATTCAAGAAGTTCAATCAAGAAAGCCGCCATTTGATTAGCAGAATGGTAACGATTATATATCTGATCATAATCAACTGGATCATCTACTCCCTGCCCTACGCTGGCAAATTCAGATTCAGTGGCTGCAGGTGCCAGGACTTTTGCTCGTAAGCTATGGCCATTACTTTTCAAATAGTGAGCCAGAGCTTCCGTATAGGCCGATACGAAAAATTTACTAGCGGCATAAAAGGGCGAACTCTCTGTCAGGGCGTAGCCAGCAATAGAAGAAACATTCACTAATTGTGCCCCTTTGACCTCTTTATAATCCGCTGCATAACGATTAGAAAGGATAGCCACAGCAAGATCATTCACCCGCATGATGGCGTCAATGTCCTTGGTATTTAATTCAAGTAAATCTTTGGAAATAGTAAAGCCAGCATTATTAATCCAATATTTAATTGAAAAATCCCTGGTCCGTTCATAAAACTCATCCAAGCGATCAGTCTGGCTGAGATCAAAAGCTAAAATTTCAACCCTTACCCTCTCTTGCTTTTCAAGTTCTTTTTTTAGCTCTTGAAGTCTATCCATCCGTCGGGCAACGGCAATAATGTTCATTCCTTTGCCAGCTAATTGTTGGGCGAGTGATCGCCCAATCCCTGAGCTTGCCCCTGTTATTAAAGCATAATCGTTCTGCATTTTTTCTCCTCTCTCATCTGAGTCTTCAGATGATCCCTTCGTTCTGCCTGCTCTTTAGCAAAAAACTCCGAAAATCAGATGGGATCATCCCTATTTCGGAGTTAAAGGCTATGTCTTAATTAAACATACTGTAATTCTTTCTCGCCATGATAGGCTCGATCAATCGTTCCTCCACCCAAACAAACGTCGCCATCATAAAATACGATGGCCTGACCTGGGGTGACAGCTTTTTGAGGCTGGTCGAATTCGACCACCGCTTGGCTATGGTCTTCATTCAACCGGACGGTCACCGGTACATCTTTTTGGCGGTAACGAATTTTTGCGGTGCATCTCCATTCATCTGGCAGATCTTGATTAGAAACAAAAGACAAATCGAAAGCATCCAAATGGCTGGCATAAAGTTTATCGTGCTGGTCCCCTTGGCCGACATAAAGAATGTTTTCTTTCATGTCTTTACCCACCACAAACCAGGGATCATTATGACCAGAGCCGCTACCTCCAATGCCCAGTCCTTTTCTTTGACCAATGGTATAGTACATCAAACCGTGGTGTTGCCCCTTGATTTCACCATCATAGGTCATCATTTTTCCTTTTTGAGCCGGCAGATAGTGGCTTAAGAATTCATTGAAATCACGTTCGCCAATAAAACAGACCCCTGTGGAATCTTTTTTATGAGCAGTAGCTAAACCACGCTCTTCAGCAATTTGGCGGACCTTATCTTTCTTCATTCCCCCTAAAGGGAAGATCACTCGGTCCAATTGGTCTTGCGACAATTGGTTGAGGAAATAGGTTTGATCTTTGTTATCATCTACCCCCCTCAGCATTTGAACTTCTCCATTATCTAAGCGCTCCAATCGAGCATAGTGGCCTGTCGCTAGATAGTCTGCCCCTAATTCAAAAGCATAATCTAAAAAGGCTTTAAATTTAATTTCTTTATTGCACATGACATCAGGGTTAGGGGTTCGATCTTTTTTATATTCATCCAAGAAGTAAGTAAATACGCGATCCCAATATTCTTTTTCAAAATTCACAGAATAATAAGGAATCCCAATCTGTTCACACACTTTTTGGACATCTTGATAATCTTCGGTGGCGGTACAAACGCCTCGTTCATCTTTTTCATCCCAATTTTTCATGAAAATACCGATGACTTCGTAGCCCTCTTCTTTAAGAAGGTAGGCGGCAACTGATGAGTCCACTCCTCCGCTCATACCAACCACCACACGAATATTTGATTTATCTGTCATTTTTTCACCATCTTTCATTTTGATTCTGAAATCAACGATAGAAGGTCGTTTTTTCAGCACACTACATTATATACTTAAAGTTCGGTCAGTCCAAATTTAAAGCCAAAGAAAAACACCTATCATCCAGCATATTGAATGATAGGTGTAGGGCTTAAACTTCTTTTAAAATCCCCGCTTCAACCATTTCATATAATAGGGTGTCGGCGATGGTCTGGGCCATAGCTAAGTCATCAGCTTGTCCTAATTGAATGCGTTTTAGACCGTTAGCTGTGGTCGTGGAGATTTTCAATTTTGAAAAATCTTGAGAGATACTCACTTTTAATAAAGGAGCATTCTTATCCGCTCGCTCCCCTAAATGACGTTCAAAACGAAATTTTCCAGGGCTACTTTCTACGAAACCATAGTCTTTCAAAGTATAAGCTTTAATATCGGGATGGATTTGGTAGCTTTTACCATTTCCATCGAATAGGCATTGATCTTTTGACATATTGATTACTCCTTGTTAATAAGTTCATTCAAGATATCAACCACTTGGTCAATATCTTCTTCTGTCGTTCCTAGGCCGAAACTAAAACGAATGGATTCATGAATGGAAGGGTGGTCATTGCCATGCATGGCGACTAGAACTGGACTCGGATTCACACTACCCGCTGAGCAAGCAGATCCAGCTGAAACAGCCACTCCTTTTAAATCTAATTGTACCATAAGTGTGGAGGCTTCTACGCCATGAAAATGAAGATTTAAAACATGACCAATCGTTTGTTGACGGCTACCGTTAATGGAATAATCAATCTGATGATGGTCGAGTCCTTCCATTAAACGATCCCCCAAGCCAATGAGCGTGCGACGTCTTTCTTCTTGATTATCCTTCATGATTTCAACTGCTTTGGCAAAGCCAGCCATTCCTGGCACGTTTTCCGTCCCTGCTCGAAAGCCTCTTTCTTGCCCACCTCCAATAATTAAGGCAGGTAGATCTAAGCCTTCTCTGAGATATAAGAAGCCGATTCCTTTTGGTCCATTAATTTTATGAGAAGAAACGGATAAAAGGTCGATTCCCATTTGCTTCACATCGATGGGCATCAAACCATAAGCCTGAACCGCATCCGTGTGGAAATAGGCCTGTGATTGACTTTCTTTTAAGTAGAGGCCAATCTCTTCAATAGGCAAGCACGTTCCCACCTCGTTATTAGCAGCCATAATAGAGACCAAAATCGTGTCTTCTCTCAAAGCATTCTTAAAGTCATCCATTGAAATTTGCCCTTCTTCATCTACTGGCAAATAAGTGACTTCAAAATCGTGTTTTTCTAATCGTTTTAAAGCTTTAGAGACCCCCGGATGCTCAATTTCTGTAGAGATAATATGCCGACCTAAATTCTGGCGGGCTTGAGCGGTCGAAAAAATGGCCATATTATCGGCTTCAGTGCCACAAGAAGTCATGATAATTTCATCCACTTGAGCACCAATGCTTTTAGCTAGAATGTCGTGAGAGTGGCGGTAGGATTGGCGGGCGGTCCGACCAAACTGATGGGTCGAAGAAGGATTCGCAAAAGCTTGCTTCATCTGTTCCGTCATCACCTCAATCACTTGGGGATGGATAGGGCTAGTTGCGGCATGGTCGAGATAAATCGCTTTCATTAAAATCCTCCTTATTCATGTTTGTGGTTTAATTTTAGTTCTGGAAATAATAAATGCAAGATGTCTAAAGTTACGCGCTGACCTGGTCCTTGGTGCACATACATATGCATATGCATGGCGGGATTCCAATTGGCTTCTAGACAAGAATACCCGGGATCTTCAGGGCTGCTAGCTTGTTCGTAGTCTGGAATAATTAAATCAATTCCGGCTACCACCGCTCCCATAGCTTGGGCAATCTCTCCTGCTAGTCTTTTATAATCTTCATGCATGCGGTGGGTAAAATCAATAGAATCTCCACCCGTTGAAATATTAGAGGTGGTCCGCAAATAAACGGTTTGACCCTCAGCAGGAATATCATCTTCATTGAAGCCTTGATCTTTTAAGCTTAATCGTTCATTGGCCTCTATTTTAATTTTTTCTAGCGGGGCACGATGACCTTCGCCACGAAGGGGATCTTGATTTTTCAAGTCCACCAATTCTTTGATGGTATGTTGGCCATCTCCTTGGACATTCGCCGGTACACGTAAGAGAACAGCAGTCGTCTGCCCGTCCACCACAAAAAAGCGGTATTCTGTTCCTGCGACATATTCTTCGATTAAGACCGAGCGATCTTCTTGGAAGGCTAGTGTTAAGGCTTCCTCATAATCTTCAAGACTGGCCCCGTGTTTGAAAATGGAAATGCCTATCCCAAAATTAGTGGATTTCGGTTTAATGACAAAAGCTTGGCCTTTGACTAGCGGATAAAAAGCTTTAGCTTTTTCTAAAGAATCAAAGACCGCTTCTTGAGGAACGACAAAGCCATTTTCACGCATGACTTGCTTGCTCACTCTTTTATTGTTCATTATCAACTGGGAAACATAGTTATCTTTAGCAGTTTTATTTCCTTTTTGGACATAGTGTTGCTGGCCTTGGAACGTTAAACGAAGAAATTGATCTTCTTCATCTAACACTTCGACTTGAACGCCTTGTTGAATCGCATCAAACATCAACATTTGCGTCGACATTTCCATGTTTTCATAGCCATCTAATAAGTAAGGCCGGCTAGTGACACTGGCTTTCATATCCTTAGCCAAAGTCATACCAAAATCAATCAAGCTCCCGGCTTGCTTGAGGTCTTCACTCACCCGGGCAGACAGGGTCCGTTCAGGATGGAGAAAGGCCTCATGAGCTTGCTTCACTAATTGATGATAATGGTCTGCCATTCCCAAATCATCAACCATCTGAGCCATTTTTTCCATCAAGTCTATACCTTCTTCTTGATATTGAGATGAGCTCCCTGCTTTTTCTAAAGCCGTATTTTCATTCATAACTGTCCCTATTTCTAAAGCTTGGGTGTCTTGATGATCAATCTCCATCCAAACCATCAACAAGCAAAACAGATGGGTGAAATCCAACTGATCTTCAGTTAAGCCTGTCACCGCATAAGGATTGTTATCGATTGAGCGTAATTCGACATATCGGACCCCTTGTTCAGCCATTTCAACTAGGCTTTCAGCTCCTCTAGGTCGAGCTGAACCATAAAATTCCCGTTCTTGGCTTAATTCTCCTTCTTCCACCATAGTTAAAATATCATGGCAATAGTCTTCCACAGATTCATAGGACACCTGGCGTGGAAGGGCGTTATGGTAGCCCAAAGGACTGGAGCGAATACTTCTGACATGCTCATCCACTTGGTCCTCCACATGATCATAAAAGGACGGATGGGCTTCAGGACAGGCCCCGAATAAATAGGTCAAGACCCAGCGATAACGAATAAAATTCCGAGCTAATTCCATATGCAAATCATTCGACCATTCTGTTTTTGTTTTAGAGTGGTCCGAGTCAGCCAAGGCCATTAAAAATTCATCAGAAAAACCAAAGTTAAAATGCATGCCTGAAATCATTTGTTTCCTTTTACCGTAGACTTCTGCTAACCCTTGGCGATATTCAATTTGTTCTTGATCTTTGACGCGAATGATCGGTATCAAATCTTCTTCAGGTAGAATGGCTGGCATACTGTAGGTCCAGATATATTCATCTTCTTCCATCGACAAGAAAAAGATTTTTTCTAAGGCTTGCATTTTACGATACATCTGATGGACAGAATCACTGACAGAAGTGATCAGTTCCGGTTGAGATTCAGAAAAATCCGTCGAGATGGTTTGATGGTAGGCACGGTCTCCTAAGACATGTGGATGGTCAGTGAGAGCCAGTTGACCATTAACGTGGACGCGTAGGGATTCTCTTTCTAATCCAAAAGTCCCCTTTATAAACAAGTGACTTAATTGATGCTGCATCACTATATCTTGTATTGTCATCATGACACCTTCTTTAATGTTTGTAATCATTTTTTAGTTTAACACAATTTTAGTACTGACCCTATTTATAGCTCTTTTACCTTTTTATTCACTCAAAAATTTATATAGCTAAAAGCTTAATGTTATAATCATGTGGAAGATTCAATCAGAAAGGATGTTAGTATGCAATCTCCTTTAGCTTTTCGGATGAGACCCAAAAAAATCGAAGAAATCGTCGGCCAAGATCATTTGGTGGGGGAAGGTAAAATTATTTGGCGGATGGTTAAGGCCCAACGCCTTCGTTCGATGATTTTATACGGCCCGCCAGGTATTGGAAAGACATCAATTGCTAATGCCATAGCTGGATCGACGCCATACGCTTTTAGAAACTTAAATGCTGCCACAGATAAGAAGAAAGACTTGGAGATAGTGGTGGAAGAAGCCAAAATGAGTGGTTCTGTCATCTTATTATTGGATGAGATTCACCGCTTGGATCAGCCTAAGCAAGATTATCTCCTCCCCCACTTAGAAAGTGGTCGCATTATTTTAATTGGAGCAACCACCGAAAATCCTTATATTGCTATCCATCCCGCCATCCGTAGTCGTTGCCAAATTTTTGAACTTCATCCTCTCCAAGCGGAAGATATCCAACAAGCCATCCAAAGAGCTTTGGACGATGATAAAAATGGCTATGGGCAAAAAGAGGTGGTCCTCACCCCTGAAGCGATGAGACACCTGTGCCAAGCCACTGATGGCGATTTGCGAAATGCTCTAAACGCTTTAGAAATTGCTGTTGAATCGACCGAAGAAAATGAACAAGGGCAAATTCATATCGACCTTGCAAGCATTGAAGAATGCCTACAAAGACAAGCCCTCACCCATGACAAATCTGGAGATGCTCATTATGACGTCATTTCTGCCTTCCAAAAATCCATACGAGGAAGTGATGTCCATGCCGCTCTTCATTATCTTGCCCGACTCATGCTAGCCGGAGAACTCCCCATCGCTTGCCGACGGCTGATGGTCATTGCCTATGAAGACATAGGGCTCGCAAATCCTGCTGGTGTGGAACGAACGGTTGCTGCTTGCCACGCTGCCTTACAACTCGGTCTACCTGAAGCACGCATTCCTTTAGCCAATGCGGTCATTGAAATGGCCCTCTCCCCCAAATCGAACTCGGCTTATGAGGCCATCAATCTTGCCATGGCTGATGTTGAAAACGGCTTGAGTGGACAAGTTCCCGATCATTTGAAAGAATTACATGTTAAGAGTGCAGAAAAAGGCCAAGCAGCGGAGGGCTATAAATACCCTCACAACTACCCTCATGCTTATGTTAGCCAGCAGTATCTGCCTGACGAATTATTAGGAAAGCGTTATTTTAATCCCAAACCGACGGCTGTCTTTGAAGAAAACCTAAAAAAACAGGCGGATTATTTAGACCAACTGGATTAAAGCTTATGTAACCGTTTACAATCTTATTTTATTCAGCTTTTAATTTGACAAAATCAAACAACTTGCTATAATAATAATGAAATTAGAAATACTGTGGTATTCGTTTCAACTATATAAGTGCTGACCGAACATATTATGATAGGGGTTCAAAAGATGTGTTGGAAAACACGCCTTTTCATTTGGACGTTTGAATACACATCGGTGAACACCCACCTGAACTTTTACGGGTTCAGCCAAAATAGATTCACACGGTACCGACGGTTTTCTAATTGTAGAGCTGGATTCCAGCTCTATTTTTTTACACTTCTATAAGCATTGATTTTTATTCCATGTTAACGCTTACATTTATGGTAAAATAAAGTTAGAAAGAATAAGGAGGTCTTCATTATGAACAACTTTTATAAAAATATCTTAGTGGGAGTAGACGGATCCAAACATGCAGAACGCGCTTTAAAAAGAGCTATTCAATTCGCTAAAACCCACCAAGCAAAATTATATATTGCACATGTCATCGATACGCGCGCTTTAAATAACTATGCCACTTTGAACTATAATTACGATGATCTGATCAATGAAGAGACTGTCAAAGCTTTAGAAGACTACAAGCAATTTGCTATTGAGCATGGTGTTGAAGATACTGAAACAGTCATAGAGTACGGTTCTCCTCGAAGCCTCATGTCCCGTAGCTTACCTGAAGAATATGATATCGACTTGATTTGTGTCGGGGCTACCGGACTGAACGCCGTTGAGCGTATGTTTATTGGATCAGTTTCTGAGCAAATTGTCCGCCAAGCGCCTTGCGACGTGGTTGTGGTTCGAATGGATGATGAAGAAGATGTTGAAAGCATTCGTCCAGAATAATGTCCGCCTTTATCAGTCAACTTTTACAAGAGATGAGCTACTTTTTAATCCTTCATGACGAAAGAATGTTGGGTGTGATAGTCGCCAGCTCTAGCAATGTGAAAGCCTGATCGATCTACACTTTCATTCCCTATAACTCATATCCTTTTCATAGCTATTTGCCCATATTAAAAAGAGCTCAGGTCTTATGACAATCAAAAAAGCTCCCCCTCTTGAATGGAGGGGGAGCTTTTAGTGCTTTAAGTTATTTTAAACGTTCAACTTCGCGAGCAATTTTAACTTCTTCATCGGTTGGGATTAAGTATACTTCTACTTCTGAATCATCTGTAGAAATTACTTTTTCTTCACCACGAACACCATCATTTTTAGCAGGATCAATCTCACAACCAAAGACTGTGATTCCATTAATGATTTCTTCGCGAGTCACAGGGTCATTTTCACCGATACCAGCGGTGAAGACAATAATGTCTACCCCATTCATCACTGCGATATATTGGGCAATGTATTTTTGAACGCGGTTAACGAAGATTTCTCGCGCAACTTTTGCGTTTTCATCGCCTTCATTGGCAGCATCTTCCACATCACGCATATCAGAAGAAATTTTAGAAAGACCTAAAAGGCCAGATTCTTTATTTAAGATATTTAACATGTCATCAATTGAGTCAATGTTTTCTTTTTTCATTAAATATGGTAATAAGGATGGGTCAATATCACCTGAACGTGTTCCCATAGTCACTCCAGCAATGGGGGTGAATCCCATAGAGGTATCAACTGATTTTCCACCGTCGACAGCCGTAATTGAAGCACCATTACCTAAATGACAAGTGATAATTTTTAAATCTTCAATGTCTTTACCAGCCATTTCAGCGGCACGGTGAGCTACAAAATCGTGGGAAGTCCCATGAGCACCATATTTACGAGCGGCGTGTTTTTCATAGTATTCCATAGGGATACTGTATAAGTAGTTCACTTTAGGCATGGTTTGGTGGAATGAGGTGTCAAAAACAGCAACAGAAGTAACATCTGGCAATACTTTTGCAAAAGCTTTAATTCCTGTGACATTAGCAGGGTTGTGTAGTGGAGCTAATTCAGATAGGTCTTCAATTTTTTGAACCACTTCATCATCAATAACAACAGAAGAGTCAAATTCTTCTCCACCCGCAACCACACGGTGTCCAGCTCCAGTGATTTGGTTGTAATCTTCAATAATGTTGAGTTCTAATAATTTTTCTAACATTAATTGAACTGCAACTTCATGGTCAGGGATATCTAAGGTTTCGTTAAATTTTTCACCTTCACCATATTTGACAGTAAGGATACCATCATCTAATCCGATACGTTCAATTAAACCTGAAGCTAACACTTTTTCAGCAGGCATTTCAAATAACTTGAATTTCAAACTTGAACTTCCCGCATTAATTGCCATTGTTAAATCCATACAATAACTCTCCTCCATAAAATTATAAATTTTGGTTCTTCCATTGGCTAATATCCATTAAAAACGACTGCATGGCTTGAGGCTGATGGATGTCAGGTGCACTGGCGATTAAAACTTCTCTCGCCTGTTTGGCAGCTGGTCCTTTCTTTTGTAAAAACAGGATGGACTGCTGAGCATCAGCTTCTTTGAAATAAGTCGCTGGTAATTGAATGAGCCCTTGGAAATAACCAACACTTTGAATCCATTGTACCAAATTTTTTGAACTTTGTTCGGCAAAAAGTGAAGATGGGAGGATAAAAAATCCCAATCCTCCCTCTTTTAAATAATGAAAGGCTTGTTCTATAAAAAGAAAATGAGAATAAGATGGCCCTTCTTTTGCTGCTAGATCAAAACGTTCAGCTAGCTGATCTTTAGGATAATATCCGATTGGCAAGTCAGAGACAATGATATCGGCGGGTTCTATCCATAAATTATCCAACACATCCTGGCGGGTGAACTGAATCTGCTCATATCCTTGGAGCTGGGCATTGACGACCGCTAGAGCGAGCAGGTCGTCGTCGATCTCTATCCCATCGGCATGCACCGATTGCTCTGAAGCAGACCACAAGCCATAAAGTTGAGTCAATAAATTTCCGCTCCCACACCCCATATCGACCAAATGAAGGCTTTCGGGAGAAGAAGGCAGGAATAAATCAGCAAGAAAATAAATATACTGGCCGACAATATCAGGAGTAACCATATGATTAGCTTGAACATAATCTTCTTTCATTGCTTTCAAGAGTAGCCACTGAAAGATTTTACGGATATCCTCAGCTGATAAAAGATCGAGTCTTAACTCATCGTAGAGGCTTTGAATAGCTTGAGCTTCAGTTTCGGAGGGCTGGCCATCTACGATTCTAACCTTTTGCCCATCGATTATATTTTCCCCATTTTCGATTAAGGCCTCTAAGTAAGATACATCCAAGGCTGGTTGGATAAGCAGAGTAGCTTGATCCAGCAGATTAAAAGTTTGGCTTAGTTTGTTATCCATTTTATCCCTCCTTACTAATATTTTATATCATGACCTATCACAAAAAAAGGCCATGACCTCAAGTCACAGCCTCTTGCTTGCTATTAAGCTACTGGATAAACAGAAGCTTGTTTTTTATTTTTACCTTTACGTTCAAAGCGTACGATACCATCACATTTAGCAAATAATGTATCGTCGCCTCCACGTCCAACATTTTGTCCTGGTAAAATTTTTGTTCCACGTTGGCGGTAGATAATTGATCCGCCTGTCACATGTTGGCCATCCGCGCTTTTTGCACCCAAGCGTTTTGAACGGGAGTCACGGCCGTTAGAAGTGGAACCCCCACCTTTTTTAGTCGCGAAAAATTGTAAATTCATTTTTAACATGGCAGACACCTCCTTAGTCCTGAATCTTTATTTTTATAAATTTTGGATATTCATCTTCAATATCGTAGAGTGACCAATATAAATGTTCGAATAAAAGTTGAAGTTGGTCTTGCTGGTCAGCACTTAAGTTCTCAGGTCTGTAAAATTCCAGATAGCCTCCCTGGTCTTGATCAGCTTGAATAATTAACTCAACATCTAATATTCGTTTAACATTATTGACAACACTTAGGCTTAAGGCAGAGACAGCTGCGCAGACGATATCATAACCGTAGGGACCACTTTCTGCATGGCCACTTAAACGAAAGCCCTGCCAACAGTCACTTTGACGATAGGCTTCAACCTCAATCATGTTATGCAGTGATAGAATCAATCATAACTTTTGTGTAAGGTTGACGGTGTCCTTGTTTACGGTGTGAGTCTTTACGACGTTTGTAAGTATAAGTCGTAATTTTTTTCTGACGGCCATGTTTTTCAACCGTTCCTTCAACTTTAGCACCTTCAACATAAGGAGCTCCAATTTTTACATCATCCCCTGATACTAAGATCACGGAATCAAAGCTAACAGAGTCTCCTTCTTTAGCGTCTAATTTTTCAATGTAAACGGCTTCGCCCTCTTGGACTTTAAGCTGTTTACCACCAGTTTCGATAATTGCGTACATTTGCGCACCTCCTTATTTTACTCAGACTCGCCATTGTGAGCGCCTTGCGGACTTGTTAACTCACTTTGAGCGGTTACAGCTGTGGTGCATAGCAACACAACAATAATATGTTATCAAAATAATATTTTTCCGTCAACATATTTATAAAAAAATGCTAGGAGGAAATCCTAGCATTTTCATTGATCAATAGATAAGGTCAGACCGACTTATTGCTTTCTGCGTCTGCTTAATCCTAAACCAAGAATAATGGAGGATAAAGCTAAAACAGCTGGGGTAGAAGTCAGACCGGTTTGGGGTAATTCTGATGAAGTAGATTCAGAATCCTCAGTTGAAACTGATTTTTCCTGTTTATCTTCTTGATGGCTTGCTTTATCTTTTTCATCTTCGGCTGGTTCGATATTTACTTGCTGACTGGCATTTGTTTTGGATTGATTTTCTTTAGCAGGCTTACGATCTTGTTTGCTTCCTTCTTTGTTGTCATCTTCTTTGTCTTTTAATTTTTCATCTTTTGGCGTGTTGATTTGACCTTTTTCATCTGTCTTTTGATTGTCAGTTTTATGATCGTCTTTCTTTTGATCCTCTTTGGCTGAATTAGTCCCATCTGGCTGAGATGGGTTTGCAGGTTTCTCTGGTGTTTGTTTGTTGTCTTTAACAATACGAACTTGGTGAGTTAAGCTGACTCGACGGTTTTCTTCTCTGTCCATATGACCATCCACTTGGTAGAGGCTGATAATTAATTCGCCCCCTTCAACTTCATAGGTCGCAAAGTTGGTGGTAGAGGAATCATGATTACCAAATAAAGTTTTTGAAGATGAGTGTGCAGGTTGTTCCATAGCTGTAAAGAGAGACTGGTATTCTGCTAACTGCTCTTCTGTCATCATTTTCGTTAAACCAAGGAATCCTGCTGTTTGGTCAATGCCAGCAAAGTCTTTAGCTAGGGTGGCATCAATAGCATCTGGAGACGCTAAGTTTGGCAAGAAGAAAATAGTTCCTTCTGGATTCACATAAGAAATCTTTCCATCTTCCATCTGGCGGTTATCTGTTGGACGTGCCTCCGTAAAGCTATCCGCATCATATACTAAAGGTTTAGTAATAGCAGTGGAGTGAGCATGGCCACTCATGACTAAATCAACATCATAGTCTTCTAAAATTTGCATCAATTGACCACGAATCATCATCATATCAGGTTGTTGTAAACCATTAAATCCTGCTGAATACAGTGGTTTATGAGCAATCACGATCTTCCAATCTTTGTCAGTGGAAGCGAGGTCATTCTTCAACCATTCGATTTGAATGTCAGTCATCATCGGTTTTGATTTACGGTTTTCAAGATCAGTTGTCTCGCCATTTTCATTGGTGTTAACGACGGTAAAATGGATGTTGCCGTAATCGAATGAGTAATAAGACCCTTCAATTCGTTGTCCATCTGCAGATGGAGCGTTGAAATGATTGAGAAACTCCATACCGTCATGGTTACCTGGAGCAACCACATGAGGCATGTTCAAATAGCTTTCTTGGCTTTGGTTCATCAGGTCGTACCATTCATCTTCAGACCATTGGAATTCCACCACATCACCATTGTGAACAGCAAAATCTGCTCCACCTAATTCTTCTTGAGCTTGTAAGATAGCTTGCTTTAAGGTGTCTGCTCCATATTGGGATTGATTGTGAACTTTTTCATTCCAATAGGCGTTTTGAGTGTCCGTATATTGAACGAAGACGACACGATCATCTAAGTTATCTGTCGTGAATTGTCCAACCGCTGACATATTGCCAGGACGCCCCACTGTATAATAGTAGGTCTTGCCAGCTTTCAGACCGTCAACTTGGACTTTATAAACATATTCAGTCACTGTTTTTTTAGTCGCTTCACCAAAATCAGGTCCTAAGCCTCCCATCCAGTCCATATTATCACTGGAAATCTGTGCTTCTGTAAAGTAACCATCGACTTTCCCATCTTTATCCAGGTCTGCTCCATAAACAATGTAACCATCTTTATTTCTTAAGAAGTAGACAGATTCGACGGCTTCAACTTTTGCTGGCACTTCAATGGCCTGAGACATATCTGAAGATGTCGATAAGTAAAGCTTAGCTTGAGGGTCCAAGTTAGATTGATACCAATTGAAGGCCATAGAATGAGCAGGGTCTTCAGTTAAGGTCGCAATAATTCGATTGGGATCTTCTCGATAAATATACTCGCTACCTGCTTCATCCGTTAGAGCCACCACATCCTTTCCAATTTGGTAAGCTGGAACTTGGCTCAGTTCATAGACGGCAATCGTACCGGATAATTCGTGGGCAGCAAAGAGTAAAGGATTGCCAGTCGGGCTGTCTTCTGCTGGGACAAAGTCCAAGCCTTCCGGTGAAATGTGACGATTATCAGCAGAATAAATGTAGTTTTCAAAATAAGCTTGGTCGGGTTGGCTCACGTTGTAAACCATAATACCGCCCGTACGTTCTAAAGCAATAAAAGCATAAGTTTGGCCATTAATTGTTCCAACTACAGCGGTTTCAGGTTCCGAAGCCTTATCATCTGAACGGCTGTCTATTTCACCATATGCTTTTTGGGCATCCTCATCCCATTTAAAGTTTTGGTTAAAGCGGTCAGGATGAACGGCTAAGATGTATTTCTCAAAATCATTAGCTGAGTCATAAACAATCTCTAAGTCAGAACCACGAACAATGGTAAATCCTCGTCCGCCAAAACCAACCAAAGCTTCATGTTTACCTTCTTCATTGATGAAAGGATGAGAAGTCGTCACTTTTAATCGGCCCAATTGATTTTTTTCAAATAAGCCATCTTTAACCATAGCGTCCAATTCATCTTGGCTAAATCCTTCATAGTGTTCAGCTTTTAAGTCAATTAAACCTGCTTCAGCTAAGTCTTTGACGCGTGTTTCTTCAGAGTAACCCTTATAGTCTTGCGCATCGCCTTCATTAGGTAAAATTAAGTAAGTTTCTCCATTCACTTCAAAAATATCAATGGCATCTGGTTGCCCTAGACTTAAGACAGGCATGCGGCGTAAATGTAGTTTGCCATCTTTATCAGAGGGGTCAATTTCATAGCCGGGGATAGAGTAATCTTTATAGCCTAAAAATTGGACATCCACAAATTTTTCATTGGTAATATCGAATTTAGCTAGAGCATTTACTTCTTGTAAAGAAACATAAGCAAATTGGTCCTTAGCATCGACCACTATGAATTCTGGTTCGGCATTTTTGAAGGTCTCTTCCGGATTAGGCCCGAGTGGTCGAATATTAGCAGGTAAGTCCTCGGCTTTAATTTCCACCGTATGGACATGATCTTGGCTTAGAGTTGAAATGTCATCTGGCAGAGCAATAACCGAAATTCCTCCCACAGGATTAACGGTGTAATCATCATTAGGTTCGCCCTCATTCGCCACCAATAATTTTTTACCGTCATGAGTGAAGACAATATTATCTGGAAGTGGACCAACCTTGACATGGCTAGCGTAAGAACCATCAGCATAAACAAAAACCACGCTACCGTTTTCTTGTTCTACTTTAGCTGGTGCTGCTGCAGCAACATATTTCCCTGATGGATGGACAGCGACAGAAGTCAAACCTGAAGATTCAATACCAAAGTCTTCAATTTTTAATTCTGAAACTTTTTTTAGCTGACTAGGATTTGAAGCATCAATGACTTCAACGGCATTAGTGTAACCATTGACTGAATACAGTTGGTCATTTTTAGGATTGAAACTGACAATTTCAGTCCCCCCTTTATCAAAAGGAGCAGCTGAATCATAACTTCCAATTTCTTTAGCCGCTAAGCGAGTGTCCTGGGATGGAACCGTTTGACTTTGATTGTCAACATCAAGACTTCGCACAGCTGAAGTGAAATCATCGGCTTGAATTTCATTGACATCTTGAGCATGAGACTCCACTGCTGGCGTCGTTTGAAATTCAGAACTGATTTCAGTAGATGGGCTGTTTTCTTCAACAGCTTGGTCTTGAGCATGGACTTCTTGACTAGTTAAGCCAAAGGTCAAGGCAGAAGAAGCTGCTAACAAAGCAAGCATGCGGGCGCGACTATAATTATGTATATTTTTATTCATTATGGTCTCCTATCACTCTTAATCATTTTTATACGCTTTCATTTTAGCAAGCTGATGTAAATCTCACGTAAAAATCAAGTTAAGATTTGATAAATGCGCACAAAAAAAGCTGTGACTCCGGAGTCACAGCCTTTCATCTTAGGGTGAAAGCTTTAGCTTTAAATATCCAATTTTTCCAAAGGAGGCAGGTCTAAGCCATTCATGATCATTTGCAAGGGTGAGTAGAGGATGAAGTAAAAAATAGTGTTTAAGACCAAGGAAGGTAAAAAACGGCTGATTAAAAATGTCCAATAAGACATCTGAGCAAAACCTAACCAATGATTCAAGAAAAAAACAAAACTAGCGTAAAACAAATAGATAAAAATGCTAAAAAAGCCTAAGGTTAAAATATTTAAATGAGCGCGATCCTTAATCCAATCGACTAGTATCACAACAATCACCAGGGCCGCCATGTGAATGCCTAAAATAGAAGTGAAATAGCAATCATATAAAAGACCAAATAAAAGCGCAAAAACTAAAGACTGCTGGTGGCTGAGCCGAAAAGAAAAGAGATAGAGGGCAATAAAAAGCGTTCGCAAAACCATTTCAGCCGAACGGAAGCTGAAAAATGAATTGAACTGCACATTAACCATGCCATCTAGCAATAAGAAAAATAAAAAAAGAAAGAATGGAATAAAAAATTGTTTAATCTTCGCCATTGGCCGTACCGCTTTCTTCAACATCCTGATCGTCCTGCTCAGGCTGATCTTCATTTTGAACAGAGGCTTCCATGTCCTCAGGAGCCTTTTCTGCAAGCCGTTTCACAATGGTAACATAGCGAATATCATCAAAGTCAGCAGCTGGAGTAATGTATACTCTTTGAGTCAGCCCAAAGTCACCCGACGTGACCTCATCGATAGTTCCGATAATTAAAGAACGCGGGGTTTGATTACTTAAACCAGAAGTATAAACCACTTGGCCTTCATGAAGGTCAGCATTGGAAGTAATTTGTTCCATAATTAAACGCTTGGTGTTCTGGTCGTAACCTTCAACCACCCCATGGACAATTTCTTCTGTCGATTCTTTTTCATTATGATCTTCTTCTTGCTCATCCACAGTTTGGTCTGAACCTGCTTGTTCAACGTGAATTTCAGCAGAAACTAAATTATCTCTCTGATTCGCAGTCGTCATTAAGGTCACTTTAGCACTAAGGGGACTGACCTCAGTCACCCGGCCTACTAAACCATTTTGAGACATGACTGCCATTCCAATTTCTACCCCATTTTCACTCCCACGGTCAACCACCAATTGATCAATCCAACCATCAGGATTACGGCTAATGACCGTCCCGTGAATTTTTTCATATTCAGATAAGGAATGACTCAGCTGCAGCTCATCTTCCAAAGCTTTTTGTTCCGCTTCAACGGCATCCAATTGAGCTTGTAATTCTTCAGTTTTTTGAATGCGAGATTTTAAGTGCTTATTTTCATCATAGGTATGCATCAAATTATCAACCGCTTCAAATGTATTGCTAACAGCATTAACGGGAGCGGTGATGACTTGACTAGCTAAGGACGTGATATCATTCACTCCTTGCTGAACGGGATTGACATTTTTAGTACGGTTGACAGAAAGAGCGATTAAAGCCGCAATGGCGATCACACTAATTAAAATGCCGATAAGTTTCTTATTTGATAAATATTTATTCATGGTCCACCTCAAGACGACTTAGATATTAGTTCTACTCTTTATAATACATGGTCTGTAAGGAAAAATAAAGATTCGACTGAAGGCTTTCATCGTCAAGGCCCTCTCTTTAAAATTAAAGAGCCCGTGACAAGGGTCACAGGCTCAAATGAGTTTAATTAACTTGAATTAGATTTTTTTAACGTTGGCAGCTTGTGGTCCACGGTCGCCTTCTTCGATTTCGAATTCAACAGCTTGACCGTCTTCTAAAGATTTGAATCCTTCTTCTTCGATTGCTGAATAGTGTACGAATACGTCGTCAGCACCTTCACGTTCGATAAATCCAAATCCTTTTTCTGCGTTAAACCATTTCACTGTTCCTTGTTCCATTAAACTATTTCCTCCTCGTGCCAAAAGCACAACTAATATTACATTTGCTTACGGTACGATTCGGACTGCATGAATCATCATTAACACATCGTACTAATACCTCACAAAATGTAAAATCATTATACCACGAATAAAAAAATGAAACAATTTAATTATTTTAAAATTAAATGGCCCCTTTCTCTCTTAAACTGATAAAATTCTGGTCGCCAATAATCAAATGATCTAAGATTTCAATCCCCATCATCTCACCGCAATCCACCATCCGCCGGGTAAAGGCATAGTCTGCTTCAGAAGGCTCAGGATTTCCTGATGGATGGTTATGACCTAATAAAATGCGGGCTGCTGAATAACGAACGGCTGCTTTGAATATCTCTCTGGGATGCGCCACAGAGCTACTAAGTGAGCCTTTAAAGATGATTTCTGACCGAATGATTTCATTTTTAGTATTCAAAAAAGCAGCAAGCACATGTTCCTGCTGCCTATCAGATAGAACCGACATGAAAAATTGGCCGGCGGCAGCGGTGGACGTAATAGGGCCTTTTTTGACCTGACGAGAGTGATGGATACGTTGGCCCAATTCAATAACGGCTAAAATTTCACAGGCTTTGACGGGTCCAATCCCAGTAAAAGTCATCAGTTCTTCTAAGGTCACCTGCTTAAGGGCATATAAATCTCCCAAAGCAGTTAAAATCTCCAAGGCGAGGTCTAAAGCATTCTTTTTTTGACTTCCAGTCTTTAATAAAATCGCTAAAAGTTCATGGTCTGATAATACTTCTGGACCTAAGTTCATCAATCTTTCACGCGGACGGCTATTAGACGGATATTTTTCTTTAACAGTCAACGAGCGAGACAATACAAAAACCTCCTTTTGAATCTGTTTATAACATACGCAAAAGGAGGCTCTTTCTTTTTATAGGGTCATAAAATAATTTTTAACATCTCTTAAATTTCTGAAAATACGATGGGCACGTTGGTGAGCTTCTTGGGAGGGAACAATTAAATCTGGAACCAAAATGGCTTTGATAGCTGCTGCATTAGCTGCTTTCAAACCTGTGACGGAATCCTCTAAAATCCAAGTCGTTTCTTTAGGAATATTAAAGCCTTGCCAGGCCTTTAAAAAAGGCTCGGGATGAGGCTTTTTATTTTGGACTTGATCTCCCGCTATGATTTGATCAAATTGCAACTCTAAACCAGCCTGGCTGACCAAAATATCAATGACTTGGCGGTTGGAAGAGGAGACAATGGATTTTTTAATCCCTTGGTCATCTAAGTAGTCTAGCAGTTCATATAGCCCTTCTTTGACTTGCCCATGCCCTTCTTCAATTAAGCTTAAAAAGATCTGATCTGCTCGTGTTAAAAAGTCAATGTAAGCCTGATCATTAGCCAGGTATTGCATCATAATTGATTTGAATTCAGAACCAGATGTCCCTACCAAATCTAGATAGTCTTCCATCGTATAGTCAATTCCCATTTCAGCTAAAGCTTGGCGGTTAGATTGAAAATAGACCCGCTCGGTATCAAACATCAAACCATCCATATCAAAAATGACTGATTGAACGTTTTCCATGATTTATTGACCTTCTTTAAATGCCTTCATTTGGTCTAATTGCTCTTGAGCTTTATTCAAGTTGTCATGGTGAGACGCTAATTTTTCTCTTTCTTTATTAACAATGGCTTCAGGAGCATTTTGGACGAATTGGTCATTGGCCAGTTTTTTATCGGCAATGGCCACCTCTTCTTCCCATTTTTGCACTTCTTTTTCTAAACGTTTAATTTCTTCATCCACATCAATTAAACCAGCTAATGGCACATAAATTTCTGCCCCATTAATAATGGCAGACTTAACCTCTCCATCATGGTCTACTGCCGTATCGATGGTTAAGTGGTCAGGATGGGTGAAGTTTTTAATGTAGGCTTGATTTTCTTCTAGGAACTGACGGATATCTTCATTATCAGCTTTAATAAGAAGATCAATGCTCTCAGACATCGGGCGTTTGGCTTCTGTTCGGATGGTACGAACCGCGCGAATAACATCAATTAAGATGGTCATATTTTTCACCGCTTCATCATCTGCAAAGTCCGGATTGACTTGCGGATAAGGAGCGAGAACAATACTTTCACCTTTATGTGGGATATATTGCCAAATTTCTTCCGTCACAAAAGGTGTAAAAGGATGCATTAACTTGAGAATTTGATCTAAAACATAAACTAAGACTGAACGAGTACGATTTTTACTCTCATTGTCCCCGTGTTGCAAGCTTTCTTTAGACAATTCAATGAACCAGTCACAGTAATCATCCCAAATGAAATGATACAGAGCCTTACCTGCTTCCCCAAATTCAAATTTTTCTGAAGTGGAAAGGACACGGTCAATACATTCATTTAAGCTGGCTAAAATCCATTTTTCAGCTGTATTTAAATCTCCTTGGATGTTTATATCCTCGTATGAAAAATCATCTAAATTCATAAGAACAAAACGGCTGGCATTCCATAATTTATTGATGAAATTCCAAGCGGCGTCCATTTTTTCATAAGAGAAACGCACATCTTGTCCAGGGGTCGATCCTGTCGTTAAGAACCAGCGTAAAGCATCTGACCCATACTCTTCAACCACATCCATGGGATCAATACCGTTACCAAGAGATTTACTCATTTTTCTTCCATCCTCTGCACGGATAAGCCCATGAATGAGAACATTTTCAAACGGTCGTTGGTTCGTAAACTCTAAAGATTGGAAAATCATTCGGCTGACCCAGAAGAAAATAATATCATAGCCTGTGACTAAAGTATCTGTAGGGAAATAGCGTTGGTAATCTTCACTCTCTTCATCCGGCCACCCCATGGTTGAAAACGGCCACAAAGCTGATGAAAACCACGTATCCAAAACATCTTCATCTTGCGTCCAATTTTCAATATCTGCAGGGGGTTCTTCACCCACATAAATGTCATTCGTTTCATTATGGTACCATGCCGGAATTTGGTGACCCCACCATAGTTGACGTGAAATCACCCAGTCATGGACATTCTCCATCCAATCCAAGAACGTTTTTTCAAAGCGTTGAGGATAGAAATGAACTCGGTCACTCGTCTGCTGGTTGTCGATGGCTCGTTGGGCCAAGTCTTGCATGCGTACAAACCATTGGGTGGATAGACGAGGCTCCACTACGGCTCCTGAACGTTCAGAATGTCCAACGCTGTGAACCATTTCTTCAATTTTAGTTAAATAAGCTTGGTCTTTTAAGTCGTCCACAATCGCTTTGCGACATTCTTTGACCGTCATGCCTTCATATTGTCCGGCTCGTTCATTCATCGTTCCGTCATCATTCATCACATTGATGCGTTCAAGATTGTGGCGGTTTCCTACTGCAAAGTCATTGGGATCATGAGCAGGTGTAATCTTAACCACTCCGGTCCCGAATTCCATGTCGACATAATGGTCGGCGATGATTGGAATTTCTTTATTTACAATGGGTAATAAAACCTTTTCTCCAATTAAGTCTTGATAGCGCTCATCATCAGGATGAACAGCGACAGCCGTATCTCCTAACATGGTTTCCGGACGAGTGGTCGCTAATTCTAGATAATCATCCCGACCTACGATAGGATAGCGCAGGTGGTAAAAAGCTCCTTGATCATCTTGATATTCAACCTCTATATCGGATAAGGCGGTTCTTAATTCAGGGTCCCAATTAATAATATATTCCCCGCGATAAATTAAATCTTTTTCATACAAATCAACAAAAACCTTATTGACTGCCTCATTTAAACCTTGGTCCAGAGTAAAACGTTCGCGGTCATAATCCACAGAAATCCCCATTTTTTCCCATTGTTGGCGGATAATAGTGGCATACTCTTCCTTCCATTCCCAGGTTTTTTCCACAAAAGCGTCACGTCCTAGGTCATAACGACTTTTGCCTTCTTCATTTCTTAAACGTTCTTCCACTTTTCCTTGGGTAGCTATTCCCGCATGATCCATCCCTGGTAGCCACAAGGTATCATAGCCTTGCATTCTTTTTTGACGAATAATGATATCTTGTAAGGTCGTGTCCCAGGCATGGCCGAGATGTAATTTACCCGTCACATTAGGTGGCGGGATAACTATGGAGTAGGGTTCGGCATCAGGATCGCCAGAAGGCTTGAAATAACCTTCTTTTACCCAATGTTCATATTTCCCTTCTTCAACTTCATGGGGTTGGTATTTTGTTGGCATATTCAATTCTTTAGACATAGTAAAATCCTTTCTATAAGAGGAATCATTTAAATATTAAAAAGCGTCCTATGTTACCATAGGACGCTTGGGCGTGGTACCACCTAAATTACTTGATTACTCAAGTCACTCAATCGACGGTAATGGGTCGCACCATATAAAATGACTCACTTCATTTTATCAACTCATAAGGAACTTCCTTGGTTTCAAATGAGGATTCTCATCAGCCATCCTCTTTCTGAAATTATCCACCAAATACTCATCTTAATCATCGTATTATCTACTTAATTATATCACAGCTCAAAAAAACTACCAGAAGATTTACAGTAAATCAGACATCTGCTGGTGGAGAGAATCTGGTTTAGAGCCTTGGTAGGAAATTTTTTCCACTTCTATCTGAGCCACTGCTTCTTCAACTAAAGCGTCGACATCTAATTTTTCTTCCCATTTTTTTACCTCATCTAAATCCGGTTTCGTTTTAGGTTTTTGAGGGGCAAAGATGGTGCAGCAATCTTCATATGGTTGGGTGGATAAGTCATAAGTGTCAATAGAACGAGCTAATTCAATGATTTCTGTTTTATCCATGGAAATCAGTGGTCTGAGAATCGGGGTCGATGTGACTTCATTAATAGCTACCATACTCTCCAAGGTTTGAGAGGCAACTTGTCCAATAGATTCTCCATTAACAATGGCTAAAGCTCCGCGTTCTTGTCGTATGCGATCTGTAATTCGCATCATAAAACGACGGTTAAGAGTCATAGACAGAGAGTCTGGGCACGCTTTTTTGATGCTTTCTTGTATAGCAGTGAAAGGCACCGTAATAAAATGAATGGGTCCTGAAAATCTAGCTATCTTAGCTGTTAGGTCTTGTGCTTTCTTTAAAGCATGTGGGCTGGTGTAAGGCGGACTATAAAAATGAATAGCCTCTACCTTCACTCCTTTTTTTAGAGTGAGATAACCGGCAACGGGGGAATCAATTCCTCCCGAAAGCATCAGAGCCGCACTCCCCCCGGTCCCTACTGGAAACCCACCTGGCCCGTCTAGACGTTCAGTAAATAAATAGATACCGTCCTTGCGAACTTCGATATTAACCATGATATCAGGCGAATGCATCTGTGCTTGAATAGTGGGAATAGCCTTTATGACAGCTGCCCCTACTTCGCGGTTAATCTCCGGAGTATCTAATGGAAAGTCTTTGTCAGCTCGACGTGTCCCAATTTTGAAGGTTTTACCTTTTTCATAGTGTTGGCTGACCATGTCAACTGCAGCCTGAGTCATCGCTTCAACCGTTTTATCTACCTGGCGAACCGGTGAAAAATTTTGAATACCAAAAATATCCTGCAAACGCTCTTTAATGGCTTCATATTCTTCGCCATGCAGGTAAACATACATGCGGTCGTAGTTAGCTTCTACCTTCGCTCGAGGAAAATCCTCCAAAGCGGATTGGACATTTTGTCTTAATGTTTTAATAAAATCTTTTTTATTTTTTCCTTTGGTTGATAATTCACCGTAGCGAATCATAATTTCAGAATAAGTCATTATACACTCCTTAAAATAAGTTGGACGAAAAGTGTTTATAGTGAGCAGTGAATGCTTGAAGAAATTGATCGATTTCAGCCATTGTGGTCTGATTAGACATGGACAAGCGAACAGCGGTTTGAGCTAGCTGAGAAGGGATCTGCATGGCGTGAAGGGTCGAAGATTCTTGCTGACGACGGCTCGAACAGGCCGAAGTGGTTGAAAGATAGATGTCATCCTCTTCCAAAGCATGAACCAGAACTTCTCCTCTGACTCCTTCAATCCCAAAGCATAGGATGTGAGGAGCAGAAGGTTCTGCTGTAAACAGATGCACCCGATCTAATTGATTTAATTCTTGGATGATTTTTTCTTTTAATTTTTTCAAACGTTCCAGGTCTGTTTCTTCAAAAAGTAAGCGAAGGGCTTTAGCCATGGCTACAATTCCTGCCGTATTTTCAGTCCCTGAGCGGAGGCCATTTTCTTGCCCTCCCCCTCGAATAATAGCTTGGATACGACGATTTTCTTTTTTATATAAAAAACCAACCCCACGAGGTGCGTGAAATTTATGGCCTGAGAAGCTGGCCAAGTCAATGCGGCTCTGACGACTCAGGTCTAATGACACTTTTCCTATGGCTTGAACAGCATCCACATGAAAATGAATGCTAGGGTAGTCTTCTAAAATTTTAGCTATGGCGTCTAAATTTTGTATGCTGCCTAACTCATTGTTGACGGCAATGATGGACACTAAAGTGGTATCAGGACGAATAGCCTCTTTGAGTTCTCCTAAATCAATTTGTCCCTTTTGGTTGACTGACAAGTAAGTGACTTCAAAGCCATAGTCCTCTAATTCCTTAAAGCTTTCTCTCACCGCAGGATGTTCAATTGAGCTGGTAATAAGATGCTTGCCTGCCTGTCTTTTTTCTAATGCAGTCCCCTTGATTGCCCAATTATCTGCTTCCGTTCCACCTGAGGTAAATAAAATTTCTTGACTCTGGCATCCCATGAGGTTTGCGATTTGCTGACGCGCCTGCTGGAGCAGTTGGTTAGCATTTTCTCCTAATTGATGCAGACTGGAGGGATTGGCAAAAAAATCTTGGCTGACTTGATTATAACTCGCTAAGGCTTGCTCATGCATTAACGTACTGGCACTGTTATCTAAATAGATCATAGCTCTCCTTTCTCATATATCCGGCATAAAAAATAGAGTCTGTGAAATCACAAACTCTATATGGAAGTAAGCGGAGGATGTTTTTTAATGGCTGTCAAAAATTATTTTTATTTTTAACGTCCATCCTCCTATCCTCGCTCTTTGAAACTTTCCATTTCGTGAGGTGCGATACGCTGTAGGGTTTTAGCTGCTAGGGTAAAAGCACGCTCATAATTATATTCCGTATAATAATAATGCGCAATCATTTCCATTTGTTCTTCCATCTGAGGATATTGTGAACGATATTTATTTAAACGTTGAATCAATTGCTCAGTCGCCTGGGCATAGCTAAACATGTCCTGGCATTCTTCTTCCAATTGAGGGACATCTTGCTTAATGATTTCATATAAATAACGTACTTCTCCCATATCTAAACGCACTTGGTCCAATTCATGAGCCAAATCTTTGATACGGTTAGTCGTATAATAGTATAAATCATAAAATTCATCACGGGCACCAGGGAGGTTTGATCGATCCAATCGCTGGGTAATCTGAGACATCCGGTGAGCAAAATCATCAATTTCTGCTTTGATTTTTTTCTCCTCATCTCCCATACCGTATAGGAAATCTAAGAATTCTTGTTGGCGGTCATATATCCCTTGTGTTTTATTGAAGACGATATCCACAGTATCACTTAAATGGGAGTAAACCACTTCATTTTGAGAAACATCTGACCGTAAACGATCAAAGGCATTTTCACTTTCTGCAATGGCTTGACTATTTTTCGCTCCATAGGACAAAATATCATCATCTAAATGATATAACTGACTCAAGCGGTCTGTTTCGATTTTAATCTGACGATTTCGCTCGTAAAGAACTTGAAAAATTTCACTGAGCTGACTAAATTGGCCTTTAACCTTTTGTTGGGCCTGGAACTCACTTTCCATTAAATCATACAATTGATCGATATTACTTTCAATCCGTTGCATTTCTTTCTCGGCTTCAGATAGATTCAATTCAGCCACATACTGGTGCATGTGGTCACATTCTTTCTTAACCGTTTCAATGTCATCCAAGATGGAATCATTTTTGAAAGCCATGTTTTTTGAACGCAGTTGACGGTAACCCGCTTTGAGTTCTTCTAATTCAGCTGAGTAATTTTGATTTAATTGAGTCAGATAGTGTGGGATGACTTTCATTTCTTGGGCAAAGGACTTAATCAACTGACTGACTTTTTCAAGATATTGGCGGGCTTTGACATGGTCCCCCTTGCTGGTATTGATTGCAAACTGGTCAAATTGATTTTCAATGGTCTGCAGTTTTTGGTCTAAACCTTGAACCGTTGGACCGAATTTATAGGATTCCGTTAACAACTCCCGTCTCAATGAACGATATTTATCTTGCATTTTAGCGAAACCTTCTTGATTATCTTCAGCGGCTTCTAAGAATCGATTCACCTTATTTTTAACAGAAATAATTTCTTTATTTGTTCGGTCAATCCATTCCTCGGCTTGTTTTTCCAAGCGATCAGCTTTAAACAGGCGAAACACATCGACTGCTTTTTCAGCTTGGAACAAAGTATTTTCAATCGATGGATAATTAAGCTCTTGCACCTGATCCCATTGTTTTCTGACTTGATTAAATTCATATTCAGAAGAACCAGAGAATTTCACTTCATCTGCCTGAACAAATAAATCATCCACACTATCATTGAAAACATCTACTTTTAAGGCATTAAGGGTATCGATATTGCGATAATGACGTTCTTGAAAATAATAAGCCAATAAAATAAGGGCAATTAAAATAACTCCAATAATAATGATAAAACTTTGCATTCTCTTCCTCCTTCCATAGAGCTGACGTGAATAAGTTTATTATATCAAATCCCTAGCCATTATTTAAATCGACGTCACTCTTCACTCTTCGAGATCTGGTCAATAAAAAAAGAGCGGGTGACAAAACGGTCACCAGCGCTCTCTTATTATAGATATCACTAAAAATATTAACGTGAGTAGAATTCAACTACATAAGATTCTTCAACTTCAGCAGGCATTTCTTCACGTTCAGGTAAGCGAGTTAGACTTCCTTCTAATTTTTCTTCATCAAAAGAAACGAAATCAGGACGGCCATAAACCGCTTCAACTGCATCTTTAATGATTTGTAAGTCTTTTGATTTTTCACGAACAGAAATCACTTGATCAACATCGACTAAGTAAGATGGAATATCCACACGTTTTCCGTCCACTAAAATATGTCCATGGTTAACCAATTGACGGGCTTGAGGACGAGTAGTCGCTAAGCCTAGACGATAAACCATATTATCTAAACGACGCTCAAGTAAGATAAGGAAGTTTTCCCCGTGTAAACCTTCACGGATTTTTCCTGCTTTTTGGAACAAGTTATAGAATTGACGTTCATTTAATCCATAGATATAACGAAGTTTTTGTTTCTCTCTTAATTGTAAGCCGTATTCTGATAGAGATTGACGGCTATTAGGACCGTGTTGTCCTGGAGCGTATGGACGTCTCTCTAATTCTTTACCTGTACCTGATAATGAAACGCCGTAGCGTCTTGATTTTTTCCATAATGGACCTGTATATCTTGCCATATTTATCTTTCCTCCAATAATTTTTTGTTTGGAGTAAAATAATTTCAGAAATTTACAAGTGCGTGCATTCTTTTCTTAGATCTTCGCCCTATGCAGCCGCGGGTTACACAATCATACGCTTCTACCAAGTTGGTAGGCAAAAGAATGTTGACGCTTTTTGCATTTCCTGCTGCATTATTTTACACAACAACTACTGTACCAACTTAACTTCAATCTGTCAAATCTATTTTGGTGGAATGGGACAGCCATGTAGGCATACCAAGTAATGACCATAAAGAATTAAACCTTCAATGATGTACATGAGCAAAAGAGTAAGGAGGACTGGATAGAAGGTCGCCAGATGAGTGGGTGATAAAGAAAAGCTTATCAAGGCAAAAATGATACTTATGATCAAAAAGACATAGCCATGCTTGGTTTTATGAGCAAGAGCCGTACGAATCCCCATGAGAAGGAGTAAGACAGCCAGCAAATTTACAATAATTGAAAAAGTTGGAGTGATGGCTTGATTCCACACATCAACCATATTTTGAAAACGATCCCATCGATCATAAAAGATTTGAGTTAGAACTAAGGTGATAAGCAGCAATAGCTGTACGCCATATAAGCGATTGACACGACGATTGGTTAAATTCATAAATTTCTCCTTTTAATCAACAAATAGGTGTAAGCATTCGCTTACACCTATTGAAAACTGCCAATCGAATTATTCAGTGACTAATTCGAAGTTGTCGTATTCTTTTGTACCGTCAGTAGCGTTATAAACATTTTCTTGGCCATTTTCATCGCCTAAGATTTTAGCAGCAGTGTTAGATTTGTTACCTGAGTAGCAGTAAACAACCACTGGTTTGTCAGAAGGAACTTCAGATGAAGCACCAGCTTCGAAGTCTTCTAAAGGAATGTTAACCGCGTTAGGTAGGTGTCCAGCTTCATAGTCTTTAGGATCACGAACATCTAAGACATAGTAGTCACCTGATTCAGCCATTTCTTGTAATTTAGGAGCGGTAACATAACCAACTGAAGTCGCTGTTTCGTAATCATACTCTTCTAATCCTGGAGCAACGAAAACTTTTTCTAAGCCAGCGTCAACTAATTTTTGAGCATCATCTTCAACGTCAGCTTGAGTGTTTCCGATTAAAACATAATCTTTTTCACCAGAATAAGATTCGATTAAGTCCATGTTGTCTTCTAATTCATCAGAAGGGATGTTAATCGCAAATTGAACAGTTTTGCCACTTTCGTATTCGTCAGCAGGACGAGTATCGATGACTAAGTAGCCCTCTTTAGAGTCATTGTCAGCTAAAATTTGATCTAATTCTTCCCCAGAAGCTGTTTGGAATGAAGCTGTTGCTTCACCATCAGCAGTTTCAGTTTGAGCAGAGTCAGATGATTCTGTTAAAGTTTGTCCTCCACTGCTACAAGCAGCTAAAGTTGCTGCAGAAAGAAAGGCTAATCCAAGTTTCATCAATTTAGTTTTGTTCATTATATGCACGCTCCTGTATTATTGAAATTTTTACATATCACAATGTTTATTATACAGATTTAAGGGACTTTGTAAAAATTATGTTAACTATCCGTAGTTGTCCTATCAACAATAGTAATATAGCATATATCTTTATCTCACAAGCTTTATACCAATTTCAACTAAATGTTTGAAGGAACTAAAATGTATTTATTAAATATATTAATTGTTGTCTTTGCACAAA
>JBHWOX010000002.1:0-4133 GCA_043424615.1 Atopococcus sp.
CTAATGGGCAATTCACATATTAGTAGTAATCTTTTCTAGGTTCCCAATAGTCATATGCCATACTGTATGGTTTAGCCTTAATGTACTGACCTTTACCCATTTGATCTTCAATCGGTTTTTCATTTTCGGCTACTAAATTACCGCGTAGATAAACTTTTTCAAATAAAATCTCTTGGTCAAACCCTTCAAACAAGGCGTAATCAGTACCTTCATAGCGGCCACTTCCATCTGTAAACTCAATTTTTCCTGAATATTCTGGGTCAGCAATCACGATGTCCGCATCAGATCCTACATCCAATGTTCCTTTTTGAGGATATAAGCCTGTTAATTTAGCGGGATTCGTTGCTGTCAATTCAACAAACTTCTGGCGGCTAATATTATTTTTTAATACTCCTTCACTCCAAGCCACATGCATACGGTCTTGGATGGTAGGAACACCATTAGGAGTGTCAGCAAAATTATCATTGGATACTTCGCGTTTTTTTGCGTAACCCCCTGTTACCGCTGCCTGGTCTGAAGAAATTGCCTTCAAATGACCATTGCGAAGGGCTTGCCATAGAAAGGCTTGGTGACCATCTTCCCATTTTCTTAAAGCTGGACCACAAATATATTTAGCTCCACCGAATTCATCAAGATCTTCTAAAAACTTATCTTCTCCAAGAGCGAGATAATGGATACAAGTTTCTGCTAAAACTGCTTGGCCATTTTCTTGCGCATCAATCACATGTTGGCAAGCTCCTTTAGATGTAACATGGACAATAAATAATGGACAATCCGCTTGTTGTGCTAAATAAATGATACGAGAAGTCGCTTCATCTTCGATTGACGGTGGGTTGGAATAAGAATGGAAGATTGGATCTGTTTCACCAGCATCTTTATATTGCTGAGTTAAAACTTCAGACATATCTCCATTTTCAGCGTGAACCCAAACGGTAATTCCGTGTTCACGACATTTTTGCATGGCCTTGAAAATTAGGTGATCTTCGGCATAGAAAGGAGTTCCCTTGTAAGCCATAAAGAATTTTAAGGCTTGAATTCCATTTTCTGCCATTTTGGGAATTTCATCTAAGATATCCTCAGATGCATCCATCACCATGCCATGGAAGGAATAGTCAGGAGTAGATTTTCCGACGGCATTTTTTTCATTATGCTCATCCTTTGATTCAATGACTCCTTTGCCTTCATATTGAGGGGCAAAATCGACGATAGTGGTTGTCCCTCCAGCTACAGCGCCCTGGGAAGCATCCTTAAAGGAATAGGAATCGAAAGGCCCCATGTGAACGTGGTTATCCACCCCACCTGGCATAACCAATTTACCAGAAGCATCGACGACTTCATGGTCAGCCTCATCAATCGATTCGGCGATGGCTACGATCTTTTCATCTTCAACTAAAATATCGCCTTCAAATTCATTGCTAGCAGTGATTATTGTACCGTTCTTTATTAATAGTCCCATATTTCTCTCCTTTGTTCATTGACTAGGGATGGTTAAGCTAGAATTGAAGCACCACCTCGCTTATGTAAGCGCTTACAAATGTTACAACAAATAATATTCCATTCAAATCATTTTTGAGATAAAAATAGGAGCCAGAATATAAGAGTGAGTCAGAGAGTGTTAAAACAGAAGTTAAAGTGTAAAAGTGTATAAAAATCGATATTTCATTCAATACTATGAAGTAAATGTGAGGATATTTTAATCATTAGAAAATTTAGCAAAAGTAAAGAAACCTACTAAAGCATGATTAGAAGTAAATTGTTCGTGTTTTTCTATCACTTTCAATATACTTTCTCTCCACTGAAAAGTCAACTGATAACTTGTACTTTTTTAGGTTTTTATACCAAAATTATTAATCTTCATTATATATGTCTGATTTTTTTAGCTAAAACACTCCCTAGTCAAAAATGAGCAAAAGTTGATTTTTCGAGATCATGTTCTGACCATTTTATTTTAATTTTATTTGGCTTTCATTTATTTAATCCTTGGTGTATAATCAAATTAAATGGTGTTCAAATGAACACTAATAATCAAGGAGGCAGAAAGAATGCACGCAAATTTACAAAAGAATATTGATACTGAGTTAATTAGCCAAGAGCAAGCGGAACACATCCAAAAAGCGATTGAAAATGGTGAATCTATTATCGTTAGTGGTCACCGCTCTATGGGAACTCGTGTATTAATGGTTCAATTGATTCAAGTCGCTATGCAAGATACCGATTTTGATGTTGCACAAATTTCTAGTGCTGATGACGTAGAAGCAAAAGATGCAAAATTCTACGCTTATCCTAAACCAGGTGAAGATGTTGAAGAAGTTGTTCAAGCCATCTTTAACAAAAAAGGTGCTTCAATGATTTCTATGAAAGACGATGAAATCGTTTACTCTATCAACAAAATCTTGAAAAAAGGATTTAAAGAATCTGAAGACACTGAACGTGCAGTTAATATGCTCATTTTAACTAAAATTCCTTTAAACCAAGATGGAAAACCATTAATGGAAAAAATTCAACGCTTAACTTTCAACGAAAAAGGTAAAATCCAACGTGAAGAATTAGTTCGTGACTTATCAGCTTACGAAGAATAATTCTCAAACTTATAAAACAAAAGCAGGAGTGAATCAATCACTCCTGCTTTTTTATTTTAAGTCGATTATTAGAAATGAAATGGAAAAAAATTAATTATTTCCAAGATAGTTTTATATAGCAATTAATTATAAAACTTGATAAACTAAATACATGTAAAAAATGTAAGCATTTACATTCCTGTTATGCTCTTATTTATTTATGATACAGAACTCTTTGTTTTTCTTTATAAATTCATTTTTTTCTGACTATCTAATTGGATATGGGCTTAACTAATGTGAGTGCACATATTTTTACATGACTATTATAAAGAGAAAGGAGAAGCTTTTTGTTTAGAATTTTTTTATAACATTCATATAAATTTTATACTGAGCAAAAAGCGCATAACACCTATGGATATTATATTAGGTATTGTACTATTGCTTGCATTTCTAGTTGTCTTCTCCCTGTTCACTTTCTTCGCACCTGAGGGGTCCGAAGCGATGGGAGCTATGGCAGATGCTGCTGTTGCTTCCTTCTTAGTTGAAGCAGTGTTTGGGGCATTGTTTGGAGAAATCTTCGGCATTGCTTGGTTAACTGAAATCGGTACCATCGCAGGAGGAATGTCCGGAGTAGCTGCTGGTACGTTAGTAGCTATTGCTATGGGCGTCTCCCCTGTTTACGCTGTCATGATTGGTATTCCCTTATTAAATGTTGGGATCTTACCAGGATTTATCGCAGGTTACCTAGCCGCCTTTGTCGTCCGCTTCTTAGAAGCAAAAGTTCCTGGCGGCTTTGACATGGTCGTTATCTTATTTATCGGACCGATGTTAACTTACCTCATTGGAACATGGACGTCTGGTCCAATCGATGGCCTCATGTTACAAATCGGGGCTACCATTGAAGCTGCAGCTGAACAAAGCCCTATTTTAATGGGATTCTTTATTGGAGGATTATTGACTGTTATTTCAACAGCTCCTATTTCTTCCATGGCCGTAACAGCCATGATTGGTTTATCTGGTCAACCAATGGCCATTGCTGGTCTGGCCATTTTCGGTACAGCAGCATGTAACTACATTTTCTTCAAAAAATTACGTATTGGAGACAATGCAGACGCTATCGCGGTGACTGTTGAACCTTTAACTGCTGCCGACTTAGTTTCAGCTAACCCTATCCCAATTTTCTCTACAAACTTTGTATCTGGTGGTATTATCGGAGTGATGATTGCCTTATCTGGTATGGTCAATAACTCCCCAGGAACTGCCTCTGTTGTTCCCGGAATTATTGCAGCCTTTGCATGGAACCCACCATTAAAAGTTTTAATCTATGCTGTTATTGCCTTAATCATCGGTGGAATTGCAGGTTATCTTGGAGCCCTTGCCTTCAGAAACTTTAACATCATTCGCCGTGAAGACTTACAAAGACGATCCGCAGAACGTGCTGCTAAAAGCACTAACTAAATAATGTTAACGCTGGCCTTGGCCAGCGTTTTTTTTGCCTAAGCTGACCATTGAAAATTATAAATTTATCAATTTTAGAGCTTGCTTTTTTCTCATATCAAAAATTGTTTAGACTCC
>JBHWOX010000003.1:0-7493 GCA_043424615.1 Atopococcus sp.
CTAATTCATCTGCGCTGGCAGCTAAAAGTTCCGGGGTCAGCCGACCTTGGCGAAATTCTTCAAAGAGATCAACCAGTTTTTGTATAAATCCTGCTTGATAAATTTCGCCCTGGTAAATGGTCAATTGGTCTTTATTTTCAATTAAAATATGCTGAATCACCATGGCAAGGGCCGCATCAGAAAGTTGAGGGCGTTGAAAGATCGCTTGGTCTTGCATCAAATACCAGGCCAAACGGCTAAAAGAAAGAACTTGTAGGTGAATCATTCCCATATAGGGTCGATCTTGAAAGGGTTCTTTATTATGAAGGCTTTGTAGGACATTGAGCTCGGATTGAAATTTCAAATGGTCCGGGACTAAATAAAAAATAGATCCTTCTTCTCTTCCTAATGAATCAGCGATACGACTAACAATTTTTTCTTCATGTCTGGCATAGGAACGACCAAAAATAAAATGAACCATGAAAGCCCCTTTCTACAGTCTCTTAAAATAAAATGGTATAAAAGTGAGAGAAGAGGCCGTGATGATATCACAGCCTCTTTGCCTGCTTTACTCGCATTGACTTGCTTGCATGATCTCACTTTTTAAAAACTATCACAGCATAAGGATGATTATTCACTTACTTGTCTGACCCGGTTGTTCTTTCCAACTGGCTATGCAAATGGCTAATTTCAATAATTGTCTGGCAAGCTTTTACCATCGATTCTACAGCCACAAATTCATATTTGCTGTGGAAATTTTCTCCTCCAGCAAACAAGTTAGGCGTAGGTAAGCCCATGAAAGATATAATCGATCCATCGGTCCCTCCACGAATCGCTTCGATGATGGGGTCAATTTCTAATTTTTCCATTGCCTTGACAGCTAAATCAATGGGGTACATATCTTTTTCAATGACTTCCGCCATATTGTAATATTGGTCATTGATTTGGCAATCAACGGCATCTTGGCCATAGTGGGCTTGTAATTGTTCTACAATCTCTTCCAAATAAGATTTCTTCGCTTCAAATGCTTCACGGTCATGGTCACGGATGATCAGAGATACGCGGCTTTCTTCCACTGACCCTTGAAAAGACATGACATGATAAAAACCTTGGCGCCCGTCTGTTTTTTCAGGACGTTGGGCTTGGGGAAGCTCTTGGACAAAGGCAGTAGCCAAAAGTATAGCATTGACCATCTTATCCTTGGCAGATCCTGGATGAACGTCTAAGCCATGAAAGACCAGATCAGCTTGGGCAGCATTAAAGGATTCATACTGCAATTCTCCAACAGGACCGCCATCAACCGTATAAGCAAAGTCAGCTCCAAAAGCTTCAACATCAAAGTTTTGCGCCCCTCTACCGATCTCTTCATCCGGTCCAAAAGCAAGTCTAATTTTTCCATGTTGAATCTCAGGATGTTGGATCAAATAGTCCATAGCCGTCACAATTTCTGCTATGCCCGCTTTGTCATCCGCTCCAAGTAAGGTATGGCCATCCGTATGAATAAGCGTTTGATTGACATAGTTATTTAAGTTAGGAAAAAGCTCTGGTGTCATTTCAATCCCGGCTACTGAATCCAATACAATTGTTCCACCATCATAGTTTTCTAGAATTTGAGGTTGGACATGTTCTGAAAGATAGTCTGCCGTATCCATATGGGCGATAAAGCCGATGGTAGGCAATTCCTCCTTAATATTAGAAGGCAAACTTGCGGTCACAAAACCGCTCTTTTCATGATAACTAACCTCAGACAAGCCGATGTATTTGAGCTCTTCTGCTAAATCTTGAGCAAAGTCAACTTGGACTTGGGTTGAAGGGACAGTCGAACTATTCTCATCGGAGCGGGTATTTTTTTTAACATAAGTAATAAAGCGTTCAGTTAATCGTTCTTTCATTCTTACACCTTCCTAAGCAAAATAAAAAGGATCCGTCTGCACTTGCGATTCCAGGATATCTAACTCCCAATCTTCTTCCTTAGCCCATTTTTTAAATAGGTCAGCCAAATGAGGCACACATATTTTTTCAATATTGTGGCCGGGATCTACAACTAACATCCCACTTTCTTCAATATCATGAGCCTGATGATAGGAGATATCCCCCGTAATATAAAGGTCAGCTCCTGCTTCTACCGCCTTGTGATATAAATTACCACCAGATCCTCCCATGATAGCCACGCGCTTAATTGTTTTATCGAAGTCTTTACCCACATATCGAAGACCACTGACAGCAAAAGTTTCTTTGAGTTCTTCAACATATGATGAAAATAAGACTTCCTTTTCCAACACGCCCACTCGACCATAGCCATAATCTTTTCCTTCATACTGGCCGTTAATAGACATCAACTGAGTATCCTCTAAAGCTAATAATTCAGCCAACCAGTCGTTCATCCCTGCTTCAGTCGAGTCTAAATTGGTATGGGCAGCATAGACTGCTATCCCCGCTTGAAGAATATCGGCATACATTTTATTTTGAGGAATGGCCAAATCAAAAGATTCGATAGCCTTAAAAATAGGGGGATGATGGGCGAAAATGAGGTCGACCCCCTTTTCAATGGCTTCTTCTACCACAGCCGGGCGAACATCTAGAGTGGTCATCATCCTAGAAATTTTTTGCTCCCTATGCCCAAAATGAAGTCCAATAGGATCTTTAGGATGAGCAAGTGCTGGCGGGGCGAATAATTCGAAACGATCAATTAAGTCTTGTAGGCGTGCTACTGCCATTATATATTCTCCTTTATCCACAGTTTTTTTTCTTCAAATAACTTAATTTTATCTGCTTGATTCTTTTTACTTTTAGACAGATTCTCCAAAATTTCTTCTATTTTCTGAAGTTCTTTCTGCCACTTGCTTTGAAATAAGGCAGGATTAGACGCTTGCATGTCTTTTCCCATATAAAGTTCTTGAGCTGTCCATAAGTCTTGTTCTTCATCAGGCAGATAGTAGCAAGTCATCATTTCATAGCTATGACCATTTTCTTCCATTAGATATTCCTGGTCGATATGAAAAGAGTGATGGACTAAAAAGCTTCGCAAAAATTCTTCTTCATTATTGGGTTGAAGAATAAATAAGGTCCGGTCATGAACCAATCCTCGATCTAAGCCGTCTTGGATGATTTCAGCAATCAGGTGGCCTCCCATGCCAGCAATGCTGATGCAGTCTACCTGATCATCTAAGCATAAGCTCTGCAAACCATTAGCAAAACGCACGTCAATTTTATGGCTTAAGCCCTGTTTTTTCACTTCTTCTACAGCATGTTGGAAGGGACCTTCTGCCACTTCAGAAGCGATAGCATAAGAAGCGTGATGGTTGAGTATGGAATAAATCGGTAGGTAAGCGTGGTCAGACCCAATGTCAGCCAGCCGAGCTTGGCTAGGCACAAAATCAGCTAAAGACCTTAGCCTTTGAGACAATTGTATCATGCATTCATTCTCTCTTTCTTTCAGTCTTAATATTTAAAGAAAAAGCCCTAACCTTAAAAAAGGCTAGAGCTTTTACAGCAGAAATTATTCTTCCTCTGCTTCTTCGTCATCTTCAGCACCGATGACTTCTGGTTCAGGCATATCTTCTGCATCTTCAGCGCCATCTTCAGGTAATTCAATTTCTTCTTCAGGTGGGCTAACAGAAACAACAGTAGCATCTAGCTCAGTAATGATTTCAACATCACCTTCGATATTCATTTCACCAACTGAGATAGAGTCACCGATTTCTAAATCTGAAACATCAATATAGAATTCTGCAGGTGCTTCTGCAGGAGCAACTTCAATTTGAATTTCAGTAATAGATTGGTTGGCCACTGCTTCTTCTAATTCCTCTTCACCTTCAAGGTAAACTGGAATATCCATAACCACTTTTTCACCTTCGCGGAAGGCTTGTAAGTCGACATGGTAAATTTCATCTGCTAAAGCTGCATCCGCTTGGTCTTTAACGAAGACTTGGTAAGCTTGGTCGCCTTCTACTTCTAAGTTGAAGACCCCGTTAGCTCCTACTTCACGAATAATAGCTTCAAATTCTTGACGATCGAATAATACAGGCACTGTTTCAACAGAACTACCATAAACGGCAGCTGGAACAAGTCCTTCACGTCGTGCTTTTTTTGATGCTCTCGTACCTGTTTCAGTACGTAGCTGTGCACTTAATTTCATACTTCTTTCACCCTTTTACTTAATATTATCTATTTACTTCAATTATTATAACTTAATTTTCATACGAGTAAACAGTTCCATGTGGCATTATAACAAATTATTTTAAATCTTTCTAGTTTGACCCACAATTATTCTAGAAAATCTTTTAATTGTTTAGAACGGCTTGGATGACGCAATTTTCTTAAGGCTTTGGCTTCAATTTGGCGAATACGCTCACGAGTCACACCAAAGACTTTCCCCACATCCTCAAGCGTACGCTGGCGACCATCATCTAAGCCAAAACGCAGGCGTAAGACATTTTCTTCACGGTCAGTCAAAGTATCCAAGACATCTCTGAGTTCTTCTTTCAACAGTTCAGATGAAGCGCTGTCTTCCGGACTGGTGGCTTCATCGTCTTCGATAAAATCGCCCAAATGAGAATCGTTTTCTTCACCAATTGGCGTTTCCAATGAGACTGGATCCTGAGATATTTTTAAAATCTCTCTTACTTTTTCAGTAGGTAAGTCCATTTCAGCCCCAATCTCTTCCGGAGCTGGGTCACGTCCAAGTTCTTTAACCAGTTGACGTTGAATACGGCTGAGTTTGTTGATCGTTTCAACCATATGGACAGGGATTCGAATCGTGCGGGCTTGGTCAGCAATCGCACGCGTAATAGCTTGGCGAATCCACCAAGTCGCATAAGTAGAGAATTTAAACCCTTTGGTATAATCAAATTTATTGACGGCCTTCATTAAGCCCATATTTCCTTCTTGAATCAAATCTAAGAAAGACATGCCACGGCCAACATAACGTTTAGCAATGGACACCACTAAGCGCAAATTGGCTTCTGCTAGTTCATCTCGAGCGGTTTCATCTCCAGCCTCAATTCGCTTAGCAATCTCAACCTCTTCGTCAGCAGTTAAGAGGTCTACCCGACCAATCTCTTTTAAGTACATACGAACCGGGTCATTGATTTTCACCCCTTTAGGAGCTAAATCATTTTCACCCATGATATCTTCGACAACTTCTTCTTCTTTTTCAACTTGTAGTTTCATCGGGTCGCCGTCTTCATCTACGACGCCTATCCCCTTGTCTTCAAATTGTTGAATCAATTTTTCGATGCCATCTTTATCTAATTTAAATGGAAGTGCAATTTGTTCAGTTAATTCTTCATAGCTGATAACCCGAGCACCCAAGCGTTTCTTTTCTTCCATCAATAAGTTAATGGATTCTCTTAATTGGTCTTGAGTCAGTTTTTCTTCTTCAGACATCCACACATGCCCCCTCGTTAATGATTAGTTTATTGATAGGATTCTAATTGTTGAGTCAAAGCCAAGAGTAGTTGTAAATATTTATTTTGTTGGTCGACATCCGCTCTTTCGGCTGCTTGGCTTAAGAGTTGTTTGGTCTTTTTTATCTCTTGTTTTAATTTATACGCTTCCAGATAGTGGATACTATCCAACACTTCTTCTTCCGAAAAGGCGTCATTCATCACCATCGATTCAACTTGAACGACCCGTTCTTTCAAAGCTTTTTCCTTTAGATAATCGATAAATTTTGAAAGATCCAGCTCTTCTTGCTGGCTGTGATAAAATTCTTCAAATACTAAGGCCAGAATCTGAGCACTGTCTGTTTGAAATTGAAAATTTTCAGCTTGAGATAAAAGTGGATAAACCGCTACCGGATGTTGGAACAAGCGGTGGAGAATAATGTTTTCTGCGGTTTCACAAGGATGCGCTTGGGCTTGATAATTGATTTTCACCTTATTCTCATCTGATTGAGTTTGGTGAAGGGTCTGATGCTTGTCCACAATCTGTTGGTGCTGTTTTTGGACCAGCGCCTGCTGAAATTCTTCTTTCAAGACTGACAAATCAATGTCAAATTCTTCGGCTAAACTTTTTAAAATCAGTTCCCTTTCAAGCGCCTGGGGAATATCAACTAAACGGCTGAGAACATCTTGGATATAATCTATGCGTTCACTTTCGTTTTCAAGATGGCGGTTGAGCCGATAATACTGCAGGTAGAAGCCCATCACCGTCAATCGACTGTGTTGAATAAGATGGCGAAAAGCTTCCGCCCCTTCTTCCCTGATAAAATCATCTGGGTCCATGCCCTTATCAAACATCACGATTTCAATCTCGAGCAACCGTCCTTGCAGGAGTTCGATTGCTCGATGGATAGCTTCTTGTCCAGCTTCATCTCCATCATAGGCGATCACCACCCGGTCACAGACTCGTTCGATCAGTTGGAGCTGTGGGTCGGTCAAGGAGGTCCCCATCGAGGCTACCCCATTTTTTACTCCCGCTTGCCAGCTAGCAATGACGTCCATATACCCTTCAAATAAAATCACTTCATTTTGTCGCCTAATGTCTGGGCGAGCTTTAGCAAAATTAAATAAGAGCTGACTTTTATTAAATATTGGCGTATCTGTCGAGTTGACATACTTAGCCGGTGGGTGATCACTTTCAAACTTTTGTCCTACATCCAAATATCGGCCTGAAAAGGCAACCACTTGGTCTCTAGCATTAGTAATAGGAAAAATCAAACGCTGAGAAAAACGATCCAGATAATCCCCATCTTTTGATTGGTAAAAAAGCGAGGATTGGTCGAAAAAGTGAGAGTCTATCTGATATTTTCCTTGGATATAATCCAATAAAGCTCCTTTTTGAGCGGGAGAATAGCCCAATTGAAAGAATTCAATGGTTTCATCTTCCAACCCTCTTTTGTGAAAATAGTCCAAGGCTTCCTTTCCAACGGCAGTTTGGGTCAGGACTTGCTGATAAAAATCACAAGCGCCTTCATGCAGCTTAAGTAAAACGTCCTGTTCACTTTCAACTTTGTTTTCCGACTGCTGAGCTTGCTGGCTAATGGAATCAGCTAAAGGAATATCAGCCAGTTCAGCTACCTTAACTACAGCTTCAGGAAAAGTTAAACCTTCTATTTCCATGATGAAGCTGAATACATTCCCACCACGTCCGCAAGAAAAGCAATGGTAAAACTGTTTTTCTTCCTGAACTGAAAAAGAAGGAGTCTGATCTTCATGGAATGGACAATGACCGAAATGATTTTGTCCTCGTTCAGTCAATTGAACATATTTCGATATGATGTCGACAATATTCACTCGCTGGCGGATATCATCGATCACATCCTCGGGAATCCACATCTCAGCTCCCCCCTTCCTTTTCAAAAAGCATCAGACATGTTAGCGATGAAAAGACGAAAAATAAAAATAACGCACCTTACATTATAACCTTCAAAACCATATAAATCAAAATTTACCTGCTATTTAAAACTTAATTCTTTCACAACCGCAAATATTAAAATCAGTTCTGAAATAGCATAGAGCAGGGAAAGACGATTACGGCGGATGGCTTCATCATCATGCATCACGAAGACA
>JBHWOX010000004.1:0-11671 GCA_043424615.1 Atopococcus sp.
CCGTATATAATTAAGAGACCGGTCTTGAGCACGAAATTTTGTTATAGTGACTGTGAGAGACTAATTGACCAAGTGGAGGTAAAGAGTATGAAATTTTCAATAAAACGTTCTGAGTTGATAAAACGCTTATCAGATGTCCAACTCGCTATATCTGCTAAAACGACTATACCCATTTTGACTGGGGTTAAATTACAATTAACCAATAATCAATTGATTTTAACTGGAAGTGATGCGGATATATCTATTGAATCTACTCTAGTAGCTGATGAAAATAATCAACTACAGATAGAAGAAGAAGGAAGTATTGTGGTTCAACCAGCAAGAATGTTGGTTGAAATTATTCGTAAGCTACCTGATGACATCGTTCATTTAGAATTAGCTGCCAACCAGCAAATCTCTGTGGAATCAGACACTTCCTCTTTTGTGATTAATGGAATTGAAGCTGATCAATATCCACACCTACCCAATATAGATACCAGCACCAATATTTCTTTACCCATTGACTTATTAAAACAAGTCATCAAACAAACCGTCATTGCCGTCAGCCATCATGAAAGTCGTCCTATTTTAACCGGCGTTCATTTTAAAATTGAAGGCCAGCAATTAACCGCTGTAGCAACTGATAGCCACCGCTTATCTAAACGGGTGATCTCATTAGACCAGGCAGTGGATCAAAACTATGAATTTGTTATCCCTGGTAAATCCTTAACAGAATTGAACCGATTGATGGAAGAAGAAGAGGAAAGTATTGATTTGTATGTGACTGAAAATCAAGTCTTGTTCTCTCTCTCCCACACCCATTTCTATTCTCGCTTATTGGAAGGAAACTATCCTAATACAGACCAGCTCATACCGACTGATTCTAACACCCAGATTGAATTGCAAGCCCAACAAATGCAAGCGGCAGTGGACCGAGCTTCCCTTCTTTCTCACGCCGGTAAAAATAATGTCATTAAAATGATAGTGACCCAAGATCAGCTGGAAATTAATGGAAATTATCCAGATATCGGTAAAATTGAAGAAGAAATTCCTTTTGAATCGATTAATGGAAGTGAAATTGAAATATCATTCAACCCAGATTATATGAAACAAGCCTTGAATGCCTTTGGACCTATTGATGTCCAAATCGAATTGGTAGGAGCTTTGCGTCCCTTTGTTATCCGTCCTGCAAATGGAAGTGATGATTTTGTTCAATTGATTACGCCTATTCGAACCCCAGATTAAATAAAAAAATGAGTGAAACAGTTGACCTTTTTCGGTCGGCTGTTTTTTATTTTTCCTTAAATTATTAAAAATAGGCTTTTTAAGGCTTTTTCATTTAAAAACAAGTTTTCAATTAAGAGCCTGTCAAAATCAATATATGGGCTTAAAATCCGCTTTAATTTGAATTTAGTGCTTTTTATTTATATAATGAGAGAGGTTAAGACTTTAGATAGTGGGAATTTGAACACTTATTTAGAAGTAAAGGAGGGGAACTCGTGGAAGACTATTTATTCCCAATTGAAAGTGATTACATTACCTTGGGTCAATTCTTGAAATTGGCTGACATCATTGATTCAGGAGGAATGGCTAAGATGTTTTTGGATCAATATGTCGTCTTAGTCAATGGTCAGGAAGAGGACCGGCGAGGGAAAAAATTGTATGCGGGAGATGAAGTTGAATTTCCAGAGTCTGCTCGCTTTGAAATTGTTCATGAAGAAGATCCAAGATTATGAGAATCAAGCAATTAAAATTGTCTCATTTCCGGAATTATGAATCGGTTGAATTGGATTTTTCACCAGCTGTTAATATTTTTATTGGTGAAAATGCTCAAGGCAAAACAAATATCTTAGAAGCCATTTATTTATTGGCCTTGGTACGGAGCCACCGAGCAAAAAAAGACCGTGAAATGATTCAGTGGGACCAAAAAATAGGACGCATTGAAGGGGTCATAGAAAACCAACGTTCAACTTTTCCGCTTGAAATCGCCTTGTCATCGAAAGGAAAGGTGGCCAAGTTAAACCACCTAGAGCAAAAGCGGCTGAGTTCTTACATTGGCCATTTCAATGTTATTTTATTTGCTCCTGAAGATTTAGACATTGTCAAAGGATCTCCTTCTGTCCGCCGCCGATTTATTGATATGGAATTGGGGCAGATGAAGGCTCAATACTTGCACCATTTGAGTGAATATAATCACATATTAAAGCAGCGCAACCAATATTTGAAATGGATGCGGCAGGATCAAAAGAAAGTCGATCAAATGTATTTTGAAATTTTAACTGAGCAACTGGCTTTAGAAGGGGCTCATGTTTTAAGTGATCGCTTTAATTTTGTCCAGCAGCTTGAAAATTGGTCACGCCCGATTCACCAGACCATTTCCAATGAGCGAGAAAAGTTAGCTTTATTTTATGAATCAACGGTTGACCTCGATGATGTTGAGAGTTTTGATGATATCGATCCTATATTTGATTGCTTTTTAGCTGGATTGAAAGCGGAAGCGGATAGGGAAATTGAGCAAGGGTCGACTATTTTAGGTCCCCACCGAGATGATATGAGTTTTGAAATCAATGGCCGGCAAGTTCAAACATACGGTTCTCAAGGTCAGCAACGGACGGCAGCTTTGAGTGTCCGCCTGGCAGAAATTGATCTCATGCAGGAGATGACAGGAGAATATCCTGTTTTACTTTTAGATGATGTTTTATCGGAGCTGGATGATGACCGCCAAACTCATTTATTAAAGGCTATTGAAAATAAGGTTCAAACATTTTTAACGACAACAAATTTAGATGGGGTTCATCGAGATTTAATTGATGATCCGAAAATATTTAAAATTTCCAATGGAAGAATAGAAACGGAGTGAGAAGATGGTCGATAAGCAAGAGGATTTTAATCTAGACAATGATGACTATACCGCCAATCAGATCGAAGTATTGGAAGGTTTAGAGGCTGTCCGTGTTCGCCCGGGGATGTACATTGGTTCAACTTCTGAAGAGGGTTTACACCATTTAGTATGGGAAATCGTTGATAACTCTATAGATGAGGCCATGGCCGGTTATGCTGATCAGATTGATGTCATGATCCATGAAGATGATTCAGTGACGGTTAAAGATAATGGCCGAGGAATTCCTGTTGATATTCAAGAAAAAACAGGCCGACCAGCTGTTGAAACAGTGCTAACGGTTCTCCATGCTGGAGGTAAATTTGGTGGGGGCGGTTACAAGGTCTCCGGTGGTTTACATGGGGTAGGATCAGCTGTTGTGAACGCTTTATCCCTTTATTTAGAAGTGGATGTTCATAAAAATAATAAGATCTACCACCAGCGTTATGAAAAAGGAATCCCTGTTCAAGATTTAGAAGTGACAGGAGATACGGACCATAGAGGAACGGTCATCAGTTTTAAACCGGACCCAGCTATTTTTACTGAAACTACTCATTTTAAATATGATACCTTGCTGGACCGTATTCAGGAATTGGCTTTCTTGAATCGAGGACTCAAAATTACTTTAGAAGACCAAAGAGATCCTGAAAAAGAAATCACCAGCTTCCAATATGATGGGGGTATTGAAAGCTATGTTAAATTCCTCAACCATGAACAAGAAGTCATGTATGCTGACCCCATTTACCTAAGAGACGAAGAAGATGGGGTGGAAGTAGAAGTTTCCCTTCAACATACCAAGAGCTTTGAAAGCATCCTCCATTCCTACGCCAATAATATCCACACCATTGAAGGGGGCACTCACGAGTCAGGCTTTAGAAGTGCCTTGACTCGGACCATTAATGACTACGCCCGCAATGCCAAGCTGATCAAGAATGATGCGGATAATTTATCTGGAGATGATGTGCGTGAAGGAGTAACGGCAGTTTTAAGCATTAAGCACACCAATCCTCAGTTTGAAGGTCAGACCAAAACTAAACTTGGAAACTCCGAAGTGCGTGGGATTGTTGACCGTCTTTTTTCAGAAAATTTTGAGACCTATTTGTTGGAAAACCCTAAAGTCGGGAAACAAATTGTTGAAAAAGGAATTCTCGCTCAGCAAGCGCGCCATGCAGCTAAACGTGCACGAGAAGTCACCCGCCATAAGAGTGGGTTAGAGATTTCAAACCTACCTGGAAAGTTAGCCGATTGCTCGTCTAAAGATCCCGAACGCAATGAGCTCTTTATTGTAGAGGGGGATTCGGCAGGAGGATCAGCTAAGCAGGGACGATCCAGAGAGTTTCAAGCTATTCTGCCCATCCGTGGTAAGATTTTGAATGTCGAAAAAGCGTCGATTGATCGCATTTTGGCAAATGAAGAAATTCGTTCTTTATTTACAGCCATGGGGACAGGTTTTGGTGAAGAATTTAATGTGGAAGATGCCAACTACCATAAATTAATTATCATGACGGATGCGGACGTGGATGGCCACCATATTCGTACCCTCTTGCTGACTCTCTTTTACCGCTACATGCGGCCGATGGTGGATGCTGGTTTTGTTTATGTGGCCCAGCCTCCTCTCTATCAGGTTAAACAAGGTAAAAAAATGGAGTATTTACAGTCAGACCAAGAACTTGAGGCCCTGCTGGCAGATTGGCCAGAAAGTCCTAAACCTTCTGTTCAACGTTATAAAGGTTTGGGAGAGATGGATGCTGATCAATTATGGGAGACGACGATGAATCCTGAAAATCGTAATCTCTTACGGGTGACAGCTGAAGATGCTGAGCAAGCGGACGCCGTGGTAGCCATGCTGATGGGTGATGATGTTCCGCCCCGCCGAGAATTTATTGAAAGCAATGCCCGCTTAGTCGAAAATATAGACACTTAATAAAGGAGGATGAATGAAATGGAAGATTATAAAGAACATATTTCCGAAGCCGATTTATCAGGTCAAATGCAGCAATCCTTCTTAGACTATGCCATGAGTGTCATTGTTTCTCGTGCTCTACCCGATGTGAGAGATGGGTTGAAACCCGTCCACCGCCGTATTTTATATGGTATGCAAGAGTTGGGAAATACTCCCGATAAAAGCTATAAAAAATCAGCACGTATTGTCGGGGACGTTATGGGGAAATATCACCCTCATGGGGATTCAGCCATCTATGATGCCATGGTTCGCATGGCTCAGGACTTTTCTTATCGTTATGAATTAGTGGATGGTCATGGTAACTTTGGGTCCATCGACGGTGATAGCGCCGCTGCTATGCGTTATACTGAAGCCCGTTTAAGTAAGATTTCGATGGAAATGTTGCGCGATATCAATAAAGATACCATTGATTTCCAAGATAACTATGATGGGAATGAATCAGAACCCGTTGTTTTACCTGCCCGTTTCCCGAATCTTTTAGTTAATGGTACGTCTGGTATTGCGGTCGGAATGGCCACTAACATTCCGCCCCATAACTTGAGTGAAACCATTCAAGCCCTCAAGGTGTTAATGGAAGATCCAGCCTGTGATACTCAAGACTTGATGGAAGCCTTACCTGGTCCAGACTTCCCTACTGGCGGAATTGTGATTGGGAAGTCAGGCATTCGTAAAGCTTATGACACCGGTAAGGGTAAAATTATCGTCCGGGCTAAAGCTGAAATTGAACAAGTGGGGGCTGACCGTGAACGGATTGTCGTGACTGAAATCCCCTACCAAGTCAATAAAGCAAAATTAGTCGAAAAAATAGCGGAGCTTGCCCGAGAAAAAGAAATTGACGGGATTACTGCTTTGCGCGATGAATCTGACCGAAATGGGATGCGTATTGTCATTAATGTCCGTCGGGATGCCTCTGCTAGCGTCATTTTAAATAACTTATACAAATTGACTCAAATGCAGACGACATTCGGTTTTAACATGCTCGCTATCGTCGACGGTGTTCCACGCACGCTTTCTTTAAAAGAGATTTTAGTGGAATACCTCCTACACCAGCAAGAAGTTATCCGACGACGCACTCAATTTGAATTGGATAAGGCTGAAGCCCGTGTTCATATTCTGGAAGGGTTACGCATTGCCATTGATAATATTGATGAAATTATTAAAATTATTCGTGGCTCACAGCAGACTGACCAGGCTAAAAGCGAATTAATGGATCGCTTTGAACTGACTGATATCCAAGCCCAAGCCATTTTAGACATGCGTTTGGCTCGCTTAACAGGCTTAGAACGAGATAAAATTGAATCAGAATACCAAGAACTTTTGGAAAAAATTGCTGACTTAAAAGATATTTTGACCCGTCCAGAACGGATTGATCAGATTATTTATACTGAATTAGAAGAAATTTCCGAAAAATATGGTGATGACCGCCGAACAGAATTACGAGCGGGTGAAATACAAAACCTTGAAGATGAAGATCTGATCGATGAAGAAGATGTTGTCATCGTCCTCACTAAAAATGGATATATCAAACGGATGGCGGCAGACGAATTTAAGACTCAAAATCGTGGTGGACGAGGGGTTCAAGGGATGACCACCAATGAGGGGGACTATATTACGACTGTTCTCAACTGCTCCACCCATGATATGATTCTCTTCTTTACCAATACGGGTCGTGTTTACAAGGTGAAAGCCTATGAAATACCTGAATTTTCACGGACAGCCAAAGGTTTGCCTGTGGTCAATGTCTTGAACTTGGATGATGGTGAATCCATTCAAGCCATGGATAATTTTACAGACCGCCCTTCTGGTAATGAACAGGTCTTTTTCGTGACCCGCCAAGGAATAGTGAAACGGACGTCAATCAAGGAATTCAAGAATATCCGTAACAACGGTATTATCGCCATCAAACTCAATGAAGGCGATGCCTTGCAGTCCATTTTTTTCACCGATGGAAACCAACGCATCATCATCGGAACTCAGTTAGGGTATGCTGTTAGCTTTGAAGAAAGTGATGTCCGCAGTATTGGTCGTAACGCTTCAGGTGTCAGAGGGATCAACTTGCGCCAAGGCGATCAAGTCATTGGAGCAGGTATTTTAGAAGATGGTAGGGATGTCATGGTAGTGACAGATAAGGGTTATGGTAAACGAACCTCTGTCCAAGATTACCCTATCCGCAAACGTGGCGGTAAAGGAATTAAAACGGTTCAATTGACTGAAAAAAATGGACAATTAGTAGCCTTGATGGTGGTTGAACCAGCCGATGAAGTCATGTTAATTGCTTCCAATGGTGTGATGATTAAGTTTAAGGTTGATCGTGTATCCCAAACAGGCCGTGCTACTCAAGGGGTTCGGTTGATGAAAGTTGAAGATGATGTTCGAGTGACCACAGCTGAGCTCATGGATGCTGAAATCAGAGAAGAAGAAATGAGCCAGGCAGATGATGAGGAAAATCATTCACCAGCCGATAAAAGTAATGAAAGCCAAGAGTCTGAAGACTAATCCATGATACTAAGAGCTCTCGTTTTTACTTTCAAGCAGTCAGTGAAACCAATGGTCATGACATGATTGATCTACCGGTTGCCTCTTATTGGGGCAACTTTTTTTATTTTATTTATAAACCATCCCCGGTCTTTATAAAAACCTTTTATCCCACGATAGGTGGATATGTTTCACGTGAAACATAAATAAAAGCTTGTCGGCATAAAAAAATTATGCTATAATCTTTTCTTGTGAGTAACTATATTTTTATCTAGTTTACTCTCCTTGCTCATTCTAGCGGAATGAGCCATCAGACCATAAGGAGGAGGAAAAATAATGAGACAATATGAAATCTTATATATCATTAGCCCAAATCTTGACGAATCAAGCCGTAACGAACTCGTTGAACGCTTTGATAAAGTATTGACAGATCATGGTGCTGAGATTGAAGAATCAAAACAATGGAAAAAAGACCGTTTCGCTTATGAAATTGAAAAACAACGCGAAGGGACTTACCAGCTTATCTACTTCTCAGTAGATGAAGATTCTGAAGCTGTCGAAGAATTCGAACGCTTAGCTCGCATCAACAACGGAATTTTACGTCATATTATTGTTCGTCGTGAAGATAAAGAATAATGTTTCATGTGAAACATATTCTGAAAGGAGCACATCATGATTAATAATGTGGTATTAGTTGGACGTTTAACAAAAGATGTGGATTTAAGATATACTGGATCAGGGACTGCTGTTGCTAACTTTACCATTGCAGCTGACCGCCCTTTCACTAATAGTCAAGGTGAACGTGAAACTGACTTCATTAACTGTGTTATTTGGAGAAAGTCAGCAGAAACATTGGCTAATTTCACGCGTAAAGGCTCTTTGATTGGTATTACAGGACGTATTCAAACACGTAATTATGAAAATAATCAAGGTCAACGTGTGTATGTGACCGAAGTGCTGGCTGATAGTTTCCAATTTTTGGAACCAAAATCAGTGACCGAACAACGCATTCAGAATTCTAATTCGAATCCTGGTCAAAATGATTCCTATCAAAATCAATCCTATCAAAACCAATCCCAACCATCTAACACCGCGTCAAATCAAGCTCCTAACTATGATAGTTTTTCAGGTTTCAATGATGATCCCTTTGAGCAATCAAGTGACCAAGTTGAAATTTCAGACGACGATTTACCATTTTAATCTGATTATAAAAGGAGGCTAATAGATATGGCTCGTGGAGGAAGAAGAAGACGTAAAGTTGACTTCATAGCAGCAAATCATATCGACTATGTTGATTATAAAGATATTGATTTATTAACTCGTTTCGTTTCAGACCGAGGAAAAATTTTACCTCGCCGTGTAACTGGAACATCTGCTAAGAATCAACGTAAAGTCACTCAAGCAATCAAACGCGCACGTTTCATGGGATTACTCCCATACGTGGCTGAAGACTAAATTAAGACGCCCCAGCTATTCGACAAGAATAGTTGGGGCTTTTTATATGACCTGCCCTATCTTAAGTAGAATATATATTAAATAAATGTTAAAATTAGGCTATTACAATACAATAAATAAGGAGTTCTTATGAAAGTGAAAGAAGATCAATCCTCTTCACAACAAACAAGCCAACAAATTCGTTTGTTAGCTACGACTTTTATTATCCTTCAACTTATTTTAGTCGTTGCAGGTTTTTTTGTTGACCTTCTTTTAGGTTTTTTACTCGTCATTTTGGCGGTTGCTTCCTATGTCATTATGATTCAACTTAAAAATAAATTTGATATTCAGATTAATGACTATGTCCAACACTTGTCTAGCCGAGTGAAAGAAGGAGAAGACGAAGCTTTAATCAAGATGCCAATCGGGATTATTTTATATTCCGATGAGGATGAAGATGAAATTGAATGGCTGAATCCTTATATGATGGCTCTTATCGAAGAAAATAATCTGATTGGGTCTAAAATGTCTGATCAGGTCCCTGAATTAGCCGAACAGCTGGAAAAAAATAAAGATCAAAAAGAATTTAATGTCTACTATAACGATTGTATTTTTAGAGTCCTCAGAGAAAGCGATAATAATATCCTTTACTTGATGGATGATACCAAACACTATCAGATCGAAGCTCAATTTAAAGATAATCGCCCTGTGATTGGTTTTCTGTTGTTTGACAACTATGATGAGCTGACCCGTAAAATGGATGACCGGGAAATCTTACGCTTTGATACCATGATGACCACCTATTTTTCAAATTGGTTCAAGCAGCGTAATATTTACTATAAAAAAATTGAAAACGATCGCTATCTACTCTTTACTAACCATCAAGAATTGAGTGAACTAATTGATGATAAGTTCTCAATCATCGATAATATTCGTGAACGAACCTCCAAACGAGGAGTGCCCCTGACGATTAGTTTAGGCTTATCATATAGCGATTATGGCCTCTTTGAAGATATGGCTGAAGAAGCAGACAACAACATTGACCTGGCTTTGGCTCGGGGAGGAGACCAAGCCATTGTCAATAAAGTAGGAGAAGATCCAAGTTACTATGGAGGTAAAAGTGACCCCATGGTGAAAAGAACGCGCGTTCGGTCTCGTATGGTTACTCAAGCCTTGGAAGGTTTATTTGAAAGCTCAGATTCCATTTTTGTGATGGGTCACAAAGGACCTGATTTGGATGCGATAGGATCTGCTTTAGGGGTTCGGCGGATTGCGGAACTTAACTATGCTGAAGCTTATGTTGTCATTGATGAGTCTGATTTGAATAAAGACGTGCGCTTACTGATGGATGAAGTCATGAAAAATGAGCAAATTGCGCCTTATATCATTTCTCCACGTGAAGCCCGTCGAAAGTGCAATGAAAATTCCCTGGTGGTCATGGTGGACCACCATCGAGCGTCCTTATCGATTGCGCCTGAATTAGTTGAAAAATCCAAACGAGTGGTTGTCATTGACCACCACCGCCGTGGAAATGAATTTCCCAATGATCCCATTTTGGTTTATATTGAACCTTATGCCTCTTCAGCCTCAGAATTAGTGACGGAAATGTTTGAATATGTGACTGGAGAAGGCCCACCTATCAATGCTCTTGAGGCGACAGCCCTATTGGGAGGGATTGTCGTTGACTCTAATAATTTCTCTTTAAGAACCGGTTCGCGAACCTTTAACGCTGCTTCCTATTTACAATCTGTCGGGGCTGATAATAGCAAGATTAGAGATTTATTGGCCGAAGATCCTGAAGTTTATTTGGGGCGGTCACGGCTGATTGCTACTATGGAAAAGGTGGCAGAAGGAGTTTATATCGCTAAAGGTGGAGAAGATGAGGTCATTAATCCGGTGGTTGCCGCTCAAACTGCTGATACCATGTTATCTTTTTCAGATGTTCAAGCTTCTTTTGTTATTAGTAAACGCCCTGATGGTCGAGTGGGAATATCTGCTCGCTCTGCCGGCTACCTCAATGTCCAATTAGTCATGGAGCAAATGGGGGGAGGGGGCCACTTATCAAATGCGGCCACACAAATTGAAGATGCTAGCATTGAAGAAGTGGAAGAAGAATTAATTGAAGTGATTCATGAAAGCTTAGAAGAATAAAATTTTGGAGGGATAGGAAGATGGAAGTTATTTTATTAGAAGATGTTAAAAAACATGGAAAAAAAGGTGAAATTGTAGATGTAGCCACAGGTTATGCTAACAATTATCTCATCAAGCAAGGCAAGGCAGTGGCTGCGACTGCCGGCAATAAAAAACAACTATCTAAACAAAAAGAAGCTGTGAAGCGTGAAGAAGCGGAAGAAAAAGCTGAAGCTGAACGCGTGAAAGAAATCCTAGATGGCGCAACGATTGAAATTAAAGAAAAAGCATCAGATGAAGGTCGCTTATTCGGATCCATCACCACCAAACAAATTGCTGAGCATATTGAAGAACAGTTGGATGTAAAAGTTGACCGCCGTAAAATGGATATGAAAGTGGATATGCGTTCAGTAGGCGCTCAGAATATCAGCATTAAATTACATCCTGAAGTGACAGCTAAATTTACCGTTAATGTGACCGCTGCGGAATAAATTCACAGTTATGATTTTTGAATCACTGCTTCTCATGGGAGCAGTGATTTTTATCTTTCATCCGACAATCTATGCTAAAATATAGGAGCAAACTGATCCTAGAAAGGAAGGTTAATCGTGCCAAATAATGACTTCCAAAGCCAATTACCTCCCCAAAATATCGAAGCCGAACAGGCCGTATTAGGGGCCATCTTTCGACATGCACCAGCCTTAATTGAGGCTAGTGAAATCCTACAGGCCCATGACTTTTACCGCCGTAGTCATCGTTTAATTTTTCAAAGCATGCTGGACTTAAATGACCGGGGTGAAAATATTGATCCT
>JBHWOX010000005.1:0-2804 GCA_043424615.1 Atopococcus sp.
AAGAAAAATGAAAGATGAAAAGCAAGTAATTCTATTCAATTGGTTGTCATATTTCAACACCTCATGATAGAAGAAGGAGCTTGACATTTTTAAGGGGCCTATAACTCTTTAGCAAGGGAGACACACATATATTTTCCAAACTCATCGCTCAACAATCGTAAACTGAAAAATAAAATAAATAAATGACAGGGTCAACTGCCTTAAATTGAAAGCTGTAAAATTTATTTAGTAAAGTATGGAGTTATCCACTATAATTTTACCTTAATATTAAGAAAAAAAAGCGACGAAAGTCTGCCTTCCAGTCGCTATATATCGTTTCTATTGAATTTATTAGTAGAACTTTTACAGATTTCCAATCCAAAATCTTTTTCTTGGATACCTCATCAGCTCTCGCCATAGTCATTCTTCTTTATTTATACATAAAGTACTTGTAAAGGCTAGTGAACACGCCTAAATCTTGAGGAAGCCAGGGTTTTTTCTTGCCACAAAAATGTAAAATACAAGTATTTTGCATCACCCAAGCTAGGTTATATTGCTTATCACTTTTCAAGAGATAGCCCGCATAGTGTCTGGCATCATAGTTATAACGTTCTCCTGGTATCTCTAAGGTATATTTGCCATACATGCTGTTGAACACATCTTGGTCTGGCAGAAGCAATTCAATGCTGCTGCTTTGTTTGACGGTCTCAATGATGTCATCTGCATCGACAATTTCTCTGGCTTTGACCAGATCTATCAAGATGACTCCAGAATTGAAATAAGAGTGGTCGGTCTCTAGGCGAATTTTATTAATCCCACTCGTAATATTCCCGACGATATCATGGGAAGCTGCCGCAAAACACTTTTCTTGAGGCAATTCCAATTCCCAAAGTTCATCTAAAGGATTAATCACCAAAATATCTGGATCGAGATAGAGAATTTTATCTAAGGTATCGGGCAAAATCAAAGGCGCTAAAAGCCTATAATACATAGATTGAGGATAACGTTTGGTGACTTTAGCCTCTTCAAAATAATCTTTAGAAATTTCGAGGGGATTAAAACTTGCTCCATAAGACCCTATGAAGTCATCTAAATCTTCCAAATCGTCTTCTTCCATCCCATCATGAATCAGCCAGAAAGTGGTCTCCTGCTGGGGATGGTTGTCCGCAAAAGACTTCAGCATGGTTTTAAATGGGGGGATATAATTTTCATCAAAGGTCACTAATATATCCATTTTTTCCTCCAATTATTAAAATACTCTAGTTTATTTGCTAACTCGTGACCTTGATTATAGCAAATTAAGAGCTTTATTCACGCCGGACGCTTCATTTTTCAATTTTAACTTAGACTAGATCAGTAATGACTTGTCTTCTTTAATCTTCCATCTGTCCACCTCTGAATGTTCCATCTTTTGCGATACTATCACCTCTTATTACTTAAATGTAAAATCTCCCTTCAATAAACTATATTGTTTACTGTAGGGAGATTTTTAGTTTAATTATGTTTGTCTAAAAATAGAAAAGATCCTCAAATTTCTTTTCTAAAGCAATGCAAAGTATCAAAGCTAACTTAGCGGTTGGGCTAAATTGACCAGTTTCAATTGAGCTAATTGTATTTCTTGAAACACCCACCTCATCAGCTAACTTTTGTTGTGAATAACCTTTTTCTTTTCTGACTTCTTTTAAATGATTTTTGAGAACTAGTTTATCATCCATAATCCATCACTACTTCAATGTTATAAGGTTAGCTACAAATAAGGTGATTCCTATAATTGCCATAAGCGTCCCCATTAACAATTGCTTTCTTTCTTTTAATTTTACATATTTTACAAGTTCTTTTGTTGCTTCAATACTAAAATAAATACTTAGTACTCCATAATTAAAAGAATTAAAGAAAAAAGCTTCAATTCCAAATAAGGTTGCAGCAACCGCCAATCCGATTTGGCTGGAAACCTCACCTGCTTTTTTTAAAATATCAACCATCATCTCATCGTGATGTCTATACTCCTCACGGCTTCTTGCTAAAACTTCATCTCTCTTCATATTCATTCTCCTTTATTTTTTTGACAAGTTTACTTGGTATTTAAATTATATCATGACAAGTAAACTTGTCAATAAGTCAGAATAAATCTTTCATTTTTTAAAAGATTGTCATTAATCCCCCCCTTTGAACCTCCATTTTGTGCGTGAGGGGCGACACCGGTATCCGAGGGACAATCCACAAGGATTTACCTTCCCCCTCCGTCCGCGTCACACCGCCATTCCTACGAGGATGTTTATCCACGTTTCCCCCAGCAACTTCCTTCTTTAGCTGACTTTCGAGAGTGACATAACTTGCACAGACTTTGAAGATTAACTTCATCATGTATCCCACCACGAGATAGAAGAATGATATGATCGACTTCCCCAGCTAGGATCATCTTCTCTTGCTTTAAGCATTCCACGCACCAGGGATGGCTTGGATATAATGATTACGAATCTTGCGCCATGATCTTCCGTAGCGCTGACGGTTGATTGGATTTCGGTTATATTTTTCGTAGCTCTGATTGACTTCTTTTTGATTGCTAGACGATAGTACATATGTGACACAAAAATAAAAAAATAGGGAGCTTCTGGTACATTAAAGTTATTCAAACCATTTAGTGAAAGGAAGTTTCCATGAAATTTATTAAAACAGAAGAAATGCGTTTAAAGAAACGAATTATTGAGTATGCAATCAAACATTCTAGAGTTTCTTTGGTCTCTTTTTCTTGATCTGTAGACTCATTTAAGAGCTCCTTAATGTAATATTCGTCGATATTATCCTCACTAAAAGTATAAAGACAT
>JBHWOX010000006.1:0-38338 GCA_043424615.1 Atopococcus sp.
TAGTCACAGCCCCTTTTTTTTAATCAATCCATACACATCCAATGCTCTTGCTGGCGGGGATGACTGCTTGATATCTCCCATGATTGTCATAAGACTTAAAATAGAGTTTACCTTCGACATCATAGCCATAAGCATAAGCGACCAACCAGTGATTATGGTAGGGAGAGCCTAAAAGTTCTGCCGTGCCAACCGCTATGGGGCGGGGGTGGTCTGAAGATAAAATCTGTGGAATAGCCAGATCCGGTAGCAGGTGGGTCTGGGCGCGATGGTCTGTAAATTTTTCTAAGAAGTAATTCAAACCGTGAGCCAAATCCCAAACGAAGGTACCTTGATAAGGCATCCACTGGTCAACAACTTCCTCCACTCCCTGGATGAGCTGTTTTTGGCTGTAATCTAAGCCATAGTGTTGGAGTAAAAAATCATGCAAAAGAACACTGACCACATAACTCCCACAAATACCAGGTTGGCGAGTGTTTTTCCACTGGCGGTATTTTTTAAAGCGTTTTTCATCCAAACCCTGCCATGTGATTTCTTCCATTTATCCACTTCCTTACATTTCAATCAAAGCTAATAGTTCTTCGGCGGATAAGTCTGACAAACTTGTTCCTCCGCTATCAATCATATCTTCCAGTAGTTGGCGTTTTTCATTTTGTAATTCATAAATATGTTCTTCAATGGTTCCTTTAGCAATCATGCGGATGACTTGAACAACATTTTTCTGGCCAAAGCGATGCACCCGGTCGGCGGCTTGATCTTCAATAGCCGGATTCCACCAAGAGTCATACAGAATGACAGTATCTCCACCAGTGAGATTGAGACCAGTCCCTCCAGCTTTCAAGGAAATCAAGAACAAGTTTTTCTCTCCCATATTAAAGCGGTGAGCCATGTCTAAACGATCTTTAGCAGGCGTCGATCCATCCAGGTAGTGGTAGGCCATGCCCATTTTTTCTACTTCTTGGCGGATATAGGCCAGCATTTTGGTAAACTGAGAAAACAAAACGACACGTTTGCCATTTTCTCGTGCTGCAAGCAGGATTTCAAGCAAGCGTTGAAGCTTGGTGGATTCTCCTTCATAGTCTCCCATAAACAATCGCGGATCATTACATATTTGTCTGAGGCGTGTCATGGACGCTAAGACACTCATTCTTCCCTTGTGCCATTGGTCTTGGTCTACATAGGCTTGAATATCTTTTTTCAGGATCTGAACTTGTCCCTGATAGAGTTTTTTCTGCTCAACTGATATGTCAATCAATTCCACCGATTCGGTTTTTTCAGGAAGTTCAAATAGGACCTCTGATTTCAACCGTCTTAAGACAAAGGGTTTAATTTTAACTGCAATCTGACGGTGGTCTAACGATTTGAAATGGCGAACAGAAGTAAAGAGGCCTGGCAAAACAATGGAAAAGAGCGAATATAATTCACCTAAATTATTTTCAATTGGTGTCCCACTGAGGGCAATGACCTGCTGGCGATTCATGCTTTGGACCGCTCGTGTGGTTTTGGCGTTGACGTTTTTGACATGTTGGGCTTCATCTAAGACCATAGTCGAAAAATTCATGCCCTGGTAGAGGTCAGCATCTCGTAAAATCAAAGGATAGGATGTAATATAAACGGCGGCCTCTTCTTCTATTAAAGACTGGCGTTCAGCCTTGCTGCCCGCTACGATTTGAGTTTTAATTTGAGGGGCAAACTTTTTGAATTCATGTTCCCAATTATACAAAACAGAAGCTGGGCAGATGACGATATAAGGCCCCTGTCCTTGCTCTATTTTAGAGCAAATAAAAGCAATAGTTTGGACCGTTTTACCCAAGCCCATATCGTCAGCCAATACGCCACCAAAACCATAATGGTCCAGGGTCTTCAACCAATTAAAACCGGTGATTTGGAAGGAGCGTAGATCCGCTTCCAATAGCTCAGGTTTGTTAAATAAGAGCTCTTCGGCATGAAATAAGTGGTCGGTCATTTCTTTCAACTGCTCGCCCCGAGCCACCTGGTCATTATCAACCAAGGTCAAGCCTTTAAATAAAGGGGCTTGCATGTGGCTTTGAATCTCATTTTCTTGGAGGTCAAGGCTTTGAATGGCTTCATTCATTTGTTGAAAAGCCTGGTCCTGCAGATTCAATATTTTCCCATTAGATAGGCGATAATATTGCCGGTCTTGTTCGAGCAAGCGAATGATTTTAGGGATTTCTTCTTCTGGAATATCTTCCATTTCGAAGTTAATGTCCAGCAGTCGGGTCGATTCATTCATTTCAACTTGAATGTGAGGCGAGCGGCTGGGACTATAAATCATGTTTTGGGCCATCCGTGTCATCATGATGTCGTACTCTTGAGATAAAATTTCTAAATCATGATAAAAAAAGTGAGAGATTTGAGACATGTGATGAGTGGAAGCATAGGATTCTTCCATTGTAAAATGGTCCATAGCTTCAACGAGTAATTCTAATTTATTATTTTCTGCGACCAGATCTCTGACAACGATATGTTGGTCGCTTCCCTCTTGGTTCACTTCTGTTTCAAAAGGATAAATGGATTGGCTTGCATAGCGAAAAACAGGGCGCACATACAAGCGGTCATCCTGATAATCGATATAAAGTACAGCATGAAGCTGTGGGGTTTGAAGAAGATCATCTAAAGCAGGATCCATTTGGATATGAACCAAAGAACGAATCTGTGGGAGGACATTGGAAGCAAAAAGACTAAACTGGTCAGAGGTCATAATCAAGGCTTCATAATCCACAGACTGAAAAGCGGACTTCAAATAGTCCAAAGCTTGATATTCAGCCGCTTGTAAGAAATAAAAATCCCCATCAAAATAAATCACATTAGATCGGGCAAACAAGCGAAGGGCTTTAATGGACTGCCGGACAGAAATAAAGGCATAAAAATCATCCTGAGAATGCTTAAGCTGAAAAGACAAGGGCAGTTGGTCCATCTCCTGATAGATGATGGTTTTTTGTTGGGGACTCTCCTCGTCTGCCCACTCAAATTCATTATGAATAAAGCCTGCATCCACTTTTTTCAACTGCAGCATGACTTCTTTTAACATTTCTGGTGGAATATATATTTCATTCCCTTTAGAGCCATGGCGGCCAGGACTGGTGGATTGCATGAGTTGCAAGATATAGGCAATTAAATCCAGCATTTTTTGATCTTCTAATTTAATGCGATGTTTTTCAGGATCATAGGAAAATCGTTTGCCGAACTCTATTTTTTGCTGGTCTTGTATATCATTCACCAAGGCTTCAATATCTTGGACAACATACAAGTAATCCAGTCCGACTCTCATACTTAAAACATAAAAACTAATTTTTTCTGACCCTCTGATACTCAGGTTAAATTCAAATTGGATGGTCTCTTTACTAAAAGATGTATTGGTACGCTGGGTTTCCTTCCAATAGTTTTTTAACATGGTACGAACCGCTTGGTCATTGCGGTTATGAGACTGGCTAGGACGAGCAGCGTCTTGGTCAAAAGAGCTGGGTAGGTGTTCTGCTTCATACTGGTTTAGGTCAAATAAAGCCCCCACAACATGAGAACATAAGCCTTCTCTATGGTTGGAATAGCTACAGCTGCAAGAAAAACTTTTAATTAAACCATTAGGGAAAAACTGCAGCTGAACCTGCTCATTTTTATGGTCAAGGTCTTTAATTTGATATGTAATTTGACAGTCCTCTTCATCTGCAATCGGCCCTTTAAAATACTGGCTGTCTTGGGCCAGTTTTTTACCTAGCTTGAAAGCTTGATCACTGGAAGCGTTTTTCTTTAAAAAGCTTTCAGGGAAATGCTGTTTTTTCATGGTCTGTCCTCCTCTCACACTCTTCAGCTTATTATAACATTTTAATCAAAGCTCTTAAATTTTTCATTTAAGCGACCCCTCAGTAAATGAGAGCAAAAAGCTGCAACGGAATGTTGCAGCTTAGACATGTCTGACATGATCCTATAAAGAATAGGAGGTGATTAATATAGAATTACAGCTAGGACAAGATTTCTTCGGCCAGCAAACGGTAAGAGTCAAGGCGGTAGGCTGGCTCTGCCTGATTGGAACAAATCATCAATTCGTCAATGCCATATTTTTCAACTTCCGCCCTTAAATAATCGGCCACTTGCTTGGCAGTTCCGACCAAATGGCGGGACCGTCTGCCTTGAATTTTTTCTTCCTCTTCAGCTGTCAGTTCAATGCGGTTGGCTTCATCAGTAGACAAGAGTTGATGTTCTTTATCTTTTGACCGGCTTAAAAGTTGCAAGTCTATCGGTCGGGCCCGTCGGATAGCCTCTTCTTCCGTTTCGGCCACGGTTACCAGATAGGCCACCATGACACGGGGCTGATCGAAATAAGGACTCGGCTTAAAGTGCTCGCGATAGCTGTCAAAAATCTTTTCATCCATGCTGTCTTCAGAAAAAAATTGGGCAAAAGAATAACCGATGCCGAATTCCCCTGCTTGTTGGGCACTACTACCAGAGGCGCCCAAGAGCCAAGCTTCAGGCAGAATAATATCATCAGGGGTGGTATAGACCTCTTGTAGGCGGCGGTTGGAAGTCTTTTCTTCTTCTCCAGCAATCATTTTAAGGCTATTGTTCAATTTTTCATATTGGTTTGAAAAGTCGGGCGCTTTAGCCATAGCTAGGGCATAAGTTGCCGCATGGTCTCCACCTGGCGCTCTCCCTGCCCCAAAATCGGCACGTCCATTCGATAAAGCAGATAATATTTTAATATTTTCTGCTATTTTATAAGGGGAATAATGCATCAGCATAATGCCACCTGTTCCCACACGAATGGTTTGAGTAGCCGAGGCCATGGCTGCCGCTATCATTTCAGGGGAAGGACTGGCGTAGTCCAAGGTGTTATGGTGTTCAGCTACCCATATCCGCTTATAACCATACTCTTCCCCTTTTTTAGCAAGCTCTATAGCGAATTGGACAGCTTCAGCACCTGATTGGACCGCACTGGTAGGCGCCTGTTCTAAAATACTGATATCCATTTTTAACATCCTCTCTCATTCGTAACTTCCACTCTAGTATAGCAAAAAGTAAGTGAATCGCTTAACTTTTACTTTTTTCAATTCTTTAAATCCGCTTTCAGCTCCTTTAATTTAACCGCCAGGCTCTTTCTCAGGCGATACAAACTTTGGCGAGAAAGAGACATGATTTTACCAATCTCGGCCATGGTTAAATCATGTTCACAGCGTAAATGAAGAAAGTGAGACTCTCGGTCTGTCAGATGCTTTTGGTAGCTAGCTAAGCTTAAATCATAATGAAGGTGCTTCCATTGGCAATCCGCCTGCAAGGGCATGGGGCTGTGAGGATCATGACAAAACTCATTCTCCTTTCTCCTCTGTTTTTTCCGTAATTCATCAATTATTCGCCAGCGAATTTTGTTTTTTGCATAGGCCACTAAACGGAAAGAAAAGTCAGCTTTTTCTTCTGGATAATCAAAATGTTCGTAAATCTGGACTAATTCTAAGCGAGCAAGCTGGGCCAGATCATCAAAATCATCATGATGGGGTTTTTTATTCAGCTGGGCCAAGCAGTAATACACTAGTTTTTCATACTGGTCAAAAAAATCTAACTCCTGCTCATAACTTAAGTGACGTATTTTCATATTTGACTCCTTAAAGTTATTAACTTCGGCCAAAGTCAAACTTAGCTTAGGAGAATAAAAAAGAAAGAGGAAATGACCATTTACCAGCTAATGTTAGCTGTATGTAAAATTTATGTTAATTTGTTATTAATTTCACTATATACGGTAAAAAAATGATAAAATTTAAGACGAACACAGTAAAAGAAAAGGAGCTAATGATATGCCGTTTAAACATTATTCTTCACAAATGTTCAAGCAATGGAAATCAACTTATCTAAATATGAATGATTTGCAGCAAATAGCTGACCCGGCTAGCCTTCTCTCTAGGCAGGACTACCAAGAAGCTATCCACTCTTATCCCAGGCCATTCAAGATTAATTTAGATGAATTAGCCTGCCAGCTTTTTCTTAAAGATACCTTAAGTCAAGCCATCGAACACCAGCACCTCCTCATCTCTGACCAAACCCTCCTCCTCTATGACCTGAGCCAACACCCCTCCACTCCCTTTCAGTCCTTACTTTTCCAATTAAATAAACGCCCAATCAAGTCACAAGAAAGTACGCGGTCAGTGATGGAGCGTTTTTTCAAACTTAACCAATGCCCGATGTCCTGGTCAAAGTTATTAGCAAATAGTCTGGGCTATAAACAACGGGTCCCATATTTATTCGGCGGGCAAATTTTCTTACCTGATCGCGGAACCAGCAAGCAAAATGCTTATTGGTTGGCCCTACATAATGTTCGCTATGTCGACTATGACAGCGGACGCAGAAAAACCTATATTTATGGCCACTATAATAATAAAGTTTGTCTCACTGGGGACAAGCAAACGTTTGAAGAGCACCTCTCCCGTTGTGCCAATATCTACCGCATACAAAAAGAAATGGCCAAAGACCTGATTTCACAATGGCAAGGCTGTGAGTTCATTAAAACGAGTCGCCCATCAAACATAGTCGAACATTATTTGAGCCGGGAGGAATTTGCTCCCATTGAATTTAGCTTTTGCGATTTTATTACATATTTGATTTACAATGAGGCTCAAAGCATCATCAAAGACATTACCAAAGAAGATAACCCTTTTATTGAAGACTTCCAAAAGCAATTCAAATTAACGAAAAAAGAATTTTAACTTTTAGGGCAAAATAAAAAAGCAAGCCAGCGATTGGCTGACTTAGCTTTTAGATTCGTTTATTTTTCTCTTCCCAACTGCCAAACGGCTATCATATCCAGAAGAATGGGCCTTTATTTTTAATTTGTTTCTATTATTGATAGGCCTTGGTATTGCGTTCCCAAAAAACATGGTCGGCATAGCCTTGAATGGTACCATCTTCTTCGGCCATTTCTAAGCGTTTTTCACACCAGCCGGCATAAAGAGGGTTTTGCTCTATACCGAGATAGTGGCGGTTCAACTTCTTAGCAGCTACACTGCATGATCCAGAGCCGAGAAAGGGGTCAAAAACAATATCTCCTTCCCGGCTAGAAGCTAAAATAAGTTTAGCCAATAGTTTTTCAGGTTTTTGAGTCGGATGGGCCGTGTTTTCTTTCATCGACCAAAAAGGAATAGTAATGTCATCCCAAAAATTAGAAGGATAGGTATCACGAAACTTGCCTTGGTCGGTTTGCTCCCAATCCTTTGCCTGGCCATTTTCTCGATAAGGCGCTCGAACCTGTCGACGGATTTTAACCTCTTCCACATTAAAATAATAATCATCTGTCTTCGTCGCGAACCAAATATCTTCCATACCATTTTTCCAATTGTATTTGGCTCCGCGCCCTTTTTCCCTTTGCCAGCTGATACGGTTTTGGATCTGAAGTTTTTCGTCCAAGATGGGCCCAATCAGCAATGAACTCTCCCAGTCACAGCAAACATAAAGGCTGGCCTGCTCTTTCATTAAGGGAATCACTTGGTCCAACCAAGCATGAGTAAAGGCTTCATAACTTTTCTTATCGGCCTTATTAAAAGACTTGCCGTGATAATTTTTAGTTAAGTTATAAGGGGGATCGACAATAATCAAGTCGGCAAACGTTCGAGGTAATAAGGGTAATACATCCTTGCTGTCACCGATGACGGTCTTGTTTTTTAATTCTGACCAAGTCATCGGACGGTCTACGGTAATCGCTCGACTCACATACTCTTGTCCTTCTTCTAAAGTAAAATCTATGGTTTTATTACGTGGGGATTTGGTCGACACACTTTCCACCCTTTCATTAAACACCCTTATTTAAACACAAAAGGGAGCAACTAGCAAATCAAGCCATCAGCCGGCATGAATGTGATATAATAAAAAAATAAGGAGGCTAAAGATGACACCAAGCAAAGAAGATTATCTTAAAATGATTGTCGAGTTAGGTGGCCGCGAGCAAACCGTCAGCAATAAAGACCTGTCCCATGCCTTAAATGTCAAAGCTGCCTCTGTTTCTGACATGAATTCCAAGCTGGTCGAAGAAGGCTTAATCACTCATATTCCTTATAAAGGGGTTCAAGTGACAGATAAGGGCTTTCAGATTGCCATGCATATTATTCGCAAACACCGCATATGGGAAGTTTTTCTTCATGACAAGCTTCACTACGGCTGGGATGAAGTCCACCACCATGCGGATTTATTGGAACATGCCTCTTCAGACGAGCTGATTGACCGCTTATATGAATTTTTAGGACAGCCAGAATTCGACCCTCATGGTGCCATTATTCCCAAAAAAGATGGCAGCTCGAGTCGTCCCAATTTTTCTAAATTAAGCGAATTAGAAAGTGGGCAAGCCTTTATTTTTCGCCAAAGCGCTGATGAAAGTGAGCTCTTAAAATACTTGACGAAAAAAAACTTCCAACTCAATGGCGCTTATCTCTTGCTTGAAAAAAACCCTTATGATGGTCAATTAAGTTTAGAAGATCAAGAGGGCCGTGAGCTGACCCTTAGCCCTGAAGCAGCCAGCCAGATTGATGTGGAAATCCAATAAATACACATACTTAACACAAATAAAAACAGCGCCAAGTTAGGCGCTGTTTTTTTATCTATAAAATAATTGGTTATTCATGAAATGAGTATCGCAGGTAATATCAATGCCTAATTTTTTAAGGCTTTGTATATTTTCTGGACTTAAAATAACGGTCGAATGAGCCTGGCAGCCGTCTAAATTTTTCAACTCATCATAAGCCAATTGTGCCGTAGGGTTGGTGACCGCACTAATGGCTAAGGCGATGAGTAATTCGTTTAGAGTGAGGGTCGGCACCTTGGAATTCATTTCATCTGTTTTTAATCGCTGAATGGTTTTCAATATCATGGGAGCAAGCAGGTCAATTTGGTCGCCGATTCCAGCTAAATATTTCAAGCTATTGATGACACAAGCAGCAGAAGCATCCATCAATTTAGAGGTGCGGCCGGTGATGATTTTACCGTCTTGCATTTCCATGGCCATGACCGGTGGGTTGGACGTCTCTTGATAGCCTTCCCGTTCTTTTAATTTTTTAGCATACTCCTGGGCGGGTACAACCGGGGCACGGTCTTCAATTTTTAGATTACTTTCTTCCATCAGCAGGTGCATGCGTGAGCGTGTTTCCTCGTCGCTATTGCCATTGAGAAATTCATTCTCTTCATAAAAATAACGGCGGATAATTTCCTGCTGGGCAGCAGCTTGGCAAACGGCATCATCAATAATGCCATCTTTGATACAGTTTACCCCCATGTCTGTGGGTGAGCGGTAAACTGAATCTTCTCCAGAAATCATTTCGATGATCCGCTTAATGATGGGGAACATCTTCACATCTCGGTTGTAGTTAACCGCTAATTCACCATAGGCATCATAGTGGTAGTTATCAATGACATTGGTGTCTTTCAAATCAACGGTCGAAGCTTCATAAGCCACATTTACCGGATGACGGAGAGGTAAATTCCAAACAGGGAAAGTTTCAAATTTAGCATAGCCTGCCTTCATGCCTTGCTGACTTTCATGATACATCTGCGACAAGCAGGTCGCTAATTTACCTGAACCAGCCCCAGGACCCGTGACGACGACCAGTGGTTTAGTCGTAGGTATGTAAGGGTTTTTGTTAAAACCTTCATCTAAAAACAAAGCTTCTGTATCGGTCGGATAGCCCTCAATTTCGCGGTGAATGTAGACTTGAATGTTACGATTTTTCAAAATGGTCGCAAAACTAGCGGCATTTTTTTGGTCGCGATAGCGCGTTAAAAGCACACTGTTGACTTCAATATCACGAGAACGATATTCATCAATCAAGCGCATGACTTCCTGGTCATAGGTAATCCCATAGTCGCTGCGCACTTTGCTTTGTTCAATGTCTCCGGCATACACGCAAATAATGACTTCTGTCTGATCTTTCAAACTTTCTAATAATTTAATCTTAGCATTCTCATCAAAGCCAGGTAAAACTCGGCTAGCATGCTTATCGCTGATGAGTTTGCCCCCAAATTCTAAATATAATTTCTCATTTGCAGACACACGTTCCAAAATTTGATTGGATTGCTTTTCTAGATATTTATCTGTATCAAAACCAATGTCTGACATCTTAAGCCCCCTTCATATTTCTTTCAACGGTCTTTAAACACTCTCACTATTATAACTCTTATTAGACAGACCGACAAGAATTACTGAAAAAAATATGATTTAATGGTATATTTTTTATAACACAAGAAAGGACTTTAAGCCCTATGTTGGAAGAATTAATACAGTACTTCAGTGAGTTTGATCCTGAGTTAAAGCAGATGGAAAACGAGAGTCCAAATTATAGTTTTCAAAAATTAGAACGCTACCACAACCACCAGCTCTTATCTGAAATAGAAATTGACCCTCATTTCCATTCAGCCACCATCCGAATGTTCATCGGCTCTTATTTTACTAAATGGGAAGAAAAAGATATCTACCAATTTATCAATGAATTAAATGCAAATTTTCGTTTTGCGTCTTTTTATTTCACCCAAAACACCCTCATCATGGAACAGGATGTTCTCTTTGAAGAAGAGGGACGGATTCCACCTTTGATTGACTACTTACTCCTTTTGAGTTCTCATGCCAAAGATATCTTATATTTCCAATAAAAAATCGATTCAACAGTTGCTTGATAAGCAGCTGTTTTTTGTTGGCATGAATCCCTGCTGTCTTACAGACCATACAAAAAACCTTTAAGCCGATCCTTGAGATAGCACTCAATACTTCTTGCTTAAAGGTTTGTTTCATTCTTGCTGTTTTCAAACCGGCTAGGTCATATAAATCGTTTGAACAGACTTATTTCAATTTTTCAGCTAAGTCGATTAAATAAGGTTTGAATTCATCCGCTGTTTCGGGATGGGTCAAGCCACAAAGAATATTGGCTTCCAAGAACCCTTGGACATCTCCCACATCATAGCGTTCTCCCTCAAAGTCGTAAGCATAGATGGGTTGGTCGTCAATCATACGCGCAATAGCATCAGTAAGCTGGATCTGACCCTGACTATCTGGGGCTTGGTCTTCCAAGTAATCGAAAACTTCCGGTGTGAGCACATAGCGGCCAATGGAAGCATAAGAGCCTTCAATCTGGTCTTCTTCAGGTTTTTCAACAAAGGAGCTGATGCGATGGATATTATCTTGAATGTTTTCATCAATATCGACTACTCCATAGGAGGAGAGCTCTTCAATCTGATTGGATTGTTGGACAGCAACTAATGGCCCATCCACTTCATCAAAAGCATCCAATAATTGCTTAGTTAAAGGGGTTTCAGACCGCATGATATTATCGGCTAACAAGACCACAAAAGGCTCATTGGAAACAAATTCCTTGGCCTGGTAAACAGCATCCCCTAAACCTTTAGGATAGGGCTGACGGACATAATACACATGATCTAAGGTCGTTCCTGTTGCGATTTCATACAATCGGTCTTTGCCCTTGGCTTTTAAGTTTTGTTCCAAGTCAAAGTTCGCATCAAAATGGTCTTCAATCGACCGTTTATGGCGGCCAGTCACGATGATAAATTCTTCAATGCCCGAAGCCAACGCTTCTTCAACTACAAACTGCATGATGGGTTTATCAACTATAGGAAGCATTTCTTTAGCCGTAGCCTTGGTGGTCGGTAAAAAGTTCAAACCTAGCCCTGCTACAGGGATGATAGCTTTTCTGATTTTAGACATATTAATCTCCTTTATGACTTTCATTGCTTAATAAAAAGTTTACGACATTCTTTCTTTCTGCTTCAGGAATGACTTCATAATATACGCCGTCAATCATTTCTCCAGATCCCTCAATTTGATATTGGTTGACCTGGTCCAAGCCGGTAGAATATTGAGTAAAAGCCGCTAGCATATCGACCAGTGATGCATTGGTCTCTACACTATTTTTTAAGGACAGGAGGAGGCTTGGCATCGAACTGAGCTGGTCAATTGATGAAACTTTTTGCATGGTGGCAGTAATGACTTGGCGCTGGCGAGCTTGCCTGCCATAATCCCCAGATGGGTCATCATAACGTTGGCGGCTATAGGCCAGTGCCTGTTCACCATCTAAATCTTGTTCCACCCCTTCTTGGAAGTGGTAGCCATATATGTCAAAAGTCATAGCAGGAGTTAAAGAAATCCCACCCATCGCATTAATGACATCTACTAAGCCTTGCATGTCGACAGCAAAATAATAATCGATGGGCAAGTTAAAAAATTGGCTGGCCGTTTCTTTTGCCAGTTCGCCTCCCCCATAAAAGTAAGCATGATTAATTTTATCTTGTCCATGCTGAGGGATATCGACATAACTATCTCGAGGAATACTGGCTAAATTTAATTGGCCAGTATCTGAATGGGCAGAGGTTAAAATCATTGTATCGGATCGTCCTTGTTCATCCCTGCCTTCCATTCCACTATCGATGCCCATTAAAAGAGCGGTGGAGGTCTGTTCACTTTTTTCAACAGCCTCTTGAGTAGGATGTTGGTCTTGTTCTGATAAAACTGCCATTTGTCCTCTGGAAGATTGAACATCTAAAAAGGCTTTAAAAGCAATCCCTCCTATTATCAGTAAAATGATAAAGATAAGGGCGGCACATGAACATGAACAACATCCTCTATTCCTTTTCTTCCCTCTTGGTCTGCCAGTCTCTTGCTCGTAGAAATCATCGTAAGCAGGATAGGCAGAAGGGGAATCTGGCTGGGCTTGAGGTCTTTGTTTCTGCTGTCTGCGGTCATTGTTATTTATACGGGTCATCCTGTCACCTTCTCGATCTCTTATTCCGGTAAATTATTTAAAAATTCTTTCATTATCGCATAGTTGCTATCTATATTTTTTAATGCGCCATTCATCAATTGATAGTCATTGGCTTGGTGAGTTCTGATCAGATGCTCAATTTGCTGGATGGCTTGTTTATTGACCCCAGCATAAAAACGAGCAGGTAATTTGGCCTTGCGCATAGCAATATTGATAGCTGTTCCCCATTTTTTCAAAGGCGTAATATTAAAAGCATCCACTCCCGCTAAACCAATAGTTTCACACATCGCTTTTCCACGTCCATCTTCATTCACCAAGATAGAAGGCTTGCGGTGACTCAAGAAATATAGGTGACCGTGGACTCTAAAGCCAATATGCATGTCAATATCATCATATTTTTGATAATGATCAAATGAATAAGATAAATCCTCTACCCTCATCCCAAGCGATTGGGCAAATTCAGCTAAATCAGCAGTGTTTCGAGCATCATCAGCATCCGTGTGGTCATCAATCTTTCCAATCCCACGATGGAAGGCCACAACGATGTCTGCCTGGGGATATATTTCTTGTACTTTTTTCATTAATTGCTTACTTAAGTTAGCATAGCGCGCATCTTGGGCAGGCGTGATCGCAATGGACTTCACTTGGTAGTCCCGATCAATATACTGGTTAAAGTCAGCTGGACTATACCAAGAAGCACAACCAGTTAAGTAGACATTGTCAAGACCCTGCCGGCGCAAAATCGATGCCGTATAGGAATCTCGCACACTGATGCCCACACCGTTTTGAGCAAAGCGTTTGAGCAAGGGAAGGCTTTGCTGGTTAAATGAAAATTCGAGCATGCCATCAAAATTAGGTTTCTTATTATTCCAACCGACTGCCATAGGAACAATAGGAACTTTGATGTCATCCAAATTCTTAGTTAATTTATAGATATTTGGATAAAAATCCGGGGCAACGGCTGGTCCTCCCATCAAAATCAAAGCCTGGGATTGATTAATCACATCTAACTTATCTTCTAACGACTCCCAGCGACCATATTGCACCAAATCATGGTCCGGTCTTTCTTTTTTTAATAATTCTCTACATTTTGCAGTGATTAAATAATCCCCTGCATTCTTTAATTGTCCGGTTAAGACCACATAGTATTTAGACATTATTTTTCTCCTTTAACTGGCTCAAAGCCTCTTGATTCAGGTCATGACTAAAATAATTCATATTAGCTTTTATTTCTTTATCCGACCAATTCCACCATTCCAAAGCCAACAAATCATCAATCATTTCTGGGCTAAAGCGCTGCTTAATTTTTTTAGCTGGATTGCCCACATAAATACCATAGGCGTCAACATCTTTGGTCACCACTGACCCCGCTCCAATGACTGCCCCATGGCCAATCTTGATGCCGGGCATAATAATCGCGTCACACCCAATCCAAACATCATGTCCGATAGTGACTGGATGTTTGGGATAGTGGCTATCTTCCTCAACTAGGCCAAACATTTTACGATAAGAAAAGGCGTGAGAAGACAAATGGCTGTAGGGATGAGAAGTGGCGCCAATGGTACAGCCCCAAGAAATAGAGCAATAACGGCCAATGTCAGCGGTTTGGATTTTAGTGTATCGCCCTACCGACGTTCGCCGGCCAATCTTAGCATTATTAATCTCAGCATGGTGGGCCACTTGGCAATACTCTTCAAATTCTACCTGATTCAAACCGACATGCGGGTGGATAAATAAATGTTCGGGGTAGTTAATAGTCTTACCATACTTCAATTTTATTAAAATTCTTTTTACTCTTTTTTTTAAAGCTTTTAGCATAATTTATCCTTTAATCCTTTTTTTCACTTGCTGAGTGATAAATTCAATCATGGCCGCTAGTTGTTTTCGATAGATGAGAGCAATTAAGCCAAAAATCAACATGCCGACGAGCATTCTGGCGACAATATAATGGGTTAAGAAGCCAAATATGACAGCCGCTAAGACCATGAATATAGACCATTTTATAATAAAATCATTGCCAATAACATCCTGTTTGTCCATCATTCGATTAGCCATAAAGTAATGGATGGCGAATAAAAAGACGTAACCAATTAATGTCGTATAGGCAGCTCCAATAAAACCGAAAGAAGGGATAATTAAAAGATTTAGCACAATATTGACAGCTGCCGCGATCATCGTCCCAACGGAGATAAACGAAGTCTTTTTCAAATATATTTCAATATTGACATACAAGCTGTAGGTAAATTGGAAATACAAGCCGAGTAAAACAGGTGGGATGATCCAGACCCCTTCTTGATATTCAGCTGGGCCAAATATTTTTAAAGCTTCGGGTCCCAACATCAGCATGCCTAAAAACAAAATAGAAAAGAGGATGGTATAGGGTTTGACAAAACGTTGAATGTCTTGGTAGTTTTTCTCTTTCATTTGACCGTAAAACCAGGGCGCCCAAGCTTGGTTGAGGGCATTCCATATGGTCATGAGGACAGCAGAATAGCTGTAGGCCAACGAATAGAGGCCAACTTGAGCAGCCCCTTTGAAGTAGTTGATAATAATCCGATCCGACTGGCTTAGAATATTATTCGACAAGGAATGTGGAATCAGAGGAACCGATATAGATAAACTATACTTCCAGTAGTCTCGATTGAAATACTGGCGACCATCTCTATACAGCTGATAAGTTAAAAATAAGGCTATCAACATAATAGGCAATTGGGTCCCCAGCACATAGCCGTAGAATTTGTCTGTTTGCTGCAGGTTAATTAAAAAGATAGATAGGAGTGGTGCGATGAGTGAGACGAATAAGGAATACATCACGAATTGCTTATATTTCATCTCTGACCGGTGTTTGGTTTGCATGATGTCATAGACATTGACTAACATGATATTAAAATACATAAAGTCAATGAGTGGAACGGGCATGGCAAAAGGATTGCCGAAAAAGGCAATAAATATACGGAACAGGATAAAAAGAACCGTGATAGCCAAGCTGGACAGGGTCACAACTGAGGAAATATAATCATTGAATTCCTCTTCTGAATCATGATCGTATCTGGCGATAGCAATGGATGTCACGACATTCAATGACAGCAAGATGGTCATGATGAGTAAGAGAGAGCGATAAGTACTATACACCCCAAACTCAACTGGATTAATCATGCGAGTGATGATAGGGGTTGTAAAGATTCCAACGCCTTTCACTAAAAAGTTCGAAAAAACATACCAGCCTCCTGCTTTTAAGGCAGTGGCATTGGAGTTGGATGGCTTGCTCATGCGGTTAGGCCTCCTTTCATATTAATTAACGGGTGTAGTAATAATATAAAGTTTTATAAAGGGTTGGATTGATTTGGTACAGGCGCCAGGCAAATTTTTTAGCTGGAGAGATATGCTGGGATTGTTTGAATAGGTCTTCATATTGTTTGCCAATCATTTTTAATTGCTGGTCATAGGGTTGAACTGTTTTTCTATCCGGGCTTTTAGCAATCTTATAAGCCGTCGACAGCAAGCCATTAAATAAACGGCCAGCTGCTTGGCCAATCAAACTCTGGCTATAACTTTTTGCTAGCATATCTTCTAGTAACCATTGCCGTTCGGTCACATTATCCATCTGCTTAGGATTAAAATCCTGGGCAACGATACTTTCTTGGTTTTCAAAATATAATATTCCTACACTAGTGGTACAGACTACCCTGTCAGCCTCTTCAAGGGTTAAATAACTGACACGAGCATCTTCATAAATCGTTCCTACCGGATAACGAATATCGTTAAACAGCTCGCGGCGGTATATTTTATTCCAAGCGTAAAAATCTAAGCCATTGTAGGCAAACAGAGTCTCTAATGCTGCTTCTGTTTCATCATATACAGCTGGGATTGCATTTTTTTCTTTGACCTTACTTTTATTGCTAAGGACCCGCTGAAAATTAAATATAAATAAATCCATCTGATAACGCTGATAAGCATCCATAAATTCAGAAAATATATGGGGGGTAAAGGCATCATCGCTATCTAAAAAAGCAATAAAATCACCCTGAGCTAGGTCAATCCCTGCATTGCGGGCAGAGGATAAGCCTCCATTTTCTTTATGAATCACTTGGATGCGCGAATCTTTTTTACTCCAGTCTTCAGCCATTTTTCCCGATTGATCTGTAGAGCCATCATCGACCAGAATAATTTCTAAATTTTGATAGCTTTGTTGGCATATGCTGCCCAAAGCACGATCTAAGGTATCCTCAACATTATAAATGGGAACAATCACTGAAATTAACATCCATACCCTACTTTCTTAAAAATCGTTGATAGAGTTTTGAGCGAAGTTGATTCGGAGCTAGGTTAAATGCCGCTTGTGCTCCATTTCGAATCAACCAATCTTTTGGGTCAGCTAGACCTAATTTATAAATAGTATTATAGGCTCGCACCGAATGTTTGAAATAATCCCAGCCGCCGCGCCGCTTATACATTTCTTCATCTGCTCGTGCATAAACCAGGGGTTCTTGGATATTGTAAGTTTTGACCCCATGAGCCAACATCCGACACCATAAATAATAATCTTCATACGACGTTAAATCTTGATAATTCCCCGCCTCTAGCACTGCTTGGCGGTTATAAAAGACGGTCATATGGTTAAAAGGGTTGCGTCTTTTAGCATATTCAAAAATGTCATCATGATGTTCGGGAACCGTCCGTTTGACTTGAGCATCTTCCGGCTGCTTCTCAAATTCAAGTATTTCACTGCCTATCAATCCTAAATCCGGATGGTCTTTAAGACACTGGACTTGTTTTTCAAAACGGTCTTTACGGGCAATATCATCCGTATCCATCCGAGCAATCCAATCATGATTGGCTAGTCGCACCCCATCAGCTAGAGCTTGGCCAAGCCCTCGATTCTTTTTAAAAGGATAAAGACGACAACTTTCAGGATTTTTCTTTTGAAAGTCTGCTAACACTTGCTGTAATTCATCGGTTAAAGGACCATCTTCAATGATGACATACTCATCCGCTTGAAGGGTCTGGTCCATTAAACTTTCCAGGCAAGCTTGCAAATAGTCTGCTTTTTCTTTCTTATACACTGACATCAAAACAGAAAATTTCATGATTTCCTCCTATTAAGCCACTGGCATCTTAGCTTTTAAATAACTTAGATAGCCGGCATACGTCCAAAAGATAAAGCCAATCGAATTTCCGTTTGAAAAGACAATATGAGTTTCAACCAGATTATCAACTAAGATAGCAATCAACATAATTAAAATGGTCGCGAATAATTGGTGGTCAGTTCGATTCCAATCAAATTTTTTAGAAAAAAGAAAGGCAAGATGGTGATAGGCATACAAGCCTGCCCAAATAACAAATAAGCTCGTCCCCACCAGACCGGTATAAACCAGGATGGACACATAAGCATTATGCATATTACCTGACGCTCGCTTCAATTCAGACCGGCTGATTTGATCTAATTTAGAGCTGTCAATTTGTACGGGAGCTTCAAACTCTCCCAAATCTCGGTAGAGATCAGCGTCAGCTAAACCAAAGAGTGGTCGTTGTTTTAAAGCTTTTAAACCGGCTCGCCAAATGGTAAAACGACCAGATGAAAGCTCGGAGTTTTCGTCACTGTGTTGAATAACGATAGGACTAGGACGATTGTCGGCAGAGCCAGCGTTCATGCCTTCAGAAAAACTTAAGTTGGCCTCCCCTTGCAGCACATCTTGGGTGAATTCTACTGTCGAAGGGAGGTAGGACAGGATTTGCTGGCTAGCATTGTTACAAGCTGAAAATAAAAAGAGAGACGCCAAGACAGTTAAAGCTGCTTTAAATATATGGCGGAAATAGCGTCGATCTTTTTGAAGCCGGTGAACCAAAAGAAGAAAAACGATAAACAACATGCTGGCAATGATGGATAAGCGAGTGCCTCGGGAACTGGATAAGGTGAAGTAAAGGTATTGAACGAAGATGTTGACCAGATAGAGAGTTTGAAAATGGTTCCAGCTTCCTCTTTTTAATATATTATTGACGAAAGAAAGGAAAACTGAAAGTAAACCAAGCATCGAACCGAAATTAGGGCTAGTGTAAACCCCGAACAAACGATTTTCTAAAAATCCCTGTCTCATCCAAGTTTCCCCTGTTCCATTGATTACCCAATACTGAGCGTTGATTGCGAATAAGATCAAGGAAACTAGGGCCGTAAAAAACAAGACATAGATGACGCAATCATTAAAACGAATCATCCATTTTTTAGTGTCATCCAAGTTTTCGTTCCGGTCATAAGGATAAACCAGTAAGAGTGAAAGGGCCAAATAAGACCAATTCACAGGGCCTTGAGGAAATTGATAGGAAATATTTAATACAACTGAAAAAGCGTAGGATACCAATATTAAAACCACTAACCAGCTATATTTAGGTTGGAACATTATTTTTTCAAAGAAAAAATCCTTGATCACCAAGTATATCCCCCAAAATAAAATAATTTTGATAGGAATGACTTCCAAATTAAAATTACTGGGTACATTTTGGAAGATATAAAAAAATATGGCAATTAAACGAAAAATATGGTGGTTATGGATGATATTTCCTATTTTAGATGCAAGATTAGACATACTTATTCTCCCACTATAATGTTTTTAAAACTTCTTTTAATTCTTCTTTATTTTCAACCGAATAAAGGTCCATGCCATCGACTTCACATAGGGTTTGGATACTTTTTAAGCTCTTAGTTAGAATATCCATGGTTTTTTTACCGCGATTCTGATCTTTTTTCAACACCATCTCAGTTAAAGCAATCGCCGGTAAGTTCCGACCGAACATGATTGGCGAAGAAAAAAGGGCGGTTGAATTGACTGCAATGGGCACCCATTGAACTTCTTGCTGTTCTTCTAAGATAAACAATTCCCAAGGCAAGGAGCTTTCAATGATTTGAGCGCCACGTTCCTCATACTTCTCTCTATCTTGTCTTGGATGCAACTTAAGATAGAGCGGAATCCCCCACTCTTCCGTCCAAATTTTCAGCTGGTCATAGAGTTCAAATTCATCGATGGCGGTTTGATCCTTGGAAAAGGGTTGGTCCAGGTAGATGAGTTTGGTCTTTTTTTCTTTTGGCTGAGGATGATGGTTGATCTGCAAATCAAAAATAGAGCTTAAAGCTGCAGTAGCTGGATTGTCATCTTTTAAGATAGGGATTGGCCGGACCTGTTTGCTGGCTCGGTTTTTGACTAGATCAGGTCGGTAGAGATAATAATAATCATAACTGGCCCGGTAAATGGACCGGCTGTTGAGCCGATTTTTTATTTTATCTTTCAAGCGATCATTATATATAATGGGGGCCTGGGTATAGGCTCCCATCCCATCTTCAATGTAATTTAATTTCATGTCGGGATTTAATTTTTTACCTGCGGCATAAAAGAGATGGACAAAATAAGTGTCACCAGAAATATACATCTGCTGGATTTTTTCGTCCATATAAGGGTTTTCCCCTCGAACCAGCCAAGCCATTTTTTTCATGCTGCTGACATCCTTCATGGCATCATCTAAAACTTGAACTTTTAATTGGGGATAGATTTCCCTCATCCGTTTTTGCAATTCTTCCGCCTGGTCTAGGCTTCGATATAAAATCAGTGTGCTCTCTTCCCCTAGAAAATAATGCTGGTAAACATTGATTATATTAATGATTTGCAAGGGGGTCCAAGCAAAAAATAGATGGTTCATTATACATCCCTTCATTCAAATCGAGCGATTATTCTAACGAAAATTGATCCACTTACACCTTCCATCCTCAGGCTTTGATGAATAAATGTGAGGCTGTGACCCATGCCACAGCCTCACAGCATTTTATTCAAAGAAAAAGCCTCTTTGATCTAATTTTTTAATACGATACGACCAGGATGGAATATCGTAGGCGTATTGTCGAATTAATTCACCATTTTGGTCATACTCCCCGAGTATATTTGTCGTTCCACTATTGGTAATGAAATGACCTCGATAAACCTGTGAGGATGAAACGATTGGAGAGTAAGGGATTTCAATTTGTTGGACAAGGTCATAGGTTCGATTTTTTTCATCCACTCTCAGAGTATAATGATAGGAAGAAGGGTCTTCAAGTGTCCCCTTATCATCCTGCATGCCTGCAGGTACTGGAGCAGTGAAGTCAGGCCGAGAATTCATCCGCCAATAATTATTATCAAAAAGAGTCAAATCATAATGGCCATCATCAATCCCATTGCTTTGGAAAAATACCGCATGCTGGCCGCCGGTCGGTTTAAAAGAACTGGCCGCTTGTAATAAATAGTTTTCATAACCTGACCCCTGCCAAACTTCCGGTCGACCAATGATGTAATCTAACTCAGGTTGGTCTAAAACATTTGAAAATTTAATGATTGATGAATTTTCACGGGCACTCAAGACCAACTCATCGCCATTCAGCACATCGATAGAATTGATATGAATCCAATCCAAATCATTGAGTTCCCCTTCTTCATTAAAGTAAGTGCTGGCATAGCTATCGTTTTCAGTGATTTCTCCCTGCCAATCCTTACCTTCAGCTATTAATTGATCTTTATAAGCTTGAGCGTTAGCTTGGTAATTAGCCATCACGGGGTCAAAATAACCAGATAACAAATCTTTAAGATCAATGATTTCCTCATATTCACCAGTCTTTAAGTCTAGATAAAGGACAGTATCTTCAATGGTTGGAGCTTGATGTTCATTGGTTAAGAGAAAAGCACCAGTCTTATCATCATTTAAGGCAAAATCATGGTGCATGCTGTAATCCTCAATGTAATAAACACGTTCAGGCTGCCCTAAAGCATTCATCAAAATTAATTTTTCATTGCTGACCTTGATTAAAAAATGCTGGTCATCTACTTTTTCAATATTTTCTAAGCGGCCGCCATCAGAAGCAAGTTCACTCCGAATAGTTCCTTCATTATCAAACATATAGGAGTATTTTGCATATTTTTGAGAGCTTCCCATACTTGAAAACCAGCCTTGGCTTGGATCTTTGTGGTCACTTGATTCGATAATTTCCACCTGCTGGCCGTATTCTGGTAAAGATATTGCTGGCATATGTATGTTTAAATCATAGTCATGAATGAGTTCATCTTGTTCATCATATAAGCTGATGTGCAGTTGGTTTTGGACCCCTGGTACAAGACCCATGATAATAAATTCAAAAGCTTGAGCTTGCCGGGCTTGATTAATGGCTTTGGCGGTGAAGTCACTGGCTGTTTCCGCTTGAATGTGGTACTCCACCCGCTCGATTCTTTCGTCCGGGTCTGGAATGAAACTATAGATGGATTGGGTAAAGGTCCCAAAAGGATTTCTTATAAAGATAGCGTCCTCAAAGCTTTGACTCTTTTCTTGCAAACTCTTAATTTCATTTGACAGGCTTGCTTGAATGTCCTCATCGTAATAAGAAATATCTTCTTCTGTTTGCTTTAAGCTTAATAATTGTAGATCTGTCGACGGATCACTGTCGACTTCTTCATAATAACTCTTCCTATGATCTGCTGGCTCTCCAGTCCCAGCTCCTTGGCAAGCTGATAAAAACAAAACAAAAAATATTATGAGTAATTTAATGTTACCACCTACTTTTCTATATCTTCATATTTTAATATACTGTCTTCTTTCATTTCGTTTTTTAATGTTTTACCAATGACCTGCTGAATATCTGCCGGTGAAATCCCGGTCCCCGGACGTTTGAATGTGAGAACATCCTCGGTTAAAACGGTTCCTGCCGGAAGGTCTTGCGTTAAGACGATTGAACGGCGAGCATTCTCACGGGCTGCTTGCTGGGTATCAAGATTAATTTCGTCACTACCGCGGATGGTCATTTGAAAGTCTAGGGCTTTTTTTAATTTTTTCATATCTTTTGGATCCATGGCGTGATAATGGTCGTTGCCCGCTAAGCTTTTATCTAAAGTATAGTGTTTTTCAATCACACACGCGCCTAATGCGACCGCTGTTTTAATCACATCCATCTGTTCATCCGGCTTAGTATGGTCAGAATAGCCAATGGTATAGTCAGGAAATTCTGCTTTCAAGGTCTTGATCAAATCTAAATTAGCATGGGCATATGGAGTCGGGTATTCTAAGACACAGTGCAACAAGATAATATCTGAATTCCCTGTACTTTCGATGACGTCTACCGCCCGATGAATTTCTTCCATAGTTGAAGCGCCCGTTGAGAGTAAGATGGTTTTTCCTTTTTTCGCTTGGTACTCAATAAAAGGGAGATTGGACAAATCGGATGAAGATATTTTATAAACATCCATTAATTCATCCAAATAATCTGCTGATTCAAAATCAAAAGCCGTGCTAAAAAAATCGATCCCTTGTTCATGGCAATAATTGGAAAGTTCTTTATATTCTTCATAACCGAAGGAATCAAATTTTTTAAAAAGCTCATACTGTGATCGAGTCGATTCCTCTGAGGTATCCCAATAGGAAGGTGAATATTTAGAAGCAATCGTTTCTGCCTTATAGGTCTGAAATTTAACTGCATCCATCTCGCTTGCTTTAGCTTGGTCAATCATTTTTTTGGCGGCTTGCATAGGGCTAATCCCCTCTTTGCTAGCAATATCATAATAATTGACACCAATTTCACCAATAATGTAATAACCCTGATTTTGTATGCTTTCATATATTGACATCTTTATTCTCCTAAAATTATTCCTTTCACCCGGTCAATGCCGTGGCGTAAGTCTATTTCCTTCATTTGCTCATGCATTTGCTGTCTAATTTGGTCGGTTTCAATCAGCCATTGAATCGTATTGGCAATGGTTTGCTCATCAAGAGCTGAGCCTAAGCCTAAATTGATGAAGCCATTAGGGAGATAACCAAAATCATGAGTTAATTCCCTTTCGTTTTGTGCCAGTAATATGGTCGGAACGGCCATTGATGCTAATTCTAACATGGTTCGCCCTTGAGAAGAAACGGCTAAATCCGCTTTTTTCATATAACTCGCCATATTCTGTACATTCTGAATGACTTTTATCTGGTGTTTAGATTGCTGGGCTTGCTTTTTGAGACTATCAAATTGAGGATAACCCGGTCCCACAATCACGTCAAACTCCATTTGACAGGATTCACCCAGTGAATTAAAGGCAGAAATTAATTTAGAGCTTAAATTACTCGGATCTACCCCACCGAAAATAACGAGCAATCGGCGAACCTCTGGCTGGAAGTCTTGGGGTTGACTAATAAGAAATTCATCCCGCAAGAGATAATAGTGACTACCCCAATAGTAATGGTCGCCCATGGGCTGGGGAGCATATAAATCGTTAATGACAGCATCCGCAAAGCGCCCCCCTGGTCCTAAGTCTTCAAAATTGACCACTCGAATATCTTTTGCTTTCAATTTTTGAATATAATCGACCTGGGTGTCTAATATATCGTTAATGACGATATCGATTTTATTTTTTTCAATCAACTCTAACAATTGGTCTTCCTCTTGAATGACCGTATAAGGCAGAAAGCTTGCTTCAAGTTTTTGTATGGCTAGGTCTGAATAAGCAGAGGTCACAAACTCAACCTGGTGGTCAATCAGCTGGTAGGCCAAGGATAAGCCTCGGTAGACATGACCTAAACCAATTTCTGAATAAGCCTCGACGCGTATGAGAATATGTTTTTTACTTAATTCCTTTTCTGCTACCCACCAATCTTGAGCAGTGTCAACATCTACGGCTTCGTTTTCATCTACTTCAAAGACGGCCACCTCTTGGCCCATTCTTGAGTGTTCTTGAATAGACGAAGAGCGAGTCATTAAAAAGGCCCCGGTTTCCACAAAATGAGCTGGCAAGTATTGGCGGTTCAAGCGTTTTTCATAATTAGGAACGATTCGCTCTTGATCATTTTGACCCCATGACAGATGAGGATGGTTAACCGCACTAATCAGAGTGTCAATCTGCTTTTCTTCCATCATATAATCGATGGCGGCATCCAATGTTTTTACTTTTAACAAGGGAGAGGTGGCTTGGAGGGTAATAATTAAATCGTAGTCCTGTCCCGATTGTTCTTTCATCTTTTGATAAGCATCAAAAATAACAGGATCTAAAGTCACCTCGTCAGACGATAAGTCGCCCGAGCGTTTGATAATTTCTGCTCCGTACTGTTGAGCGATTTGGGCAATTTCTGTATCATCGGTCGACACACAAACGTCCATATCAAACCGGCTGGCTAAAGCATTTTTGATAGCATAAGCGATTAAGGGTTGACCATTGAGTAGGCGGACATTTTTTCGTGGTATGCCTTTGGACCCTCCACGGGCGGGTATGACGGCTAAGATATTCATTTAGTCTTCCTCCTCTGTAGTTGGTCGTGTCCATTCTCCACTTTGGAATATTAAGCCTTGAAAATCATAAAAAATCGAGCTGGAAAAGTTTTCTGGGTTTTCCACTGCCGGACCGAAGGCATAGGTTCGGTGGATCGTCAGCAAGGGTAAAATCACATGATCTTCAATCAAAAGTTCTTTAGCTTGCTGCTTTTCTGCTGATGGGCTTTGGATGATTTGATCAAAAGCGGGATTGTTATATGCTAAAAAATTCGATGGACTCTCTGATTGGAAAGCACTTAAAAATTGAGATTGAATAGAGTCATTTTCAGTGGAACGGGATAAAATAGCCAAGCTAAAGTTTTGATCCAACAAGCGCTCTTTTAAATCATGGGCTTGTAGGGGTCTAATATTGATACTTAAGCCATCAAATTGCTGGTGCAATTGCTCTTGGATGGATTCCGCTATGCGCTTAGAATTCTCATGTAAGTCGATGACAATTTCTAATTCCATGGCTTGCATGTCCTGCTCTTCTAAATAAGTCTGGAGGATTTGATTTAATTCCTCTCTTGAAAAACTTTGGCCAGCGCTTTCAACGGCTTGATTTTCCACAGGCAAGGCTTGCGAAATAAGAGCCGGCTGAATGGCTGAAAATATAGCTTGTCTCAAACGGTCATCGGCCAAGGGGGTCTCTAGGTCCAATACTTGGCTGTATTGATTAGCCAGTAAATAATAGGATTTAGAAATTTCTCCCTCATTTGATGCCTCGTGGTCTGCTATATCTACGAGTTGGTTTTTTAAATTTGCCATAGCCAGGTCGTTCTGATTAAAACTGTATCCTACCAAATGGGCAGTGGGGTAAGCCTCTTCATTCCAATATTCATAATTTTTTTTAAGATGCCAAACTTCCCACCCCTCTTGCCAATTACTGATGCTATAGGGCCCATTACTTAAGACATCAGAACTCTTTTCCCCATAGCTCTCTATTTCTTCGATATGGTGGCTAGGCAGAGGAAAGAGTGATGGCAGTGAAAACAACTCCTCTATTTGGTCTAGGGATAAGTCATCTGCCAATGTGACTTTTAAGACCTTATCATCAACGGCCTCAACAGCTAATTCACTGGCTGGGAGCTCCCCGTTTTGAATTTCACGCGCATTTTTAATCTTACCATTCAGGATATGACCAAAAAAGTTCTGCTGGCTTGGATCCACTAACTGTTGCCAGGATAAGACAAAGTCTTCCGCACGAACCGCTTTTTGATCTGCCCACACGGCTTGATCACTAATTTTAAATAGATAGGTCTGTTGGTCTTTTTTTACGCTGTCTAGGACCCCTTTTTTTATGCTTCCGTCTGCTTGTTTTCGATAGAGCCCTTCCCCTATCAGCTGCAGGTTATGGAAGTCCTGTTCACTCATCGCTCGGTTCGGATTTAAAGTGGTCATGCTTTGTGAATAAGAAACGCCCAGGTAATCACGGATTTCACTTCCCATTTCCTCTTGACTTTCTTCTATTTGTTTCAGGTGTTCTTCGGGGTTATTAGGATCTATAAAGCTTATTTGCTGGCAGGCGGATAAGAAGCTAACCAGCACGACCGTTAAGCCAATTTTTAAAAATTTCAAAACTATACCTGCTCTCTGCTAGTAAAATTATGTCTGTTAAGAAAAAAGCCCGCCTAAACGGGTAAAATTAGCAATAAAAATCAACATCTGAAGGAATGTCCATGTTATCGTAATCTTCCGCAGCTAGACCTTTGGATGACACTTTATCAAATAAAATTTTAACGGTTTGGAATAAAATTTGAAAGTCCAAGCCAATGGAATAGTTTTTGATATAGAGAAGATCAAAGCGGAGTTTGTGAGTAAAATTGGTCGAATATTTACCATAGACTTGGGCATAGCCCGTAATGCCAGCTCGCACATGATGTCTCAGATGGTAGAATTCATTCTTTTTATTGAACTCATCGACAAAAAATGGTCGTTCAGGACGAGGACCTACCAAAGACATATCCCCTTTGAAGACATTAAAAAGTTGAGGCAATTCATCAATGCGGGTGGAACGAATAAACTTGCCTACTCGTGTCACGCGAGGATCATCTTCAGAAGCTAAAACTGGTCCTGATAATTTCTCAGCATCTTCTTTCATGGAGCGGAACTTAATGACGTCAAACTCTTTCCCTCCTAAAGTAATACGAGTCTGGCGATAAAAAATGGGTCCCTTAGAATCTAATCGAATAGCTAAAGCTGTTAATAGGATGATAGGTAAAGTAAGAATCAACAAGATAAGGGAAACCACAATATCTATCAGCCGTTTGATTAGCTGGTTTTCAGGTGATATTTCAAACCGTGAGACAGCAATCATGCTTTCATCATCGATATTCATCACTTTATTATTCATATAAATGATATTTTTAAAATCTGAAGATAAGAAAAGTCGTTTATCATAAAAGGTGATCTGCTGCATGATTTGGTCTTTGATTTTTGGATCAATATCCTCTAATAAATAAATAACTTCCGCTTCATCCAGATGGCTCATCACATTTTCAAGATGGTTATCAACAACTAAGGAAGAAACTTGGTATTGGCGATTATCTGATTGCAGGAAATTAAACAGAGCCTCCCGGCACTCGTCTTCAGAGCCAACAATCATCACCCGGCTGGTCCCGCTTTGCCGCCAATAAATATTTAAAACGAGTAGGCGCCACAAAATCAAAAGGAAGCTTGAAATTCCAAAGGACATCAAAACGACCGTCCGTGGAAATGCAAACCAACGTCCTAAAAAAGTTAAGGCCATGATAATTACCGTCATCAATAGCTGGGTCAAAATAGTCGTTGTGATCATATCAATCGAGCGTTTGTCGTATAAAACATACATCCCAAACAAAATATTGATCAAAACAAAAACGACCATGATATATGGCATGACACTTAAATAGTCATTCCAATTTTCATAATTAACAATGCTATAGCGAATATTAAAGGATAAGACAAAGGATAGGTGAAAAATAATCATATCCATGATGCCTATCACAATTTTTATCGTGCGGGTAAACCCACTGGATTGAGGCATGAAACTTCCTCCTAAAAAATCATTAAAAGAATTGAATAATCGGCACTATTATAGCATACTCCCTAAGGTAATAATTTAATTTTAAATAAACTTAATTATTTTTAGCCAAACTAAGACTAAGACTGTGATACACTATCTTAAAAAGAGTCCTTAATGAAAGGAGATTCTCATGTCCATTTTAGTGACTGGCGGAGCCGGTTTTATCGGAAGCCATACCGTTGTTGAATTATTAAATCAAGATTATGATTTAGTGGTTGTTTATGATTTCTCTAACTCACATCCGGTTGTTTTAGATCGGATTAAAGAGATCACCCAAAAAAACTTTAATTTTTATGAATTTAACCTTTTACACCAAGAAAAATTGCATGCTGTTTTTGAAAAACATGACATTAATGCGGTGATTCACTTCGCTGCTTTTAAAGCGGTTGGTGAGTCGGTTGAATTACCTATCGAATATTACCATAACAATCTCACTAATACCCTGAATGTTTTGCAAGTGATGAAAGCATTCAATGTTAAAAACTTTATTTTCTCCTCCTCTGCTACCGTTTATGGAGAAGAAAATCCAGTGCCATTTGATGAGACTATGCCGGTGCAAGCCGCCTCTAACCCTTATGGTCAAACCAAGTTGATGATTGAACGCATCTTACAGGATGTTTATGTCGCTGATGACCAATGGAGCATTACCCTCCTGCGGTATTTCAATCCCATTGGTGCTCATCCTAGTGGCTTAATTGGTGAAGATCCTTCAGGCATTCCTAATAATTTAGTGCCCTATATTACACAAGTGGCTGCCGGAACTCTTGACCAACTATCCGTCTATGGAGACGATTATGACACACCAGATGGTTCAGGTGTTCGAGACTATATCCATGTGGTGGACTTAGCCCAAGGCCATCTAAAAGCTCTGATCAAACAAGATGTCCCTGGCGTTCATATTTATAATCTCGGAACGGGTCAAGGCTATAGTGTCTTAGAGTTAGTTCATACTTTCGAAGAAGTCAATGGTGTCGACATCCCTTATCAAATTACTGACCGTCGCCCTGGAGATATTGCCGTTTCTTATGCCAATCCTAGTAAAGCCAAAGAGGAATTAAATTGGCAAACCCAGTATCAGCTTGAAGACATGCTAAGAGATTCTTGGAATTGGCAAAAGAACAATCCTAGAGGCTATGAATCAGTTTAATTCAATAGCTTTAGGACACCTTCCAAGGCTAAATATTTTCAATCCACAATCAAACTACCAGCTATGATCATTTATAGCTGGTAGTTTTTTTATCTCTTTATTCTGTATCTTAGGGGTATCTTCTTTTAGACCATGCGGCTTAAAAAAAACCTGAGGAAAATCACCTTATCTAGTGCTTTCCTCAGGAATGTCTGACTCACTTGTCATCAATTTTTGAAACTTTTATTTTCTTTTCATTTGAACGAAACCTAAACCACTTAAGATTGCTGATAGACCTAGAGCTGCAAGACCGGCTGCGGATCCTGTTTGAGGTAAGGATTCACTTGATGAAGCTTGACCTGAATCCGTTTGATCAGCTAGCTGTTCTCCTTTAACGTCAGCGATTGGCTTGCTATTAGCTTGGTTTTCTAGACCTGGTTTGCCTGCTAAAGCAGGGTCTTGATTAGACTCTTTATCCGCTTGGTCTCCTAAAGCTGGTTTGCCAGCTGAGGCAGGATCTTGATTAGATTCTTTATCCGTTTGATCTTCTTGATCTGGCTTAGCTGTTGAGGCAGGATCTTGATTAGAATCTTTATCTGTTTGATCTTCTTGATCTGATTTGTCTGGGGTAACAGGATTTTGACCGGATTCATCTTTAGAAGATGGGGTATCCGTTTTGCTTCCTTGATCTGCTTGTTCTTCCGTTGGATCATTCGGATCAGGCTGTGGCGTCGGTTCCTCTTCTTTAGATGGTGGCGTTTGTTCTCCTTGGCCCGGTTGCTCTACCGTTGGATCATTCGGATCAGGTTGTGGCGTCGGTTCTTCTTCTTTAGAAGGAGGCGTTTGTTCTCCTTGACCTGCTTGTTCTTCCGTCGGTTTATTTGGATCAGGTTGTGGTGTCGGTTCTTCTTCTTTAGATGGTGGCGTTTGATCTCCCTGACCTGGAGTTTCTGCTAGACCAAAATCTATTTGTAGAATAATAGGATCATGGTCACTGGCACGACCGGACATATCGGTAAAGTCAGCATTAATTTTTAACATTTCAATATCCGTTTGGTCTGCTAGATGGTCAGAGACAAATGCATGGTCAAGGGTTTGGGAATTTCCATTATATACATATGAATAACGGTGGCTAGGATCTACCTGGTTAACCATATTAGTCATTCCAGCTCCATCTAAAATTTGAAGAGGTTTTGACCATTGGAAATCGTTAAAGTCTCCCACCGCAACAATATTCGCTTGAGGTTTTTTCTCTTGAACAGCTTTAACAAAGTTAGCGACTGCTTGAGCTTGTTTTTCACGTTGAACTTGGCTAGATAAAACAGGGGGTTGAACCTGACCATAAATGCCATTGTCCCCGCCCTTAGAGTTCCAGTGGTTGACGATGACAATCACATCATCTTGAGTCTCATTAAAAGTAAACTCAGCAGCTAAAGGTTTACGTGATCGATTAAATGCTTCATTTTTAGGATCAATACGACCGGGGTTTAAGCTAAGATTTTCACCATCGAACTGGACGGCATCCCATGCGCCACCTTGAGGAGCCTCAATTGGAGTCACACGGTCTGGGTTATAGAGGAATCCAACCCGGATGTTAGCATGAGGCGCCCCACCATCGACATTGTATTCAGGATCAATATTGAGATAGCGGTACTTAACCCCTGTTAATTTTTCAATATCATTAATCAGACGTTGGTAAGATTGATCAGCAGCCGAACTTCCGCTTTGTCCTTGACCATCATTGTCTTGAACTTCAGTTAAACCAACGATGTCAGGAGTATTCATAACTACACCAATGGCGTTAGCTAGGCGTTGAGCTTTTACTTCGGGTGTTTCTTTGCTGGCCGTGTTAGCTGAATAATTTTCTAAGTTATAAACCGCAACGGTTAGCTTATCTTTTGCTTGCACCATGTTTGTTTTACTTTGCGGTTGGGTACTTCCTCTTTGATAGCGTTTTTTCATGTCAGCGAGCTCGTTATAAATTTTATAATGACCGAAGTCATACATCACGACCCCGGTGATAGGATCATCAGCTGACGCATGGAAAAAATCACCAGTAATGACATCAAAATTACGGCCATTTTCACCATTATTGTCACGATTAGGGAAGGGTTTGAAGGCAATTTTTTCAGTGTTAACGTCATCTGCTTTCAGCAAGACGCCTCCAGCCTGAGTTTCAGGTGTTTGGCTAGCTTTCACTGCCCATAAGTCCCCATGTTCTTGCGGTGCGACTGTACGTATACCTTCCGTAATAGCGACCCGCATGCCTTCTAATGATTCCCAATAGTCTAGAGCATACTGATCACGGTCAAAGCTAGCGAATCCACCATGATACGTTCCCTCGGATGAAACTTTAGCGGGGACACTTTCAATGACAATTGCGGTAGGTAAAGGATTTTCTTTTGATATGACTTTAACACTTCCGCCCTTATCTTCTCTGGCGTTAATTTGAGTGACAGGTAGGTCCTGTTCTTTCATATCAGACCAAAAGCCGTCGATCCAATATTCGTCTACTGTTCCGCTCACTTCAATGAGGTCACCTTTGGCTAATGAAGGGTGGTTTGATTTTGTACCGATATAGACAACAATGGCTTCGGAAGTGTTTGGATTTTGATCGACTTGGTCATCTGGATTTTGCATGTGGACATAGACCGAACTTCCAATCGTATATTGAGCAGTAACAATTCCTCTAATGTTTTCAACTCTTTGATTGATGAGTGGTGATTGGTGGCTAGCTCCCTGAATATGGTGGATATTCAAGCCTTGAGCTTGGTCATAAACTTGATAATTAAAGACTTGAACCGGGCTATCTTTTAAATCGGGGTGGCTAGCTATCGCTTGAATTAGGACATCCCCCGTCTCGCTTAAAACGATAGGAGCTTGGTAGAGTTGACTTTGGCTAGTGGGTTGGCTGCCATCCAAAGTATAATAAATCTTAGCTCCCGGAGTCAGTGTTTCTAATTCAATGACCGTTGACGTAGGAACGAGTCCAGATGGAACATTAGCAAATGGGGCTTGTGTGACTGAAGCGTCTTGAACAATATCAAACTTCCCTCTTGGAAGAATTTGATAATCAGCATTAAATTGTTGAATAATTCCGCTTATGCGGTCGTAGGTCTGACCTACTTGTAAACTTAACTCGTTGCGTTCATCACGGATTAAGAAGTCTTGGCCGTCTGCACTTGCTTTATAGTTGGTCCAAGATGAACCTTGGCCATCGATGGATGTGATATTAACCTGACTTAATTCAGCTAGGCGAGATTCATTCTCTTCGTTTACGTCTTGTCCACTGGTCACGCGTGCAGTTGGTAGGTCGCCTGGTTGTTGAGAGATGACTTCAACCTTTTGAATTTGTTGCAAACCATTGTAGTCTGCTAGAACCCCTTGGACAACAATATGGTCTCCCAGTTGAACATTCACTGAATCTGCTGGATGGATAGCTAATCCGCCGGTTGCATCTTCAAAATGAACCGTATTTTTTAGAATCCCGTTGACCTGACCAGCCACTTGAACCTTTTGCCCATTAGCCAATTGACGTGCTTCAGCTATCGTGATGGTTTCAAGAGTCTCAGCCGGTTTGGGATTGTCTTGATTTGGATTGGTGGTGTCTGGATTTGGATCAGTGGATGGAGCTGGGGAGGAAGAAATTAATTTTCCTAATCCTGATACATCGTCTTTGGGAGCTACATCCCATTCGATGGTAGGATCAAGGGAATCTTCAATATTGGTATCCCCACTCAAAACGTCCGCTTTACGATAAAGCGATTGGTCTTTGTTGTAGTTAGTACGGTCTTTTATTTGACCAAAGGAGTCAATAATCTGATCTTTATGTTTTAAGACTACTGTGTCATCGCCATTAAAATTTGTTACAGCTTGATTTTTTAGGTCTGCTAACTCTAGTAATTCCGGAATGTCGGCTTTACCATGGCTAATCAGATAATATTGGCCGTCTTCTAGTCTGCCTTCTAAAGTTAAAGTCGAGGTCGGACTTGTATTAGCATTGGAATATAATTCAACAGAATAATCCCCTAAGTCAACAGCTTGGCCTGTTCCATTATAAATTTCAATGGCTTTGTTGTTGGCTGATCCCTCAATGATGGATGAAAAAAGCAAACTTTCTTTAAGGGTCGCTGGGGCTTTGACCATAGTATGTTGACCTAAATGGCTGAAGTCATCTTTAGCATATTCAATCCATTCTGCTTGAATATCTGTAGCGATGGCTTCCATGGTGTTGCCAGCAATGATTTCTGGTTTACGTACCAAGGTCACATCTTTAAGGTTATTCGTCCGCGCACCAAAATGTCCGATATTATCAATCAGAACTTCATTTTTTAAGAGTTGGATATGGTCATCCCCGTTAAAGTTTGCAACAGCTGATGACGCATTGGATTTGTCAGCAATGGCTGGACCAGCTTGGCTATTGGATATCACATAGACTTGTCCTGCAGCTAAGGTCCCAGACAAAGCATGGGTGGATTGGGCTTCCGTTTTACCGTTTGTAAAAAGTTTTAAGGAATACTGACTTAAGTCAACATCATCAGCCGTTCCATTGTAAATTTCAATGGCTTTATTGTTGGCTGATCCTTCCACATATTCTGAAATAATTAAATCTTCCGCTGCACCTGATATTTCAGGAGTAGTGGCTGTAGGTTGCTCTGCCACTGATGCGGTAGGCTCTGCCATCATTCGAGCTTGAAAGTTTTCATCACTTGCTTTCAAGTTTGGAGATTTTTGTGACGAATCAATAGAAGAGGATACATTTAAAGCTTCCAGGCTAGTATTTTCTTCTGGCTTGGCCGGTGCATCTTGAACACTGTCTTTGGATGATCCCAAGTAAGAATCTAATCGTTCTTGTTCATTGCTTACAATTTCTTGGGGATCCCTGGTTTCTCCTTCTATGGTTTGGGCTTGGACCGTTTGATCATCTGTTAAACCATAAACCGTAGAAACCAAGACGGCTCCCAGGGCAGCTTTCATCATTTTTTTCCACATAAATTTCTTCCCTCCAACTTTTTCTCACTTTATTTCATCCTATCAAAGGGATGTAAATTCTCTTTATAGAAGATGTAAATTTTGTGTAAGGATATTAGATTTCATGCTCGTAAATTTCGCTTAACAAATTAAAAACCCCTGCTTAGCAGAAAGCAAGCAGAGGAAGGGCTTAAAATATAATAAATTAATCTCCGATAGGTTCACCTTTTTGTAGGGTCAAGACGCGTGGACCTTCGGATGTAATAGCTAAGGTATGTTCATACTGACAGCTTAAGCCTCCATCAGCCGTACGAGCGGTCCAACCATTATCGTCCATTTTTGATTTCCATGTCCCAGTATTAATCATAGGTTCTATAGTAATGGTCATTCCTTCTTTTAATCGTTTACCAGTGCCAGCTTCTCCATAGTGATAGACGGTTGGAGGTTCGTGAAGAGTTGGACCCAAACCATGTCCAACAAATTCTCTAACCACTGAAAAACCCTCGCCTTCAGCATAGCTTTGGATGGCATGTCCAATATCTCCAATGCGATTGCCGACTTGTGCTTGTTCAATTCCACGATAAAGTGATTCTTGAGTAACCTCCATCAATTTTTTTACTTGATCATCCACCTCACCAATGGCATAAGACCAACAAGAATCTGACAAATAGCCATCCTTGTTAATCACAAAGTCGACTTTGACCAAGTCCCCCTCTTTAAAAGCATAATCAGAAGGAAAGCCATGGCAAATTTCATCATTAATAGAAATACAAGTGGCATATTCATAGCCTTGGTAACCGATTTGTTCACAGACGCCACCCTGTGATTCTATTTCATTTTGTACGAATTGGTCAATAGCATGAGCAGTGACTCCTGCTTTCATTTTATCTCTTAATTTTTCATGTATCTGGGCATGTAAACTTCCCACTTCAGCCATTAAATTGATTTCTCTTTCAGATTTTCTAGTAATCACACTATCACTCTTTCTATAGATCTTGTAATTCTATTATACTGCAATCTTTTTATTTCCATAACTTTGATTGGCTTAATCGACCAATCAAAATTCCCGCTAATCCACCAAAACTATCCAAAAACAAATCATCCACTAGAGCAGAGCGACCTTCTTGAAAGGATTGGTGAAATTCATCAAAGGACGCATAGCCGATGGTAATTAAAAGGGCTAATGTTATTTTCAAGCCAACTGACTTTACTTGGCCTGTCAATGCCCGATACCAAAAAAACCCCAAGCAAGCGAAAGCTAAAAAATGCAAGCTTTTTCTAATAAAAAACTCAATAAAGGCCGCGTAGCCGATGGTTTGAATAGAGAGAGTTTGACCTCCATAGTTAACTTCCAAACCTTCAATCATACGGTAAATGAAAGGGAAGGAAAGATATTTTTCAATCCAAGGAATGAGACTTTGTTCAGCATAGGTCTGGGCTGAAAAATAATATATCAATCCCATCAAAGATATAGCGGCTATTAGATACAACAGCCTCTTGTGCTGTTTTTTCAATTTCAAGCTGACTCCCCCTCCCTCTATTCTTATAAGATAAAATGAAAGGGACCTGACTAAAGTCAAGCCCCTTTTTGGATGAATAAACAAGGATTTACAAATAATCTAGGGGATTAAGGCAACGTCCTTGTTGGCGAACTTCGAAATGCAAGTGCACACCGGTGGAATGACCTGTAGTTCCCATCTGCCCAATCACTTGTCCGGCTTGTACAAAATCTCCTACAGCAAACGGAGCTGAATCTGAGACCATATGAGCATATAGGGTTTGCCAGTGGTTTCCATGGTTGATTAGCATGCAATAGCCATAACCCCCTCGATAGCCGACAAATTCAACCTGCCCATCAGCAGCTGCCATGATTGATCCTGAACCTGCTATATCTAAACCCTGATGCATGCGGTAACGGCCGCTAATGGGATGTTTCCTCATGCCATAAAGAGAAGTGATGTGCCCTCCCTGAGTTGGCCAATGCAGAGGACCAGTTGAAGCAAAAGCTTCCAAACTGCCAAATGTAGGATTCCGCCTAACAAAAGACTGAAAGAAAACCTGTCTATCGTCCTTAGCTTGATCATAGACATCCTTATTTTCTTTCACTCGGTCAAGTTGGTCAGTATAATGGGCGATTTCTTCTTTCATCTCATAAAGTTGAAGGTGGAGAGCATAGTATTCTTGCTCATCTTCTATTCGATTTAATTCGAGTTCGATAGCTTTTTGCTGCAGAACATTTCTTTCTTTCAATTTATTTCGTTCTAATTCAGCGATTTTTTGGCTTAGCTGATTATGGTAGTCATAAATAATCTGGATGTTTTCATCCGCTTGATCAACTAACTGGACCTCATTCTTTATTTTTTTCTCTTTTTTTAGAATTTGCTGCTGTAGCTTGTCTAATTCTTCTTCTAAATAATCTAACTGACATTCGTATTCGACTTGTTCATTGCATAAAAAATCTTCTTCGACCACCGAAAAAGGGTTAACAGTAGCCATAACAATTATAAAACTGGCAAGAATCGGCTTAAAAATTAAACTATTCAATAGGGAATCCTCCTCAGAATCCCCCTACTCGATTCTATTATAAGCCATTAAAAGTAGAAAAGCATTAAAAAAAGCAGGATAAACCCGCTTAATTTTAACTATAATTGATGGAATACATTTGTAAGCTGAATTCATTAAAGCTAAAGTGTTTGTTTTCACTTAAGCCACGTGTTGGAATATCAACAAAAAATAATATGGCTTCTTGAGGACCCACTTGACCAAGGTAATCTTTATTTAAAGCCACATTCGCCACTGAAAATTGTGTATCCACACCAGTCGTTACCATTGGATGTAATTGTGCTGCAAATTGATTAATGCTCTGATCTAAATTGTTGATCATTAGGAATAAGACGCGTGTTTTTTGACTTTCTTGGTTGTAGAATCCATTCATAGCGAAAACAGAAAAGCCTTTTTTCCATTCATTCTGATCGACAAAATTTTGAGCCGACTCAATAGCTAACTCTAACTGGTTATCAGAAGCATCAATTTCTTCCAAAGTTTGGGCTTGTTTAGGTGTTAAATGAACATTAATTTTAGACATCGTATACTCCTTCAATATAAATATTTACATTTCAAGCTTAACATAATTTTTCAGCCTGTCGATAGCATATAAAAATATTCTATTAAAAAAGCCAGACCTTTTACTGTCTGGCTTGTTTATTATCTAATGTAGTTCATTGGATTGCGTGTTTGGCCATTCACGCGTGTTTCAAAGTGTAAGTGGACGCCTGTTGAATTTCCAGTTGTTCCCATAGTCGCAATGTTTTGCCCACGTGAAACTTTTTGTCCTGGGGATACGTTGAAACTGGCTAAGTGAGCGTAAAGAGTAGATAAACCATTGCCATGATCAATCACAATGCGGTTACCATAACCTCCAGCCCAGCCTGTTTGAGTGACTGTTCCAGCTTCAGCAGCTAAAATTCGTCCACCTCCTGCAATATCAACACCAGAGTGGAAGCGAATACCCCCAAAAATAGGGTGAGTACGGTTGCCATAAGGAGAAGTCACACGGCGAGCATCTGCTGGCCAATGAAGGCGGCTAGATGATGGAGCAGCTTGAACTTCTTTAGCAGGCTTAACTTCAACATTCACTGCTTGCTTCGCTTGTTCTTCTTTTTTAGCTTGAGCTGCTGCTTCTGCTTCTTTTTTAGCTTGGGCTGCGGCTTCCGCCTCTTTTTTAGCTTGGGCTGCGGTTTCAGCTTCGGCTTGAGCTTGAGCTGATTTTTCAGCTTGAGCTTGGGCTGCAGCTTCAGCTTGGGCTGCTTTTTCAGCTTGAGCTACCGATTCAGCCTGGATGGCCTCAGCTTGGACTTGTGCTTCTGTATCAGCTTGAGCTGTTGCTTCTGCTTCAGCTTGGGCTTCCGCTTGAGCTTCTGCCTCTGCTTGAGCTGCGGCTTCTGCCTCAGCTTGGGCTTGAGCTTCTGCCTCAGCTTGGGCTTGAGCTTCTGCCTCAGCTTGGGCTTGAGCTTCCGCCTCAGCTTGGGCTTGAGCTTCTGCCTCAGCTTGGGCTTGAGCTTCTGCCTCAGCTTGGGCTTGAGCTTCTGCCTCAGCTTGGGCTTGAGCTTCCGCCTCAGCTTGGGCTTGAGCTTCTACAT
>JBHWOX010000007.1:0-40477 GCA_043424615.1 Atopococcus sp.
ACCCTTGAAACATGAGCCTTTATTTGGTATTGTTTTAAGAGTGCTGACTTTTAGAAAAAGGGCAGCCCATATCTTAACTGAAAAAACAGGCAATGAACTGAGAGGTTGCGACACACCCGGCCCCTTTGTCATGGAGGTCACCACCCCATACCCAGGAGCTGTCATTCCTATTGGTGGGTCGGAAATTTTCAAGGAGCCAGTTTATTTGTAAAATAAGCGAGGAGGGAAAGACATGGCACAAACAAAAATTCGTATCCGCTTAAAAGCTTACGAACATAAAGTGTTAGACCAATCTGCAGAAAGAATTGTTGAATCAGCTACACGTACAGGAGCAGAAGTTGCAGGTCCTGTTCCATTACCAACTGACCGTTCTTTATTTACAGTGATTCGTGCGACTCACAAATATAAATATTCACGTGAACAATTCGAAATGCGCACCCACAAACGTCTAATTGACATCATCAACCCTACTGCAAAAACAGTTGATGCCTTAACTAAATTAGACTTACCAAGTGGTGTAGATATCGAAATCAAATTATAGTCATTTTATATAGAAGAAATAAAAAATAATTTATGGAGGTGTACTCATGACCAAAGGAATCTTAGGAAGAAAAATTGGAATGACTCAAATCTTCAGAGAAAACGGAGAATTAATCCCTGTTACTGTCGTTGAAGCTCAACCAAACGTTGTTATGCAAGTCAAAACAATGGAAACAGATGGTTACGAAGCTATTCAATTAGGTTTAGAAGATAAACGTGAGTCATTAGCTAACAAACCAGAATTAGGTCATGCTGCTAAAGCAGAAACTTCTCCTAAGCGCTTCATTAATGAAATCAACGATGTAGAGCTTGGAGAATACGAAGTCGGACAAGAAGTGAAAGTGGATGTATTTGAAGAAGGTGACATCGTTGACGTCACTGGTACATCTAAAGGACATGGTTTCCAAGGGCACATTAAACGTCACGGTCAATCACGTGGACCAGAAACTCACGGTTCTCGTTACCACCGTCGTTCAGGTTCTCAAGGGAACTCAGCCGATCCAGGTAGAACATGGAAAGGTATGCCAGGAGCAGGACGTATGGGTAATGACCGTGTCACTATCCAAAACCTTGAAATCGTCCGCGTGGATACTGAACGCAACGTTCTATTAATTAAAGGAAATGTACCTGGAGCTAAAAAATCATTTGTTAAAATTTCAACTGCAGAAAAATCTGTAGATACACAAGCTAAATAAGGAAGGAGGAGCAATTGATGACCAATATTACATTATATAAACAAGATGGTTCTGAAAACGGTACAGTCGAAGTCAACCAAGACATCTTCGGTATTGAACCAAACGAAGCCGTTGTTTATGATGCCGTCCACTTACAACAAGCAGCTAGCCGTCAAGGGACTCACTCAGTTAAAAACCGTAGTGCAGTTCGCGGCGGTGGACGTAAACCTTGGAGACAAAAAGGAACCGGACGTGCCCGTGCTGGATCTAGCCGTTCACCTATTTGGGTTGGTGGGGGTCAAGCATTCGGACCAAAACCACGCAACTACGGCTATAAATTACCTCGTAAAGTCGGACGCCTAGCTATCAAATCTGCCTTGTCAGATAAAGTAGCCAATGACAGCCTAATTGTCTTAGAGGACTTATCATTTGATGCGCCTAAAACCAAAGACTTTGTCGCCGTTTTAGACAACTTAAATGTAGACAGCAAAACCTTGGTGGTTGTAGACCAAGCAGACCAGAATGTCGCTTTATCTGCTCGTAACATTCCAACGGTTAAAGTTGTCCAAGCCTCAGGCATTAACGTCTTAGACTTAGTGAGCGCTGACACCTTAATCATGACTCAAAATGCTCTTACCCAAGTAGAGGAGGCGTTGAACTAATGAAAGCACATGATGTCATCAAACGCCCAGTCATTACAGAAGCTTCTGTAATGGAAATGGATAATAAAAAATATACTTTCGAAGTAGATAAAAAAGCCAACAAAACTCAAATTAAATACGCTATCGAAGAAATTTTTGATGTTGAAGTTGAAAAAGTAAACACCTCTATCACTAAACGTAAACCAAAACGTATGGGGATGTACCGTGGTTACACTAGCAACTACAAAAAAGCTATCGTTACTTTAACTGAAGCTTCTAACGACATTGAAATCTTCGGCGAAGAAGATTTAGAAGACGAAGAATAATATATAAGGAGGGATAAGAATGGCTATTAAACATTACAAACCTTCTACTAACGGACGACGTAATATGACAGGTTATGATTTTTCAGAAATCACTACCAACAAACCTGAAAAAACTTTGTTAACCAAACAGAAAAAGAAAGCGGGACGTAATCACCGCGGATCCATCACTGTACGTCACCAAGGTGGAGGACACAAACACCATTATCGTATCATCGACTTTAAACGTAACAAAGACGATGTTCGTGCATTAGTTAAAACGATTGAATACGATCCAAACCGCTCAGCTAATATCGCTTTACTTCACTATGAAGATGGAGAAAAACGTTATATCTTAGCACCTAAAGGACTTAAAGTAGGCACATTCGTTGAATCAGGTGAAGATGTGGACATCAAAGTCGGAAATGCGATGCCACTTAACAGCATGCCTGTTGGGACTACTATCCATAACATCGAATTGAAACCTGGTCGCGGCGGACAATTAGTTCGTTCAGCAGGTGGACATGGACAAGTCTTAGGGAATGAAGAAGGTAATAAATACGTCTTGGTTCGTTTAAGCTCTGGTGAAAACCGATTAATCTTAGGAACTTGCCGTGCGACTGTTGGAACAGTAGGAAACGAACAACACGAATTGATCAACATCGGTAAAGCAGGACGTAACCGTTGGAAAGGCAAACGCCCAACTGTTCGTGGTTCTGTTATGAACCCTAACGATCACCCACACGGTGGTGGGGAAGGTCGCGCACCAATCGGTATGCCCAGCCCAGTTACACCTTGGGGTAAACCTACTCTTGGTAAGAAAACACGTAAGCGCAATAAACCTTCTAATAAATACATCGTTCGCGAACGTAAACGTTAAGATAAATAGAGTATTTGCGATAAGCAGAAAGGAGGCGACCCTATGTCACGCAGTTTGAAAAAGGGGCCTTTTGTCGATGAACACTTAATGAAAAAAGTTGAAGCCGCTCAACAAAAAGATGACGGATCTGTCATCCAAACATGGTCACGCCGTTCTACTATTTTCCCTAACTTTGTCGGATTAACTATCGCCGTTCATGATGGACGCAAACATGTACCGGTTTATATTCAAGAAGACATGGTAGGACACAAATTAGGAGAATTCGTACCCACACGTACATTCCGTGGACACTCAAAATCAGACAAAAAAACAACTATCATCTAGTAATGGAAGGAGGATACCATCGAGATGGCACAAGAAATTACATCAGCTAAAGCAACAGCTAGAACGATTCGTATGGCACCACGCAAAGTCCGCCGTGTGATTGACTTAATTCGTGGTAAACATGTTGGGGAAGCCGTGAATATTTTAGAATTCTCAACTCAACACGCCGCCACACCAATTTCTAAAGTTTTACACTCAGCTATTGCTAATGCTGAACACAATTTTGACTTAGACGTTGAAGATTTATATGTCAGTGAAGCCTATGTGGATGAAGGACCAACCTTAAAACGTTACCGTCCACGTGCTAAAGGGGCAGCATCGCCTGTCAACAAACGAACAAGCCACATTACAATCGTGGTATCAGAAAAGTAAGGAGGGACATCAATGGGACAAAAGATTAATCCAAATGGTTTACGAGTTGGCGTTATCGAAGACTGGAAAGCAAAATGGTACGCTGATGAAAACTATGCAGAAAATTTACATGAAGATTTAGATATTCGTGAATACATCGAAAACGCTTTAAGCGAAGCGTCAGTTTCTAAAGTCGAAATCGAACGTGCCGCTAACCGCGTGAACATCTCTATCCACACTGCTCGACCAGGTATGGTTATCGGTAAAGGTGGATCTGAGGTTGATGCTTTACGTAATAAATTAAACCAATTAACTGGTAAAAAAGTTCATGTTAATGTTGTTGAAGTGAAAAATCCTGATATTGACGCTCGATTAGTCGCTCAAAGCATTGCTGAACAATTAGAAAACCGTATCTCATTCCGTCGTGCTCAAAAACAAGCCATCCAACGTGCTAAACGCGCAGGAGCTGAAGGTATCAAAACTTTAGTCTCTGGACGTTTGAACGGGGCAGACATGGCTCGATCTGAAGGTTTCGCAGAAGGTAGTGTTCCATTACACACGCTTCGTGCTGAAATCGACTATGCTCATGAAGAAGCCGACACAACTTTCGGTAAATTAGGAGTTAAAGTTTGGATCTATAAAGGTGAAGTCTTACCTGAATTAGTAGACAATAATGAAAAAGGAGGGAAATAATCATGCTAGTACCTAAACGTGTAAAATACCGTAAAGAATTCCGTGGAAAAATGCGCGGAGAAGCTAAAGGTGGAAAAGAATTAGCTTACGGTCAATATGGTTTACAAGCCATTGATTCAAAATGGATTACGAATAGACAAATTGAAGCAGCGCGTATCGCTATGAACCGTTACATGAAACGTGGCGGAAAAGTATGGACAAAAATCTTCCCTCATAAACCTGTAACAGCCAAAGGGATTGGTGTTCGTATGGGTTCAGGTAAAGGGGCTCCAGAAAGCTGGGTAGCACCTGTTAAACGTGGTAAAATCATGTTTGAAATTGCTGGGGTACCGGAAGAAGTAGCTAAAGAAGCATTACGCTTAGCTTCACACAAACTACCAGTTAGAACCAAGGTAGTATCACGTGATGAAAGTGGTGACTCAAGTGAAAACTAAAGAATTCAAAAATCAATTAAAAGACATGTCGACTCAAGAAATGATCGAAAAAGAAAATGAATACAGAGAAGAGTTATTCAATTTACGTTTTCAATTAGCCACTGGACAGTTAGAAAATACAGCTCGTATTAAAACTGTACGTAAAGCCATTGCTCGTATTAAAACTGCTTTACGCCAAGCTGAAGGTCAATAATTAATATCAAAAAGAGATTAAAAGAAGGAGGCTAATGAACGCATGAGCTCAGAAGAACGTAACGAACGTAAAGTTTACCGTGGAAAAGTCGTGTCCGATAAAATGGATAAAACAATCGTTGTTGAGTTAGAAAGCAGAACCCAACACCCTAAATACGGTAAACGTTTAAGTCGTACAGACCGCTATAAAGCGCACGATGAAGACAATCAAGCAGCAGTCAATGATATTGTAGAAATTATGGAGACACGCCCACTATCTAAAGACAAACATTTCCGTTTAGTTAAAATAGTCGAAAAAGGTGTTGTTCTTTAATTTTCAATACAAAATATTTTTGTAATTGAGAGGAGGAAATACGGTGTTACAAGTTGAATCTAAAATGAATGTAGCCGACAACTCAGGCGCTAGAAAAGTACAGGTCGTAAAAGTATTAGGCGGAGCAGGTCGCCGTTATGCATCTGTAGGTGACGAAGTTGTAGTTTCTGTTAAAGAAGCAACACCAGGAGGCGTTGTCAAGAAAGGTGAGGTTACACGTGCGGTCATCGTTCGTGAAAAATCTCAAATCAGACGCCCAGACGGATCTTATATCGCATTCGATGAAAATGCCTGTGTTATTGTTCGTGAAGATAAATCTCCACGCGGAACACGTATTTTTGGGCCAGTTGCTCGTGAACTACGCGATAATGACTATATGCGTATCGTGTCACTTGCCCCAGAAGTTTTATAATTACTAAAGAAATAACCAGGGAGGTGCATAAAGTGAAAATTAAAAAAGGCGACAAAGTTGTAGTAATCGCAGGAAAAGACAAAGGTGAAGAAGGCACTGTCTTGAGTGTTGATCCTAAAAAAGAACGCTTAGTTGTTGAAGGCGTCAACATGATGATCAAACACAACAAAGCTGGCGGAATGAGCTTCCAAGGGTCTATCGAAGAAACAGAAGCACCTATTCACGTCTCTAACGTTATGTTAGTCGACCCATCAACTGGTAAACGCACACGCGTGGGTTACCGCTTTGAAGATGGTAAAAAAGTACGATATGCAAAAGCATCAGGAGAAACCATTTCTTATAGCGTTTCTTCAAATGATGATGAAGAATAATTCTGGAAGGAGGACACAGCAACATGACAAATATCTTTCGTGATAAATACTATAATGATGTTCAACCTGCATTAGTTGACCATTTTGACTACTCATCAATCATGCAAGCACCAAAGATTGAAAAAATCGTCTTAAACATGGGTGTGGGTGATGCGGTCAACAACTCTAAAAACTTAGAAAATGCCGTGAACGAATTAACAAAAATTTCTGGTCAAAAACCAGTGATTACCCGAGCTAAAAAATCAGTAGCGAACTTCCGTTTAAGAGAAGGAATGCCGATCGGTACGAAAGTAACCTTACGTGGTGACCGTATGTACGATTTCTTCGGTAAATTAGTAACTGTTTCACTCCCTCGTGTACGTGACTTCCGTGGTGTAAGCAAAAATTCATTTGACGGCCGTGGAAACTACACTTTAGGAGTTAAAGAGCAATTAATTTTCCCAGAAATTGAATTTGACGATGTATCAAAAGTTCGAGGAATGGACATTGTTATCGTTACAACCGCTGAAACCGATGAAGAAGGCCGCGAATTATTAAGCCGTATGGGAATGCCTTTCCAAAAATAATCAATCGAAACGACAACAATAGTATAGGAGGATTGAGAAATTAATGGCTAGAAAAGCAATGCGTGAAAAACACAAAAAACAACAAAAATTTTCTACTCGAGAATACTCACGTTGCGAACGTTGTGGACGCCCACATTCCGTATACCGCAAATTCAAATTATGCCGTATTTGCTTACGTGAATTAGCACATAAAGGCGAAATTCCTGGGTTGAAAAAAGCAAGCTGGTAAAAACAGAATAGAACGTAAAGTAAAGGAGGCAAAATTATGACATTATCAGATCCAATTGCAGATTTTCTGACTCGTATACGTAATGCTAATGACGCTCGTCATACCACAGTCGAAATTCCTGCTTCTAAAATCAAAGGTCAAATCTGCGAAATCTTAAAAGACGAAGGTTTCATTAAAGGATATGAATTCATCGAAAACTCACATCAAGGGGTTTTACGTCTTGAATTAAAATATGGACCTAACAATGAGAAAGTTATTTCTGGAATTAAACGTATCTCTAAACCAGGCTTACGTGTGTATGCTAATGCAGAAGAAATGCCTAAAGTCTTAAATGGTTTAGGAATTGCCATCGTGTCAACATCCAATGGTGTGATCACTGACAAAAACGCCCGTGCTCAGCACGTTGGTGGGGAAGTTATCGCTTACGTTTGGTAATTCATCATTAAAAAATAGGAGGTGTCTCAATGAGTCGTATTGGAAATAAAATCATCGAAATTCCTGAAAATGTTGAAATTAAACAAGAAGGACAAACCGTTTTTGTTAAAGGTCCTAAAGGTGAATTAGAAAAAGACATTAGCCCTTTAATTAAAATGACTATCAATGATAACGAAATTAGCTTTGAGCGACCAAACGAAAGTAACCAAGCTAAATCTCTTCACGGAACCACTCGTTCAAATGTCTTCAACATGATTGAAGGTGTAACGGAAGGTTACCAAAAAGAATTAGAATTAATCGGGGTTGGGTATCGTGCTCAAATGCAAGGCAACACCTTAGAGTTAAACGTTGGTTTATCTCATCCCGTTCACTTCGAAGCTCCTGAAGGTGTAGAAATTGAAGTGCCTGAAAACAGCAAAATCATTGTTAAAGGGTACAGCAAAGAAGCTGTCGGACAATTAGCTGCAAGTATTCGTGACGTACGTCCACCAGAACCTTACAAAGGAAAAGGTATTCGTTACGTTGGAGAATACGTTATCCGTAAAGAAGGTAAAACTGGTAAATAGTCTTTATCACATTTCAATTTTATATAGAATAAGAGGTGACAAATCGTGATCAATAAAATGGGTAAAAACGAAAGACGTCAAAAACGTCATTTACGTATTCGTAACCATGTTCAAGGAACCGCTGATGTTCCTCGCTTAAATGTTTTCCGTTCTAATAAAAACATTTACACTCAAATCATTGATGATATTGAGGGAACAACCTTAGCTAGTGCATCATCACTCGCTATCGAGGATGAAGATTTATCTAAAACAGAGCAAGCTGCAGAAGTTGGACGTTTAATTGCTGAGGCAGCTAAAGAAAATGACATCACTAAAGTCGTATTTGACCGTGGAGGTTACAAATATCACGGACGTGTGAAAGCCGTAGCCGAAGCCGCACGCGAAAATGGACTAGAATTTTAATTTTATTAAGAAGGAGGAGATATCATGGCAAGACAAAATCGTCGTAATGATGACGGATTTGAAGATCGCGTAGTTAATATCGCTCGCGTTTCAAAAGTTGTTAAAGGTGGACGTACCATGCGTTTCTCAGCTTTAGTCGTTGTTGGTGACCGAAAAGGTAAAGTAGGTTATGCTACAGGTAAAGCTGCTGAGGTTCCAGAAGCCATCCGTAAAGCAGTAGACAATGCTAAGAAAAACATCATCGAAGTTCCTATGGTAGGAACTACTATTCCTCATGAAACCACTGGAGAATTTGCAGGTGGAGAAGTCTTATTAAAACCTGCTGTTGAAGGTTCTGGGGTAGCTGCTGGTGGACCTGTCCGTGCCGTCATGGAATTAGCTGGAGTTGAAGATGTTACAGCTAAATCATTAGGTTCAGACTCACCAACCAACATGGTTGCAGCGACTTTTGATGGAATTAGTAACTTAAAACGTGCTGAAGAAGTAGCAAAACTTCGAGGAAAAACAGTTGAAGAATTATTAGGATAGGAGGACCATTATGTCTAACTTAGAAATTACCTTAAAACGTAGTGTGATTGGTTCTTCTGACAAACATAAAAAAATTATTAAAAGTTTAGGCTTTAATAAAGTGAACCAAACTAAAACTTATCCTGACAACGAAGCAATTCGTGGGATGGTTAAGCACTGTACACACTTATTAGACGTAAAAGAAGTATAATAAATATTAAGTCAAGGAGGTGCCAAATATGAAACTTCATGAATTAAAACCAAATGAAGGCTCTCGTAAAAAACGCAACCGTGTTGGACGTGGACCCTCATCAGGTAATGGTAAAACGTCAGGACGTGGTCAAAAAGGGCAATTAGCTCGTGGTAACGGTCCTCGCATCGGTTTTGAAGGGGGACAAACACCTCTATTCCAAACCTTACCAAAACGTGGATTCCGTAACATTAACCGCAAAGAATACGCAATCGTTAACCTTGGAACATTAAATGAGCGCTTTGAAGAAGGTGCAGAAGTCACTCCTGAAATTTTATTGGAAGCTGGCATTGTTAAAAACATTGCTAAAAATGCTGGAATTAAAATTTTAGGTGAAGGTGAATTAGATCACAAATTAACAGTTAAAGCGCATAAATTCACTCAATCTGCCAAAGAAGCAATTGAAAATGCTGGCGGAACTGCTGAGGTGATTTAATGTTCAAACTACTAGCCGATGCATTTAAGGAAGAAGATGTTCGAAAACGTATCCTATTTACCCTAGGTATTTTAGTGATTTTCCGAATCGGAACACATATTACCTTACCAGGAGTCAATGCTTCAGCTTTAGGTTCTATTACAGAATCGGGATTATTTAGTCTATTGAACATGTTTGGTGGGGGGGCCTTGAGTAACTTTTCTATTTTTGCTCTAGGTATTTCTCCTTTTATCACCAGTTCGATTATCATGCAATTACTGCAAATGGATATCATCCCTACTTTCGCTGAATGGGCTGAACAAGGGGATGTGGGACGGCGTAAGCTCAATCAAGCGACTCGCTATCTCACCATTTTCATTGCCTATTTACAGGCTTTAGGGATTTCATTCGGCTTTAATGCCCTGTCTGAATTAGGATTAATTATTAATCCGGGGATCAGCACTTATCTCATGATTGCCTTAATGCTGACTGCTGGTACGATGCTGGTCGTCTTTTTAGCCGAACAGATTACCATGAACGGTATTGGTAATGGGACGTCTCTCATTATCTTCTCCGGTATTGTGGCCCGTGTTCCTCAAGACCTTATTTCCTACTACAACTCTCAGATCCGTAATGCTGGGGATGAACTTACCCAAGCCTGGATCACAGCAGGGATCACCTTACTTGTGGTCATCTTGCTCGTCATTTTTGTAGTATTTATGGAAACAGCACGACGTAATATTCCAGTCCAATACACTAAACGTGTGGCTAGTTCTGAACAAACTGCAGTTTTACCACTTAAAGTCAACTCTGCTGGAGTTATTCCAGTTATTTTTGCCAGTTCATTTATGATGTTACCGCAGATCTTTCTCGGTTTGTTTTCTGACCGTTTTGGTGATGCCCAATGGTTTGAAATCGCGAATACGATTTTTAACTTGCAAGAACCTGCTGGGGCAGCCATTTACGCTCTGCTCATTTTAGCCTTTACATTCTTTTATGCCCACATTCAAGTGGATCCAGAAAAATTGGCTGAAAACTTCCAAAAACAAGGAGCATTTATTCCAAGTATCCGTCCAGGGATTGAAACCCAAGAATATATTTCTTATATGATTAATCGTTTAAGCACGGTGGGATCGGTTTACTTGATGATTATTGCTCTACTCCCAATTATCGCTTCCATGCTTTGGGACTTACCTTCTTCCATTGCACTTGGAGGAACAAGTTTACTGATTGTTGTTGGGGTAGCATTGAATACTAAAGAAGAATTAGAAGGATTGTTAAGCAAACGTTCTTACCTCGGTTTCATTCGTGATTAAGGATAAGGAGCATGACCATGACAATGAATTTAATTTTATTAGGATTACCTGGAGCTGGTAAAGGAACCCAAGCCGCTTATATCGTAGAGGAATACCATGTCCCACACATTTCAACCGGAGACATGTTCCGCGCGGCCATTAAAGAGCAAACGGATTTAGGTAAAGAGGCTAATGCTTATATGGAAAAGGGAGATCTCGTTCCCGATGAGGTCACTAACGGGATTCTCAAAGAGCGATTGTCTCAAGCTGACACCGCTGAACAAGGGTTCTTGTTGGACGGTTATCCTCGGACCTTAAACCAAGCGGAAGCTTTAGATCAAAACTTACAAGCTGCTGGACGTTCACTTGATGGTGTGGTCTACATCGAAGTTGACCCTGACCTGCTAATGGAACGTTTAACTGGCCGCATCATTTGTTCTGAATGTGGCGCCAGTTACCATAAACTTTTTAACCCACCGAAAGAAGAAGGGGTATGTGAGGCTTGTGGGTCAACAGACTTCTACCAACGTGATGATGATAAACCGGAAACAGTCAAACGTCGTATTGAAGTCAATGGCAAGCAAACCCAAGAGTTATTAGATTATTATGCCGATCGTGGCTTGGTTCTGACCGTTGATGGCTCAGGCACACCGGATCAGGTCTTTGAAGGTGTCAAAGAGCAATTAGACGACTTAGAAAGCTCGCTCTAAAAGCAACAAAGGGCTATAAGCCTTGATGTATAGAGTGAAATGTGGTAATATACTACGGTCGTGTTAAAATGGCATGATGAAGATTCGTAAAAAATGGCTAAAAAATGTAAATCCATAAGGAGGAGACGATTTTGTCGAAAGACGGAGTTATTGAAGTAGAAGGTACAGTTTTAGAAACATTACCCAATGCTATGTTTAAGGTGGAACTTGAAAATGAGCACGAGATACTTGCTCATGTTTCTGGAAAAATTCGTATGAACTATATTCGAATATTACCTGGTGATAAAGTAACCGTTGAAATGTCTCCATACGATTTATCAAAAGGCCGTATTACTTATCGATTTAAATAATTTAAATTGAACCAGAGGAGGCGAAAAGATGAAAGTAAGACCATCAGTTAAAAAAATGTGTGAAAATTGCAAAATTATTCGCCGTAACGGACGTGTTCAAGTGATTTGCAAAAATCCTAAACACAAACAACGTCAAGGTTAATAATAAAAAAGTCAAAACAGTATAGGGAGGTGCACTAAATGGCACGTATTGCAGGTGTAGATATACCAAGAGATAAACATATTGAAATCGCATTAACTTATATCTATGGGATTGGACGTACTCGCGCTAATATCATTTTAGATGCAGTGAATGTGAACCCACAAGTCAAAGTTAGCGACTTAACTAACGATGAATTGGATGCTATCCGTTCAGAAGTTGATAAATACAAAATCGAAGGGGACTTACGACGCGACATTAGTCAAGATATCCGTCGTTTACAAGATATCGGCTCTTACCGTGGAATCCGCCACCGCCGAAACTTACCTACTCGTGGACAAAGAACGAAAAACAACGCTCAAACCCGTAAAAAACGTCGTTCATAATTTTTAATAAAGGAGGTCAACACTAATGGCTAAAAAAAGACAACAAAGACGCCGTCGTCGCGTTAGAAAAAATATAGAGTCAGGAATTGCACATATCCATTCAACATTTAACAATACAATTGTTATGATTACGGATCCACAAGGCAATGCCGTGGCTTGGTCTTCAGCTGGAGCATTAGGATTTAAAGGCTCCCGTAAATCAACTCCATTCGCAGCTCAAATGGCAGCAGAAACTGCAGCTAAAACTGCTATGGAAGATGGAATGAAGACGATTGAAGTTAACGTCAAAGGACCTGGTTCTGGACGTGAGTCAGCAATTCGTGCTTTACAAGCTGCAGGTTTAGAAGTAACAGCTATCCGTGACGTTACACCCGTTCCTCACAACGGTGCCCGTCCACCAAAACGTCGTCGTGTATAATTAGGCATAGGACTTATTGTGTCAGAAGGGTTAACCGTTGAAAGGGGAATATGGACTGAATGATTGAGATTGAAAAACCTGAAATCCAAACTGCTGAAATCAGTGAAGATGGTAAGTATGGTCGATTTGTTATCGAACCGCTTGAAAGAGGATATGGTACAACTTTAGGAAATTCCCTACGCAGAATTTTGCTAGCTTCTCTACCCGGAGCAGCCGTTACAGTTATCCAGATCGATGGCGTACTCCATGAGTTTACTGCTATTGATGGCGTCGTTGAAGATGTTACTGCGATCATTTTGAACATTAAGAAACTAGCTTTGAAATCTCATTCAGAAGAGCCTCGAACCATTGAGTTAGATATTGAAGGTCCAAAAGAAGTTTATGGGTCAGATCTACATTTAGATAGCGATATCGAGTTAATGAACCCAGACCAATACATCTGTACAGTAGCTGAAGGTGGTCATTTATCCGCTCGCTTTACTGTCGAACGAGGCCGAGGCTATGTACGCGCAGAGCATAACAATGATGATGATATGCCCATTGGAGTCATTCCAATCGATTCAATCTATACACCGATTGAACGCGTCAACTACCATGTTGAAAACACTCGTGTTGGAGATCAAAACCAATATGATAAATTAACAATCGAAATTTGGTCGGATGGAACGATTTCTCCTGAAGAATCAATCAGCTTAGCTGCGAAGATTATGACCGAATACTTAACTGTTTTTGTTGAGTTAACGGAAGAAGCTCGCAAAGTTGAGATTATGGTTGAACCAGAAGAAACTCAAATTGAAAAAACATTAGAAATGACAGTGGAAGAATTAGACTTGTCTGTTCGTTCATATAACAGCTTGAAACGAGCAGGGATCAATACTGTTGAGGAGTTAACCTCAAAAACTGTCGATGATATGATGCAAGTACGTAATCTAGGTAAAAAATCACTAGAAGAAATCGAAAATAAACTTGCTGAATTAGACTTAGCACTTCGTGATGAAGAAGTTTAGATAGAGAAGAATTAAAGGAGGGAAAGGCATGGCATACCGTAAATTAGGACGTATTAGCAGCCAACGTAAAGCAATCTTACGTGACTTAGTATCCGATTTAATCATTAATGAACGCATTAAAACGACAGAAGCTCGTGCAAAAGAAGTTCGCCGCTTAGCGGATAAAATGGTTACTTTAGGAAAACGAGGAGACTTACATGCTCGTCGTCAAGCCGCTAAAGTATTGCGTAATGAAATTGCTTCATTTGAAGAAACTGAAGATGCAATCATCGTCGAAGATGTACTTCAAAAATTATTCGATAATATTGCACCTCGTTTCCAAGACCGTAACGGGGGTTACACCCGTATCTTAAAAATGGGACCTCGTCGTGGAGATGCAGCACGTATGGTTCTTTTAGAATTTGTTGAAGGTTCTGAAGCTGAAGTGGAAGAAGAAGCTGAAGCAGAAGCAACAGAAGCTGAATAATCAACAAAGAATGATAGAGCGTTATGATGATGGATTCTTAGGAATCTTAGTCTAGCTCGTAATCTTCAGGGTGGTGTTTACATTAGGCACCCCCTGAAGAAATTATTCTTTTAAATAGGCCTTTATGGAGAATAAAACAAAAGTTCTTACTTCAAGTGGATTGAAATAAGAACTTTTGTTTTGTTTTAAATGAATGGTCGGTGATTTTTTTAGGTCATCTACAATCCTTGGTAAATGAGAAACAATCCCAGGGCAAAGATCAAGACCCCTAATAGGCTTTGGCTGATTTTTGCAAAGGTTGAATAGGAATCTGATTGCACGATGTTCATGTTCAAGTGGCCGGATGCTAGACCAGCTAAAATGATGGTCACTGAATTACCTAAAGCAAACAGTAAAAACAGGAAGATAGCCGTCAAAACACTCGTTCCAGAAGCCGCAATCATAGCCATGATGGCAATCATGATCGGGGTGGCACAAGGCGAGGCGAAAATCCCTGAAATAATACCGAAAACAAAGGCACCAAAGCGGTTACGCTTAATTTTTTGGCCGTATTTGACGAATGATTTAGAGAAGTTGGTGAGGCCGAATTGTTCCAAGGCGACCAAGAGCATTAAAATCCCCAGCAAGAGATACCACCACGAACCGGTAAAGTTAATAATGGTTCCTAGCAGAGAGGAAATAACGCCTAAAGCCCCATAAGCTAAAGCATTACCAGCGGCATAGGTGGCGGATAAGGCTAAATTAGATGAACGAGATTGGTCTTTTCCACCACCAATGTAGGCGATGATAAAAGGCAAGGCCGATAGAGAACAAGGAGAAAAGGAAGTAATTAAGCCACCCAAGAAAGCAAAGAGGGGCATGAGAGGCCCTCCTTCTTTCAAGAGTGAGGTAATAGGTCCTAATAGCTCCATCATTATAATTCACCTAGCAAGTCTTCCAATTGGTCGGGATTGAGATAGCCATAAATAAAGGTCGCTGCCATTTCACCCGTGTCAGGATTTTTATATTGGTAAGCGATGTCTTCGAATTGACCAGATGGTTCGTAAGGCTCTCCATTAGAGTCAAAAATCATAATCGCAGGGGTAGCGATAATGGGATAATAATCGACCATGTCTGTGTATTCGTAGGTATCCACATATTTGATAATGGCATCGCCCATGTATTTTTTATTGAGGTCAATGAGGTGAGGTTTAATCTGTTCACAATAATAACAATCCTCATTACCAAAAGTGATCAGCATGGGGACCCCATGTTCTTTCAAATCTTCCAATGGCATGTCAGCATTATAAAAATCAAAATCGGCTTGGTCGGTTTCTGCTAGCGCCTGTTCATTAGACCGGGTTTGGAAGTGTTTAAATAAGAAGACTCCTCCCACAGATAAGGCGACGATTAAAAGGACCAGCCAGATATTATTTTTCTTTTTCAAATAAATTCCTCCTATACAAATAAAGTCTTACTTATTTTAACATAGAGGATTAAAGAAGCTATAACTGAAGGGATTGAAAAAACCTTATTCTTTATCAGTTTTTCAAATATATACGGACGCCAATGTCTATTTTTAATAGGTGTGAATAATTTATTTAATTCATGATATAATGCGTAAAACTATTTGGAAAAAGGGGAATGATGATGAAGAAAAAATTACTATCATCTTTATTAATCGCAAGTGCGCTAATTGCTGTAGGATGTTCGACTGAAAGTGGCAGCTCTAATGCTGGCAATGACAACCAGTCAACAGCGGAACAAACGGAGGAAACAACTACCACTGAAAGCAGTGAGAAGGGTGATGATTCTGAAGAAAAAGACTCTTCCGCTGACGAAGAAGCGACGACAGAAGAAGGATCCTCTAGTTCTTCGGATGAATTAACAGGAGAAGAAGCAGAAAAAGAAGCCTCTTCAACCGCTTCGTCTACACTTTTACCTTCTGAAGTGAACTTGGACCACAGCAATCTGGGAGACTCTGAGGCTCTTGAAGTGAGTGATGAAGTCTCAGGAACCTTCACTGCTACTTTCGACTTGTCACACCATGATGCTGACGATTCAGTTCGTTTATGGATTCCACATGCTCAATCTGACGACTACCAAGAAATTTCTAATGTCAAGATCGAAGTGGGCGGAGAAGATGTGGATTATGAAATCAACACCGATGAAAATGGCAATGAAATGATTTATGTGGAATGGACCGGTGACCAAACCGACCGCCAATTGACTTACTCTTTTGACGTGACACGCCAAGAACGTGAAATTCCAGAATTTGGATCCGAAGAAGAAATTAATCCGGCTGAATTTGAAGCTTACTTAGGGGGGTCTAACTTAGTTCCTGTCAATGGGGCGATGAAAGAAATTTCAGATGAAATTGCTGCAGCTGGTGATAGTGTCCAAGATAAAGTGATTGCGATCTACGACTGGATTTACCTCAATATGGAACGAAATGAAGATGTGGAAGGTTGTGGAACTGGGAATGCCTTAGATTCCGTAGCGAGCTTAGATGGTAAATGTACGGATATCCACTCTGTCTTCATTGCCCTTGCTAGAGCTCAAGGTATTCCAGCTCGTGAGATTTTCGGTGTCCGCTTAGCTGAAGAAGACGCTGACCAAACCAAATCCCAACACTGCTGGGCTGAATATTACCAACCAGGCACAGGCTGGGTAGCTATTGATATCGCCGACGTATTAAAAGGGATTTTAACAGATGATTTAGATAAAGAAAGCCCAGAAGCCAAAGACCTCTATGACTATTACTATGGTAACTTGGATGCTAAACGGGTGGGCTTCTCTACTGGCCGTGACTTAAACTTAAACCCACAACAAGATGATGGACCGGTTAACCAATTTGGGTACCCTTATGCTGAAGTGGACGGCGAAGCTTTAGACTTCTATGATCCAGAAGGTTTCGGATACAGCATTCAATTTGAATATGCTGGCAGTAGTGATGAAGAGGCCGATGATACGGAAGAAGCAGAAGATGAAGCATCCACTGACTCTTCTGAATCAGCGGATGACAGCACAGATGAAACTGGAGAAAAAGAGAGCAAAGATTCATCTGATGACAAAGCTGCATCAGATTCAACAGAAGATGCGGCAGATGACAAAGAGGAGACTGAAGCTGACGCTCCTAAAGAAAATGAAGGGGACGAGCAAGCGGACGATCCAGACACTAGCGCTTAATTTTACTTTGAATCTTATCGAGAAGCATAAAAAGCTCTTCTTGACTGTTAAAGCAGTTGTTTTTGATAAACAGCTGCTTTTTTCTTTTAGATTTTATTGGCCCTTTATGAGCAAGAGCGAGCTGCCTTCGCTCAAACAGAAAGAGAAAGCGCCTGCTTTCATCTTACAAAAGCTTTTTAGCAGGCGAGCGTATGTTATAATAGCTATGAATTTTCTATTTTTGGAGGCTTGACCGATGGCAAAAGAATGGAATAAAAATATTGACCCCATCATCCAATTACAAGGGCTTGATTTTGCCTACCAGTGGGATGAAGAGGCGGCGCTCACTTTAAAAAATATCCATTTAACTGTGGGCCGCGGCGAGTGGGTGGCTATTATCGGGCCAAATGGCTCTGGTAAGTCGACCCTGGTCAAAACTCTAAATGGTATTTTACCCGTTCAAAAGGGGCAGATACGTATCGACGGCCAAGAATTGACGGAAGATAGTGTTTGGGACATTCGAAAAAAAATCGGCATGGTATTTCAAAACCCTGATAATCAGTTTGTGGGAGCTACAGTGGGCGATGACGTGGCTTTTGGCTTAGAAAATCAAGCTGTACCACGCCCCCAAATGATTGAAAGAGTCGAAGAAGCTTTAGAAATCGTGGGCATGCTGGACTTTATCGATCGAGAGCCATCCTCTCTGTCTGGTGGCCAGAAGCAGAGGGTCGCTATAGGAGGAATTTTGGCCCTTTATCCAGATATTATTGTTCTGGATGAAGCGACTTCCATGCTGGACCCTAAAGCCCGCCATGAAGTGATTGAAACCATCCGTCAGATTAAAGAAGATCGCCAGTTAACCGTCCTTTCGATCACCCATGATATTAATGAGGCGGCCAAAGCGGATCGGATTGTTGTCATGAAAGACGGTCAGATTATTGAGCAAGGCAGCAGCCAGCAAATTTTTTCAAAAGGGGAAACTTTAATTGATCTGGGCTTAGACCTCCCTTTTGGTGAAAAGTTAAAACATCGTTTAAAAAAAGAAGGCTTGGACTTGCCAGATACCTATCTGACGGCAGAAGAATTGAGGGATGAATTATGGACATACGACTTGAAGGATTGAGTCATACCTATCAAGCGGGGACTCCTATGGCTGTTCCCGCTCTCTTTGACGTGAATTTAAATATTCCGAGCGGTTCCTTTACGGCCCTTATTGGCCATACTGGTTCAGGCAAATCCACCCTCCTTCAACACTTGAATGTCTTATTAAAACCGACGAGTGGGACGGTTTATTTAGGAGACAAGGCCGTCACTGCTAAAACAAAGAATAAGGACTTGAAAAGCATTCGTAAGCTGATAGGGACTGTTTTCCAATTTCCTGAAGCCCAACTCTTTGAAGAAACGGTGGAAAAAGATGTGGCTTTTGGCCCGCAAAATTATGGATTAAGTGAAGAGGAAGCCTTGGCTCGTGCTCGTGAGATGCTAGCCTTGGTGGGAGTGGATGAAAGCTTGTATCAGTCTTCTCCCTTCGAACTTTCAGGGGGCCAACAGCGGCGAGTCGCTATAGCGGGAGTCTTGGCCTTACAACCTCAAGTCCTTATTTTGGATGAACCCACAGCAGGCTTGGATCCTAAAGGCCAATTGGAATTAATGACCTTATTTTCAAATCTCCACCGGCAAAAAAATTTAACGGTCATTTTAGCCACCCACCAAATGGAAGATGTGGCTAATTATGCCGACCAGGTGGCTATTATGGAAAAAGGCCACTTGATACAAACCGCTGACCCCCATCAGATCTTTGAGCAGGGGGACTGGTTGAAATCCAAGCAATTGGATGTTCCTCAAGCGGTCAGTTTTGCCCAAAGTCTGAGTCAAAAAGAGGGCTGGACGTATGACCAGCTCCCTATCAACATAGACGAATTAAGTGCTTGGATTAAGCAGCAAGTGATGGGAGGGGAGGCCTAATGGCACAAAGTGTTGTGATTGGTCAATATATTCCTGGCCAATCTTTTGTCCACCGTTTGGATCCAAGACTCAAGGTTTTGGCGACCCTCATTTTTTTACTGACCATTTTTCTTGCGAACCATTGGCTGGCCTATGCCTTGATGTTCGCCTTTGTTCTTCTTGCCATTGCCTTGGCCAAGGTTCCTATCTCTTATTTACTTAAAGGTTTGCGTCCTTTATTACTACTGATTATGCTGACGGTATTTCTTCAACTTTTCTTTACCCAAGGCGAAACGCTCTTATGGCGTTTTGGACCTTTGACCCTCTATCAAGAGGGATTGAGGAATGCTATCTTTATTTTCATTCGTTTTATATTGATTATTTTTATGTCCACCCTACTGACTTTGACTACCATGCCTCTGGAAATCACGGATGCCATTGAATATCTGCTAGGACCACTCAATCGTTTAGGGGTACCGGTCCATGCTATTGCTTTAATGCTTTCCATTGCCCTACGCTTTGTGCCCACCTTAATGGAAGAAGTGGAGACCATCATGAACGCCCAACGTGCGCGAGGGATGGTGTTTGATGAGGGCTCTTTTATTCAACGTTTAAAAAATGTGATTCCCCTTTTGATTCCTCTCTTTGTCTCTGCCTTTAAACGGGCAGATGAATTGGCTATTGCCATGGAATCAAGAGGTTATCAAGGGGGCAGTGAACGGACCAAGTACCGCCAGCTGCAGTGGCAAGGGCGAGATACGGTCGTGTTAGTGGTGATGATGGTGCTGAGTGCTAGCGTTATTGGCTTGCGCTGGCTGTAATAGGAGAGATATCAGTTGACTCAACGTTATAAAATTACTATGGCTTATGATGGGACCATGTTTGCCGGCTTTCAAATCCAGGATGAAGAACGGACGGTCCAAGGAGATTTACAAAGGGTGTTGACCAAGATCGCCAAGGGGAAGGATATTAAGCTTCATGGGTCTGGTAGGACAGATTCTGGCGTCCATGCCTTGGCTCAGGTGGCACATTTTGATTTTCCCTTTGAATTAAGTGAACATGCCATGGAGCGTGCTTTAAATACTTCGGTAGCGGATGACCTTTCCATATTGAAAGTAGAAAAAGTAGGCAAAGAATTTCACGCTCGCTTTTCTGCCGTGGAAAAGACTTACCTTTATCGTATTCATAATTCCCCTATTCGCGACCCCTTCAGAAGAGAGTATTGCCTATGGCACCCCTATTCTTTAGACTGTGATCGTTTGCAGAGGGCTTTAGAGCGAATCGAAGGTGAGCACGATTTTACTTCCTTTACGTCGACCAAAAGTCCGATCGAAAATAAGGTGCGAACGATTTATGAGGCGGCTTTGATCCATAATCAAGCGGAAGAAGAGATTGATTTAATCTTTCGTGGGAATGGCTTTTTATATAATATGGTCCGGGTCTTGGTGGGGAGCTTAATTGAAATAGGGGATGGGCGTAAGCCAGTGGAAGAAATCGACCGCTTGTTTGCCTGCTTAGACCGCAATCAGGCGGGGCCAACAGCTGCGGCGCACGGGCTCTATTTAAAAGAGGTCAATTATTAATTTAATGAGCTTAAAGTATTGACAGCCCGTCAAATATAAGGTATTATAGTGGACGGTATTGTTTGCCCCACGATGAGCCCCGGAAACTTATTGTGTACAAACAAAAACGAAAAAATTGACTTGATATGGAGGGAAAATCGTGAAAACTTACATGCCAAATGCTAAAGAAATTCAACGCGATTGGTTTGTTGTTGATGCTGAAGATGTCGCCTTAGGACGTTTATCTTCACAAGTTGCAGCAATCTTACGCGGGAAACATAAACCAACTTATACACCTAACATGGATTGTGGCGACCACGTCATTGTGATTAATGCAGAAAAAATTAAATTAACTGGTCACAAAGCATCAGATAAAATTTACTACCACCACTCAGGATTCCCAGGTGGAATTAAAGAAATGAGTGCTGGAACCATGCGTGCTCAAAAACCTGAGCGTTTAATTGAACTATCAATTAAAGGTATGATGCCTAATGGACCTTTAGGACGTAAAATGGTTAAAAAATTACATGTTTACGCTGGTCCTGAACACAACCATGCTGCTCAGCAACCTAAAGAATTAGACATTAACACTAAATTATAAGGAGGACAAATCATATGGCAGATGTTCAATATTTCGGTACAGGCCGTCGTAAAACCTCCTCAGCTCGTGTTATCTTAACACCAGGTTCTGGTAGCATGACCGTTAATGGAGTAGACGGACAAGAATTTATCCCGTTTGACAACTTACACTTGATGATGAATGAACCTTTTGAAGTGACTGATACTGTCGGAAGTTACGATGTAACAGTCAATGTACATGGTGGAGGTTTCGCAGGACAAGCTGGAGCTATCCGTCACGGTATTTCTCGTGCTTTATTGGAAGTAGATCCTGCTTTCCGTAAACCATTGAAAGAAGCGGGCTTATTAACCCGTGACCAACGTATGAAAGAACGTATGAAACCGGGACTTAAAAAAGCCCGTAAATCACCTCAGTTCTCAAAACGTTAATCATATCCCTGTTTACTACGATGACAGGAAACTTACGCAAGTTAGAGCATCGGCCTTTGGTCGATGCTTTTTTATATGGTCCCCTAGGCGATTGATTATTTTTCCCCCTTACTCAAAGGAGGTCTAGCCAAGGATTTAAACAGCAAAAAGTCGAACACATCTGGCTGATAGTTATTCTCATCAGCCAATGGGTCGACTTTTTTATTTATTTAATGATTGGCGATTTTGAGCGCTTTTGACGACGGCTTAAGCTTTGCTGTCGAAATATTGGTGGACATAGCTGTCAACGGCTTTAATGGCAGCTACCACATCTTCGGCTGTTGGAGCTTCAATCATAGAGTGGATGGTTTCACCTTCGGCTGTGGCTTGTTCACCAATAGCTAATAAATCTTCATCATTGTATTGGTCGAGTTTAACTTCGGCCATGGTGGTTGGCATCCCAATGCTTTGGTAAAATTCGATATATTGGTCAAGTTCTTCATGAGGGGCATCCTCTAACATGAGTTGGACCAAGACCCCATAAGCAACTTTTTCACCATGCGTTTTTTCATGGATGGCTCCCTCGACAGCAGTAAAACCATTGTGGATAGCATGGGCACCAGAAAGACCAGCACATTCAAAACCGAGACCAGAGAGAAGAGTATTGGCTTCGATTATTTTTTCCACAGCTGGTGTGACTAGATCACGTTCGACGGCTGCCAAAGCTTTATGGGCGTATTCAAATAAGGTATCGCGGCAGGCGCTGGCAATAGCTTGGCTGGCGATGGTTTGTTGTCCTCCCGCCATAGTGGTAGATAATGAACGCGTATTGGCACGTGCTTCGACAAAAGTAGCACTAGCGTCTGCAATACCGTCTGCTAAGAAGCTAGCTGGGGCATTCGCGATGACTTGGGTATCCATGAGAACCAGATCAGGGTTTTTGGCATAGAAACGGTAACGTTCGAAATTTCCTTGGTCAGAATAGATGACAGAAAGGGCTGAAGTAGGAGCGTCAGTAGATGCAATGGTTGGTGCAATCACTGTGGCTGCTTCAAGATCTTCTGCAATGGCTTTAGCAGCATCCACCGCTTTCCCGCCACCTAAACCGATCACCACCGAGCTGGCTTGTTCTTTTCCGATAGTAACGACCCGTTCAATTTCCTTATCAGAGGCTTCACCATTGAAGGCTTCACGGTAGACGGAAAGACCTGCTTGCTCCAAGGCTTCAACATAGCTCTGTCCAATAATTTCCCAGACAGTATCATCTGCCAGAATGAGGACTTTGTCACCAAGTTCTTTGATTAAATCAACCCGATCGAGTAGGACATTCTTACCTTGAACATAATGTGAGGGACTTGCAAATATACGATACATATGGATTCCTCCTATAATATAATGGTCTATTTACTCCACATGTGAAGGTTATAGCAAATTAAACGTGAAGACAATTGCGGTAAATTAATAAATCGAGGCCAGATCGGTTCATTGAGAGCAAAAAGTCAATCCATCCATGGTCAGGGGGCAGACGGATAGCTAAGAGTTTAAAGAATCTGGCAAGGGTCGACTTTTTTATGATTTTAATAAGCCAATCATCGGCTGCTGTTTTTAATAAAATTTTAATAAATAGTTAAATTATCTTAAGACATTTAATATACGATAAGGATAGTTGCATTTATAGTTTTAATTAATAAGCAACCGAGTAAATGATGCCTCTAAATGGAGATTGTTTGATATTCTATAGTTGAACAAAAATTTGGAGGATGATAAAAATGATATTAGAAGATAAAGTTGCCATTATTACAGGTGCAGGTTCTGGATTCGGTCGGGCGACAGCAGAATTGTTCGCTAAAGAAGGAGCAAAAATTGTCGTCGTCGACTTTAATGAGGGTGGGGCTAATGAAACGGTTGAAGCCATTCAAGCCCATGGAGGGGAAGCCATTGCCGTCATTGCGGATGTCAGTGATCAAGCAGCAGTTAAAAACTTTATCCAAAAAGCGCTAGATGCTTTTGGTCGTATTGATATCTTATTCAACAATGCCGGTGTTTATGCGCCTGGAAATGTTGAAGCGACGGATGAAGATGCTTGGCAAAAATCTTTAGACGTGAACATGTCTGGAGTTTATTATGCCTGCAAATACGCTATGCCTCATTTAATTGAATCCAAAGGGAACATTATCAACACCGCTTCTGCTGGTGGATTGATTGGTTTCCCTGATGCCTTCGCTTATGCGGCAACTAAGGGGGCAGTCATTTCAATGACTCGCGCTATTGCGACTGACTATGCGGATATTCCTGTTCGTGCTAATGCTATTGCACCAGGAACCGGTCGTACGGGAATGACTAATGAATTATTAGAAGATGAAGACATTGCTTCCGGTTTCCTAAATCCAATTCCAATGGAACGTTTCGGAGAACCAGAGGACGTTGCTCATGCGGCTCTTTATTTAGCTAGTGATGGAGCATCTTATATTACTGGTCATACCTTGCCTGTTGATGGCGGATGGACCATGTCTTAATTTTCTAAAAGACCCCGTTCTTCGGATTGTTTTTCCGTAAACTATAAATGTAACAGATTCAATTTTTAAACAAACGAAAAGGGGAATGAAAAATGAATAAATGGACTAAATTAGGAGTGACTTTGTTTGCAACTTCAGCTTTACTAGTGGCTTGTGGGGATAGCTCTTCTAGCCAACCAGCTACTCAAACTGAGAGTGCGACAGAGCAAAGCAGCCAAACGGATGATCAAGTGAAAGATGCAAGTCAAGATGAATCTAAAGACGATTCACAAGAAGAATCGTCAGCAGATAAAACTGATGACAAAGACGACAAAGATGATCAAGACGACAAAGATGATCAAGACGACCAGGATGATCAAAATGACTCATCTGATGATGCGGATGATAGCAGCCAAACCTCATCAACCACCGTTGGTTTAGAAGAACAAGAATTCGAAACTGACGTTGAAAAAGCTATTTCCTTATTCGAAGACAGCTATACTGCTTCTATCGATTCCATTAGCTTATCTTATGATGATGGAGTAGCGAAATATGATGTTGATGGCTTCGATGATCAAAAAGAATATGAAGTGGTCATCAATGCTGAAACAGGTGAAATTATCAGCCAATCTGATGAAGTAGAAGATGATGATGATTCAGATGAACAAGCCATTGACTTCTCTAAAGTCGTCAGTGCTAAAGAAGCTATGACCGCTGCTTTAGGATCGATTGAAGGTGGCTCTGTTGAAGAGTGGACCTTACACTATGAAGATGGTCTTTTAGTTTATGAGATTGAATTATTAGATGACAATGGTCAAGCGATCGATGAAATTATCGTTGATGCTGAGACTGCTGAAATCATCGCCCAAGATTAATCATTTAAGCTGATTTACTACAAGCTGTGGCTTCGGCCACAGCTTTTTTATTTGCTTGGTCTTAGAAAAAGAAATCTTTACAATCTTTTACTTATTTTTAACTTGAAAGATATACATAATTTACATTGGCTTGCTATGATGATAGTGAAGTTAATCGAGCTAGTCTAGTTGAATGGAGCCCGATATGAGTATATTGAATATTGCCCATCGAGGTGATAGTGCTAATCATACGGAAAATACCCTGCTGGCCTTTCAAAGTGCTTATGATAAAGGAGCAGATGGTGCTGAATTGGACCTTCGATGGACCCGTGACCATCATATCGTTATTTTTCATGATACTCAGTTGGACAGACTCACCAACGGATGTGGCCCTTTACACCGCTTCACCCTTAAAGAATTACAAGATTTATCCTTTATAGGGGACGAGCAAGCCAGCCTTTTAACTTTGGAAGATTACTTGCGTTGGGTGGTCGATAAAGAATTCAAGACCATTCTTGAATTAAAAGTGAAAACCCCCCTCATGGAAGATTGTTTACTCAGCCTGCTTGATGGCTATGATAAGAAGGAAGATGTGATTATTTCTTCTTGCCATCCCCACCATCTTGAAAGTATCAAAAGGCGGGAAGACGTGATGCAGTGTGCTTATGTCTTTGATATGCATTCATTGAAGGCCATTGGTCTAAGCAATAGCTTTATGAATTTGAAATCTTTGTTTGAATACTTGCATAGCTGGAGGATTGAATATATTCATCCCCATGCCTCACTTATTGATGAAGATTTGTTATCTTTGGCTGACATTTACCACTTAAAAATTAATACTTGGACGGTTAATGACAGTGACCAGCTAAAAGAGCTGTGTCAGCGACAACTTTACGGCATCATGACCGACTATCCAGCAAGATTAAGCCAGATGATGAAGGAACAATCTGAACCTTCTTCCATATAAATTTGTTTCCCCTCAATACACTTAGCATTCCCCCTAAGTGTATTTTTATTTTTAAATAAAGTATAATAAAGCCAACCATCGCTCCATTTAAGGAGATCTGAAGGATGAAAGGAAGTGGGCAGATGAAATCTGCGATGATAATTTATAATCCCAATTCAGGTAATGAAGAAGGCGAAGAATTTGCTTTAAAATTAAATGATGCCATTCGTTTGGACTATGCCACCATTACTCTCTTAGGAACTGAAAAGGCTGGGGGTGCCGAACGTTACGCTAATGCTGCCAGCCGCAATCAATTCGATACGGTATTCGTATTAGGAGGCGATGGAACGGTAAACGAGGTGGTTAATGGGATAGCAGACCAGGAACATCGGCCGGTCATCGGTGTTATACCGATGGGGACGGTTAACAACTTGTCTCAAATGTTAAATATTCCCCAACGACCTAATCAAGCTGTTCAAGCTATGACGGATGCCCAAGTCAAAGCCATCGATATCGGTAAAGCCAATGACCAATATTTTGTTTCAACCTTGTCAACAGGGCCCATTCCAGCCACAGCAAAAAATGTGAGCTCAGATTTAAAATCGGCCTTAGGTCCCCTTGCTTATGTGGTGGAAGGGCTACAAGCTTTAGGATCTGATGAAACAACTCGCTTTGAATTGACCTTAGATGGAGAAAAAGAAGAGGATTCCTTCAGTATTTTCCTAGTCGGGATGGGGAATGCCATTGCCGGTATCCAAACCTTTTTCCCCCAAGCTCAATTAGATGACGGCTATTTAAATGTGATGGGCTTAGGAGAGACGACTTCCATGGAAAAATTATCCATCATCCCCGAGCTCTTTCAGCAAGATAGATACCAATCGGAAGATGTGGTTGTGGGCCGTTTTAAAGAAATCAAGTTGGAAACACCGGATGGTTCCATCATTGAAACAACGGTTGATGGCGATGAAGGCCCCGTCTCTCCCATTGATATTTCCATTCTTCCTCAGCATTTGGAATTTTTCTACCTGCCTGAAAAAAAATAAGAGACCCTCGTCTATCGATGGATTGGACGTAATCTATAGCTGATGGCTCTTACGGTTTTATCCAAACCGCGGGGCTCAAATGTGAAGGAGGATTCGTAAGATATGACTGAATCGAACAACCATGCGCTTGTTCTTAGCGCAGATGAAGCTTTGGAAATGGTCCTTAATCAATATGGGAATGACTATCACGAAGTTTATGTCAAAAAATTAGACCTTCAGTCTTCAAAAAAGTCGGCTTACTACCAAGTGAATTTGGAAATTGACGGTGTGGATCATGATTTTGAAATCGTTGCCAGCTCTGATGGCTCTACTGATAAAGAAGATGAAGGCAGAGTTGATAAAAATTCAAAGGAAGTGGAGGAAAATGATGAGCTATTAGACTCGGCCCTCCAATCTTTACTAAATGATCAAGAATCAAAGTCAACAGGGGAAGAGGAAAGTTCCTCCCAGCCGCTAGTTGTTGCTAGGGAAGAAAAACAACCGGACCGAGATGAAGAAGGGAGCGATGAAGGGCAAGAAACCCCCACCTTATTAACTGAAGAGCAAATTTTAAATCGGGTCCAAGAAGACCCAGACTTGGATGGGGTGGAAATCAAGAAATCGGTGGTTGAACTTATCGACCAAGACCATTATCTCATCAGCTTTTCATCAGGCAAGAAAAATTACCGCTATAAAATGGATGCTAACAGCGGGAAAATATTGAAGAAAAAAATGATGGTCCCCCCAGCAAAAAGTGCTGAAAAAAAGGAACTCACTGAAAAAAGAGATAAAACTAAAGAAAAACTTTCCCCTCAAGCTCAATCGGCCTTTCAACAGGCCCTGCAAGATGCCCAATTAGAGGAAAAAGAGGTCGACCTCCAGCAGATTAAAAAACGCGAAGAGGATGGGCTTAAATTTTATGAAGTGAGTTTCACTAGTCCGACCGCCTCTTTTAACTACCGCCTGCATGCCCAATCTTTGGCTATTTTAAGTCGTCAACGGCTAGATAAAAGAACGACAGCAGATTTTATCACTCGCACCCAAGCCCTTGATTTGGTCTTAGAGACCAATGGCTGGCAACGGTCGGACATTGACCTGCTGAAGTTAGAACTTCACCAGCCAGCTGGCCAGGCTATTTATGTGATGGAATTTGAGCGGGAAGGTGAGTTGTTTAACTATGAGGTCAGTGCAGAAAAGGGCGAAATTATTGAAGATGGCCGAGATGAAAAAGGGCAGGAGGAAGATAAATTAACAGCAGACGAAGCTGTAGAATTAGCCTATAAAAAAGCGGGCATCACTGAAAAACAAGCCACCGACCTGCAAGTGGAAGACCTAGGAAATGTATATAAAATAATTTTTACTGCGGATGATGAAGAATATGAGTCTTTCATTCGGGCCTATGACGGTTAATCCTTGAGTGGACGTCACTTTTAAAGAGTCTCCCTTTGTGACTCCTCTGACTTCAATTTAAAATAAAGAACAGCTGCTCTCGTGCGTGCAGGTCTTATTTCCCGTGAGGAAGGATGACTGCGGGTAAGAGAGCGGCTGTTTTTTTGACAAGTCGTTGATGATTCAATTGAAAAAGGGCATTCCATCTTTAGTCTTTCAATAAAGCCGGATGGATGGCTTAAAAGTTTTCATGTTCTTGCATGAAGGCTTTTTCTTCTTCAGTTGACGGACGATTGAGCACTTTGTTGCGGAAAGGATAGCGACCAAAAGCTTGAATTTGTTCGAAATGTAATTTTTCATATTTTATGGATGATTCATTGCCCAATTTTTCAAAGCTCTCGATAGCTAAATCTTGATGAACTTTTAGGGATTCGGAATGCATGAGGGGCATGAGAGCGAATCTTTTTTCATCCTGGGTCAGTTCATCAAAGTCGTCCTGCTGTAGCAATTCCTGGCAGAGCACACAGGCCATATCATCGCTGGAAAAGGAGCGCGGATCGTTTCGATAGACATTGCGTGAAAATTGATCTAAAACGATAATTTCGGCTAAACGACCACGGCTGTCAGTTCGCCATTCCCATAATTCACAGGCTTTGGCGGCTTCAATGGTGGCTGAAAAGCGTTCCCAAATTTCTTGATCGAAAGCTTCGCCCCCATTGAAATGGTCTTCGGGACTAGACTCTTCAAACCAAAAATGTAAAATATCTTCTGCTTGAACGATTGTATCCATTACAAACTCCCCCTTAGATTTTGCTTAATACCAGTATAACAAGAAAATAGCCCCGATTAAAAATCCTCTCTTCAAAGACTGAAAGCTGTCTCAGCTCTCCATTTCAGCTATAATGAGAACAACAGCATTGATAGTTCTAATTTGAAATGTTAAACTTACTTTAAGTTAGATAATAAAAATATCATATAAAGAAAGAGTGATCGGGATGTTATATGGATTTGATAAAAATGCTCCCTTAGAATTTGGGATTTATACCTTAGGTGACCATCTGCCCAACCCTCATACGGGTAATCGGATTAGCGCTCAGGAAAGAATCAGTGAAATCATTCAGCTAGCCCAAGCGGCTGAACAAGCAGGAGTGGACTTTTTTGGGCTAGGGGAAAGCCACCAAACTTATTTTGTCTCTCAAGCTCACACTGTTATTTTAGCCGCCATTGCTCAGGCTACGGACCGCATAAAAATTGGAAGTGCCGCTTCCATTGTGTCAACCACCGACCCGGTTCGCCTTTATGAAGATTTTGCTACTATCGACCTCATTTCTGACGGCCGGGCTGAAATTGTAGCAGGGCGAGCGTCCCGGCTCGGCCTGTATCAATTATTGGGCTATGATGTCGAAGATTATGAAGCCCTCTATGAGGAACGTTTTGACTTACTGAATCTGATCAATGATTCTGATATGGTAAGTTGGGAAGGAGAGTTTCGTGTGCCACTAGAACAAGCGGTTGTCCTTCCCCGACCAAAAGCTGGCAAGTTACCAATTTGGCGGGCGATTGGCGGGCATGAATCCTCGGCCCAAAAAGCTGGTAACGCTGGGGTCCCACTATTTCTTGCTCATTTAGGCGGCACGACGGATTCATATGTTCGCCTGTTCGATGCTTATCGCCAAGCAGCAGAGGAAGCTGGCCATGATGTGGAAGAATTACCGACGGCGACAGCTGGAATTTTTTATCTGGCAGATGACAACCAGCAAGCCATTAAAGAAGCCTATCCTTACACTAACAATGGCATGATGATGTCTAATGGCGCCGGTTTCCCTAAATCTGCCTTTGCGAAAGCTTCAAGTATGGACACCGTCATCAATGTGGGAGAAGTTAATTTTGTCATTGATAAAATTCTAGACCAGAATGAACGTTTCAAAAACCAACGCTATGCTGCCCAGCTTGATTTCGGTGGGGTGCCTTTCGACAAGCAATTGGCCATGATCGATGTGATTGGTGAAAAAATTATCCCAGCCATCAAAAAAGAAACAGGTCAAGCCCATGCAGACTAAAAACACTTTAGAAATAGGTCTGTATAGCTTAGCTGATCACCTGTCAGATCCCTATACGGGCAAACGAGTCAGTGCCCAAGAGCGAATTCATGAAATCATACAGCTGGCTCAAGCAGCCGATCAAGCAGGTCTTGATTTTTTTGGTCTGGGAGAAAGCCATCAAAGCTATTTTGTTGGTCAAGCCCACCGGACAATCCTAGCGGCCATCGCCCAATCAACCAAGCAGATTCGGCTGGGGTCAGCGTCTACCATTATTTCGACAGCAGATCCTGTCCGGGTGTTTGAGGATTTTGCTAGTTTAGATTTAATTTCTAATGGGCGGATGGAAATCATCGCAGGCCGAGCGTCTCGAGTCGGTTTATTCGATTTGTTGGGCTATGATATTGAAGACTATGATGCTTTATTCGATGAAAAATTTGAGCTCTTGCGGCTGATTAACCGCCAACAGCCAGTGACTTGGTCAGGAACTTTCCGCCCGCCTTTGAATGAAGCTTATATCCTTCCTCGCCCTCTTCAAGATCAACTCCCAATCTGGCGGGCTGTCGGTGGGGGGCCTCAATCTGCTGTTGCAGCAGGTCGGGTAGGGGTGCCCATGTTTATGGCGCAGTTGGCTGGGCCCGTGGAAAGCTTTCGCCGAACCGTTGATAGCTACCGCCAGGCAGGCCAGGAGCAGGGTTATGCTAAGGAGGATTTAACTGTCGCTACGGCAGGCTGGCTTTTCCTAGGGGAAGATGCCCAAAGTGCTCTAGAGCATGCCTATCCTTATGTCAATGAAGGAATGAAGAAAACGAATGGGTCTGCTTTTCCTAAGCGGAGTTTTGCTCATGGTTTATCGGAGGAGAGTGTTATTTTGGCGGGGAATTCCAACCAAATCGTCGATCGCCTGCTCTATCAATATGAAACTTTTGGGATGCAGCGTTATTGCGCTCAGATTGATTTTGGTGGACTCCCCTTTGACCAGCAAATGAAGACTGTCGAAGTTTTAGCTAGTGAAGTTCTCCCTCAAATAAAAAAACATACGTCAAAATAGTAAAGGATGAGTGATAGAATGGATATTGTTTTATTATCAGGATCAAATGCAGGTAAAAAAACGCGGGCAGCTATCGACCAGCTCCACCAGCAGTTTCAAGAAGAGGAAGCTTCTGCCCACCTTCAATTATTTGATTTAAAAGAGATAGATCAAATTTTTGCTGATGGTAGAAATTATTTAGACTATGGGGGAGAATTGACTTCGATGTTAACGGCCATCATGCAGGCAGATGCTTTGGTGATTGGTTTCCCCGTTTTTCAAGCTTCCATTCCCGCCGCATTAAAGAATGTGTTGGATATGTTACCACCCAAAGCTTTGCTACATAAGGCTGTCTCCATTGTTTCAACAGCTGGCTCTTCCCACCACCAATTAGTGGCTGAATACCAGCTCAAGCCTATCTTGTCCTACTTAAAAGCTTCCGTTGTCCCTTCCTATGTTTTTATTCACGAACGCTATTTTGAAAATGGTAAAATTATTAGCGAAGACGTTAATTTTCGCTTGAAAGATTTGGTCTATGATACCCTCATGCAGATTGATGCCATCCAGGCCATGAAAGAAAGAGAAGAGGACTTACTCGGATTTTAAGTTGAAGAATTGAAGAAAAAAGGGATGTGACCCACTGTTCACATCCCTTAATTTTTTTAAATAAGTTAGTCTGCACTTTCAAGCTATCTTCAAGCTTAAGCTTGAACGCCAAAAATTTGGGCAGCATAAATGGCTTGGTCGCTGTATACGACCCCCACACCCAGTTCGTTAAAATTAGGGTTGACTAAGGTCTCGTAATGCTCAGGGCTATTGATCCAGCCTTCCATCAGCCAATGGGCCATGTAACTTTCATCATTCAGCAGGGTCGCCATACCCAGATTTTCCCCCACCATATAGTATGGATAATAAAATTCATCGGTCAAGACAGTAAAAGGACCTCGCCCATCAGACCGGGTATGGGAGAAGCTGCGAGCACTTTCTTCCGCTCTCACATCAGCCGCTTGAGCAAGTGTTTCATTATAATAAACTTTCTGCAAACCCAGTTCAGCCCGTAAGTTATTCACTTGGTCTAAAATTAATTCTTCTATTAAAGCATAGTCGATACTATCGGCTGCTGGCACGGTGGCACGGCTACCGTCTTCAAGAATGACGGTTCGTCCTTCCATATTTTTAGCAGAAAGAATAGAATTCTCTTCTTGAAAACTCCCATCTGTTCCTTGCACATCGGATCCGGACTGGAAAATAGCAGGGTCCAAATAGTGGGAGACTTTGGCCATTTGTTGGACGGGCCAACTTTCTGTCCAGAGCTGGTGGTCATGCATCCAGTAACCAATAAATATTCCGACCAGTAAAAGAAGAATAGATTGTAATCCTTTTTTCATAGCAGTGGCCTCCCTTCTACCATCATGGTTTATTAAAATAGTTTAAGCTGCTCATTATTTTAACTGATTTTCTCTCAATTTGAAAGGAATGACCAGAGTGGCGGGAAGCAAGAAGGGAATATCGGCACAAAAAAATATTAAGGTTCCGATTTTTGTAACCCCTTATTTATATAAGCAGGGGGGTTGAAATATATATGTAAACTATATGTCAGAATAATACAAAACGAATAAAGAGCCTTAACGAAACCATGAAAATGACCCATAACCATTTTTAAGCTGTTAAAGTACTAATTGTGGACGAGGGGAAACGTCCAAAACAAGTACAGATATGAGAAAAGTATTAAAGGAGAATTATACAAATGAAAAACTTAAAACAAAAATTAACTATGACAACTGCTGCTTTAGCTGCTGCTGGATTCTTAGCTTTCGCTCAACCCGCTCAAGTTGATGCGGCTGAACAATGGGAAGCTCGTACAGTAGAAGAAGTTCAAGCTGATTTAGCAGATGCTGAAGATGGAGCAACCACTTACACTGTAAAATGGGGAGACACTCTAGGTGTTATCGCTAAAGCTTTAGATGTTGACTTGAATGTTTTGACTAGCGCTAACAACATTGCTAACGCTAACCAAATCGTAGCTGGAACAACTATTATTGTTTCTGCTGACCACTCAACAGTTACAGCAACTTCACCTTCAGGAGAAAGCTCTACTGCTAATACTCAAGGTCAAGTGTCATCTGGTTCTCAAGCTCAACAAACTCAATCTTACAGTGCACCAGCTCAACAACAAACTCAATCTTATAGCTACTCTTCCAATGCTAGTGGTGGAGAAGCTGCAGCAAAAGAATGGATTGCACAACGTGAATCAGGTGGCTCTTACTCTGCTTACAACCCAGCTGGTGGTTACTACGGCCGTTACCAATTAAACCCATCATTAATTTCTTATGGTGCTTCTCCAGCTCAACAAGAAGCAGCTGCTGATAACTATGTAGCAAACCGTTATGGTTCATGGTCAAATGCTAAATCATTCTGGCAAGCAAATGGTTGGTACTAATTAAAAAAGATTTGTCATATTTTAACTGCTGATCACGATCAGCAGTTTTTTTAATTGGATGACTTAAATTAGCTTGGGGGAGTGACCTGTGATAAGCTAAAAATAGCCATGAAATTACAGATATTAAGTGAGGAGCAAGGCAATGGTTGAAGAATATTTTAGCTTACCCTACCAGGTTAAAGGTTATGAATGCGATGCCAAAGGGCAGATGAACTTTCCAAGCCTAATGAAAGTATTGGTTCATCTTTCTACCCTACACTCTCAAGCTATTATAGAAGAAATCGGTCATAACCCCTTAGAAGAGAACCATATCACCTGGATCATCATTCGTTATCAGATGGATATTAAGCAGTTGCCGGTTAATAAGCAAAACATTCAATTGGCCACTGAAAGTGTGACCTATGATAAGCTTTTTGCCTACCGTCATTTTGATGTGAGAGATGATCAGGGGGAATTGATGGGGCGGATTATTGCGACTTTTGCCCTGATGGATCGCCAAAGTCGTAAGATGCTTCGGATGAAAGCCGAATATATGGAAGGCTACTCTTTAAAAGAAGCAGTTCCTAAGCGGATTAAACGCTACCCTAATCCTATCCCTCTCGACCCAGAGGAAGTCAGCTACAGTAAAGATTACCAGGTTCGCTATTTTGACATTGATTCCAACCAGCATGTCAATAATACCCTCTACTTGACTTGGTCAATGGATGCTTTGGATGGTGAATTTTTAGCTGAGCATGAACTCAGTGGAGGGATTGTCAAGTTTGAAAAAGAAGTTCATTATGGTGACCAAGTTCGCTCCCAAGCTAAGATAGGGGAAGATGAAGATGGCATCTATTCTGCCCACCGAATTTTAACTGAAGATAAGCTGAATGCAGAGATTGAATACCGCTGGCGAAAGAGAGCCAACTAAAAAATCATCTAGCAAGAAGGTAAGCACCAGCCGTCAGGTGCTTGCCTTTTTTTATTGCGTTGCTATTTAGGAGTGGCCTGCGTATAATTAAAGCAATTTAACTATTAAATATTCATAGATCCATAAGCGAGTTCGTGCGTTTTTTATACGCTTTATTTCTGTGAAGGGGGGAAATTAGAAGATGCTAAATATCCGGGCCTATCTAGCCTTATGGCTATCGAAAATCTGCTACTATGGTTTGAGGATGATGGGGCGTGAGGGGGGACATCTGCCAGGGGTTATTGCTCTCAGGATCTATCCAGATATCCTATCCTGGATTGCGACCCCTAAGAAAAAAATTGGAATTACGGGAACCAACGGCAAAAGTTCATTAACAGCCTTACTGCACCATGCTTTTTCTAAGGCCGGCTATTCGATTAGCTGTAATTTAGGAGGAAGTAATTTAGAGGGGGGAGCGGTGACCACCCTTATCAAAGACGCTAATTTTTTTAATCAAAATAAAAAAGACTTTCTACTTTTGGAAGTCGATGAATTGTCTGCTTATCGCATTGTGCCTAAGATTAAAATGGATCAATTTTTGCTTTTAAATTTATTCACCGACCAGTATGATCGGATTGCCTATGAATCTTACCTGGCTCGCAAAATTAAAGAGGCCTGCATTGATGGCTTGACCCTAATCCTCAATGCCCAAGACCCCTACCAGCCGACGATCGTCGAGGAAGACAGCAGGGTCTTATGGTACGGCCTAAAACCTTTAGATGATTTAGCTAGCGAGCAGCCACAAGCTGACTTGATTTGTCCCCACTGTCATTTGCCTTTGACTTATGACCATACACAATACCAGAGTATTGGCTTCTACCACTGTCCACATTGTCAGGCGACCAATCCAGAGATGGATTTGGTGGTTCAGTTTGAGGAGGATAGCGGTCTACTGGATGTGGATGGTGGAAAAAAACACTATCATTTTACTGTTCATTCCCAACCCCCTTACCAGCTTTATAATCAGGCTGCCCTGATTGCGGTTTGCTTATTAAATGGCATCGAACCCTCGCTCATCCAGCAAGTCTTGGACCAGCATGGCCATGCTCATGCTAGTTATAACCGCCGGCAGATTGCTGATTATGATATTTCTCAGCAAATTGTTAAATTCCGTACCGCTATACCAGCGTCTGAATTTTTAAAAATGGCTGAAAAGGAAGGACCACTCAGCTGTGTGCTGATCGACCAAGAATTGGATGGAAATCATATTCCAGGTTTTGTTGACCTTTCTTGGATTTATGATATTGATTTTGACCCCCTTCATTCAGACCGTATTCGAGATATCGTCCTGTGTGGAAGCCGTTACCGTGATTTTGCTATTGCTTTTATCAGCCAAGGGATTGATCGGGATAAAATTCATTATGTGGAAAACACCAAAGAATTATCCGTCTTCCTGCGGCAATTACCATCGAAACGGATCATGATTGGTTATGACCTCAATGGAGGCCATCATGAAGAGCAAATGATTGCCTATCGCTTGGAATTAATGTTCAAAGAATGGGAGGAAAGCCTTGATAGTTGAAGTCATCTTACCTCAGTATTGCTTAGAAGTCGGGTCGAAAGGTAATCTGGATATCATCCAAAAAGTTTTTGACCAGGTGGAAGTGATTTATTGTCCTTATGACCAGCCACCCCAATTTCCGCAGGGCCAGGTGGATTTAGTTTATATGGGGTCTTACGACGATTATCACCAAAAGATTATTTTTTCTCACTTTAGCCGCTATGCTACAGAATGGAAGCAAGCCATTGAAAGGGGTCAAGCCATTTTTATGACCGGTAATGCTTGGGACTTTTTGGGCGAAAGTATTCGAAAGGAAAATGGAGAAGAGCGAGAGGGATTAGGAATTTTTAATTTTAAAGTCCAAGAAGATTTTCGTATTCGCCATAATTTCTTCTCTATCGGCCAAAGGTCTAACGACCTAAAAGTAGGGGGGCTGGTGGCCGAATTTACTCGCAAAGAAGTGACCGGAGACTTGCCGTATTTTATGGAAATGATCAGGGGCGAAGGCTTCAATGCTTACTCAGCCTATAATGGCCTGCTTGAAAACAACTGCCTGGCTCTGAATTATTACGGGCCCGTCTTGAGCTATAATATTGACTTAATTCATTTTCTTGCAGAACTCACAGGCTGTTCCCTCCAGCAGGGAGAAGTTTTCCACTTGATTGAAGAAAACACCACTTTTATCCATCAACGCTTCCTAGATCCGACCATCCGCTCTCTTTCCGCCATTTAACTGCTATAATATTGAAAAAATCAGCACACTCATGAATAGCCTCCCCTTAGATCGTGACTCAAGGGGGAGGCTATGATGTTGGGAAAGCTGATTTTTATTTTGTTTAAAAAAGTAGATTTTCGTCCTAGGTCAGGTCTCCTTACAGTGGCTGCTCTGGCCAATGGAGGAAGATCATGCCGGAGCTAGTGGATCGCCCATTTGCGGTTGAGTTGACGAGACAGGAGAGATAGGGCATAGCAGATCATAAAATATAAGACTGCTAGGGCTACGAACATGGGAATGACATAGGAAGTATTGAGTGAATAAATAATTTTGGCATGGTGGGTTAATTCAGGCAAGCTGATGATCGTGGCTAGGGAGGTATCTTTGATTAAAGCAATCAGCTGGCTGACCAAAGAGGGTAAGGTATCCCGAAAGACTTGGGGGAGCAAGATATAGCGCAATGTTTGCACTTTGGTCATGCCAGTGGCAAGCCCGGCTTCTGCTTGACCTTTAGGAAGGCTATTCAATCCTCCACGAATAATTTCAGAGATCATACAAGATTCAAAAATAGTCAAGGCAGCTACGGCTGACCAGAAAATATTTAAATGCAGTCCCAGTTGGGGTAAAGCAAAATAAGTGAAGAAAATAATTAATAGTAAGGGCAAATTTCGGATGATATCAATTATTCCTCCAAGGACAGTGGAGAGAATGGGGAGTTGGCAATAGCGTAAAATGGCCAGTAATGAACCAATCATAACGCTCAGAATGATAGAAATCAGAGCCACCTCGATGGTGAGAATTAAACCGTCCAATAAAAAACGAATGTTCATCCATTGAAAAGCACCTAAAAAATCCATGGTCTTCCTCCTATTCTGAAATTTCGACTTGGACATCGAAATAGTGTTCAAGATATTTTACTAAGGCAGTTAAGGGAAGGGTAATGATCAGATACAAGAACCCTACCAAAAGATAGCTGTCAAAGGTGTTAAAGGTTTCCATGGCAATGAAGTCACCGTAATACATTAAATCAAAGCCTCCCACCATGGCTAAAATGGAGGAGTTTTTGACCAGGTTAATAAATTGATTGCCTAAAGGCGGGATGACAGCACGAATGGCTTGGGGAAAAATAACATAACGCATGGCCTGGGCGGAAGTGAAGCCTTGAGATAGAGCGGCTTCCATTTGTCCGTCTGAGATGGATAAGATACCTGCCCGGACATTATCAGCAATAAAAGCTGATGTATATATGATCAAGCCAATGGTTCCTGCTTGAAAACCTGTTAGCGTCAGCCCCAACATCGGAACAGCGACGTAAAAGAACATAACGATCACCAGTAATGGAATATTTCTAAAAAATTCCACATAGGCATTAGCCAGGCCAGAAATGACTGGCTGGGGCACTAATTGACAGATGGCCATGATGCTTCCAATTAGGGTAGAAGCTAGGAGGGCAATGACACTAGCGAAGAGAGTGGTCAAAAAAGCTTGCAAAAGAACTGGCCAATAGCTTTGTAATAATTGAATCATTCTTATTCTCCTCCTTTTTCTGATTCAGCCGGCTTTGATAAGTTTTGCTTGATGGTGGCTGAACCGCTGATGATATCTTCTTGGCCATCGCCATAAACATTTTCATTTACCCAATCATTCACTGCTTGGAGTTCTTTGCCCAAGTTGTCATTTGGGAGTAAGTCACCGAACCACTGGTGATAAATGTCACTGTACTCACCTGAGTGAACCAGTTCAGTTAAGGCCTCATTGACTAAATTCAAAAATTCTTTTTGGGACTTATCTATCGCAATGCCATAGGGTTCTACGGTAAAATTTTCTCCGGCTAAACGATAGGAGGGATTATTTTCAATCATCCCGAGTAAGATAGCATTATCAGTCGTTAAGGCGTCCCCTTGACCCGCTTGCAGGGCAACAAAGCCCTCGGAATAATTTTCGAGTTCTACCACTTGAACGTCGGGTTTCAGCTGGCGGAAATTTTGAGAAGAGGAAGATCCTTTGATGGCAATGACGGTATGGTCGGCGGTTAGGTCCTCAATACTATGAATAGCTGAATCCTGAGCCACTAGTAAATTTTGCCCCCCATTAAAATAAACCTTTGAAAAGTCAACTTGCTGGGCGCGTTCTTCATTGATGGTCATGGTCGCTATGATGGCGTCAATGTTTCCATTTTTTAGTAAAGGAATACGAGTTTTGGAGGTCACCTCAACAAATTCTGCTCGCCCTTTGCCGTCGGTTATTTTGTCAGTAATGGCTTGAGCTAAATCGATATCAAAACCGGTAATCCGCCCTTCTTCAACACTATATTGACCGAATAGGTTGGTGTCGGCTTTCACTCCCCAAACAATAGTGGGCTGGTCGTTTTCTTTTATGGTTTGGCTAATATCCTGATGAGCAGAGCCTTGACTACACCCACTGATGAAAAACAGGCTGGCAAGGAAACAGGCCAAGGCCAGATATTTTTTTATTTTTTTCATGGCCAATCCTCCTAATAAGCGAAGACTTGTTCAATAAAGTGTTGGGCATCAGCAGTATGGGGATGTTGGAAGAAATCTTCACTATTGCGATCTTCTAGGATTGCCCCATCTTTCATGAAGACGGTACGGTCAGCAACTTCACGGGCAAAACCCATTTCATGGGTGACCACAATCATCGTCATCTGATCCTTTTCTGCTATATCTTTCATGACGTCGAGGACATCACCAATGGTTTCTGGGTCCAAAGCGGAAGTCGGCTCATCGAATAACATGGCCTGAGGCCGCATAGCCAAACCACGGGCAATGGCCACCCGTTGTTGCTGGCCTCCCGATAATTGAGCCGGGCAAGAATCTTTTTTGTCCCACATATTGACTCGGGTGAGGAAAGTCTGGGCTTCAGCTTCGGCTTCTTCCTTTGATAATCCTCGAACCTTAACCGGTGCTAGGGTGACATTTTCTAAAACCGTTAAATGAGGATAGAGTTCAAAATGCTGGAAAACCATACCAATCTCTTGGCGAATGTTTCGGATGTCCGTTTGAGGATGGGCAATATTTTGGCCGAGAACATGCAGTTCGCCTTGGGAGATACTTTCTAAACCGTTGATGCATCGGAGGAGGGTGGATTTACCAGACCCTGAAGGGCCGATGACCGTCACTAATTCTCCCTTGTCAAAGTGAATATTTATATTCTTAAGGGCATGAAAAT
>JBHWOX010000008.1:0-58702 GCA_043424615.1 Atopococcus sp.
GTTTCTTCTTTAGGAGGATTGTCCTCTTTTACTTCAGGTTTCGTTTCTTCTTTAGGAGGCGTATCCTCATTGTTTCCTTGGTCGTCTTCTTTTGATTCTTTCTTGCTTTCCTCTTCCTTAGAAGGAGAGTCATCCTTTGCCTCTTCTTTAGAAGGCGTGTGTTTCTCCGCTTCATTTTCATCTTTTATATCTTTGGAAGGGGTCGGTGTGTCTTTGGAATCTTCATCTTCAGAATCTTCATCACGGTCTTGCATTGATTTGTGTTCTTTTTGAGGATTGAAACGGATGTCTCCGGCTTGTCCACTCACCGCTTTTTCATAACCCTCAGGGTCTGTAGAAAGGTGATGGTCTGGGTTAATGATTGCTCTAAATTGCTCGCGGTCTTGTTTGGAAATAGTTTGACCGTTGACGTACATGTTTTCAATGCTTTCTTTGTCTATAAGTAAACGGTCACCGGCATAGATTTTATCTAAGTCTTCAATCCCGTTGACTGCTGCTAATTTGTTGATATCAACATCAAAAGCTTGGGCGATAGCTGAGAGGGTGTCTCCCCAATGAACGAGATAATAATCTTCTTCGCCTACAGTTCCTGCCATTTTTTCTTGGTAGGCTTGATATTGGCTTCGGATTTGTTCAGGGGTGTTGGCTGACCACTGACTTAAATCGAGTGTCGTTGCGTCTTCGCTCTGATCGTCTTTGATCTGTTCAGTCACTTCAGACGCAGAATGAGCATCATCTTGGCTGTTTTCAACTTGAGCAATAATAGGAAGAGTGTGATTTGCAAACAATAAGGTTGACAAGAGACCAGCAACTAATTTTGATTTCCTCATGATATAATCACCTTTCTTTCATTATGGCTTCATTATAATGTATTTAAAAGCTTTAAGAAAGGGCAATAGGATATTTATAAGCTCTAAGAAAGCATAATATATATTTATAAGTCTAAATGAAGGAGTACCACTGTTTTTTCAACGCCGTTCGCTCTATATCAGGCACACCTGTCTATTCATTGGCTTTGCCAGTGTTTTTTCATTGTGCTTCTTTAGTTATTTTTAAGCAGGGTGTGAGATAATAATAAAAACTCTTACAAAAAAGCCTTTTGTAGCTATTTATTGACTTTTATTTTGCCCTTCGATACACTTTGAGAGTCAAATGGTTTGATAGTCAAAGTGTTTGGCTGGGAGATGACTAATGGAAGAAACGCTTTCACTTAAAGAAATGAACCGCCAACTGGTTAAAATATTTAACGAAATGGCAAAAATAGAAGAAAAATCTTTGGAAGAGAGTTCATTTTCTGATATTACTATTAAAGAATTACATACGATTGAAGTGATTGGTTTGTCTGGTCGCCGTAATACAACCGAGGTGGCGAGAGAGCTAGATGTGACTTTAGGGACCGTATCGGTTTCAATAAAAAAATTAGTGGACAAGGGATATGTTGAAAGGGTTAGGCAGTTGGATGATCGGCGAATTTTTTGCTTGCAACTCACCCCTGACGGTCGCAAACTTTACGACTTTCACCAAAATCTCCACCACGATATGATTGAATATATGATTGAAGGTTTAGAAAAAGATGACATTTATACGATCAATAATGCATTAAAAAATTTAAATCATTTCATTGATATAAAAAAAGAAGTTTTAGGGAATAAGGAGGATGGCTGTGAGTAAATTGATAGCAACGGGTTCGGCTTTGCCTAGAACGCAAGTTTCCAATGATGAACTCGTCCAACAAACTGGCATCGACTCTTCTGATGAATGGATCAAGCAGCGGACTGGAATTTCTTACCGCTATCTGGCTCAAGAGGATGAGAGTCTTACTGACTTGGCTAGTCAGGCTGCCCAAGCGGCCTTAGACCAAGTGGACGAAGACATCCGCCAGCAAATTAACCTGATCATTGTGGCGACCATGTCTTCTGGCTTGCCGACCCCTGCCATTGCGAATCAGGTTCAATCCCGCTTAGGAATTGAAGAGAGTTGGGCTTTTGATGTGAGTGGCGCATGTTCAGGTTTTGTGTCTGCCCTTCACCTGGCTCAACAGCTGATGCCAAACTATGACTCTGGTTACAGCTTGGTTATCGGAGCTGAAAAGATGTCAAGCATGGTTGACTTCACTGACCGGAGTTCGTGTATCTTATTTGGCGATGGGGCGGGGGCAGTCTTGATTGAAAATGACGGCCAAGGCCTAAAAGATTATCAAAGCCAGCTGACGTCGATCCCCGATAAAAAAGAAGCCATTCATTATGATGTCTTGCAGAAGGATGAAGGTATCGTTATGGCTGGCCGAGATGTCTTTAACTTAGTCGTCCGCCAAGTTATTCCCACTTTGAAAGCTTTTATACAGGAAGAGGTCGGGGATGTTGATTATATTTTGAGCCACCAGGCGAATGCTCGTCTGATTGAAATTATCGTTAAAAAAATGAAAGTGGATCCTCAAAAAGTACCGGTCAATATTGACCAAGTGGCCAATACCTCAGCAGCTAGCATCCCACTATTATTAGACCATTGTGTTAAAGAGGGGATGATTGCATTAGATGGACAAGATAAAGTTGTCCTAACTGGTTTTGGTGGAGGATTGGCTTGGGGTCATCTGGCATTTTATTTATAAAAAGGAGTAGATCAAAAATGGATACTTTAGAGAAGATTAGAGAAATCGTTGCGGAAGAATTGGATGTAGAAAAAGATCAAGTGCAAGCCTCCACTCATTTTGAAAATGATTTGGAAGCTGATAGCTTGGATTTATTTACCGTTATTTCCGAGGTAGAAGACGAACTCGATATTGTGATTGAAAGTGATGAAGGTTTCGAAACTGTCCAAGACTTGGTTGATTATGTAGAAAAGGAAGCTTAGGCACGCGAGAAAGGACGAAAGATGACTTTAGCGGTAATTTTTAATGGACAGGGAGCTCATTATGAAGGCATGGCCATGGATTTTGTCCAACAGGATGAAAAGTCGGCAGCTGTTTTTGAGTTGGCTCAGGCCGTGACTACTTGGGATGTGGCTGGTCTAATTAATGAAAAGATAGAGTCCCTTTCTCAAACCCGCTATGCTCAGTTGGCTACAGCAACAGCTAGCCTAGCAATTTTTCAGGCGATAAAAGATCAACTACCGGCTGTTTCTTATATGGCTGGTTTAAGTTTAGGAGAATATACGGCCTTGATTGCAGCGGATTATGTGTCGATGGAAGAGGGATTTTCATTGATCCAAGATCGGGGAAATTTAATGTCCGATTACTGCCAAGAGTTGAAACAGGAGGAAGATTTAGCCATGGCAGCAGTATTGAAAGCCTCAGCTGAAGAAGTAGAAGGCTTAATCGCAGAAGTCCAGGCTGAAGGCTTGGAAGCCTATGTGGCTAATTATAATTCCTCCACCCAAACCGTTATAGCCGGTCGTTCGAAAGCCTTGGACTGCTTTAAGACTTTAGGAGTAGATCAAGGGATAAAGAAAATATTACCTTTGGATGTGGAGGGCCCCTTCCATACCCCTTTCATGGAAGGACTGCGCCCGTCTTTTGAAGCCCGCTTGTCATCGGTCACTTTCAACAAGGGCACTTGCCCTGTCATTTCCAATACTACTGTCCAGCTTCATCAGGTCGACCAGTTGAAAGAAAACTTAAGCCGGCATTTGACTGAACCGGTGCGCTGGTCAGCCAGCATTGAAAAAATGAAGCAAGCGGGGGTTGACCGTATTCTTCAGATTGGACCGGGCAAGACCTTGGTTAATTTATTGAAGCGCGAAAAAGACGTTCCCCCCTTCTATGTGGTGGACCAGCTGGAAGATGTGGAGGGCTTAAAGGACTTTCTCCATTCAGATTAGCCCAAGCTTAAATGAGGAGATAGAGTTATGGCATATGAAGATTTAAAAGAATTGATCGATCACCTAGATCAATCGTCAGTTTCTTATATTGACTATTTTAAGGACGGCGAGCATATGGTTTTATCTAAAGAAACCCCTCAGTGGACCGCTCGTCCGGCAGAAGAAGACCTGCAGGAGGAAGAAGCTGACCGTCCTTCTAAAGAAATAGCGAGCGTCAGTGAAGGGAAAAGTATTGACGCTCCTATGGTCGGGGTGGCTTATTTACAAGCCAAACCTGGCGAAGAGCCTTATGTTCAAGTGGGAGACCATGTGAGCAAGGGACAGGTCGTGATGATTATCGAAGCCATGAAATTGATGAATGATATTCAAGCTGACTGCTCCGGCCGAGTCCTTGAAATACTGGTTGATAATGAAGAAGTAGTGGAATATGGCCAAGCTTTAATCCGTATCCAACCAGATGAAGATGCTGTCCAATAAAGATAAATTGAAGGGTCGATAAAGATGTTTGAAAAAGTATTGGTGGCCAATCGGGGCGAAATTGCTGTTCGCATCATTAGAAGCTTAAGAGAGATGGGGATTCGATCCGTCGCTGTTTACAGTGAAGCTGACCGTTATGCTATGCACACCGAATTGGCGGATGAAGCGATTTGTATTGGGCCAGCGAAGACTCTAGATTCCTATGCCAACCCGATTGCTATTCTTTCAGCGGCTAATGTGAGTGGAGCGGATGCCATTCATCCTGGCTATGGTTTTCTATCGGAGCAAGCGGAGTTTGCTCGCTTATGCCAGGAAATTGGTGTGACATTTATTGGTCCTTCACCAACTGCCATTGAACGCATGGGTAACAAGCAACATGCCCGTGAAGTCATGCGTGCAGCGGGTGTTCCGATTATTCCTGGGAGCCCAGCTTTGGTGGAAAATTTAGATCAAGCTCGCCAAGTGGCTGCTGAGATTGGCTATCCCATCATGATTAAATCCTCGGACGGAGGCGGCGGCAAAGGCATGCGTCGGGTAGAAGCGGAAGAACATTTAGCTACTCTTTTTCAAACTGCCCAGCATGAAACCCAAAGTATTTATGGCAACACAGACTTATACATAGAAAAAATTATTATGCCCGCCAGACACATCGAAGTTCAAATTTTAGCCGATCGCTTTGGCCAGGTCATTCATTTAGGAGAAAGGGATTGTTCCCTCCAACGCCACAACCAAAAAATGATTGAGATGGCGCCTGCTCTCGCTATTTCACCAAAAACCCGCCAAGCGCTTTGCCAAAAGGCTGTCCAAGCGGCCCAGCATATTGGCTATGAAGGGGCAGGGACCATTGAATTTTTAATGGACCAAGATGAGAATTTTTATTTCATGGAGATGAACACCCGCCTGCAGGTGGAACACCCTATTACTGAAATGGTGACAGGAGTAGATATCGTCCGCGAGCAAATCAATATTGCCCAAGGCCAAGCCCTGTCCGTTAAGCAAGAAGAGATTCAAATCAAAGGCTTCGCTATGGAATGCCGCTTAAATGCTGAAGACCCTGAGCGTTTATTCATGCCGTCTTCAGGCCATATTGAAGGTTTAAGTTTGCCAGCAGGAGGACTAGGATTGAGGGTAGAAACGGCCCTTTACCAAGATTATTTTCTTCCCCCTTATTATGATTCCCTCTTGGCTAAAATCATTAGCCATCAAGCAAGCATGGAAGATAGTTTTGCCTTGATGAATCGAGCCTTGACGGAAGTGAATGTGGAGGGGATATTCACTAATGTCGATTTGCTACAAGCTTTAATTAATCATCCAGACGTGCAGAACTTGGATTTTCACACTAAATGGATTGAACATGACTTTATGGATCAGTGGCTAAAAAATCAATCATAGCTAGAAAGGAGAGGGCCCGTGAGTTTATTTCGCAAAAACAAGGCCAGTATCAGCCGGCCAGCCATGGAATCGGCGGAATGGGAAAAGAGGCGGGAAAAAGTCCCGGATGATTTAGTGGAACGTTGCCCAGGCTGTAAAAAAATCATCTTGAACCAATCCATCACAGACCTATATACCTGCCCCCATTGTGGTTATCATTTTCAATTTCCAGCTCAAGATCGCCTGGCTTGGTTAGTGGATGACCAGTCTTTTGAAGAATGGGATGCGGACTTAAAAGCGCGGAATCCTCTCGATTTTCCAGAATATGACCGTAAAATTGAGCGTGATCAGCGTAAAACTTCTTTAGAAGAAGCGGTCCTCACAGGCCAAGCAACTATTCAGGGACAGGAATTGGCTGTAGGGATTATGGATAGTCGCTTTTTAATGGCGAGTATGGGGACAGTGGTCGGTGAAAAAATCACCCGCTTATTTGAACGGGCTTTAGACCGCCAACTGCCTGTCCTGATTTACATTGCATCGGGAGGTGCTCGCATGCAGGAAGGGATTTTATCTCTCATGCAGATGGCCAAGGTGAGCCAAGCGGTTAGTCGACATGACCAAGCTGGCTTGTTTTATTTGTCAGTCTTGACCCACCCGACCACTGGTGGAGTGACGGCTAGCTTTGCTATGCAAGCCGATATCATCCTCGCTGAACCTCAGGCCACGGTTGGTTTTGCCGGTCGACGGGTGATTGAGCAGACCATTCAGGCTGATTTACCAGAAAACTTCCAGCAAGCAGAAGATGTTCTGGCTCACGGCTTTATCGATGAGATTGTCGCCCGTGACGACCAGCTGCAAACCATAGCCTTTCTCATTGCTTTGCACCAGCAGAAAACGGAGGTCTCTCATGGCTGACGCTTATGATATTGTCCAACAAGCCCGTGATGTCAACCGCTTATCCACCCAAGAAATCATCCAGAGCTTGTGTAGTGAATTCGTCGAACTGCATGGGGACCGCCGGCAAAAAGATGATGAAGCCATCATTGGCGGCGTGGGACGGATGATGAATGGCCAAGCCATTACCCTTATTGGCAGTCAAAAAGGACGGACCACTAAAGAAAACATCCGCCGTAATTTTGGTTCAGCTGGCCCTGCCGGCTATCGTAAGGCTCAACGGTTGATGAAGCAGGCAGATAAGTTTAAACGCCCGATTCTTACTCTGATTAACACCGCAGGAGCTCATGCTGCTCCTGATTCTGAAGAGCAGGGGATCGGCCAAGCCATCGCTGAATCCTTGACGGTCATGAGTCAGTTAAGGGTACCCACCCTAGCCATTATTTTAGGTGAAGGGGGAAGTGGGGGAGCCATTGGTCTAGCCTTAAGCGACGAAGTTTGGATGCTGGAAAAAAGTATCTATTCCATCTTATCACCAGAAGCTTTTGCGTCAATCTTATGGAAGGACGCTTCTAAGTTTCGCCAAGCCGCCAAGCAGATGAGATTAACGGCCCAGGAATTAAAAGACTTAGCCGTGATTGAAAAAATAGTGAGTGAACATGATGAAGAGGGTCAGCCCTTGTCGAAGAAAGAATTGGCCCAATCTCTAGCTCTCGACATCATGCAGGCCTTTGACCGTTTAGGCCTAGAAGATCCTAGGGAACGTTTAGAAAGACGCTGGCAACGGTTTAGAAAATTTTAATGATTATTTTTGGCTGTGACTGCTGTCGCAGCTTATTTTATTTCTTTTAGGGTCTTAGGACTTGAGAGTAAAGCTTGGGCTCTGTAGAATAAGTACTAATTGTGTTAAAATAATGCGTGTAATTGCATGTAAAGGAGTGACAGTCATGTGGAAAATTGGAGACGTGGAAATTCCAAACCCAATCGTGGTCGCCCCAATGGCCGGCGTATCTAATGCGGCTTTTCGGACGACAGTCAAAGATTTTGGAGCAGGCTTAGTGGTTTGTGAAATGATCTCTGATAAGGCTTTAATCCACCGCAATGAAAAAACATTAAAAATGCTTCATATTGAAGAACGCGAGTACCCCTTAAGTATTCAGATCATGGGGGGAGAGATTGACACTATGGTGGAAGCGGCAAAATTTATTGAAGACCATACAAAAGCGGCTATCATTGATATCAATATGGGCTGTCCCGTTCCCAAAATCACAAAAAACGATGCTGGCAGTAAATGGCTGCTTCACCCTGATAGCATTTATGAATTGGTTTCAGCCATGGTGGACGCGGTGTCCTTGCCTGTGACTGTGAAAATGCGGACCGGATGGGATGAAGATAGCGTTTATGCAGTTGAAAATGCCCTAGCCGCTGAAAAAGCCGGAGCTTCTGCTGTAGCCATGCATGGGCGCACCCGTATGCAGATGTATGAAGGCCAAGCGGATTGGGATATTATTAAAGAAGTCCGCCAACACCTGAGCATTCCATTTGTAGGGAATGGAGATATTTCCAGCCCCCAATTGGCTAAGCAAAGGCTGGAAGAAAGTGGTGTGGACGCTGTCATGGTGGGACGTGCTGCTCTAGGAGATCCCTATATGATCCACCAAATGGTTCACTACCTAGAAACAGGCGAATTATTGGAGGGCCAATCGCCCACTGAACGAATGGAAACGGCTGTTAACCACCTCCAACGCTTGGTAAAATTAAAAGGGGAGTCGACAGCTGCTCGAGAATTCCGCAAACAAGCTTCATACTATCTCAAAGGTTTTCCTGGAGCTGCTAAGGTAAAAGTGGCTATTAATGAAATGGAAGATCCAGAAGAACAAATCAAAGAACTCCGCCAGGCCGCTGAACGTGCGGAAGAGCGCTTGCTAAAAAGACAGCAAAGACGGCAAGAACGAGCCAAACAATAATTTGAAATAAAAAGTAGAATAGAAAGGATGGAAACAAATGACTGAACAAGAAACGCAACATTTGAATGATCAAATTCAGGTAAGACAAGAAAAATTAGAAGAATTAAAAAACAGAGGCATCGACCCTTATGGCCAAGCCTTTGAACGAACTCATACTAGCCAGGAACTTCACCAGGCCTATGACGGCTATGAAAAAGAAGAGTTAAAAGAAAAAGATATCCGGGTAAAAGTATCAGGACGGATGATGTCTAAACGTGGCAGTGGGAAAACTGGTTTCGCTGACTTGAAAGATTCAAAAGGCAGCATTCAATTATATATCCGCAAAGATACCTTAGGTGAAGATGAATTTTCTATCTTTAATGACCTTACGGATTTAGGGGATTTTGTAGGGGCAGAAGGAAGTCTAATGAAGACGAATACGGGAGAATTATCTGTCCGTGTGGATGACTATACCTTCTTAACTAAGTCCCTGCATCCTTTGCCTGATAAATACCATGGCTTATCCAACGTGGACCAAGTTTATCGCCAACGTTATTTAGACCTGATTGCTAATGAGGAAAGCTTTGACCGTTTTGTTAAACGGAGTGAAATTGTTTCCGCTATCCGCCATCATTTGAATGATTTGGGTTATTTAGAAGTCGAAACTCCTATTTTACAAGCTGAAGCTGGTGGGGCCAGTGCTCGTCCTTTCGTCACCCACCACAATGCTTTAGATATCGATTTATATATGCGCATAGCCTTAGAGTTGCATTTGAAACGTTTGGTCATTGGTGGCATGGAAAATGTTTATGAAATCGGTCGGGTCTTCCGTAATGAAGGAATTGACACCACCCATAACCCTGAATTTACCATGCTTGAGCTTTATACGGCCTTCCATCAAATGGAGGAGGTCATGGCTTTAACTGAAGACCTCATTTCAACGGTTTGTGAGCAGGTCAACGGCCAAACCACCATCAGCTATAATGACCAAGAGATTAATTTAGCGGCCCCTTGGAAACGTCAACATATGGCAGATGCAGTGAAAGAAGCGACAGGAGTGGACTTCTGGCAAGAATATAGTGACGAAGAAGCTCGCCAACTCGCAGAAGAACACCAAGTTCCGGTTCCTCCATATGCGACAGCCGGTCATGTTTTAAATGAGTTTTTTGAGGTGTACGTTGAAGATAAGATTGTTCAGCCGACCTTTATTTACGGGCACCCTATCGAAGTGTCCCCTTTAGCTAAAAAGAATAAAGAAGATGAGCGCTTCACCGACCGCTTTGAATTATTTATCGCGGGCCATGAATATGCTAACGCTTACAGTGAGTTAAATGACCCTGCTGATCAACGTTCTCGCTTCCTCCAACAGGATGCTGAAAGAGACCAAGGGAATGACGAAGCTCACGGTATTGATGAAGATTATCTGGAAGCCATGTCTTATGGTCTGCCACCAACTGGCGGCTTGGGAATTGGGATTGATCGTTTGGTGATGCTCTTAACTGACTCCCAATCGATTCGTGATGTCCTACTCTTCCCTACCATGCGTCCTTTAGACCAATAAAACGGGAGTTTATTGATATGAATAAATCAAGCAAATGGATCAAGTTTTTAGGCGGACGAAATTTAATCTTTACTTTGGTCGTGATCATTTTAACTGCTGTGGCTTTACTGCTCGTTCAACAGCTGGATTTTATCTTTTACCCGATCACGGTGATATTATCTAATGTGTTGATTCCACTGGTGATTGCTACCATTTTTTATTACTTATTTAATCCTGTTATTACTTTTTTTGAAAGAAAAGGCGTGCCACGAGTGCTTGCCATTGCAATTCTTTATATCGTCTTGGCTTTGCTGCTGGTATGGGGGTTGAGTGCAGCTATTCCCTCATTGATTGATCAGATTGAAAGCTTTCTGAATGCTTTTCCGACTTATATTGAGCAGATTTCTAATGCCATTTTACCGCAATTGGAAAGGGTAGCGGCCAGTGATGAATTCAGCCAAGTGGTCTTACGCTTGCAAGATTGGATTGGCTCCCTACCTGAAAAAGCCATGATGTTCTTACAAAATGGACTCACTGGTCTTTCCAGTGTCGTGAGTAGCGTGACCAATGTGGTCGTGACGATGGTATTCGTTCCTATTGTTTTGTTCTTTTTATTAAAGGACGATCAAGAATTTGCGGAGACTTTTATCTCCATTGTCCCTCCTGCCTGGCGGAAAAATTTAATCCGCATTGGTAAGCAAATGAGTGAACAAGTGGGGTCTTATGTCCAAGGTCAATTGTTAGTGGCGGCAGCGGAAGGGCTGATGGTGTATATCGGGTTTAAGATTATCGGTTTAAATTATGCCGGTATTTTAGCCATAGCCACTGGTTTGCTCAGTGTTATTCCTTATATTGGAGCGACCCTTTCGTTTATCCCGGCATTAATTGTTGCCGCTTTTGATTCTTGGTTTATGGTATTGAAGTTAATCATTGTTTGGGTGATTGCTCAATTTGTGGAAGGGAACATTCTCCAACCTAATATTATGGGCCAGCAACTCAGCATCCACCCCCTAACGATTATGGTTGTTTTATTCGTTGCGGGAGATATTATGGGTGTGTTTGGAATGATTTTTGGGGTTCCGATTTATGCAATTCTTAAAGTCTTAGTTGTATACTGGTTCCAGAAATTCAAAGATCGTTATAATCACTTTTTTGGTCAAGAAGGTCTGAATTATGAAAGCCGAGACTTGCCTGAGGCCTTTGATGATCGGCATGAAGATGCGGAAGAGATCATTGAAAAAGTGATGGACGAAGATGAAACAGAAGATGATGTAGTGAAAGGTTGAAAGATATGACGGACCAAGAAAATCAAGATAATCAAAGTTGGTTATTTCGTTTTGTTAAAGGCATGTTTATTGGATCTGGCTTTATAATCCCAGGTGTGAGTGGTGGGGCCCTAGCCGCTATTTTTGGTATTTATGAGCGAATGATTAAATTCATCGCTAACATCACTGAAAATTTTAAGAAAAACATCAAGTTTTTCCTACCGGTGGGCTTAGGGGCCTTTTTTGGAATTTTTCTCTTATCCTTCGTGGTAAGTTTTGCTTTAGAAAATTACGCCACCATCTCCATTTGGTTTTTTGTTGGGGCCATTGCGGGCATGATCCCCTCCTTATGGCAAGAAGCGGGTGAGCAAGGGCGCGATAAGCAGGACATGTTAATTTTAATCTTAGCCTTTATTTTTGGCTTAGTCTTGCTTGGATTTGGTAACCAACTATTTGGTGGCCAGGTTCCACCTTCTTTTTGGTCCTTCCTCTTATGTGGGGTTTTTGTTGCTCTCGGTGCCTTGGTGCCAGGCTTAAGCCCGTCTAATTTTATCGTTTATATGGGCTTGTACGGGGCGATGGCAGATGGTTTTAAGAATTTTGACCTGTCTGTTCTGATCCCTCTAGCTATCGGGGGATTGCTTACCCTCTTCTCCCTTGCTAAAGTCATTGAAAAAATCTTTGACAATTATTACAGCCAGTTTTATCACTTTATTTTTGGAGTGGTCTTGGCCTCAACGGTCATGATTATTCCTACCGACTATGCTGGTTTTGGATGGGGATCTTACATGGCCTGCCTGCTGACCTTCCTAGCGGGAGCAGCCATTGGGGCCTGGATGTCTAAATTAGAAGAAAAATACAAATAAACAGAGAGCAAGACTAGTTTTAAAACCATACTAAAGCTATTTTTACTGATGATAAGCAGTGCCCGGATATCTGGGTACTGTTTTTTTATGAGAGAAGTTCATCCTCTGAGGAGAGGCTGAAAGGAAACAAATTCAAAAAGAGCGTCGGACAAGCTTGATTCATGGGAGTGGCTTGAGAACGACAAGATTTTCAACCCAATTTTAAAAGACTTGTTTATTTTTCTAAAAATGGTAATATATAGAAGTCGAATCTTTTTGATGCCGGCTTAGCTCAGTTGGTAGAGCATCTGATTTGTACTCAGAGGGTCGAGGGTTCAAGTCCTTTAGCCGGCATGCATGCACCCGTAGCTCAATTGGATAGAGCATCGGATTTCGGCTCCGAGTGTTGGGGGTTCAAGTCCTCTCGGGTGTGTAAAGCCTTCATTGGCTAGTTGAGCTTGTTGAATCAAATCACTAGCAAGAGGAATGAGTCTAATCGCCTAAGTGCATTCAACTCAATCTATGGCTGTATGAAATATTTTAATACGATTAGCGTTTATATATTTCTAGCCGTGCGATAAATGAGAATAAAGCTCATCATTAGAGCATGAAACCACCGTTTTTAATGGTGGTTTTTTCTATCATTGCCGCTATTTTGATTTAACTTTAGCTTTCTTCTATTTTAAGAGGAGGATTTAGTCTTAGAAGGTAGCGATAATCTAGTATCAATTCTGGATAAAATATTTTAATTCTCCCTTTAAATCAGTTATAATAAATATTAGTCAAAGAAAGTCAAAATGCAGAGGGGGGACAGGTCAATGCCTAAGAAAAGTATGTCAGATATTATTGAAGAATACTTGAAAGAGATTCTAAGTCAGAAGGATTCCATTGTGATTCAACGAAATGAAATCGCAAATACTTTCAACTGTGTTCCTTCTCAGATTAATTATGTAATCAACACACGTTTTACCATTAAACAAGGCTATATTGTAGAGAGTAAGCGAGGGGGCGGAGGATATATCCGCATACAAGAGATGAATTATGTCGATGACCAACAAAAGCTTCAGACCTTGTTTGATACGATAGGATCTAGTATTTCTGAACGAGACGCCATTGGCTATATTAAACATCTTGCCCACCAGCAGATCATTCAAGATAGCCAAGCGGTCTTGTTGGAGGCGGCGATGGATAATCTTATTTTTGAAGGATTAAATCCACACGTCCGCGACCAGGTCCGCGCAAACTTATTAAAAAAATTGCTCTTAACCGCCAAACAAAACCAAGCTTTATAGGAGGCGATCAACCATGAATGAATTATTTACAGAAAAAGCCAAGCAAGCCCTCACACAAGCTGAAAAAGAGGCGCGTTTATTCCGCCACCGAACTATTGGAACCGAACATATCCTTCTAGGTTTAATCCAGGAAGAAGGAATTGCCGGAACGACCTTACGCCAGCTCAATTTAAGTGAGCAGGACGTTCGTGAAGAAATTGAAAATTTTGCAGGCTATGGCCCCGCAGAAAATATGACGGAAGACGAAATCTTATCCTATTCTCCACGTGCTAAAAAAGTGATTACCTATGCGACTGACGAAGCTCGTCGATTGGAAACACCCTTAGTCGGCACGGAGCATCTTCTTTTAGGGTTGTTGCGAGATAAAGAAATCTTATCGGCAAAAATTTTAGAGAATTTGGGAATTGATTTGACCAAGATTCGTAAAATGGTCCTGCGTAAAATGAGCGGCAAGCAAGCCGGCCAGGCCAATCATAAGCGCAAAGCCCGCCAAAATCCTAAAGCGGATAAAATGATGTCCAATTCCAAAACCCCTACTCTAGATTCTTTAGCCCGGGATTTAACGGAAATGGCGAGAACAGGGGAATTAGATCCGGTTATTGCTCGGGATAAAGAAATTCACCGCATGATTCAAGTCTTGAGTCGTCGGACAAAGAATAATCCTGTCCTCATCGGAGAACCTGGAGTCGGTAAGACAGCTATTGCGGAAGGCTTAGCCCAACGCATAGTGGATAATGAAGTCCCTGATAACTTAAAAGGCATGCGTTTGATGAACTTGGATATGGGATCTCTCGTTTCAGGGACCAAATACCGAGGCGAATTCGAAGAGCGTATGAAAACCATTGTGGATGAAATTCGTGAAGATAAGCAAGTGATTATTTTTATTGACGAATTGCATACCATCATTGGAGCAGGAGGGGCTGAAGGGTCTATTGACGCTTCCAACATCATTAAACCTGCTTTGGCACGAGGTGAATTGCAGACTATCGGTGCGACCACATTTGATGAATATCAGAAATATATCGAAAAAGATGCTGCCCTTGAAAGACGATTTGCTAAAATTATCGTGGATCCTCCAACGGATGAAGTGACGGTTGGTATTTTGAAAGGGCTACGACCAGAATATGAAAACCACCATCAATTGGTGATTACTGATGAAGCCATTGATGCTGCAGTCAAACTGTCCAGCCGTTATCTGTCTGGCCGCCAGCAACCGGATAAGTCCATCGATTTAATTGATGAATCAGCTGCTAAGATTCGTATTGATGCTGCTGTTGAACAAACGCCTTATAACCAAAGCAACCAAGCCTTGGAAGAATTAGCCAAACGGAAAGAATCAGCTATTTTAGACCAAGAGTTTGAAAAGGCTGCTCAGATCCGCTTGGAAGAAAAAGAACTGCGCCAAAAAATGGATGATTTGGAAGAAGAGGATGATCATCTACTCGAAGTGAGTAAAGAGGATGTGGCGGAAGTTCTAGCCGACTGGACGGGTATTCCTGTCAGCCAAATGGAAGAAAAAGAAGGCGAGCGTTTGATGCAGCTGGAAGACCGCTTGCATGAGCGGGTCATTGGTCAAGATAAGGCGGTTGAAGCTATCTCTAAAGCTATCCGTCGCGCTCGCAGTGGGGTGAAAGACCCGCAACGACCTATTGGCTCCTTCATGTTCTTAGGGCCAACAGGTGTTGGTAAAACAGAGCTAGCCAAGGCTTTAGCAGCCACTGTTTTTGGATCAGAAGACCATCTCATTCGTGTCGATATGTCCGAATATATGGAAAAATTTGCGACCAGTCGTTTAATTGGGTCGCCTCCAGGCTATGTGGGCTATGAAGAAGGGGGAGAATTAACGGAACGGGTTCGCCAAAAACCATATTCTGTTATCCTCTTTGATGAGATAGAAAAAGCTCATGTGGACGTTTTTAACATGCTTTTACAAGTCTTAGATGATGGTATGCTAACGGATACCAAAGGACGAGAAGTCGACTTTAAAAATACCATTCTCATCATGACCTCCAACTTGGGAGCGACCGCCATTCGCGATGAGAAAGTGGTTGGTTTTGAAACAGAAGCCAGAAAATACGATGACGAACGCATGGAAAAACGAGTGATGGAAGAAGTCAAAGACAACTTCAAGCCTGAATTCTTAAACCGTATCGATGAAACCATTGTCTTCCACTCCTTGAATAAAGAGCAATTAGGAGAAATTGTTAAATTATTGATGGTCGGCATGGAGAAACGATTAGCTGATATGGATATTGATGTTAACATTACCCCAGCTTGCGTGGAAGCTATCACTGAAAAAGGATACAATCCTGAATACGGTGCCCGCCCACTCAAACGAGCCATTCAAACGGAAATTGAAGACCGCTTGAGTGAAGCTCTTTTATCTGGCCGCATTGGTCCAGGTGACAAGATTACTTTGGGGGCTAGCAAGGGAGAAATTACCCTGCGTGTCCGTGAACATGCGGAAGACCGCGCAGCAAGTGTTAAATAAATCAAATAAAAAAGTGAGACCTGACTCAGTCAGGTCTCTTTTCTTTTTCTCATTTTCCAGCCCATCTTGATGGCTGAAGATGCTTGCATAAAACAGCTGCCTTCATGTAGGCAGCTCTTTTAATTTTTTATTCGGACAATTGGTCAAAAGCTTCAATGACTTTACCCGCATAGACAGATCCAGGTCCGCCATGCATGATAATCGCAATCCCAGCTAATTCTTTCAGCATGTCGCGGCTACCACCAGCATCAATATAGCGTTGCATATGAGCCCCAATACATGGTTCGCAGTGTAAGGCAATAGAGAAAGCAAGGAAAACTAATTCTTTGGTAGCATCATCCAATACGTCACCTTCGAAATGTTTTTCATCCATTTGACCGAAAGCCGCCATCACGTCAGGTGATAATTCAGCTAATTTTTTGGTGTTTTGACCACTATTTTCATTAATTTCTTTAAAGTTTGCCATATAAAATCCCTCCTAAAGGATAATCTCTATGGCTTTAACTTAACCTTTTTCTGTTGGCTTGAGAAGATTAATGACTTACTTATATAAAGTTTTCATCAAAGTCTAAGCTTATTAGACTAGCTTATAAAAACCCGGTTCAGGCTACCGTTTTTTCTTCATTTTTGATAAAATACGAACTGATGAAGAAAGGAAGAGGATAATGAATAACGATTTAAGAAAAGCCTTGATTGGACTAGGAATTGGTGTAGCTGTTGGTGCAGCCATTTACTTTTTAACCGATGATGATGTACAAGAAGGCGCTAAAGCGACCGTTAACCGCCAACGTGCCAAATATTTTGTCCGTAACCATTTAAATGGCAGTCAAAAAGCTATGAAAGCCATTGACCGTATGGGTAATGAAGAGATTAATAATTTATTAGATACTGCCGATCGCTTTGACAGTGTTAAAAACCAATTTAGTGATTATGGGGATGACATCAAAGATTGGACAGTTGAAATTAGAGACCAGCTTTTAGACTATGCCCAAAGTCTAATGAATTAGTTTAGGGTTCAATATAAAGAAAAGTTGTGATTGAAACATCACAACCTTTCTTTTTTCATGGATGTTGTAGAGGGACAGAAGGTGAATCCAATCGAAGAAAAAGAAAAAATAAAATGGATGTCCATGGCCATTGATCAGGCTAAAGTAGCGGCTTCAATGGGGGAGGTCCCCATTGGTTGTGTCATTGTTCACCAAGGAAAAGTGATTGGCTATGGCCATAATCGGCGAGAGATGGACCGACAGGCCTCAGCCCATGCCGAAATGATCGCTATCCGCCAAGCCAATGAATATCTAGATAATTGGCGGCTGGAAGACTGCCAACTTTTTGTCACCCTTGAACCTTGCTCCATGTGTGCAGGCGCTATTGTCTTGGCACGGATTCCCGAGCTATATGTGGGGGCTTCTGACCCTAAAAGCGGGATGGCGGGAAGTATCTTAAACTTGGTTCAAAGAGAAGAGCTCAACCACCGCTGTCAACTCGAAACTGGCCTGTTGGCTGAAGAATGTAGTCAATTGTTAAAAGACTTTTTTAAAGACCTCAGGCAAAAGCGGAAGAAAAGAAAAAGTTAAAGTCAAGCCATGTAGGACAAAATGAAGCGATAAAGGAGGCTAACATGTTAAATGTTCAAAATCTATCTAAATCTTTTGGTGATGTACAAGCCATTGATCAATTAAATTTCAGCATTGACCCTGGTAAAATTTTAGGTTTGATTGGTCCGAACGGTTCAGGAAAAACCACAACTTTTCGTATCATCTTGAATTTATTAACGCCTGACCAAGGGGCTGTGCTTTGGAACCAGCAAGCCATCGATTCTAAGGATTTAAATCGGATTGGTTATCTGCCTGAAGAACGTGGGCTGTTTTTAGATATGACTTTAGAAGAAGTGATTTTATACTTTGCAGCCTTAAATGATCAGAAAAAAGCAGATATAAAAAAAGAAATCCCCATCTGGTTAGAAAAATTTGCTGTAAAAGGTAAAAAGACAGATAAGGTGAAGAGCTTATCCAAAGGAAATCAGCAAAAAATTCAAATGATTAATACCCTGATTCACCGTCCAGAGTTGATTATTTTGGATGAGCCTTTCTCCGGCTTGGATCCAGTCAATGCGGACTTATTGATTCAAGCCATCCAGCAAGCTAAGGATGAGGGCGCCTGTATTATTTTTTCTAGCCACAATATGGATAATGTCCAGCAGTTGTGTGATCAAGTGTTGATGCTGATTAATGGGAAAGAAAGCCTCAAAGGGTCTGTTGAAGATATCCGAAATTCCTTCGGCCGCACCCGAGTAGAATTAGAAACAGAAGTGCCACTGACTGATTTGTTAGCCATTGAAGGGGTAGAGTCCGCTGTGGAGCATGACCACGGCCGTTTGCGTTTGACTTTATCTGATCCCAAAGCTGGCCAGGCAGTTTTTGACCGGGTCAGTCAATCTGGCTATGTACAAACTTTTAGCCAGCAAGCGCCAAGTCTAAACGAAATATTCAAAATAAAAGTGGGTGAGTTAAATGACTAAAGCTTGGACGGTAGCCAAACAATCCTTAGCTAAAAATATGAAGTCTTTTAATTATTGGTTTATGATTCTCTTTCCGCTGATTATTTTTGCCATCATTTTTGCTATTGGTTACTTCTCCAGCCAATCAGATGATGATCTGTCATTGGTCGTTGTGAGTGATATGGATGGTTTTAGCCAGCAGCTGCAGTCGGTCGAAGGTTTAAGGGTTGATGAAGATATTCAAACGGCTGACCAGGCTGAAAAGGCCCTAGCAGAGGGTGATATTGATGGTTTTGTCTTGCTGAGTGGGACCCCCACTGATATGCAGGCTGAAATGATCCATACCATGAGTTTGCAAGATTCTGCTTATAGCTCACAAATTCTATCGGCCTTCTTAAACCAATTTCAGATGCAGAGCCGCGCCCTTGAAAGTGGAGTGGATCCTGCAGAGCTCGCCCAATTAACAGAGGAAGTGCCTTTGGAACAGTCACGCAAGGTTGTTGAAGACGGCCAATTGAAAGAAGAAGGCTCGAATATGATCGTCACGTCGGTTATCTCCTATGTTCTGTCCTTTGTTATCTATATCGTGATTATTTTCTATCCTTCCATTATTGTCAATGACCTGGCGACTGAAAAAGGTACGCGAGTGATGGAAGTCATCTTGTCCTCGACCACTTCTAATGTCCACTTTTTAGGGAAAATGTTAGCGGTGTTTATCATGCTAGTGATTCATTTTGTTATCTACGCTCTCTTATTCTTGCTCGGCTTCCAGCTGATTAAAGAGATGGACATGGTTCAAGAGCTATTACAAATGGTGTCATGGCAAGAAATTGTGTCTGTTTTGAATATTTACTTATTGGTCTTTGTTCTCATCGGTATTGTGACTTATGTCATCCTGTCAGCCTTTTTAGGGTCGGCCTCTTCCTCAGTTGAAGACGCTCAAAAAGCGGTCAGCCCTATCGTGATTGTCGGCATGCTGGGCTTGTTTGCTTCAATGTTTGGCCTGACCCAACCCCAACATGAATTAGTGACAATATCGTCTTACATCCCGATGATTTCACCTTTTACCATGCCTATCCGTATTTTAAGCGAAACCGTGAGTCTGGGTGGCATATGGTTATCTATTCTTTTTAACATTTTGTTTATGATGGCCGTTTTAGTCCTCACCTTGGTCTTTTATCGGGCAAACTTATTGGTCTATTCCGATGGCAATGTTTGGAAAGCTTTTGGCCGTTCAGCCAATATATTACGGTCAGAACGCCAAGCTAAGCATTAGAAAAAGGACGAGAGGAAAATTAGACAAAAGCTGGAGACTTATGTATAATGAAAAATGCATACGGCAATGGTTGGCGTGTGAACCGTGTCAGGTCTTGATCGAAGCAGCACTAAGCATTAGCTTGCCATGTGCCGTGTGTTACATAAAATATAAGGGCTTTTAGCCAAAGTAAAGAGTTGGACCATCGAATCCAGCTCTTTTTATTTTTAAGGATTGCTCGATTTCATTCTATTCTTGCCCCTTATCTTTGTTATAATAGAAGCTGACAGTAAAAGGAGGATGGGGATGACTTATCAAGCCTTGTATCGCGTTTATCGTCCACAACGTTTTGATGATATTGTGGGCCAAGAAACGATCACTCGAACTTTAAAACATGCCATTGCTGAAAATAAAACCAGCCATGCCTATTTATTTACCGGTCCTCGAGGAACAGGTAAAACCTCTGCCGCTAAAATATTTTCTAAGGCTATTAACTGCCCACACCAACAAGATGGTGAGCCTTGCAATCAGTGCGACATTTGCCAGGCTATTACCAAAGGGGCCTTGAATGATGTGATTGAAATTGACGCGGCTTCTAACAATGGGGTGGAAGAAATTCGCGACATCCGTGAAAAAGCCAACTATGCGCCGACTCAAGCCTCTTATAAGGTTTATATCATTGACGAGGTCCATATGTTATCTCAAGGGGCTTTTAATGCCCTCTTAAAAACCTTAGAAGAACCTCCTGCTCATGTGATTTTTATCCTGGCGACCACCGAACCCCATAAAATTCCTCTGACTATCATTTCACGAACCCAACGCTTTGACTTCAAACGCATCAATGAAAAATCGATGGTGGAGCGTATGGAGCAGGTGATGGCAGAAGAAGACCAATCTTATGAACCAGAAGTGCTAGCTCTGATTGCCCAAGCAGCTGAAGGGGGCATGCGGGATGCCTTGAGTATCCTCGACCAAACCATCTCCTTTGCGGATGGGCAGGTCACTGAGGCAGATGCCTTGCTGGTGACAGGGGCCTTGACCCAAGAGCTGTTAGAAGATTACATCCAAGCTTTGAATCAAGGGGATGCCGAAGAAGCTTTAACCCTTTTGCAAGAAGTTTTAAAAGAAGGAAAAGACCCTCAACGCTTTACGGATGATGTCATTATTTTTTGCCGGGATGTGTTAGTCCATCAACAAAGTCCCAATGAACAGGAACTATTGAAAAGAGCACGGCTTACGGAAGCATTTCAAGAACTGAGCCAAGCCCTTGACCCTCAATTTTTGTACGATATTATAAGAGTATTCAACCGAACTCAACATGATTTACGCCTGTCCAATCATGCCCCTGTCTATCTAGAAGTGGCGACCATACAGTTGACCCAGGCGGACCTTCAAAAAGCGAGTGCCGATTCAAGTGCTGCTGGTCTTTCGGAAGCTGATTTGGCCGTGATGGAGAGCATGCAAAAGCAACTCACCCACTTACAAGCTGAGATGAAAAAGTTGGAAGAAAGCACGCCAACAAAATTGAATCAAACGGCCAGCCGTTCAGCGCCTAAAAAATCCAAGGCAACTTCAAGCGGTAAAATTTCTTTCCAGGCTAATAAAACTCAAATCTTTGAGGTTTTGAAAGAAGCTACCCGTGAAGACCTTAAGGCGATGAAAGAGTTGTGGCCAGACCTTCTCAATGCCCTGCCAACAACCGGTCGAGCTCTGATTCGTGCGTCTCAACCGGTGGCGGCTAGCCCGAGCGGTGCCGTGATTAGCTTTCAATATGATATATTGAGCCAAAAAGCCTCTGAAAATGAGGTCTTAGAAGAAGAAATGAACCACTTTATCCAAAAAATACGGGGGCAATCCTGCCGCTTGGTTTATGTCACCGAAAAGCAGTGGCCAAATATACGCCAAGACTTTATTAATCAAATGAAAAGTCAGGCGGCTGACTCCTCTCCTTCTTCCGATTTAGTGAAGGAGGCTGACCAAGAGGAACAAAAAGAAGAAGAAGAAAAGCAGGAAGTGGTTGATCAAGCCCTTGAACTGTTCGGTGAAGATGTCGTTCATATTAAAGATGAATAAAAAAATGAAAGAATAAAGGAGAGAGTGCCATGCGCGGTGGAAATATGCAAAGTATGATGAAAAAAATGAAAAAAATGAAGAAAGAAATGGATAAAACTCAAGAGCAATTAGATCAGACAGAATTTGTCGGTAAGGCTCAAGGCGACTTGGTTCAAGCGACCATTAAAGGAACTGATCAATTCCAATCCATCAAGATTAATCCGGAATTAATCGATCCTGAAGATCCTGAAATGCTAGAAGATTTGATTGTCATTGCAGTCAATGATGCTATCAAACAATCACAAGAAGAAACAGATAAGCAAATGAGCAAGTATACCGATGCCTTTAATATCCCTGGCATGCCTGGTTTCTAGAGGAGAAAAGATGACTGATGTTTTATCCTGAGCCCATATCCAAGTTAATGGATTCTTTTATGAAATTGCCCGGAATCGGGAGTAAAACAGCTGCACGTCTAGCTTTTTACACGGTCGACATGGAAGAAAAAGATGTGACCGATTTCGCCAAAGCCTTGATTAGCGTGAAGAGAGATCTCGACTTTTGTTCGATATGTGGAACGATAACTGCAGAGGATCCTTGCGATATTTGTTCTAATCCTAATCGAGACCAGCAGATCATTTTAGTTGTTGAAAGTTCACAGGACGTGATGGCCCTTGAAAAAATGAGAGAATATCAAGGGCTCTACCATGTCCTCCAGGGAGTCTTATCTCCAATGGATGGGACAGGACCAGAAGATATTAATGTGGCCTCGCTGATTAAACGCTTACAAGAAGATGAAAAAATTAATGAAGTAATCTTAGCCACTAATGCCACTTCTGAAGGGGAAGCAACAGCCATGTATTTGTCACGGCTGATTAAGCCTTCGGGCATTAAAGTGACGCGTCTCGCCCATGGTTTATCTGCGGGGAGTGATATTGAATATGCTGATGAAGTGACTTTGTTAAAAGCCATTGAAGGCCGGCAAGAAATTTAAGTTGAGAACTACCGGCAGACTTGCCGGTAGTTTTTTAAGGTAAAAGAGCCAATCATGAGGAGTAAAGAATGCAAAAAGGTATTTTTATTAGTTTTGAAGGGCCTGATGGTTCAGGTAAGTCCAGCGTGATTCAAGCCTTAAAGCACCCCCTGGCTGATCATTTTGACTGCCCTGTTCATTATACTCGGGAGCCTGGCGGAAGTCCCATTGCTGAAGATATTCGACGGGTCATGCTGGATCCCCAGCACACAGCCATGGATGAGCGGACGGAAGCTCTTTTATTTGCCGCCAGCCGTCGCCAGCATGTGACGGAAATGGTCATACCCGCCCTAGAAAAGGGAGAAGTGGTGGTTTCTGACCGCTATGTAGACAGTTCCATTGCTTATCAGGGATATGGTCGAGAAATTGGTCCAGAAGCCATTTACCAAATCAATCATTTTGCCATTAACCAGCTTTGGCCGGATTTGACCCTTTATATTGATGTGCCAGCGGAAGTCGGCTTACAGCGGATTGAACAGAATCGCCATCCCGATCAGATTAATCGCTTGGACCAGGAAAAATTAGAGTTTCACCGGCGAGTTCGCCAAGGCTATTTGGAATTATTGGAACGCTTTTCTGAACGTATGCTCTTAGTCCAAGGGGATCAAGACTTTGATCAGGTGGTCGCGGATTGTTTAGCTATTATTACCAAGCATTTTCCAAAAGGAGGAAAACAATGAAATTAATCGTGGGTATTGTGAATGAAGACGATGGCAGACGTTTGGAGAAAAAACTCATCGAAAATCAAATTGGTGTGACTAAATTAGCTTCCACGGGAGGATTCTTGCGGTCCGGCAATACCACCTTTTTATCAGGGGTAGAAGATGATCAAGTCGACAAGACCCTAGCCATTTATGAAAATACTTGTTCTAAGCGTAAAATTCACCAAACCATGGCCCCAGTCTCACGCTTTGATTTTTCAGTGGAATTCGGCATGTCACAGCCGATTGAAGTCGAAGTAGGAGGCGCCGTAGTTTTTGTTTTAGATGTTGATCAATTTCATAAAATTTAGTGAGAGAGTGGCCAATCATGACTGCAGCTAATGAAAAAAACAGAATATTTTTTGAGCGTGTGCTTGAAAAAAATAATTTAGGGCACGCTTATTTGTTTGAAGGTCCTCATGGCTCTGGCAAGTTGGCATTTGCCCTGCAATTGGCCCAATCCTTGTTTTGTGAGCAGGAGCATGCTCCTTTAGAAAGTTGTGGCCACTGTTACCAATGCCGGCGGATTGAAGAGGGCCAGCACCCAGACCTGATCTATATCAAAGCGGATGATACGTCTATCAAAGTGGATGCCATTCGATCTCTCATCCAGCGCTTATCGCAAACGGCTATGGAAGATCAGGGGCAGATGGTGATCATTGACCAGGCTGAAAAAATGACCGCCTCAGCTGCGAATGCCCTTTTAAAATTATTGGAAGAACCCCAAGATGATAGCTTGCTTTTGCTTTTAAGCACTTCTAAAAGTCAAATTTTACCAACCATCCAGTCCCGTTGTCAGCTGGTTCATTTCCAAGCCCTTCCCATCGAAGAGCGCTATCAGCAAATTCAAACCTTGGTGGCAGATGAAAAGCTCTCCCTCTTATTGGCCTATTTGACACAAGATCAAGAGCAAGCACAAGAATGGGCAGCCGATGAAGAATTTCTAGAGGCTGTGAATAAGTTGGAACGTTTTTACCGTTATATTCAAGAAGAGTCCGACCGAGCCTATCCTTATATTCAAAAAGAATTAGTGTCTTATTCCAACCGCCAGCAGCAAAGCCAAGCTTTGAATATTCTACTCGCTTTCTTCCGCATCGACTTGAAAAAAAGCATTCAAGCGGGTGAAAACGATGGAAATCTCAAGCTTTACCGCCTGTCCCATCAGTTGGAATCTCTCTTGCAGGCTATCAAGATGTTTCAATCTTATGTATCTTTTCAGTCTGTCTTGGAATATTTCTATCTGTGCTGTGCTGGGGTCGATTAACCATAGCGAAAAACAGCCAAAGATGTTATACTAAGAGATAAAGAGTGTATTGAAAGGATGGTGGCGATGGACTTCAATAATGTAGAAAAAGCTCAATTATATGACCGCTTTTTGCAATTGGAGAAAGAAGCAGAAGCCACACTTCGACAAATACAGGAATTAAGAAAAGAGTTTGAAGACTTAGTCAAAGAAAATAATAACCTCTCGATTGAGAATAAGAATTTAAGAGATCGGTTGACAGATTTTGAACAAGCCGCTAATGAAGATGACCAACAACCGACCATGTCCCGCTCACGCCAAAATTTAGAAAAATTATATGAGGACGGCTTCCACGTCTGCAATATGTTTTACGGCTCACGGCGGGTGGAAGACGAGCCATGTGCTTTTTGCATTGATGTGATTTATGGTGACCGGTCAAATCGTTAATAATTAAAGGAAAGGGGCTGTGACCGTGGAGTCGCAGTCCCTGTTTTCTTGCCAATAAAAAGAAAGAATGGAGAAAGTGAAGACATGATTGAATTAAAAGCAGATGAAAGGCTTGACCAGTTGATGCGCTATGGTTTAGATATCATCCAAAGCCCGTCCGTTTTTTCTTTTTCGATTGATGCTCTTTTATTAGATGATTTTGCTTACCTTCCCAGCCACGATCGAGCCAGTATCGTAGACTTGTGCTCGGGGAATGGGGTCTTGCCTTTGACTTTGAGCCAGCGGACCAAAAGCCCGATTACGGCTATTGAAATACAGCCACGTTTGGTAGATATGGCCCGGCGGTCAGTGGAGCTGAATCACTTAGAATCACAAATTCGTATCATTGAAAGCCCTTTGAAAGATAGTTTTTCTTATATTCCCCACGATTCTGTGGATGTGCTGACCTGTAATCCTCCCTATTTTGAATGGCATGAAAAAAGCCGTAAAAATCCGAACCAGCATCTGGCGATTGCCCGCCATGAAATTCATACCAACCTGGAAGAAGTCATTCGCGTAAGCAGTGGCCTGTTGAAAATGAAAGGGCGTGCCTTTTTTGTCTACCGGCCCGCTCGTTTAATGGAAATGTTGGACCTCTTTCGTGACTATCGTCTCATGCCTAAAAAAATTAGATTTGTTTATCCTAAACTAGACAGTGAATCCAATATGATTTTGATTGAAGTGATCAAGGATGGCAAGCCTTCAGGTTTGAAAGTTCTTCCTCCTTTGTTTGTTCATGATGAGCAGGAAAACTACCGGCCGGAAATTAGGGAAATTATTTATGGGCAAGTATAATTATTTCTATGTTTTGTACTGCCAAGACCATAGTTTTTACGGGGGCTACACGACCGATTTAAAAAGACGGTTGGCTGAACATAATGAGGGTAAGGGGGCTAAATATACCCGCCCGTCCAGCCGCCGCCCTGCTAAAATGATTTATGCTGAAGCCTATCCAAGCAAAAGTTTAGCCATGCAGGCCGAGTACGCCTTCAAAAAACAAAGTCGCCAAGCCAAGGAAGAATTTTTAAGCCGGCAGGGGGTTCTTCCCCCCTATTCAGCCCTGAAAGAGCCCAGTATTATTGACCAAGCCATGCAGAAGGAGGATGAAGATGAATAGTCAAAAAAGTTTTGAAAAAGCTGCAACGGGTCGCCTCTATTTAGTGCCTACTCCCATAGGTAATTTAGATGATATGACCTTCCGCGCTATCCAAATTTTAGGAGAGGTTGACCTGATTGCTTGTGAAGATACCCGCCGATCAATTAAATTATTGAATCACTTTGAGCTAGAAACTCCATTGATTTCCTACCATGAACACAATAAGGAAAGCAGAATTCCGGAATTAACCGACCGACTCCTGCAAGGGGATGATATGGCTTTGATTTCGGATGCGGGGTCTCCCATTATCTCTGATCCGGGCTATGAGTGGGTGCAAGCTTGCCTTCAGCATGCTATTCCAGTCATTCCTTTAGCTGGTGCTAATGCGGCGATTACGGCTCTGATTGCTTCGGGTTTATCTCCCCAGCCTTTTTCTTTTTATGGCTTCTTACCCCAGCAAAAAAATGATCGCTGCCAAGCCTTAGAAAGCTTGAAAGATAAAAAAGAAAGCATTATTTTGTATGAATCGCCTCATCGTTTGAAAAAAATGTTAAAAGACGCCCGGCAAATTTTGGGAGAAGAGCGGCGCATAGCTATCGCTCGAGAGCTGACCAAGCAATATGAAGAAATTTTGCGAGGGACGCTAGCTGAAGCGGAAGAATGGGCATCTGAGCAGGATATCCGGGGTGAATTTTGCTTGGTGATTGAAGGCCATTCATCTGCTTCAAGCCCGCAAGAGAAGACGGCTGGCTTTATTTCCTATGCTAAGCATGCTCACTTGCTGGAAGAGCAGGAGGGCTTGAGCCCTAAAGAAGCAATTAAAGAAGTGGCTAAATTACATCAAGTTCCCAAACGCTTTGTTTATAATGAATACCATGACCTTTAGGGAAAAATAAAGTATAATAAAGAAAAGAAATAGAAAAGAGGCAATGACCATGTCTATGAAAAAGCTTTTAGTTTTCGTCTTTGCTGCTGCCTTGTTAAGTGGATGTCACAACCAAAAAGAAGGGAATTCAGCTCAGCCCATAACTATTGAAGATCATAGTGAAAATAAAGTCTACCAAGCCCAAAAAGATGATAAAGGGCAGGTTCAACTCTCAGAAGGCAAGGATATAGAAGAAAAATCGGCAGAAGAAAATAAAGAAAAACCCGTGGTCAAGAAAGCCGAACAATCAAAAGCCCCTTCTCCAAACTTGCTCGCTCAAGCCAAAGAAGAGTTTGAAGCCGGTCATGTGGACGCTGCAGCGGGAAGTTTGAAAGTTTTGGAAGAAGAAGATGGCTTAAGTGATGAGGCTGAAAAGTTGAAAAATCACATCCAACAAGCTCAAGTAGCGGATTTGGATGCCCATAGCCCTGAAGCTAGCGATACTTATAAGATTGAACGTCATTCTCAGATTGCAGCCGATGACTATTATCAAGAGACCCAAGAAGATATTAAAAAAGCCAGTGACCAAGAGATTGAATATTGGAAAGCGGCTAGCTCTGTCCAAGTCGAGAAAGCCACCGAAAAAGAAGGCTCAGCTTTAGATCATCTTATCCAACGTCTGGGGATTCAGCCCGAAGATTATGAGTTTATCATCCAAGAGGAATCTGACGACCAGGTCTTAGTGGAAATCCGCCAAAGCCAAGCAGCAGCTGATGCAGAAGTTTCTAACTTGATTGGCATTTTTAAGTTGGATCAGACCACCAACCAGCTGCAAAAATTAAATGTGCTAACTGGTGAATTTGAAAATTATTAATGAAGGTGATGACAGATGTTAAAATTAAAATCTTTTCTACTGACTTTTTCAGCCTTGTTCCTCCTTGCGTGTGGAAATGCTGCTGTGACCAGCCCAAATCCTAGCGAGCAAGAGCTGGAAAGAGACCAGACTGAACAAGTCGATGACCAGCAAGAGCAAGACGATGAGCTTGAAAAGGACGGAGAAGATGATGAGGAAGATGATAAAGCCCAAGCCCCATCAGACCAGTCATCAGCCCAAGTCAGCCAAGAAAATCAAGTCCTGGCTGCTAAAGATGAAGCCAACTCTTCCGCTCAATCAGCCGCAGACTTAACAAATCAAGATATTATTGACCGTTTATTAAAAGCTGTCCCTACTTTAAGTCGAGAAAGCCAGTTCTTAGTCGACCAAGTTGATGACCAATTCTACCAAATTGAAGTTCGCCAAGATAGTCCGGACCCAGCCCTTTCCAATTTAGATGGGATTTATCGTTATGACTGGGCGAAAGACCAATTTTATTTCCAAGATATAACGAGCGGTGAATTCCAAGCTCTTTAAAGACTAAAAAAAGTGGATAAACATCCACTTTTTTATTTTAAATGGACGTTTGTAAAATTTGTGTAAATTGTCACAGCCTTCTATTTTTAGAGCGCAAGCAGTGATATAATGGTCTTATAAGAGGGTGGCTATCTGCCCTAAGAAAGGAATGGACACAGATGGGAAAGTTGAATAAAGATTTAATCTGTCGGTTGATTATAGCCTTTGTTCTGTTTGCCGTATCTCTCGCCTGTTTGCCGCTACATCCTGTCGTTGAAGCTGAAGAAATGGAAAATTTGCCAGCCAATCAAAGTCTTAGTGAACCAGGTTTTTTTGCTGGGGAAAATGTTCGGGTGGAAGGTCAGGTCGATGGAGCTAGCTTCGCTTCCGGTTACACGGTCCAAATCGATGGCGATATCAATGGTCCGCTTTTTGCCTCTGCCAGCCAGGTCATCATCAATGGTAAAGTTAAGGGTCCGGTCTTTGCCGCCGGTCAAACGGTTCAAATTAATGGAGAAGTAGAAGGAGATGTTTTTGCTGTTGGTGCCAATGTGATGGTGGGGTCTGATGCCAAAATTAATCGGGACGCATTCTTAGGAGCTGTCACCATCAATCAAGATGGGCCGATCGGACGTCATCTTTTTGCAGGAGCTTCCAACTTAACGATTAATGATCAGGTTGGGGGTCAAGTGAATGCTGAAGCAGATAAAATCACGGTGAGCGACCAGGGTCAAATTGATGGGGACTTTAATTACAGTAGTCCTCAAGAAGCTCAAATCGCTAATGCTGATCAGATAAAAGGGGAACTTGCTTTTGACCAACAAATTAGCCAACAAGATTCCATAGGAACGCAAGTTTTACAAGCCTTGCAAAATCTTTTATGGGGCCTCTTAGCTGCTGTTTTGGTCTGGTGGGTGTTCAGATGGCTACGTCCATCTCTTTGGTTGGATCTCTCCCAATCTTTACTCTCCCGCCCTTTACAGTCCCTCGCTTTTGGTTTCCTTTTCATCTTACTCCTTCCTGTTCTCGCTTTATTGCTGATTTTCTCAAGGGTCGGTTTGCCACTCGCCTTGATGGCCTTAGCCCTGTGGATGGTCTTGATCTATATCAGCCAAATGATATGTGCCCAAGCTTTAGGGGATTGGCTCTTTAGAAAAATGAAAAAAGAACAGCTTGCTGCTTTTTGGTCATTTTTACTGGGTCTGGTCATTCTCCAAGTTCTTTTCCTCATTCCATACCTAGCCCTGCTGATTCGCCTGCTGGTGGTCTGTTTTGGTGTGGGGGCTGCTATCCGACAGTTCAAAAATCAGCTTCGCCCAAGCTCTAAAGCTATAAAAGCTTAATGAAAATGAATAAAGCTTGACCTCTCATTGGCAAGATGCCGAGAGAGGCCAAGCTTTTTTTACTGGTCAGAAGGGTTGGTCATGGCCATAGGGTCAAGTAGGCGGCCTTGTTCTTCCTTAGAAAAGAGTTGTTTTTCTTCTATCAGCTCGGGAATATTTTGATCTGTTTCCAAGGCCTCCTTGGCCAGGCGAGCAGCTTTTTCATAGCCTATGGCGGGGCAGAGGGCGGTGATGATGCCGATGGAATTTTGGACCTGAGCCTCCATATTTTCGGCATGGGCTTGTATGCCCGCCACACAGAAGTTAGTGAAGACTCTAATGCCCTGAGTCATCATGCTAACAGACTCTAAAATATTATGGATGATGACGGGAGCCATCACATTCAGTTCAAATTGTCCAGCTTCGACAGCAGCGCTCACTGTCGCATCATTACCAATCACTTGAAAGGCAATTTGGTTCATGACTTCTGCCATGACGGGATTAATCTTTCCGGGCATGATGGAAGATCCCGCTTGCCGTTGAGGCAGTTCCAATTCTTGCCAGCCTGCCCGTGGGCCTGAGGCCATTAAACGGAGGTCATTGGCTATTTTGGAGAGGGCGAGCATGCTGGTCTTTAAGCTGGCGGAAAAGTCAGCATACAGGTCTGTATTTTGAGTGGCATCGACCAAGTTGCTGGCTAAAACCATCTTAAACCCACTGATCTCTCTGATTTCCTCTAGGACCTGATCCATATAAGAAGTGCTGGCAGTGATGGCCGTTCCAACTGCTGTGGCTCCCATATTGCAGCTTAAGAACTGATCGTGAAAAGCACTGATCCGTTGACCGGCGCGTTTAACGCTTTGAGCATAGGCTGAAAATTCTTGGCCTAATCGAATAGGGACGGCATCTTGTAAATGGGTTCGGCCCATTTTAAGTAAACCATCAAATTCTTGGGACTTAGCTAGTAAAGCGTGTTCGAGCTCTTGGAGGGCTTGAAAGAGTTGGGGTCCTTCTTTTAACAGGGTGAGCCGAAAAGCCGTCGGGATGACATCATTGGTGGATTGGGCTTGGTTGACATGGCTGTTGGGACTTAAGATATCGTAACGGCCCTTTTCTTTGCCCAAAATTTCTAAGGCGCGATTGGCAATCACTTCATTGGCGTTCATATTGATACTGGTCCCGGCTCCCCCTTGGATGGGGTCTACGACAAATTGATCCAGCCATTGGCCGTCGATCATTTCTTGGCAGGCCTGTTCAATGGCCAGACCCAACTGTTCATCAAGGGTGCCTTGCTGTTGGTTTGCTCGCGCCGCTGCCTGTTTTATTTGGGCAATGGATTGGATGAAGCTGGGAGAAAGGGAATAAGAGCTAATAGGGAAATTTTCTAAGGCTCGAACGGTTTGAATACCATAATAAGCATCTAGTGGGACTTCTTTTTGTCCTAAACTATCTGTTTCCATACGGTAGGGGGCTGTGGCCATCTTAATCCTCCTTTTGAATGTAGTGAGAGGGTTGGTAAGGGTCTAGAGGGAGAGGGATATCCTGTCCCTTGAGCAAGCGGACGAGCATATAGCCAATCAGTGGCCCAGCTGTGAGTCCGGTTGCACCTAAACCGTTGGCCACGTATACGCCTTTAAGTTGATCGATTTCTCCGAAATAAGGAGAAAAATCAGAACTATAAGCGCGGATACCGACCCGGTAATTGATGTGGTCGGCTTGTAGGAATTGCTTTGATATTTGTTCAGCAGCATCTTCCAATAAGGGCTGAACCCTTTCCGGAATAAGAGTGGTATCAAAACCATCTTCTTTTTCATGGGTGGCACCAACTAAAATGCGTCCTCCAGCAAAGGGAATGACATTATTTCCACCTGCCGGCATCACGACTGGCCAATCCTTACTTTGGCAGTCTTCTAAAAAGACTTCAGCTAATTGCCCTTTTTGGGGGCCGGTGTCGACTTGGAAGCCTAAGGGAGTGAGGAGTTCTGCTAACCAGGCGCCATTGGCTAAAACAATCCGGTCAAATCGATAAGTTTGGTCGCCCGCTTGGAGTGTATAGCCTCTCTCATCGGGATGGATATGGTCAACATTTTCATCTACGATTGAGCAGGACAAGTCAGCTAATTTTCTTCGTATAGCCTTCACCATGGCTTGACCATCTGCCCGAGCTCCTCCTTCGACAAAAATAGCTGAGCCCTTTGAATCATAAATAGGAAATTTTTCTTGGATTTGTTCGGGACTTAGAATTTTTATGTCACCCATTTCAGGGGCATCTTGACGTCTTTCTAAGCCAATCTGGTAAACTTTTTCCAGGGTTTTTTCTTTTTTCTTCAAGATAAGTGCCCCATTTTGTTGGTATAGTTCGGAATGCTCGGGGTCTTCTCCTAAATCGCGAATAAACTGGGGGTAGAAAGCGGCAGCTTCTTTAACCAAGGCATACCAGTCTTGATTACGTCTTTGGGATAACCAAGGGGCGATAATCCCCCCAGAAGCCTTAGTTGCTTGGCCTTTATCTTTATCAAAAAGACTGACCGTCCATTCCTTGTCCCGGGCTAAGTAATAGCCAGTGGCCAAACCAACGATTCCACCGCCTATGACAGCTACAGATTGTTTCATTTCGATCACTTCTTCCTGCATAATTTTTTCTATCGGTCGTGTTATAATAAGTTGGAAAAGAAAGGAGCCCAACATGAACATTGTCTTAATCGCTCATGACGCTAAAAAAGAAGATATAGTGAACCTATCTCTTTCTTACAAAGGAATTTTAGAAAAACATCAATTATTTGCGACAGGCACGACTGGCTTGAAGATTCAAGAAGCAACAGCTTTGGATGTCCATCGTTTTAATTCCGGCCCTTTAGGTGGAGACCAGCAAGTGGGGGCTTTAGTTTCTGAAAATAAAATTGACTTGATAATCTTTTTAAGGGATTCCTTAACGGCCCAAGCCCATGAACCAGACATCAGCGCTCTGTTGCGCTTAGCTGATTTATATGGTGTTCCTCTGGCTACTAATATGGGAACAGCAGAAGTTCTCCTGCGTGGCTTGGAAGCTGGCTTTTTAGATTGGCGTGATCTTGACCGGGGCCATGCCCGTTCTCAAGAAGATTTATAAGTTGACAAGAAAGGCCGTGAATAGAATCACGGCCTTTTAAACGTTCACATTATTTTCTTCTTCTTTTATAAGTTCGGTCAGGTGTGTAGCTAAAGTATTTAATCGTCCATAAGGCAGATAAACCAACAAGAATGTAAACGACTTGACTAGCTGTTGTTCCGCTACCAAAAATACTTTCGACAAGGTTGAAGTTAAAAATGGCAATTAAAAGCCAATTCACGGCTCCAATAATAGTAACGGTTAAAGCTGCACGGTCTAATAATTTCACCTTAAGAAACCTCCCTATTTTTTCAAGTTTATCGGTACATCTTTTTCATTATAAGACTTATTTTAAGAAAAGAAAAGCTAAATGGAAAATAATAGCTGAAAGAGAGCGGAGGGCAGAGGCCAATTTTCAAGCTTTGGGCGAGTCCCCTCTCTTAGATAAAAAACTAAGGCTCATGGATACTTCTTCAAGTCTGTATCCATGAGCCTTTAGTCTGTGAATTATTTTATTTTATAAGCCACAGCGTAATTGGGCGTTGCAGTTGGTGCAGGTGTTGCATCCGCCAATATCTTCTACAATTCCTTGGCGGCAGATGGGGCAGGTATCGCCGACGTCTGATCCATAGACCACATCATCTGTGTCGCCACGTTGCAGGCGGTGCTCTTCATGAGCTTTTTCTACTAATTCTTGTAGCTCATCGGAGTCATCAATGACGCGCGCTTCTTGTAAATCGTCGTCATTAGGGAAGAGTGATATTTCTTCTGAATCGAAATCATTTTCTTCTGCTTTTAAGGTCAGAACTTGCGAGTCACGAGAGCCATCGACATACACGGTTCCACCCTTAGCTCCCCCATCATAGAGTCGTTCATAAATGGTTTGGACTTGTTTGTCTGTGTAGCCAGCAGGAGCATTTACGGTTTTAGAGATGGAAGAGTCGACCCATCTTTGGATGGTGGTTTGGACGTCGACATGTTCTTCAGGCTCTAATTCCATGGCACTAACGAAGAAATCAGGTAATTGGTCTTCGCTAGCTTCTGGATGAGCTTGTAGGTATTCTTCCACGATGCGTGAGTTGACTTCAATGAATTTTCCTAAACGTCCACTACGGAAGTATTTGAACGCAAAGTAAGGTTCTAAACCAGTTGCTACCCCCACCATAGTTCCAGTCGATCCTGTTGGAGCAACGGTCAGCAAGTGAGAGTTACGGATGCCGTGGTCTAAAACGCCTTGGCGAATGTGTTCAGGCATGCGTTTCATAAAGCCGGTATTGATAAAATTCTCGCGCAGTTCTTGTGTTTCTTCGTCAGTATCACCGATTAAGAAGGGGAAGGACCCGCGTTCTTTGGCTAAGTCGATAGATGTTTCATAGGCGGTCACAGCGATGGTCTTGAAGACTTGGTCGACCAGCTCATTCCCTTCTTTTGAACCATAACGGTGGTTGGTATAGATAAGTAAGTCCGCTAATCCCATAACGCCTAAACCAACCCGTCTCTCACCTAGGGCTTGTTCTTCATTGGCTTTGAGGAAGTAAGGAGTCGCGTCAATGACATTGTCTTGCATGCGAACTCCCACACGGATGGTTTCTTTTAATTGATCGAAGTCCACACTATGGTCTTCAACATTGGCCATATTAGCGAGGTTAATGGCAGCTAAATTACAAACAGAATAAGGGGCTAAGGGTTGTTCACCACAAGGGTTAGTGGCGACGACTTTCTGCCCATAAGCCTTGGCGTTGGTATCATTGTTGGCATTGTCTATAAAGAAAACGCCTGGTTCGGCTGAATAGGTAGCACATACATTAATCAATTGCCATAGTTCTTTAGCACGAATGGTGCGGTAAGTTTTGACGGCGTGGCCGTCAGCTTCCCACTCACGAACATCTCCACAATCCGGCCATTTTTCATTGTATTCGCCCATCTCTTCAGCGCTATAATTTTCAGTGTCTGGGAAACGCAGCGCCCATTCTTCATCCTTCTTAACGGCTTGCATGAAATCATCCGTGAGGGTGACTGAAATATTAGCGCCAGTTAAGAATTCAGGTTGGTTAACACTATAGACCCCACCATCGCGAAGTTTATGTTCAGCTTCTTCGATGACCTCCGCTGTAAATCCACCTTGGCCAGGCATGTTTTTATAGCGGACGATGCCTTCATACATCTCGGTTTCTTTTTGGTTGAAGGGAGTAAATTTTAATTTTTCTTGTGCCAGGTTTTTAATCTGCTCATCTTGGGTGTTTTCGATGATATAGCGTAAGATTCGCGGGTTTTGCATTTTGGAAATAATAAATTCAATAATATCAGGATGCCAGTCCGCTAGCATAATCATCTGAGCCCCACGACGGCTGCCTCCTTGTTCTACCAGATGGGTGAGTTTGGCGATATCATCCAACCAAGAAACTGATCCCGAAGACTTACCGTTTACCCCTCTTGCCAGGGTGTTTCTAGGGCGTAGGGTTGAACCATTTGTTCCAACTCCTCCTCCGCGGGACATAATTTCCATGACTTCTTTACGGTGTTCGGAAATGCCTTCTCTTGAATCGGGAACAAAAGGCATAACATAGCAGTTAAAGTAGGTCACATCTGTTTGTGAGCCTGCTCCATAAAGAACGCGGCCGGCAGGAACGAAATTAAGGCGAGATAATTGTTCATAAAAACGCTCGAAGGCTTCTTTTCGGCTGTTTTCATCTTCTTCGACGGCCGCTAATCCAGTAGCATTACGCTTAGCGATTTGTTCATAGTAAATTTCGAGAGGTTTGTCAATTTCGTCAATTGAGCGTTTAACAATCCCGCTATCTTGTTCAGCGGGGTCTTCGATGTTCGCTATATATTCAGCTTCTACTTGGATGTAGACTTCATTGCTGTCCTCTAGGATTTCGGTGATATAGCCAATCCCTCGAGCAGGATATTGGGGGTCAGGCTTGACCGTTAAAATAACAAGGTCCCCAACTGCCAGAGTTTCTTTTTTAGTGTCTTTGAAAGCATAGCGGTCTAACATGACCATGCGTGACACCCCTTCATGGGTGATCGCCATGTCAGGAGTGATCGGATGAACTTGGGGGAAGTGTTCGATATCTTGATTTAATTGTTCGATATTGATAGTTTGTTCTGCCGTTGACGGTGCATGTGTTGCCATGTCAGCACTCTCCTCTTAAATGATTCTCAACTAGATCTTGAATGTCCTTAAACAAAAGAAAACACAACATCTAGTGTTGCAAGTGGTATTATATAACAATCTATGGGGTCTTTTCAATCTTTCAGTCTATTAAATTTTCGTGACAATAGGTCAAGAGCTTTCCATGGCCAGCTCTAGCTCTTATTTAATCAAGAGAATAAATGAACTTATTGCTGGCTTTAATAAGTAAGCCAAAAATCTTTGAATATTAGCTTTTATAAGGCCACTGAAATAGGAAAAAACAAGCTTTATGTAATAAATAATCAAAAGAATACCGTTGTTTTCGAATATTTATTTAAGTATAATAGAAGCCATACCCTAAATTTATCAGTAGCAAGATAATGACAAATGAAATTTTTACTGCAGAGTTTGGCTATCTTGATTATTGGTAGGGCGATCTAATCTATAGCTTGTTATAGGTCTTTATTTAGGAGGAGATTAAATGGAGAGAGATTCATTAATTTTTGATGCAATTGATAATGAAAAATCAAGACAACTTAAAGGTATCGAATTAATAGCTTCTGAGAACTTTGTCTCTGAGCAAGTGTTAGAAGCCCAAGGAAGTATTTTAACAAATAAATATGCTGAAGGCTACCCAGGCCGTCGCTACTATGGTGGCTGTGAATATGTTGATGTGATTGAACAAGAAGCCATTGACCGAGTGAAAAAATTATTTGGTGCAGAATTTGCCAATGTTCAACCCCATTCAGGATCAAGCGCCAATATGGCTGTGTATCGAGCACTTTTAGAGCCTGGGGATAAGGTTTTAGGTATGGACTTAGATGAAGGGGGTCACTTGACTCACGGGTCACCCGTCAACTTTTCAGGTAAGACTTATGATTTCCACGGTTATGGTACAGACGAAGACAACTTCATTGACTACCAAGCCCTTGAAAACTTAGCCCAAGAAATCCAACCTAAATTAATCATCGGTGGAGCGACGGCTTACTCTCGTCAAATTGATTTCAAACGCATTGGTGAAATTGCTCAATCAGTCGGAGCTATCTATATGGTAGACATGGCGCACATTGCTGGTTTAGTGGCTGCTGGAGAACATCAAAATCCTGTTCCCTACGCGGATATAGTAACAACCACTACCCATAAAACTTTGCGCGGACCGCGTGGAGGAATCATCATGGGGAAAGAAGAATATGCTAAAAAAATCAACTCCTCTGTGTTCCCAGGAATGCAAGGGGGACCTTTAGAGCATGTGATTGCGGCTAAAGCGGTTGCACTTGGAGAAGCCAGCCAGGATGAATTTAAAACCTACGCCCAACAAATTATTAAAAATGCTCAAACCTTGGCTGAAGTTTTAATGGACGGTGGTTTAGATATCATCACCGGCGGAACAGACAACCACTTGATGCTGGTCGACTTGAGACCCTTATCCATTACTGGAAAAGAAGCTCAAGAACGCCTAGAAGCGGTCAATATTGCCACTAACAAAAACTCCATTCCGAATGACCCAGAAAAACCAACGGTGACTTCTGGTCTTCGTATTGGAACGCCTGCCATCACCACTCGAGGGTTCAAGGAAGAAGACGTGGTTAAAACAGGCCAATTAATCATCGAAGCACTGAAAGATGAAGAGCATGAATTGGAAGATATTAAGGCACGTGTGGTAGACTTAGTCCAAGACAAACCGATTTTTGCATGGTAAGGTCTAAATAAATTAAGGATGGTGTATGATGAAACTCCAATGCAATGAATTTCTATCAGCACTCAGTGACAGTCAAAATGTGTGTGGTGGGGGAAGTGCCGCAGCTTTAAATGCTGCCATAGCTGCTTCTTTAGTTCATAAAGTGATGGACAACGAAAGACGGCAAGACCGTCACCATGATCAAGAAGAAGAATTGGCCAGTCGCCAAGCGGATTTACTGTCTATCCAAAACACTTGCCAAGACTTAGTGGAAGAAGATCCTAAAGCTTTAAGACCCTTAATTGATGCTTTTAAGCTAGATAAGGATACCCAGGAGCAAGCTGAAAAACGCCAAGCTGAGATTCAGGCCGGCATTGAACAGGCTGCCCGTCCACAAGTTAAAATCCTAGAATCCTTAATTGAAATCACTGAACACCAACAATATCTAGTGGCTATGAATCCTCAAGGGGACATAGTGACCAACCTAGCTGAATCACTTTTATTTGCCCATGCGGCCTTAAAAGTAGCCCATATTGGAGCGCGCACCAATTATGAAGCCCTTGAAATTGAGGATAAGCGCCAGGAGCGTTTAGACTATGTTAACCAGCTTTTGACCCTTGGTGTCGACCGGATAGCTGTGGCTTACGAACAAGTGGATGCTTACTTGCAAGACCATACCTGGGATAAATAAAAGATTTTATAATAACCATTTTTTAAACAGGGACTTTGACTCTAGGTCACGGTCCCTATTCTTATGACTTATTGGCTGTTATCGAAAAAGAAAAGGAGTGTCAGATGAAAACGTTTATTCGCCTATTGACTTTGCTGGTCTTGAGCATCAATTTGTCGGGCTGTCAGGAGGGAGTGCCTTCAACAGACCAGCAACAAGTCAGTGACCAGGCCGAGCAAGAACAAGCGACAGAGGTGGAACAGCCTCTAGAAAGCGAACAAAGGGTGTCTTTTTTTGGAGTGGGAGATAATCTGATTCATACTCAGCTCTACCAGGATGCCTTGCAAGAGGATGGAAGTTATGATTTTTCACCCCTCTACCAGCAGATGACGGATGATATTCAAGCGGCGGATATTGCTTTTATTAATCAAGAATCTCCAATTAGCGGGGATGAGTTTGGTTTTTCAGGCTATCCTGCTTTTAATACCCCTGCAGACATGCGCTATAGTTTAATCCAAGCGGGTTTCGACGTGGTGGCCGGTGCGAATAACCACACCATGGACAATGGGGGTCAGGGGGTAGAAAACACCCTGGATCTATGGGATGAAGTGTCAGATGATATTTTATTTACTGGGGTTTTTGAATCGGCCGCTGACCGGGAGGATTTTCCGATTTTAGAAGAAAATGGAGTGAAAATTGCCCTTCTTAGTTATACCTATGGGACTAATGGCCTAGCTTTGGATGAAGATTATCGGACGAATATTATTGATGAAGAATTAATCCGCCATGATGTCGCCCGAGCTCAAGAAGTCAGTGATTTTGTTTTGGTGTCTATGCATTGGGGAGAAGAAAATACCTTTGACCTCAATGATCAACAGATCTATTATGGGCAATTACTAGCTGATTTAGGGGTGGATGTCGTTTTAGGTGGCCACTCTCACAATTTACAGGCCATTGAATGGCTGGAAGGGGAAGAAGGCAATCAAACATTAGTCATTAATTCCTTGGGTAATTTTGTTGCTTCTCCTTATATGGATATCAATTCTTTGGGTGGGGCCATTGAATTCGATTTCGTCAAAAAGAACGACCACTTATACATCGACCAAGTTCAACTCCAACCGACAGTCATCCACTTTAATCAAGCCTTTGCGGGTGACTATGCTGGCCGGCAAAATTTTGTCGTTTACAAACTTGAAGACTATAGCCCTGAATTGGCTAGCCAAAATGGAATGGCGCTCAGTCTACCCTTTTACTATCAGACCGTTGCCTCGGTAATTGATGAAGAATTTTTATCAGTTGATTTTTTAAGCCAGCTAAAAACGATGGAAGAAAATGACGGCTACGACCCTTCAACAGCCACACAAGAGCCAGAAGAGGAATGGGCCGCCTAGTAAAAAACACTCGGACATTTGCTTGTTGAGCAGAACATCCGAGTGTTTTTTATTTGATGGCACCGTTTTCGATATAGGAACGGAATTTTTCAACTAGGGGATCAAAGAGTGAAAGTTCTTGAGAGGTCTGGGGGCTAAGAAACTCTTTAGGGACGTAAAAGCGGTGGTCACCATGGATGGTTCCGGTAATGGAAGCCACTAGGTCACTGACTTGGCTGAGTTCGACGAGCTCCCCATTGTTATACATCAATTCAATGGAAGTATGTGTGTCATTATTTTCAGTGGGACGGAAAAAGTCATAAGGTAAATCATAGGAGCTGTTAACAGCAGTATAATATTCTGAATGATAGCCCACTTTTTCGATAATTTGACGCATATCAGCCAAGCATTCCTCATCTTTTTCGGGGTCGAATTGGATGGATTTCAGAGGGCGACGAGCCAAAAAGCGGTAGGCCAGATCACTCAGGATAGGATCCGGATGATCAGCCCATTTAATCATATGGGTGGTTAAGACTCCATCGTCCAGTTGGAGATAGTCATCTAAGGAAAAATCCTCGTCAAAAAAAGGTTTCAAAAAGCCATGGGGGAGTTGCAATTCAGAGCGTTGGTAGAGCTTTTTCGCCCGGGCCAGGGTGCGCTCTAAGGTTACTTCCATCCCTCTAGAAACGTGGTGGAAGTAAATCTGCATATGCATTTGGTAACGGCTAACCACATAATCTTCGACAGCATGTAAGCCTGGATAGCGGAAAACGATTTTATTTTTATAAGGACGAATGACCCTTAGAATACGAGCCAAATCAAATTCGCCATAGGCCACGCCGGTAAAGTAAGCATCACGCTGAAGATAATCCATCCGGTCGGCATCGATTTGACTTGAAATGAGATGGACCACCTGCTTGTTCGGATAGCTCTTATCAATCACGCTGGCCACTTGCTGAGGGAAATCGGGGCTCACTTCTTTCAAAATCTGGTGGACCTCTGTTTCAGGAGAGTTAATAATGGCCTGAGTCATCTTTTCATGATCGGTATGGAAAATGCCTTCAAAAGCATGGGAAAAAGGACCATGACCAATATCATGTAAAAGAGCCGCACACAAGGTGACTAAACGCTCCTGATCATCCCAACCATTGACAGGATCTTTGTCGATGGAATAATTGCGGACAAATTTATCACAGATCCGTCGAGCAATTTCGTACACCCCTAAGGAGTGAGAGAAACGTGAATGTTCTGCTCCATGAAAGGTGTAAGAAGACGTGCCCAGTTGTTTAATCCGTCTTAATCTTTGAAATTCTTTGGTGTCGATTAGTTTCAAGATGGTAGGATGTTGGACATGAATGTAATTGTGGACGGGGTCGCGAAAAACCTTTTCATGGTCGAGCGGTTTGAGATGCGAATATGCCATCGTTTTTACCTGCCTTCTATGCTTGATCTTGGCCTAGCATGCGTTGGTTACGTTTGAAGAGTTGATCGAAATGTTGCTGGTAGTCTTCCAAAAGATCTGACGGATATTCACCTTTTTCTAAGACAAAAGAATGATCTTGTAGGCGATCGATAAAGGCTTGCTCGATTTCTTCTGTCTGGATCTGTTTGCCAAGAGCATCAGAGACAGTTGTCATCACTTCTGGATTGACAGAAGGAAAATGCCAAGGCGTTTCTTCTCCCTGCAAACCGCTTTCATAAAAGTTTTTCATCATGAGCGAGCGGTGGTCCTGGTCACCCGCAATACTTAAGTAAAGCATGATAGCCAGGGCTCCTGAGCGGCGGCGTTGGGAGATACCAGAAATTTTTTGACCTCGGATGCTAAGGTCAAAGTCACCTGGGCAATAGGATTCTTCAATTTCTACAGCTTCTAAAGGGGCGTCAATGACTTCTTGCACCAAGTCATACATGATCTCATAGCCTTCATTTATCGAAATATCAGCCATGTCCTCATTGGGAATAATCAGAGAAATATTCGTAATCCCTTGGTCACTGACTACCCCCAAACCACCGGAATTCCGGACCACATAGTCATAACCGGCCTCTTCAATGACGCCCAAGGCTTGTTGAAAATAAGGCAGGCGAGTATCTTGCATACCCAAAAAAACCAGCCGGTCGGTCGGCCAAAAATGAAGAACAGCTTCTTGCTGGCGTCCTACTTTGTTCATTAAAGCATCTGTCAAGGCAAAGTGAGAAATAGTTTGGTTATCGAAAGGCATCGTTCTAGAGTCGTATAAATGGATGGTTTGATTTTTTATTTTTGCTTTTAAGTCGTCAATAGTCATCGTTTTTCCTTCTTTCTTGATCATTCCATTTAATTATAGCAAACTCCCACTTGAGCCACTAATATGTTATAATTCTCTATTGTAAACAAATTTTAGACCCCAAAGACGACTTATGGTAGTATAATTGAGTTAAAAGTAAAAGGAGAATGTAAGATGTCAGAGACCATAGCATCTAAAGGACGCCCCTGTGCCATTAAGTTATCGACCCGCCACCGCCAAGATGATGATATGAATGAATTTCATTTTGAAAAAATGGGTCATGTTGTTAGCGTCAATGGGAGCCACTATATCCAGTTTGATATGGACGGGGATGGAGAAGAAAGCGTCAAAACCACCTTTAAACTAGCTAAAGATAATACGGTCACGGTCATTCGAGACCAAGAGATGACCAGCCGGATGCGTTTTAATCCCGTAAAAAATACCAGTATGCGCTACCATACCCCCCACGGATCGATGTTAATTGATATACATACTAAACAAATTCGTATGAATTACCAAGACCAGCCTTTTGCTGCGGATGTTTATATTCAATATGACTTATACTCTGGCCCACAAGCCGTTGGTGAATATGACATCACGCTCCATTTTACTGTATAATAAAGAAGTGAAAAGCCTAAGTATAAGGAGAATGAAAGTGGAATTAAAATCTTTAAGTGATCGTAATAGAAATAATGTGACCATGATTGAAGTTGCTGAAGCTGTCTTAGAAGAAAAAGAAGATGTGATGCACTTTGATGATATCTTAAATCAAGTGGCAGAGTACTTAGACCTATCGGATGAAGAAATTGAAAAATATATGGCAATTTTTTACGCCGATTTAAATATCGAGGGTTCCTTTATCTCCTTAGGAAATAATAGCTGGGGCTTGAGACGTTGGTATCCGATTGATGCCGTTAATGAAGCTGTGACAGTCAAAAATGATATGGAAAGCTTAAATCCACATATTGCTTCTGACGCCTTCAAAGAAAACTTTGAAGAAGAAGAGAACGAAGATCCTATAGTTGACGTTGAGTTAGAAGAGGGCGACTTCGATTCTGTCGATGAGGAAGAAGCCAGCCAGGAAGAAATAAAAGAATATGAAGATGAATTGTCTGAATTAGAAGTTGAAGAAGATGATTCCTTAGAGGACGAAGACCTTAGTTATGACGATGACGATTTAGAAGAAGAGGAAGAATAAATTGAAATCGAATAACTCCGGCACTAATGTGTTGGAGTTATTTTACTTTTTAGCCTTAAAAAGTCCTGGTCTTGGCGAATGTAAGCGCGATTATATTGTTTGCTAGATTGAAATTAGATACAATAAAGTTTGAATAATAATATTAAACGCCCTCAATCAACTGGTTTTTTATGAGAGGGTGGCAAGAAAGGTTATCAAATGAAAAAATTTAAGATTAGAGGTAATCGACCTCTGAGTGGAACTGTCAATATCAATGGAGCTAAAAATTCAACGGTCGCTCTTATCCCCGCAGCTATTATGGCTGATTCTCCTGTGACCTTAGAAGGGGTTCCAGATATAGCAGATGTGCACTCCCTGATTGAAATATTAGAAGAGATGAATGTCAAAACTGAATTTGAAGACCATGTATTAAAGATTGACCCTTCTGAGATGATTTCCATCCCCATGCCAAGTGGGAAAATTAATTCTTTGCGTGCTTCTTACTACTTTATGGGAGCTTTGCTGACTAAGTATGGAGAAGGGGTCGTCGGTTTGCCGGGAGGCTGTGACTTAGGCCCCCGACCGATTGACCAGCATATCAAAGGCTTCCGTGCTTTAGGCGCTCAGGTAGAAAATGAGCAAGGCGCCATGTATTTACGCACCAAAGAAGAGGGATTGGTTGGTAGTCGAATATATATGGACATGGTTTCGGTTGGAGCCACCATCAATGTTTTACTTGCTTCTGTCAAAGCTCAGGGTCAGACTATTATCGAAAACGCTGCCCGTGAACCTGAAATTATCGATGTGGCCACTCTTTTAAATAATATGGGAGCTAAAATTAGGGGAGCAGGGACCGACACCATCCGAATTGAAGGGGTGGATAAGTTGGAAGGCTGCCGTCATACTATTATTCCTGACCGCATTGAAGCAGGAACCTATATGATTATTGGAGCTGCTTTAGGCCAAAACTTTACGGTCAAAAATATTATTGTCGAACATTTGGAAGGCTTGATTGCTAAATTAGAAGAAATGGAAGTTGATATGACCATTGAGGACGACTATGTGGTCTTAAATGCTAAAGAAGAGCTCAAACCTTGCCGGATCAAAACTCAGCCTTATCCTGGTTTTGCGACAGACTTACAGCAACCCATTACTCCACTTTTATTAAAAACATCGGGCCAGTCTACCATTTTAGACACCATCTATCCGAAAAGAAACCGCCATGTCCCAGAATTGAGACGGATGGGCGGAGATATTCAGGTTGAAAACGATTTAATTTTAATTGATGGCCCGAGCCAACTCGAAGGAACGGAAGTCCAAGCGACTGACTTGAGAGCGGGTGCTTGTTTAGTTATCGCTGGCTTAATGGCTGAAGGAGAAAGTACGATTTACGGGGTAGAAAATATCCTCAGAGGCTACGACCATATTGTTGAACGCCTACGCAAGGTCGGCGCCAATATAGAAATGATTGATGATTAGGGGGGTAAAATGGAGAGAGACCTGTTAACGATTGATGAATTAAAAAATAAAACACTTAAAGAAATATACGAATACGCTAAGAAATATGAAATTCCTTATTATAGTCAGATGAATAAGAAAGAATTGGCCCATGCGGTCATCAAAGCCCATGAAAAAAAGAAAGGCTTTTATACTGCTGAGGGAATCCTTGAAATGATGGCCGACCAAGATTTTGGTTTCCTTCGTCCGATTAATTACAGTGAAAGCCAAGAGGATATTTACATTTCTAATTCTCAAGTTAAACGCTTTGGGTTGAGAAATGGGGATGAAGTCACGGGTAAAGCCCGCCCACCTAAGAAAAATGAACGCTATAATGGCTTGATGCAGGTGGACCTGGTAAATGGAAAAGATCCAGAAGAAGCTAAGGCTCGCCCTCATTTTCCAGCCTTGACAGCTCTTTATCCAGACCAACAGATTCATCTGGAAACTGCGGCTCAACCCTTGTCAACACGCATGATCGATATTATTGCTCCCATTGGCTTCGGACAGAGAGGTCTGATTGTGGCTCCGCCAAAAGCTGGGAAAACCACCATTCTAAAAGACATTGCTAATGGGATTAGCAGCAATTACCCTGACGCCAAGCTGATCATGCTATTAATTGACGAGCGGCCGGAAGAAGTGACGGATATTGAACGCCATGTGGATGGTGAAGTGGTATCCTCAACCTTCGACCAAGAAGCAGGCCACCATATTAATGTGGCGGAATTGGTTCTAGAACGCGCCCAACGTTTAGCAGAAGACAAGCAAGATGTGATTATTTTAATGGATTCAATTACACGTCTGGCTCGGGCTTATAACTTAATGACCACTCCAAGTGGACGAACTCTGAGCGGAGGAATTGATCCAGCGGCTTTATATCCTCCTAAAAGATTTTTTGGTGCGGCCCGACACATTGAAGAAGGTGGTAGCATTACCATCATAGCGACGGCCTTAGTTGAAACAGGCTCACGTATGGATGATGTGATTTACGAGGAATTTAAGGGAACTGGAAATATGGAACTTCATTTGTCACGTGAGTTATCTGAGCGCCGTATCTTCCCAGCCATCGACATTAAACAGTCTGGCACACGTAAAGAAGAGATGCTTTTAGGAGCAGAGGAATTAGAAGAAGTATGGAAATTGCGTAAGATGTTACAAGACAATCCCCTGCAACACACCCAACAATTCCTGGATATCATTAAAAACACGAAAAATAATCAAGAGTTTTACCAGCAATTTTCTAAAATTACTGACCAATAACGGGCGGTTAGAGTCATGAACTTTAAGAGAAGATTATTATACTAGAAGAAGGGGTGGTTGCGCCCCTTCTTGCTATTTGTTCGTATAAGTGAATCGAAAGAAGAGTATCGACAATTTGGCAATTTAATAAAAATAAAGAAGACTTTAGCCATGAAAACGCTTTCATTTGTAAAGTCTTTTTGTTAATATATTAGTGTAGATAATAAATAAGGAGGGAAAATATGCAAAAGCGTCCTGCACAGACTAATATTAATGTTCGAATTGATGTCCACGGTTCAAGTTAATTTTAATTATGGAGGAAAACATTGAGTGAAACAAAAGACAAAAAGGGATTTACCCTAGGATTAGTCCCGCGAATTATTATTGCTATTATCACGGGTGTCATCATCGGTCAATTACCCTTTGTGCCTGAATGGTTCATCCAAATTCTCGTCACTATTTCATCCTTATTTTCAAGTTTTCTAAACTTCATCATTCCATTGATGATTGTCGGTTTAGTTGTAAAAGGGATTGCTGATTTAACTGAAGGAGCGGGTAAGCTCTTAGGTGTCACAGTAGGAATCTCTTATGGCTCCACCTTAATTGCGGGATCCATTGCTTATTTTGTGGCTAATTTACTATTTCCACTTTTTATTACGAGTGAAACTATCGATAATGTTTCTGAGGCTGGGGAAGGCTTGCAAGCCTTTTTTACCATCCCGCTAGAGCCTATGTTTGATGTCACAGCAGCTATTATTTTTGCCTTTTTAATGGGGCTCGGGATCTCATGGTTAAGACAGCATACACCTAAAGAAGGGGAAAGCTTATACCTTTTCTTCTCCGGTTTTGAAAAAATTATCATGAAGGTTTTAGAATTGATTATCGTTCCATTCTTGCCCTTTTATATTCTTGGTAATTTTGCCAACCTCAGTTATTCTGGGTCTGTTTTCAGTATCCTGTCCGTTTTCTGGAAGGTCTTCTTGGTCGTCATTGCTCTTCATCTGATTTATATTTCGTTAATGTTTGTCCTGGCAGGTGGGATTGCCGGGAAAAATCCTGCTACTCTCATCAAAAATCAGCTGACGGGTTATGCGACGGCTTTAGGGACTCAGTCTTCGGCTGCGACTATTCCCGTTAATGTGGAAGTCGCTAAGAAAAATGGGGTCTCAGCTAAAATTGCGAATTTTGTGGTTCCCCTGTGTGCCACCATTCACTTAGCTGGATCGATGATTACCATAACTATGTGTGCCAAGGCAGTTGTCATGATGTATGGCATGAATATTGACTTTTTAACGGTTTTAGGCTTTATAGCCACTTTAGGTATCGCTATGGTTGCAGCTCCTGGAGCACCAGGAGGAGCGATTATGTCGGCCCTTCCTTTCCTGCCTATGGTTGGCATTGCGACCGACACTATGCAACAATTAATGATTTCTTTATATATTACTCAGGACAGTTTCGGTACAGCAGCTAATGTTTCTGGGGATAATGCGATCGCCGTCTTTATTGATAATCTTTACAACAAAGAAAAAGATAGCTCAACCCCTACCGCAAGACCCATCAATGAAAATTAGCTAGAGTTGAAAGTTTTGCTTCATCAGCCGGAACAGCTGGCTGCTAAAGTGAAAGTACAAAGAGGAGAAAGAAGTATGGATAAAAATATTCAACGTATCTTTGAAGCCATTGAGCATGAAGAAGATCGGCAAATTCGTGGCATTGAACTCATCGCTTCAGAAAATTTTGTGTCTGACTATGTTCAAAAAGCCCAGGGCAGTGTTTTAACTAACAAATATGCTGAGGGCTACCCAGGCAAGCGGTATTATGGCGGTTGTGAGCATGTTGATGTGACTGAGCAAGCAGCCATTGACTATGCTAAGGAATTATTCGGTGCTGACCATGCTAATGTTCAACCTCACTCTGGCTCTTCGGCTAACCTAGCTGTTTATCGCGCTTTCTTAGAGCCGGGGGACCGTGTCTTAGGAATGAACCTCTCTGAAGGGGGACATTTGACCCATGGTTCACCTGTCAACTTTTCAGGTCAGTCCTATGACATGTATTCCTATGGCTTAGATGAACACGGCTATATCGATTATGATGAGATGGCAAAAACAGCTAGAGAAAGCCAGCCTAAATTAATTATTGCAGGAGGATCAGCTTATTCACGAATCATTGATTTCAAGGCTTTCCGTCAAGTGGCCGATGAAGTTGGCGCTCTTTTCATGGTGGATATGGCACATATTGCCGGATTAATAGCAGCTGGCGAACACCCCAACCCTGTCCCCTATGCCGATATTGTGACCACCACCACTCATAAAACTTTGCGTGGCCCTCGTGGAGGGATGATCTTATGCAAAGAAGAGTATAAAAAAGCGATTGACTCTGCAATCTTTCCGGGGATTCAAGGGGGGCCTTTAGAGCACGTGATTGCTGCTAAAGCGGTCGCCTTTGCTGAAGCCTTGCAAGATAAATTTAAAGACTATTCAAGACAAGTGATTGCGAATGCCAAAGCCATGGCAGAAGTCTTTAATCAAAGTGACATTAAAATCATTTCTGGTGGAACGGATAACCACTTGATGTTGTTAGATTTAACTGCAACTTCCCACAGTGGTCGAGAAGCCGAAAAAATATTAGAATCGATTGATATCACCGTTAATAAAAATTCGATTCCTCATGAAACACGTTCAATGACTGAAACGTCAGGTATTCGTATTGGAACCCCAGCCATTACGACACGTGGCTTGGAAGAAAAAGAAGCTAAACAAATCGCCGAATGGATGGTTGAAGCCTTAAGCACTGATGTTTCTGAAGATCAATTAGCCAGCATCAAAAAAGCTGTCCACCAAATGATGGACAAACGCCCATTAAATGCTTGGCAAACGGCTTAGTTTTTAGTAGCCGCGGATAGAATTTTGGCTGTGAGCCCCTTGCTCACAGCTTTTTTGTATTAGTGGAAAATATGTTAAACTAAGGAAAAATATGGAAGGGAGGACGTTCCTTGTCTAAAGACAATAAAACCAATGTGATGCGTCGGTTAGACCAAGTTAAAGTGGACTATGAAGGGATTGAAGCGGAAGACCTCCGCCAGCAAGATCACATTCCCATCTATAAAACCTTAGTGACGGAAGGCAAGTCTGGTGAAAATTATGTCTTTGAGGTAGCTATCAATAGCGAATTGGATTTGAAAAAAGCCGCCCAGGCCGTTGGAGAAAAGAAGATTCATATGATTAAAGAAAAAGAACTTGAGCCTTTAACAGGTTATGTTCATGGGGGATGTTCACCTATTGGTATGAAAAAAGACTTCCCCACTGTGATTGACCAGTCGGCTTTTGATTATGAAAAAATGGCCTTTAGTGCCGGGCGAGTAGGATTTTCAGTGATTATGAAGCCTGAAGACCTGCAAAAAATAATTGATGCGAAAGTGGCAGACATCCAAGAAGAAAAAGAATAAAAAGGATTGCTTTTCATTTTAAGCCGTGGTATTATCTAAATGTTGCACACCATGAAACTAACTCTAGATTGGCATACAATTTAGGGCAGAAAGGAAGATAGATAATGAAAGAAAATATTCATCCAGAATATCAACCGGTTGTCTTTTTAGATACGTCAACTGGCTTCAAATATCTGTCAGGTTCAACCAAAACATCAGACGAGACTATTGAATGGGAAGATGGAAAAGAATACCCAGTTATTCGTGTTGAGATTTCATCTGACTCTCATCCATTCTATACTGGGCGTCAAAAATTCGCTCAAGCTGATGGCCGTATTGAACGTTTCAACAAAAAATACGGTTTGGCTTCTCAATCTGAAGAATCTGAAGACTCTACTGAAGCTGAAGAAAACTAATAAAACAGAGCTTGCCCAACGCAGGCTCTTTTTTTATTGATGGCTAAGTTGATTTAAGCCCAGCTATACAGCCATCAAACTTTGAGTTATAATGAGAAAGTTGAATGAAAGGAGCCTGCCATGCAATCTAAATTATTGTCCATTTACAATATTCCCCATCTGATTAGTGGAACGGAAAGTGATTTACGCCAAAATAACCTCGGGGATGATTATGCAGACCAAGTCAAAAAGATGGTAGATCGCTTAGCTTATCCAATCAAAGAAATTTACACCGGCCGCCAAGTTCATGGTAGCCAGGTTGCTTATGCGGACGGAAAAAAGGGGCAGCCGGCTGAAATTGGTAAAATATTTGATGAAACGGATGGCCTTTATACCGATCAGCCAGGTATCGCTATGTGGGTAAAATTTGCCGACTGCACGCCTGTGGTCTTGTATGATCGAAAAAATCATGCCCTGGCGATCGTTCATTCGGGGTGGCGAGGGACGGTTAAGAAAATTTCTGAGAAAGCTATCCGCAAAATGTCCCAACGATTCGGGAGTCAAGTGGAAGATTTAATTGCTTATGTCGGCCCTTCTATTGGACAAGACGACTATGAAGTCGGTCCGGAAGTATATGAGGCTTTTGCTGATTTTGAAGATCGAGATGATTTCTTTTATAAAAAAGGAGACAAATATCAACTCAGCATGACCGCTGCTAATGCTTCCATTTTGAGAGATAATGGCCTATCCCCTTATAATGTTGAAGTTGAAGAAGCTGTGACCTGGGGGAATCCTGACCTCCATTCTTCTCGTGAAGAAGGAGAGGGCTATGGTTTGAATGCTATGCTGGTTGTTTTAGGAGAAAAAGAAGACCAATAATTTTATAAAGGAGACGGTGATTTCATGATTTCTGCAGTAGATTTACGTTCAGGTATGCGCTATGTTGATGGTGACGATTTAATTGAAGTTTTAGAAGCTAACCACCATAAGCCCGGAAAAGGAAATACGGTCATGCGTATGAAACTGAAAAATGTTCGATCAGGGGCGATTTACGAAACAACTTTACGTCCAGATGAGAAATTTGAACAAGCTTACATCGATACGCGTGATGTTCAATTCTTATACAGTGATGGAACATCTGGGGTCTTTATGGACTTAGAAACCTATGAGCAATATGAACTGCCTCTAGATAATATCGAAGAAGAGATGCAATTCTTAATTGAAAATTCCAATTGCAAAATCCAATTCTTCGGTGAAGAAGTGATTGGTGTGGAATTGCCAACCTCTGTGAACCTCCATGTCACTGAAACTGAACCTCGCATCAAAGGAGCGACGGCTTCAGGGACAGGTGGAAAACCTGCGACTTTAGAAACCGGACTCACTATTAATGTTCCGGACTTTATTGAAAAAGGCGAATTGATTGAAGTTTCTACTTCAAACGGTGGCGAATACAAAGGACGCGTGAATTAAGCGACACACCTACCCACTCACTTGAGAAGGTAAGAGCTTTGTCAGAAATATTATCAAAGAAAAAAACAGTTGTCTGTTATAACAGACAACTGTTTTTAAGTTAATTAGAGCTGATGGATTTTTCGCCTTGCTTGGAAAGAAAAAGATTTCTGCGACCCCATCCGATAACTAAAAAATTAAAAGCGGTCTGCAGACCGCTTTTTTTATTTTATTCAGCTTCACTTTGAATTCCATCATTTTCTAAGTAATCAACCACAATGGCTCCCATAGATTTAGCAGCAATCAAGAGAGAATCTTCGTCGATTTTGAATTTTGGATGGTGGTGAGGGTATGCTTTTTCATCTTTTGGAGCGGCTCCAACATAGAAGAAGAAGGATGGACGCTCTTGAGCATAATAAGCAAAGTCTTCTGAAGGTGGTTGTGGATCTGTTTGTTTAAGATCTTCAATTTCTTCAATCTCTGCTTTATCAATGGCTTGGACACCGAATTCTACGACCGCTGGATCGTTATATAAAACAGGGTAGTTGTTGTCGTAGTCTAAGTCGTAAGTCACACCAAAAGTTTTGCACATAGCATCCAGGCGGTTTCGAATTTCTTCTTCAATGGTTGAACGTGCTTCTTCAGACATGGCACGAACGTCACCTTCTAGATGTGCTTCACCATTGATGGCATTGATAGAACCTGGGGCTTCAAAGACACCGATAGATAAAGAACCAACCTCAAAAGGATTGAGGCAACGGCTAACGACTGATTGTGCATCGACGACAAAAGATGAAGCTGCAACGACTGCATCTTTGGTGTCGTGAGGGCTTGAAGCGTGTCCTCCTTCACCGTGAATATCGATTTTGAAGTTAGAACGTCCGGTCTGTGCGTTTCCAGGAACGTAGCAAACTTCTCCTGTTTTCATATTGGTCATGACGTGGGCACCGATGACATTGTCGACACCATCTAAGGCGCCATCTTCAATCATTTGTTTGGCTCCACCAGGGGCTAATTCTTCAGCGTGCTGGTGTAAGATGACGATTTTACCTTTTAACTGGTCTTTTATTTCAATTAAAGATTCTGCTAAAATCATCATGTAAGCGGTATGCCCGTCGTGTCCACAAGCATGCATGACCCCATCATTTTTTGATTTGAATGGAACGTCAGCTTTTTCAGTGATAGGAAGGGCATCAAAGTCAGCACGGATAGCGATCGTCTTACCGGGGTTACCAGAATCAATCGTGACCACTAAACCGTTACCGCCGACATTACGGCGAACATCACAATCTTTATCTTCGTAAAATTCAGAAATATATTTAGCTGTTTCTGTCTCTTCAAAAGATACTTCTGGATGTTGGTGTAAGTAACGACGAATTTCGATGATGCGATCTTCTTTTTCGCTTAACATTTGCATTAGTTTTTGGGTTACATCACTCATGTATAACACCTCGTCTATAATATTTTCTTCATCATTGCATCGAAGAATCGTACAATTTAATTATCACGAATACGAATAAAAATTACAAGCTAATGCTTTCGATTTTGAAAAATATTATGACTTTTCTCTCTGTTCCATCTGGTTATGGTAAAATGAATGCTACTTTAAGTTGAAGGGTTAGGAGAAATCTATGAAAATATTTTTACTTTATGGTGGCCGTAGTGAAGAGCATGATATCGCTATTTTATCTGCTCATTCTATTATTCAGGAAATTTATTATGAATATTATGAAATTCAATTGGTCTATGTTCGCCGGGACGGAAGTTGGTTAAAAGGACCTTTAGTTAAAAATAAAGAAGAGATTCCCGAACAAGAAGATATGACTTTGGTCACAGCGGATGATCCTCGGGCTCATTCAGCTAATGTTGGGACAGCAATGCCTATCGATGAATTGAAAGAAGACAATGCTATTGCATTTCCTGTCCTTCATGGTCCTAATGGTGAAGATGGAACTATTCAAGGCTTATTCGAAAGTCTGGAAATTCCCTATGTGGGTTGTGGCGTTTTAGCCTCATCTGCCGGAATGGACAAGAGTATTTCTAAGGTCTTGTTTGATGAAGCAGGTCTGGCGCAAGTTCCTTATGAAAAAGTATGGAAACGTCAGTGGGAAGCGGATGCTGACCAGGTCATTGAGCGTTGTGAACAGGCCATGACTTATCCGCTCTTTGTCAAGCCCTCTAATTTGGGGTCGAGTGTGGGAATTTCCCAGTGCCAGGATGCTGACCAATTACGGGCAGGTATTGAAGACGCCTTTCGTTTTGACCGTACCATTGTGGTTGAACAAGGGATTGAAGCCCGCGAGGTTGAAGTGGCTGTTTTAGGTAATGATGACATCCATACGTCTGTTCCTGGAGAATTAGTGAAAGAACGGGGCTTTTATGATTATGAGTCCAAATATTTGGATAATACAGTTGAAATGAAAATTCCTGCTGAGTTGGATGAAGAGCTTGTGGCTCAGGTCAGAGACTATGCTTCACGTGCCTTTGCTAGTATCGAAGGGAGCGGGCTCGCCCGTGCGGACTTCTTTGTGACCGATCAAAATGAAGTTTACATCAACGAAGTCAATACTTTCCCTGGCTTTACTCAATTTTCAATGTATCCATCTTTATGGGAAGCAACCGGATTAAATTACAGTGACCTGATTGAAGAGTTGATTCAATTGGGAATTCAACGTTTTAATGAGCGCCAATCTTATTTCGAACAAGGACGGTAAGAAAGGAGACCATGATGGTCAGTTGGAAACTAGCGGACATCGCCCAGGCCGTCGATGCTATAAATAAAGGGTCTGTTAATGGAAGCATTGAAGTAAATAGCGTGTCTTTTGACAGCCGAACCCTCCAGCCAGGTGCTCTTTTTGTTCCTTTAATTGCTGAAAATGATGGTCACGATTATGTTGACCGCGCCATTGAAGCTGGAGCCAAGGCCGCTTTTTGGAGTCGACCTTTGGAACAAGCACCGGATGATATTGCTGTGATTCAAGTTGAAGATACCCACCAAGCCTTGATGACCTTTGCCCAAGCCCACTTACAGCAAGTGGCTCCTCTAGTGGTGGCCATCACAGGCAGCAATGGGAAGACCACCACTAAGGATATGACCGCCGCGATTCTACAAAGCCAATATAAGACCCACAAAACAGAGGGGAATTTTAACAATGATATTGGCCTGCCAATGACTCTGCTGTCTATGCCGGCAGATACGGAAGCGGTTGTTTTGGAAATGGGGATGAACCATGCCGGAGAAATTCACCAGCTCTCTTGCCTGGCTCAACCGGATATAGCTGTCATTACCATGATTGGTGAATCGCATATTGAATTTTTCCAAGGAAGGGAAGGGATTGCAGATGCCAAGTTTGAAATCATCGATGGTCTAAAAGAAGAAGGCCTCTTGATTTATAATGGCGACGAAATCCTCCTACAAGAACGATTTGAAAAGCAAGAGCAGTTAGCTGGCTATAGTTTTGGCTTGAGTGAAGAAAATGACTTATTTGCCTTCCATATTGAGAGTCAAATGAAAGAAACCAGCTTCCAAACCAATCTTGCTCCTGAAGACAGGGTGACGATTCCGCTCCCAGGTGAATATAATGTCAATAATGCTTTGGCCGCTCTAGCTGTTGGCCATCGTTTGGACATGTCTTATCCAGCCATGCTGGCTTCATTAAAAGACTTCCGTTTGACGGCGAACCGTCTGGAATGGGTGCCCGGCCCTCGTTCTTCCTCCCTGCTGAATGATGCCTATAATGCCAGCCCAACCTCTATGAAAGCCTCTATCCGTTCCTTTTTAGCTGTGGACAATCCTGCTGATAGCTGGCTAATCTTAGGGGATATGGGAGAATTGGGAGAAGAGTCTGCTACTTACCATGCGGACCTTATCACTGCCATGGATCCTCAAGCCATTGACCATGTCATCCTATTTGGCCCTCAGATGGAAGTTCTTTACCATGAAATTATGAAAGACCAATCCTTTGCAGAGATTGATGTCCAACATTTTGACCATGATCGAAAAAGTTTGATTGGTTATTTACAAGAGCATATTCAAGAGAAAGATCGTTTACTCTTTAAATCGAGTTTTTCTACGGATTTAATTTCCGTCGTTCAAGAGTTAAAAGAAGAATCCTAGGCGGGATAAAATGATAGTAGGAATAGGAATTGATTTAATTGAAATCGACCGCATCAAACAAGCCGTGGATAAACATAAACATTTTCCCAATCGAATACTAACGAGAGAGGAGTTCGACCTTTATCATTCCTATAAGGGACAACGACAAATGGAATTTTTAGCGGGTCGTTTTTCAGCCAAGGAAGCATTCAGCAAGGCGATGGGGACGGGCATTGGGAAGAGTGTGAACTTTCAAAATATCAGCATATTAAACAATCAACGAGGCCAGCCCCAGGTTGTGGACAGCCCTTTTGATGGGATTGTTCATATCAGTATCAGCCATACCCATCACTATGCCATGGCCCAGGTCCTTTTGGAATCTTAGATAGATGATAGCTTGAGTGATACAATAGAAGAGAAAGAATTAGCTGGGAGGATTTAAGATGAGTATTCAACGAAAAAAAATGGAAATTAACATTGATGCAGAACTTTTAGATTGCTTCGCTAGCCATTGCGAGGAATATAATATCGAACAAGATGATATCATTCACCATTTAATATACTTATACTTAAAAAAAGGCAGCCAGCATATGCATCATTTAAAAGAAGGCTATCTTAAAATGGCAGATATTAATTTAAGCTTATGTCATGAATTTGAAGGGGCAGATGTGCAAGTAAATGAGTCTAATCTCTCTCATTAAAGAGCGCTAAGCTTTAGAAGGAGGCTCAGAATTGGAACGTGGAGATATATATTATGCCGATTTAGATCCGGTTATCGGCTCAGAGCAAGGGGGAACTCGACCGGTATTAATTATCCAAAATAATGTGGGTAATAAGTACAGCCCGACCACCATTGTCGCGGCCATTTCTTCTCGTATAAAAAAACCTCAGATGCCCACTCATATTGCTATTTCTGCTAAAGAAAGTGGGATTGATCAAGATTCCGTTATCCTCTTGGAACAGATACGTACGATAGATAAAAATAGACTCAAACACAAGGTGACCAGTTTGGATGCTAAAAAAATGGACTGCGTTGCTGATGCCCTACATGTTAGCTTAGGATTAGTCCCTAAAATAAAAAAATAAAAACGATCTTCATTTTTTCGGATTTCAACGATGAAATGAAGATTTTTTAATTGCTTCCTTTCCGAAAGATGTGGTAGACTATTGGACGTTGTTCGAAACCATCCAACGTAAAAAAACTAGGAGGAATGTTCTATGAAAACTAAACAATGGATTATTAATGCACTGGTTGCAGGGATTTATGTAGTCTTGACAGCTACTTTTTCATTCTTATCTTTTGGTGCCGTTCAATTTCGGATTTCAGAAATTTTGAACCATTTGGCTGTCTTTAACAAAAAATATATCATTGGCATAGTTGCTGGCGTGGTCTTATCGAATTTGTTCTTTTCCCCCAGCGCGGCCTTAGATGTCTTTTTTGGGACCGCACATTCACTGATTGCTCTCTTGGCTATGCGCTATCTTAGTCGAAAAATGACCACACTCTTTCCTAAGATGCTCGTTAACACCGCCATGTTTGCTTTCTTTTCATTTATTATCGCTTTAGAACTTTACTTTGCATTCCAGGCACCATTTTGGTTTTCATTTTTAACGGTTGCTTTGGGGGAAGTCGTTGTTATGTTGGTCGGTGCCCCAATCATGGCATGGCTTGACCGCCAAGTTCACTTTGATCAACAAATGGAAAATTAAAAAGTCAACTCATAAAGAAGAGGGAGAAATAGGATGAGACAAAATCAAATGATGGATTGGCCGGTGGTCGATAATGGTATTCGCAGTTTGATGAGAAACCATCAAAAACCATTAAGCGGCCCACTTGCTGATCTTCAAAAAGAAGCTCAAAAAAGACGTGTTCCTATTATCCCTCATGAAACAGTGGTTTTTTTAGACTGGCTGTTTGATTTGATTCAACCTCAAAATATATTGGAGGTCGGGACGGCCATCGGGTTTTCAAGCTTATTCATGGCCGATAGAATGGCTGACGGTGGGCGAGTGACGACCATAGAGCGTAATCCCCAAATGGTTAAAGAAGCGCAATCAAATTTTGAGCGTTTAGAGATGTCTTCTCAGATTCAATTAATCGAAGGAGACGCGGCAGAAGTTCTTGAAACATTAGTTGAAGAAGAGCCTTTTGATTTTGTCTTCATGGATAGCGCCAAAGCCAAATATATTGAGTTTTTCCCACGGATCATGTCCTTAATGAAAGTGGGCGGGGTATTAGCTATTGATGATGTTTTTCAAGGAGGAAGTATCCTTTACAATGAAAAATATATCCCGCGCCGAGTCAGAAAAATTCATCGTAAACTAAATGAATTACTCGATGAGACACTGACTCATGACCAATTAAAGGCGACTCTTTTGCCTTTAGGGGATGGTCTATTAATGATTACCAAGCAAGCAGACTATGATTTTTCCTACTTGCTTGACCATGAGCAAGAAGAAAATTAAGAAAGCTTATAAGTCTTTTATAAGACTTGATTTAAGTAAAGACTATGAAAAAAGTTAAATAAAATAGTAATTATCCTTGACAGTCATAAAAGGAATTGATAGGATAATAAAGCGTCAGAAAAAAGAAACAAACTTTTCGTTTGACATTACATTTATCTTTTGATATTATATAAGAGTCGCCGAAAAGAAGGCGTATAGAGATTGATCTTTGAAAACTGAACAAAGTAAACAACCAAATGTGCAGGGTTCTGATGTCTTTGTGACATCGAACAATAAAGCAGGTCAAGGACCTGCAAGCAATTTTTTAACAATAATGAGCTAGAACAACTTTCAAAATGAGAGTTTGATCCTGGCTCAGGACGACCGCTGGCGGCAGGCCTAATACATGCAAGTCGAACGCTTCTCGTTGGTGCTTGCACCAACCATAGAAGAGTGGCGGACGGGTGAGTAACACGTGGGAAACCTGCCTATAAGTATGGGATAACGCTCGGAAACGAGCACTAATACCGTATAGGTTTTCACTCCGCATGGAGCGAAAAGAAAAGACGGCTCTGCTGTCGCTTATAGATGGTCCCGCGGCGCATTAGCTAGTTGGTGGGATAAAAGCCTACCAAGGCCATGATGCGTAGCCGACCTGAGAGGGTAATCGGCCACACTGGGACTGAGACACGGCCCAGACTCCTACGGGAGGCAGCAGTAGGGAATCTTCCGCAATGGGCGCAAGCCTGACGGAGCAATGCCGCGTGAATGAAGAAGGTCTTCGGATCGTAAAATTCTGTTGTTAGAGAAGAACGAGGATAAGAGTAACTGTTTATCCTGTGACGGTATCTAACCAGAAAGCCACGGCTAACTACGCACGTAGTTAGCCGACAG
>JBHWOX010000009.1:0-71804 GCA_043424615.1 Atopococcus sp.
AAAAATTCTTCTTTTTTATAAAAAAAGATTTTCCTGCATTTTTCATTTTTTTCCTATCAAAAAAATCTTTAGTCATAAAAATTGACTCATATGTATGAAAGTGATATATTTTTTTATTATTTGAGCCTTTTTGGGGTAGAATGGAGGGGAGATAAATCTTATTCTTTTTTGAACCATGGCACATGCTTGATTTTTCAAGAAAGAAAATTTCTCTTTGAGAGTTTTTTTAGGTAAGATTTTATCCATAAACACGCATAAGCTTTTCAGCTGAGCCAAATCATTTTTGTTTTTTAGATAACAATCTGTTTTTGTTTTTTTAGTTATAAATATTCAAATGGAGGGAAGAGATGGAAAAGAAATATAGATACGCCATCCGTAAAACGACCTTGGGCGTAGGAAGTGTGGCGGTGGCTGCCCTTTTAGCCAGCCAAGTCCAAACAGTGCAAGCAGCGGAACTGACCGCTGAAAACACCCCAGAACTCACAACTATTGTAGAAAGTACAAGGGAAGATTTAACAGCCCCTGTTGAAGCCGGCCCTGCCCTGATGGCTGAAGCGGTAAATGCTGCCCAACCACCGGCAGGCGGAGAGACAACGACTGCTACTCAATATCAACAGAGCAAGATGATCCCAGATGAAAAACAAATCCAAAATTACAGCCCGTCTGAACGATATAGACAGGCAGACTTCACGACCAATGATGGAGGACCTCAGGGAAGTCTTTTAGTAGAGGATAATGGTAAAACGCTTGAAGGCGTTCATCTAGAAATTCTTAACCCTTCTTCATCTACTCCAATGGAAAACCAAAAGAACTTTGGGGTACAAGTGACCCTAGACACAGATATGAGAACTTACACAGGTGTTAATATCACTGATAGTGTGAATGGTGCTCCAGTTGACCTAACTAAAGGGGGATTCTTAAATGAGGGGGAGCGCCTTTATCCAACCTCTGATGGTGCGGTAAATTTCAAACCACAAACTGAAGCTGATATTACAAAAAGAAAACAAACTCAGTTTGACCATGCTTTGATAGCTGAGGACCTTCAGAAAATTAATAGTACTAATCAGACTGGTAAATTAACTTATGCTTGGAGGGGTGAATATACAGAGCCTAATCCAAATAAGAAGATATTTGTTGGGGAGAACTTTGCTGTAAATTTCTCAGTTAACCCCTATCCTAACGAGAACAAAGACCTCAAGGTCATCACATTGTCAGGGGAGACCACTTTAAGCAAGGTACCCGTTCAAGGTCAATATATTAAGACTAACGCAAGAATCGATAACTTAAATCCTGAAGACTACACTCGTATTGCTGGGGGCGTCTATCATCCGAATGAGGATATCCTTGTTGAAGGGGCTCAAGCCATCCTCCTTTCTCCTGATAACCTGGAGGCGATGAAGACCGCATTAAATGACCCAACTCTTAAAGCAGGTCAAATAGTTATCAAGATGCCTAAAGGGGCCTTAGAAGATCCAAACTCTATCTTTAATGACGACAAGTTTGAAGGCTTACAAAACCTTAGAGTTCAATTCTTTGCCCGACCCAGAACTAAGGTAGAGTTTGAACAAATAGTAACAGGCATTAATGAATATGGTGATAAGTTCTACACTGAAACAGGTGCAGGTACAGCCACCATCACCCACAATGGTGAAACCGTCACTATTGACAAACAAGGGATCGATCGATATGACCACTACAACCTTGTTGGTGAGATGACTATCAACCTGGATGACACACGTTATTACGACCAAAACTGGGACGAGAAATTTCAAAAGTCTGGAGATAAGATTACCGGCATCAAGCCAGGCCAAGCACTTACGATTGAGATTAAAAACACAAATGAAGGCGTCTATCCTAACGAGAAAACAGCCGATGAGATGAATGCTGCTCGTGAAGAGGGTCTAGTAAAAGGGGAAATTGATCCTAGCTTTGTTAAAAAAGCAGAAGATGAAGGCTGGAAGATTGAAGTCATTCCAGGTGACCTCGCCAGATTTAAAGTCACCGCCCCTACCAACTCTAAGGTGGGAGACTTTATCGCCCTCCCTATGACCTATACCTATACCAATGGATCTGAGGACAATAAATGGTTCCACTTTGTGGTTCAAGAGTCGGATAACAATAGACCTGAATACCATGCCGTAGTGGGTTACCAAGGGGATACCCTCACCAATACCCCAGAGCTGCCTAAAGAAGAAAAAGATCTGAAGAAAAACCAACCAGAATCTTATGAGCTTAAGCCAGGCAGCTATACCGATAGTGCTGGAAATGTTTGGTCAGATGTAAGCATTGATCCTCAAACAGGTGTTGTAATCGCAGTCGTTCCAGAAAATGCAGATATTCAAGGTGGAGAAAATCTTTTTATACCTGTCATCGTCCACTACACAGATTCTGTAACGAATGAAGCCAAAACAGAAGAAGTATCCGCCCAATTCATCGCACGACCTAAGCACCAAGCTGCTGGTGGTCATGCTGTCATTGAAGATATTCCTTTTGAAACTACCATTATTTATGATGATAGCTTAGATATCGGAACAGTTATTGAGACCAAGGGAGAATTAGGTTCTAAGCGCACTATCTATGACTGGAACTTCGATTCGACCCGTAAGAATGCCGCTGGCGAAGATCGACCAGTGGTTGATAAAGTTTCTGAAACCATCCTCAAAGAGAAAAAAGACGCTGAAATTCGCATCGGTATCTGACCGGTTGAAGAAAAGGTAAATATCAACCGCCCTGTTGAAATTACAGTTGATGAGAATCTAACATCAGGCGAACAAGTCGTTGACCAAGAAGGTCATGATGGCGTTGTTACCGTTACGACCACTCGTCATCCTCAAACTGGCGCCATCTCTATTACTAAGGAAGAAACAACAGCGCCAGTCGCTAAGAAAATCCGTGTTGGAGCTAAGACTGAAGGTACTGTTGTAGATACTGACCCCATCCCATTTGAGGTAAAAGTTGAAAAAGACTCCACCCTCAAAAAAGGAGAATGGAAGTATAAAGAAGTGAACGGTGAGCCATTAACGGGGACACCGGGCTCCATCACTAAGACTTGGACTATTACTAACTCTGTAGCGGGTCAACCTACTGTAGAAAGAGTCGAGCCCGTAGATGCCGTCATCCTTGTAGGAGATGAAGATTTCACTGGAACAGTGACTCATACGGACAAGGAAGAAATTCCTTTTGAAGTGGAGATTGTTGAAAACCCAGACTTAGTTGTTGGAACAACCAACGTTAAGCAACAAGGTGTCGCTGGCGAGAAAGAAGTGACTTACAGCCAAGCAATTAGAAATGGTCAAGCTGAAGGTAATGTAACGACAACCGAAAACCAAACCAAGGCACCAACTAAGCACATTATCGAAGTGGGAACTAAAGCACCAGACAGCATCTCATCATCAACCGGCTATGATATTCCATTTGAAACTGAAGTCATCTACAACCCTGATAAACCATTGGGAACAAGCACTGTGCTTCAAGAAGGTAAAAATGGCCGTGTGGAAGATAGTGTTGAAACCGTCTTTGATCCAACAACCGGTAAATTAATCAATAACAAAACTGGTAAAGAAATCAAAGCGCGTAAACGGGTCATCGAAATTGGAACCAAACCAATCGACAGCATCTCATCATCAACTGGTTACGATATTCCATTTGAAACCGAAGTCATCTACAACCCAGATAAACCAATCGGAACAGTGAATGTTCTTCAAGAAGGTAAACCGGGCCGTGTGGAAGATGGCGTTGAGACGGTTTACGATCCAACAACCGGTAAATTAATCAACAACAAGACTGGTAAAGAGATCAAAGCGCGTAAACGCGTCATCGAAATTGGTACGAAAATCCAAGACAAGATTGAAAAATCTGGCAACTACGAGATTCCATTCGAAACTGAAATCATCTATAACCCAGATAAACCAATTGGAACATCGACCGTTCTTCAAGAAGGTAAAGCAGGTTATATCGAAGGTGGCGTAGAGTTCGTCTTTGATCCAGAGACCAACACCTATGTAGCTAACACCACTGGCAAAGAAATTCGACCTCGCAAACGTGTGATCGAAATTGGTACGAAAGCACCGGATAAAGTATCAAGCTCAACGGGCTATGATATTCCATTCGAAACTGAAGTCATCTACAATCCTGAAAAACCAATCGGAACTGTGAATGTTCTTCAAGAAGGTAAACCGGGCCGTGTGGAAGATGGGGTTGAAACAGTCTTTGACCCAGAAACTGGTAAGTTGATCAACAATAAGACTGGTAAAGAAATCAAAGCACGTAAACGCGTGATCGAAATTGGTACGAAAATCCAAGATAAGATTGAAAAATCTGGCAACTACGACATTCCATTTGAAACTCAAGTGATCTACAATCCAGAAAAACCTTTGGGAACTACAACGGTTCTTCAAGAAGGTAAAATGGGTTACATCGAAGGTGGCGTCGAATTTGTCTTTGATCCAGAAACCAATACCTATGTGGCTAACACCACTGGTAAAGAAGTTCGACCACGTCAACGTGTGATTGAAATCGGTACGAAAGCACCTGATAAAGTATCAAGCTCAACTGGCTATGATATTCCGTTTGAAACCGAAGTCATCTACAACCCAGACAAGCCATTGGGAACTACAACGGTTCTTCAAGAAGGTAAGCCAGGTCGTGTTGAAGATGGGGTTGAAACAGTCTATGATCCTGAAACGAATACCTTGATCAACAACAAGACCGGTAAAGAAATCAAAGCACGTAAACGCGTGATTGAAATTGGTACGAAAGCACCGGATAAAGTATCAAGCTCAACGGGCTACGATATTCCGTTTGAAACCGAAGTCATCTACAACCCTGATAAACCAATTGGAACAGTCAATGTCCTCCAAGAAGGTAAGCCGGGCCGTGTAGAAGATGGTGTTGAAACAGTCTATGATCCTGAAACGAATACCTTAATCAACAACAAGACGGGCAAAGAAATCAAAGCACGTAAACGCGTGATTGAAGTCGGCACCAAAGCCATTGAAGGCACAAGTTCAGAAGTCAATAAGGAAATTCCGGTTGCTGTTGAATATGTTTATGATGATACTCTGGATAAGGGTACGGTCAAAACAGGCCAACTCATCAATGGCTCAGTGACAACCAAAGTGGTATCTAAAGTAGTCGATGGTCAAGTGGTGAACGTTGAAGAAACAATTGTCACACCAGGTCGCCAACAAATTATTGTGGGCACCAAAGACTTCACTGGCGAATTTTCTTACACCGATAAGACGGTGGATCCGTTCGAAACGATTTACGAGTACGATGACACGCTTGAAGCAGGTCAAAGAACCGTCATTCAAGAAGGTGTGAACGGTGAAAGCGAAGTGACCATTACACAAGCTATGGTCAATGGCCAGCTAGGTGACAAGAAGGTTTCTGATCCTCGAGTCACTCAGGAAAAACAAAACCGCATTGTTAAAATCGGTAGCAAACCAGTGGTTAAAGAAGTTGACCAACCGATTGAAACAGAAATTCAATACAATGAAAATCTAGAAGTTGGTCAGGTCAATGAAAAACAAGCCGGTAAAGCTGGTAAGACGACATTGACGACTACTTACGATAAGGATAAGCATAAGCTTGTAACAACTGAATCAGCTCTTGCAGGCGAAAAACGTGTGATTGAAGTCGGCACTAAACCAATCATCAAAGAAGTCGAGCTCGGTTATAACACCGAATACCGTCACAATCCAGAATTGAAAGCTGGCGAAACCAAAGAAATAACACCAGGTGTTAAGGGTAAAGTGACGATGACGACTTCATTTAATAAAGAGACGAATCAAGTAGAAACTTCTGAAAATCGAGTCGAACCTACCACACGTATCGTTGAGTACGGCACGAAGACAGAAGGTAGCCACACTTACACTGAAGACATCGCTTACGACATCGAAATTATCTACGATGATACGATGGCAGCAGGCACTTCTGAAGTGGTTCAAGAAGGTGAAGTGGGACAAAAAGAAGTCACCGCGACCATTGTCGATTCTCAAGTGACTGGAACAAATGAAAAAGTTGTGAAAGATCCTGTGAAGAAAATCGTTAAAGTCGGTACCCTTTGCAAATTGCCTAAACCAGAAACGCCAGCTGGTAATGAAACCCCTGGTGAAGAGAATCCAGGCGGCAATGTAACTCCAGGTGAAGAAACTCCGGGCGGTAATGAAAATCCGGGTGAAGAGAACCCAGGCGGTAACGTCACTCCAGGCGAAGATCAGCCGGGTGGTAACGTCACTCCAGGCGAAGAGACTCCAGGAGGAAATGAAACTCCAGGTGAAGAAACCCCTGAAGATGAAAAACCTTCTGATCAAACACCTCCGAGTGAAATCACTCTTGGCGGTAGTCAATCAGACAGTAAGACACCTAGCAAGGATAACCCTGGCGATAAAGAAACGTCTGCTGATCATCATACCCCTGATAAGCCTTCAGATAATGAAAAATCGACGGCTATAAAAACAGCTATCGAGTCAGCTAAAAGCCCTGCTACTGCCGAAGCTTATCCAGCAAGCAAGGATGAGTCAGCATCTGAAGATCAATTACCACAAACAGGTGCGAGTCCATTCCTAGCTCACGCAGGCCTGTCCATTTTGTCAGGACTAGGATTAGGCTTTATTGGCCGAAAAAGAAAAAATAAATAAGAGCTAGCTTTCTACTTTAGATTATCAGCTCTTGAGCGCTCATAATTGTATGAGCGCTTTTCTTTTTTTAAAAATTTATTTGCCCCATCCCCCACTGGCTGACTAGTGATCGCTAGAATGCCTTGCCTAACTCTTCCCTCTTTTTTTAAATACTCGCCGGCCTCCTTTTATTTCTACACAAGTTTTTAGCCTTTAGCTGGTCAAGTCAAAGTGAATAGATCAAAAAAAGCCTAGCCCTAATCTTAGGGCTAGGCTTCCTGCTTATTTAAAATAAAAAAACAGCAGGTTTCCCTGCTGTTTGAAATGACTGGTCGTCATTATTTAGCTTCAGCTGATCCTCCAGCTTCTTCGATAGCTGCGATTAATTCGTCAGCTTCTTCTTTAGAAACGCCTTCTTTGATGTTTGAAGGTGCGTTGTCTACTAAGTCTTTAGCTTCTTTCAAGCCTAAGCCAGTAGCTTCACGAACAGCTTTGATAACTTGGATTTTAGCTTGTCCAGCTGAAGTTAATTCAACGTCGAATTCAGTTTGTTCAGCAGCGCCAGCGTCTCCACCAGCAGCTGGTCCAGCAGCCATAGCTACAGGAGCTGCAGCTTCAACGTCAAATTCTTCTTCGATTGCTTCAACTAAGTCGTTTAATTCAACAACAGTTGCTTCTTTTAAATCTTCAATAATTTTTTCAATATCTAATGCCATTTATGGTTCCTCCATATTTTTGTATTTTTATATTCAATCGTTTAACTACTATAGACGATCATTTCTCTTTTAAGCCACGTCGTCTCCGTTTTCTTCTTTATCTTCTGCCAATGCTTTAATAGTAAGCATGGTATCACGCAATGGATTTTTCGCCAATGCATTGAAGGTTTGAGCAGTTTTGCGGATTGGGGCTTTCAAGCCAGAAGCCACCATAGATAGTAAATCTTCACGGCTTGGTAATTCAGCGATTTTATCGATAGCGTCTAAGTCAATTGGGTTGCCTTCAACGATACCGCCTTTAATTTCGATAACATCGTTTTCTTTTGCTGCGTCACGCAAGATTTTTGCAGGGGCAGCAACGTCCTCGTTAGAGAAAGCCACAGCTGTAGGTCCAGTGAAGATGTCGTTCATATCTTCATAACCAATTTCATCAGCTGCACGGCGTAACATAGAGTTTTTGATGACGTGGAATTCAACACCCGCTTCACGTAAGTCTTTACGTAATTTAGTGTCTTCTTCTACAGTCAAACCACGAGTGTTAACGATAATCGTAGACACTGAATTTTCAAATAATTCAACAGTTTGAGCTACAATTTGTTTTTTTGCTTCGATGATTCGTTCGTTTGCCAAAAATGTCACCTCCAGCTTCAAAATGCTTCAATGAGATGAAGGATTAAAAAAATCCTCCATGTCACCGAAGACATAGAGGATAATCATACATGCTAATTGGGCACAAAGGCACCCTTTTTTCCTGTATATTTTCTTCCTCGGTAAGGTGGAATATTACGGCTTGCGCCCCTTACGGTCTTCGGTATCAAATATAATATTTAATTCGACTTTTAGAATATAACAAAGGCATTAATCTTTGTCAAGCAATTATTCAGTGATGGAGTTGACGTCGATTTTTACGCCTGGGCCAAAGGTCGTTGATAGAGCAATGTTTTGCATCCAATCTCCTTTAGCAGCTGCAGGTTTTTCAGAAACTAAGCGGCTGTGTAAAGCGCGTAAGTTTTCTAAAATGGCTTGGTTGTCGAATGACACTTTACCAAGTGGGGCATGGATGTTGGCATTTTTATCTGTACGATAAGCCACTTGCCCTGCTTTAATGTCTTTAACCGCTTGTTCGACATCCATAGTCACTGTTCCTGTTTTAGGGTTAGGCATCAAGCCTTTTGGTCCTAAAATTTGTCCTAATTTACCGACTTCTGACATCATGTCTGGTGTAGCGACAGCAACGTCAAAGTCTAACCATCCGCCTTGGACTTTTTCAACCAAGTCAGCGTCACCAACGAAGTCTGCACCTGCATTTTCGGCTTCGGTTGCTTTTTCACCTTTAGCGAAAACGGCTACGGTTTGAGTTTTACCAGTACCATGAGGTAAAACGATAGAGCCGCGTAATTGTTGGTCGGCTTGGCGAACGTCTAAGTCTAAGCGATAAGCAACATCAATGCTTGCATCGAAGTTCGCGCTGTCTAATTCTTTAATTAATTCGATTGCTTCTTTTACATCATAAAATTTGTGCGGGTTTACTTTTTCAACCGCATCAAGATATTTTTTTCCTCTTTTTGCCACAAAAATTCCTCCTTATAGTGGTATTAACGGGTGTTCATCCTCCCACAAGCACCATTGAGTCAATGGGCTGTGCTGAACGAATGCCATTGTGAAGTTAGGGATTATCCTTCGACAGTGAATCCCATAGAACGAGCTGTACCTTCAATAATGCGCATAGCAGCTTCAAGATCTGCTGCGTTTAAGTCTTCTTGCTTGCGTTCAGCAATTTCTTGGACTTGGGCTTTTGTTACGGTTGCTACTTTTTTAGTGTTTGGTTCACCAGAACCTTTTTGAACACCTGCCGCTTTTTTCAATAAGTCTGAAGCTGGTGGTGTTTTGGTTACGAATTTATATGAACGGTCTTCATAGACAGTGATCACTACTGGGATAATATCTCCCATTTGATCTGATGTACGTTCGTTAAATTCTTTGGTAAAACCTGAAATATCAATCCCTGCTTGTCCTAAAGCCGGTCCAATCGGTGGAGCTGGGCTTGCTTGACCTGCTGGAATTTGTAATTTCACTACGTTTACTACTTCTTGTGCCACGTGACATACCTCCTTATAAATTTTGTTGTCCGTGTGTGGTTCAGTGGAGCTAGTTTACTCCTCCCACAAACAATGTGCACACGGCATTTGCGACTGGCAAACACGCGTACCTGATTAAATTAACATATCGAGGGTTTGAATGCAAGCCTTTATCCAAGCTTTTTCAAAGGAATGGGGAGATGAATGGTGTAAATATTGTCGGCCTTAATAAATCTCCTTATCTATTTATCTTATTAATACCTATAGGAATTGCTGATGACTTTCGGTATAATCAAAGCACATATATGGAAGATATATGCGTTTCTTCAACAACAACCTCTTTTAAGTGAGCGAATCTTTTTTCGCTCACTTTTCCGTTTTATATCCAACATTTTTTAGAAAGGAGGAGGGAGGCATGTCAGAAACCAAAGAAAATACGTCAACCATTATTGTCCGTCCCTTGGAAAATTATCGGGGCGATTGTAATGTGTCCACCCTGCGTCCATGGATGGGTACCGACTATATGCAGATTCCAGAGTGTTTGGATATCATTTATGATCTCAACCACTGGCAGCTGCTGACGGCTTTAGAGAAAATTGAGGCCCTGATCGTCAAAAAACCAGAGCTGACTCATGATCTCTGGCGGTTAAAGGCAGAAGTTTATGGCCTATACGATAAATTTGACGAACTTTATGAGCAATGTGAAACAATCTTGGAGTTTCTACCAGAGGATCCGCAAGCTCTGTTCTTGTCGACTTTTTATGGTCGCTTATTCGATATTCCTATTGATGAACACAAGCATTTTGAAACTTTACAGGAATGTCATCCTGAGCTGGCTGATAAGCTGGTTGGCTTGGTTGACTTTATCGACACCCATTCCAAACGAACAGATTTTGAAAATGAGATGGACGACTTAGAAGAAGTGGAACTCATCTGTATGTTTGGTTATCTGGTTTATGAAGAAGGGTCTCTGGCGCCCACCACCATCAAGCGCGCTTCCAAAACGCTCGAACTTGCTCAGCGCTTCCCTCAGGCTGAAATTATGGTGTCCGGGGGGGCAGTCAATAGCCCCTATGTGGAATCAGCCGGCATTAAAAACTGGCTGATCGACCAGGGAGTGGACGCTGACCGCATCATCATTGACCCCTTTGCTAAGGATACGGTGGGGAATATCCAAGCCTTCTGTGATGCCATCAAGCAAAAAGACTTGGACCAAGTGGTGATCGTTAGCTCCATGGACCACCTGCCCCGCTGTTATATGGGGGTCTATACCCAGCTTATGAGCATGGGAGTGGACTGCGACATTTACGCTGCCGCTTATGAAAAACCTTATTCACAAGAGATTTCTGAAGACGAAACCTACCGCGAATACCAAACCCTACTGCGGACGGCCCATTGCTTTACTAAGAGCGATTTTAAAGCTTATCAGTATTAAATCATCCAAACGCTAAGAGCTATGATTCAAGCTCTTGGCGTTTTTTTATTAAATCCCTTGTGTTTTTTTATGATTTGTTTGATAATTTTCAAGTAAAATTCAATGACAGATAGGAGATTACCCATGTCAAACTGGACCAAACAAGCAATTATCAATGACGCTGAAAGACAAGATGTTCACTTTATCCGCCTAGCTTTCACTGATATGAATGGCTTTTTCAAGAATGTTGAAGTGCCCATATACCAGCTTGAAAAAGTGCTCAACAATGAAACCATGTTTGACGGTTCTTCTATTGCCGGTTTTGCAAAAATCGAGTCGTCGGATATGTACCTTCACCCTGACTTATCCACTTGGACTGTTTTTTCAAATGAAGACCCGACCCAGAGCGTGGCCTTTTTAATCTGTAATGTCCACGATGCTGAAGGACGCCCTTTTGCTGGAGATCCGCGAGGGAATCTGGTCCAAAAGATGGAGGGCTTGAAAGAATACGGCTTTACGGACTTTAATTTAGGAGCGGAAGCTGAATTCTACTTATTCAAACGTGATGAAAATGGTCAACCGACTCTTGAGCCCAATGACCGTGCCTTTTATTTCGATATGAACCCGACTGACTTAGGAGAAGCTTGCCGCCGTGACATTGTCATGCAATTGGATGAATTGGGCTTTTCAGTGGAGGCCCACCACCATGAATGCGGGCTAGGGCAACATGAGATCAATTTTAAATTTTCAAGTGTGGTGGAAGCCTGTGACCGCATCCAAATCTTTAAATGGATTGTCAAAACAACGGCTCCTAAATATGGCCTACACGCCAGCTTCATGCCAAAACCTTTGTTCAATGATGCAGGTAACGGCATGCATTGTAATATGTCCTTGATGGCCGAAGATAGCAATGCTTTTTACGATGAACACTCGTCTTCTGCTTTATCAGATACAGCCATGCATTTTATGGCAGGGATTTTAGAACATTCCCCAGCCATTACCGCCATTGCCAACCCCATCGTGAACTCTTATAAACGCTTGGTGCCTGGTTTTGAAGCGCCCGTTTACATTGCCTGGTCTGCTCAAAACCGCACCCCCCTCATCCGTATCCCTGCTTCTCGGGGAATGGGGACACGCATCGAGTTACGGTCCGTCGACCCAGCAGCTAACCCTTACTTGACCATGGCCGTCCTCCTTCAAAGTGGCTTGGATGGCATCCAACGCCAATTAGACCCCGGAGAGCCGGTGGATGAAAATATTTTCAAAATGACTGCCAATGACTTAAAAGAGCGCGGAATCAAACAACTGCCAACGACTTTAGGGGAGGCAATCAAGGCCCTTGAAGCAGATAAAGAAGTGAAAGCGGCTTTAGGAGAGCAAATTGCTAGCCACTTCATCCAAGAGAAGCGGCAAGAATTCTACGACTATGAAATGCAAGTAACCTCCTGGGAAATCGACCGTTATTTTAACCATATTTAAGACTTTCGACCGCCTGTTCAGGCGGTTTTTCTATTGGAAAAAGCCTCTCTCATTAAACAAAACAAGCCCTGGTTCGGCCGGAACCAGGGCTTTAACTTAGGCTTGATTATAAATTTTTGATATTTGATCGTAGTCCAATTCAGCTGATGTTTGGCGGCCGAACATTTCGATGGAAACATGGACTTTTCCTTTTTCTTCGTCGGTGGCCTCAACGACCCCTTCCATGCCTTCGAAGGCCCCTTCATTCACAGATACACGTTCGCCAATCTCCAAATCGATATTGCGGCGGCGGGTATTGATTTGTTCTGGATTCAAGAGGGCTTCCACTTCATCTTCTAACAGTGGAGCAGGTTTACTTCCTGCCCCTTGTGATCCTACAAAACCTGTCACACCAGGGGTATTACGAACCACATACCAGGCTTGGTCAGACATGATCATTTCCACAAGCACATAGCCAGGGAAGATTTTTTTGGTCTTGGTTTGGTCATCACTCTTAGGATCGGGCACTTCTTCCGTCGGCACCATCACACGAAAGATATTTTCTTCCATGGCCATGCTTTCTTTCCGCAGGTCAATGTTTTGTTTGACTTTGTTTTCATAACCTGAATAAGTGTGCAACACATACCATCTTTTATCCGCTTCATTTACTGCCATCGTAAACCTCCATTTTCATTTTTTATAAATAAAAAAACCTTCTGCTCGAAGGTTCAAAAGATTGCTTGGTCTCTATCAGTATAGCACAGCAGGAAGGAATCGCTCAATAGTCTTTTAACGGATAATCCAGCCTAAAGCTTTTTGAACAATCCAGTCTACCGCGTAAAAGAAAATAGAGAACAAAATAATCGTTGAAAAAACGGTACCAGAGTCACTCATCAATTCTTTTCCGCCTGGCCAGTCGACCTGTTTCATTTCGTGGGCGACTTCTTTAAAAAATCCCATGTCAACCTCCTATTTATCTTCTCGGTGTAAGGTGTGTTTTTTACAGTGTTTACAAAATTTCTTTAATTCTAAACGTTCCGTTCGGGTTGAACTTTCACTTTTCGGTGAGGCATAATTGCGTGCACCACAAACCGTACAAGCTAAGACTAATTTTTTTGCTGCCACATCTATCCCTCATTTCTTTTCATACCTAATTATCCTAGCACATGATAACTTAACAGTCAATGCATGATCCCCTAGCCTATGGTAAACTACAAACAAGTCAAACAAAGGAGTTTTTTTATGACACCCACTATTTTATACGAAGATAACCACTTGCTCTGTGTGCAAAAACCGGTCAATATGCCGGTGCAAGAAGATGCCTCTGGGGATTTAGATCTTCTAACTGCCCTCAAGCAATTTATTAAAGAACGTGACCATAAACCAGGTAATGTTTTTTTAGCTCTGGTCCACCGCCTAGACCGGCCCGTCGGTGGAGCCATGGTGTTTGCCAAAACATCCAAGGCTGCCTCCCGCCTAGCCAATGAAATCCAACATGGTCGATTCGACCGCTCATACTTGGCCGTGGTTCACGGGAAAGTTCAACCCGCCCAAGATACCTTGGAAGATTATCTGTGGAAAGATCAAGGTAAAAATATGTCCTTCGTCGTTGAAAAAAATAAAAAGAAGGCAAAATTTGCCCGCCTTTCTTACCGTAGCTTGGACCAGCAGGAAGGATTGAGCTTATTGGAAGTGACCTTAGACACCGGCCGCTCCCACCAAATTCGCGTCCAACTCAGCCATATCCACCATCCCATCTGGGGCGACCAAAAGTATGGCCAAGAGCAAGCTAAAGTAGGCCAGCAAATTGCCTTATGGGCCAAGGACTTAGCTTTTAAGCATCCGACCAAGGATGAAATCATTCGTGTCCACTGCCTGCCCGACCAAAAGCAACCTTGGTACTTATTCTCAACCGATATAATGGATTAAAGGCTGTGCTTAACTTATCCACACTTATCCACATCTTCACATGTCCTCCAAGCGCATTATTGAGCACTTTTGTTAAAAAAAGCCTCTGTTTTTCCACACTTATCCACAGTTATCCACACTTTTGAACACGTCTTTAACAGCTCTTCAGAAAGCTTAGATATCAGTCTTTATTCGACTTATTTATTAACCTTATAAGTCGATATCCACAAGTTTTTCAGAAGGGTGTGAATAACTTTTCCTCAAGAATCGTTATTATTCACACTTAGACGGACTTATCCACAGTTTCTCTTTTTCCTGTGATTTAAAGTGGACAAATATGGGCCACCTCCCCTGTTGCTTGCAAGACCAAGCATGCACTTACTTTTAAAGTGTGAATAAATCTTGGAGGGGGACCCTATCTTCTTTCTATTATTTAAAACAAAAAGACCTGCCCATCCAGTGGCCTCCCCTCCTTGCGAGGGAAGAGGAGCTGATGGCAGCAGGTCTTATTTTTATTGGGAAAAAGTCATTAAATCGAATCGGCTGGACGCATGGTTACTGTGGTCGTTTGTTTTTCACCATCGCGGTAAAATTCTAATTCGACTTCTGAGCCGACTTCAGAGCTGTAGATGTTTTGACGAAGTTCGACACTGCCCGTCACAGGTTCGCCATTGAAGCCAACAATCACGTCATAATCTTGTAGGCCGGCATCATCGGCTGGTGAGCCTGGGACCACACTGGAAACCACTACCCCTTGTTCCAAGTCTTCAGGGAGTTTCAAGAGAGCTTGTTCATCCGCGGAAATGAAGGAAAGATCCATCAAACCAATCCCGAGATAAGGACGGATGACCTCACCGTTTTCTTCCAGCTGTTTCACTATATCTTTCACGTCGTTAGAAGGAATGGCAAAGCCCATCCCTTCGACAGTTGAGCTGGAAATTTTCATAGAGTTGATTCCAATGACTTGGCCAGCCGCATTGACTAAAGCCCCACCAGAGTTTCCTGGGTTAATGGCAGCGTCCGTTTGGATAGCGGATGTTTCCCAGTCCACTTGTTGGTCTCCATCGGTATCCACTGGCACGGAACGGCCGATCCCCGAAATAATACCGGCAGTCACTGAAGAAGCGAATTCTGTTCCAAGAGGGGAACCGATGGCAATAGCAGGTTCTCCCACTACGAGTTGGTCAGAATCACCAAATTCTGCCACAGTCGTCACGGCGTCATTTGGTATTTTAAGAACGGCTAGGTCTGTCCACACATCACTTCCGACGAGTTCCGCTTCAACGGTGGTGCCATCCATGAATAACACTTCTAGGGCATCAGAACCGTCCACCACGTGGTTATTGGTCACCACATAGGCGTCGCCACCTTCTGACTTGTAGATGACCCCACTACCGGTTCCGGCTTGTTCTAAGGTCGGTTCGCCACTCATATCAGGAGTAGGCAAACCATAGAAGTCCAAGATACTGCTCAAGTCTCCATTGATTTGTTGCATGTTCATGACGGAGACCACGGCTTCGTCAGCCGCTTCCACAGCAGCTGTAACGCCAGACGCAAAGTCTGTTGAGCCTTGCGGTTTTTTATTATCTTTTTCTGTGCCTTGGCTGCTTTGTTCTTCTTGTTGAGCATCTTGATTGCCAGAGGGCTCATCTTCTGTTGTGGCGGTGTCACAGGCCGTTAGTAGAGTGGCAGCTGATAAGAGGCTGACCAGTAATTTCTTTTTATTCAACATCCATTCACTCCTTTGAATGACTCTTGCTAGTATTAGGCTAAGGTTAAAGAAAGATTTTTAAGAAAGACTTAAATTCATTTAAATAGTGTATAAAGATGTCGCTTCTTCTGGATCGGTATCATAGAGCCAAAATTGGTGGTTCACACCACAATCTTTGGCGGTCAAGATATCCGTGGACGTTTGCCGAGCGACCTCTTTGACATTGTTTTCCTTGGACAAGTGGCCCAGATAGACACGTTTGGTTTTATCGCCGACCATTTCAGCTAGGGCCAAGGCCCCATCATCATTGGACAGATGGCCCTTATCTGACAGGATCCGTTGTTTGAGATGCCAAGGATACTTGCCATAACGTAATAATTCAACATCATGGTTGCTTTCAAACAGATAGCAGTCCGCGTTTTTTAGCATGGAACGCATGCGGTCACTCACATAACCTGTATCCGTCAGCATGACGAAGCTCTTATTGTTCTGGTGGAAGGCATAGAATTGGGGGGCTGCGGCATCATGGCTGACACCGAAGCTTTGGATATCCAAGTCTTTTAAGGTCAAGACGGTCTCCATAGGAAAGACAAAGCGTTGGTCGTCTTTAATCTTGCCAATCTTACCTTCCATAGCCTGCCAGGTCTCTTCATTGGCGTAAATGGGGAGATGATAGCGACGGGCCAGGACCCCCACTCCCTGAATATGGTCGGAATGCTCATGAGTGACGAGAATGGCATCTAAGTCTTGGGGATCACGCTGGATAGAGGCCAATAAGTCTTCAATTTTTTTACCACTGAGGCCCGCGTCAATTAAGAGGCGGACTTGGTTGGTTTCAACATAGGTCGAATTTCCTGTCGATCCACTCGCCAGGATACTCATACGAATACCATCTGAATCAAATATCACATTAAAACGCTCCTTTATTGACTTGAGCTTTCTTCTTCTTCATCGCTTGGAGGCGGCAGAGTGGGAACAATAATGGTCCCATTGGTCGCATTGACCCGCTCTTCTATGATCTTGCCGGAATGTTTCATCTGAACCAGCCACACCGGAATATACATACTCAGATCATCCAGTTCTAAGGTGCGGTGGTAGCTAAGCCGGGGTTTTAAGACTTGCGATCCGGAGGGAATTTTATTGTTTTGGAATAATGTTTCAACCGCTGCCTGGTCGGTAATCAACGCCACATCTTGTCCCTGCTCACTGGTAGGACCCGCGAAGGTTTGTTCATAGGACACAATATTATTCTGGCTGTCGAGGATGAAACGGATGCTTGAACTTCCATCCGCTATAGGAATATCGCCCACCATCTGGGTATAAATAATTTCTTGAAGTTGGGGGTGGTAGTCAAAGAATTGATAGTGGTCGCCATACATGACGGCGGAAGAGCGAACAAAGTCGTCAATTTTCTGCCGGTCTTCTTTAGTCAGCTCTTCTTCTTCTGATAATTCAATGGGTGAGGACAAGATGGCGACATAGGTCTTGCCGTCATCACTTAACTGGCCCGTTTGATTGGGCAGGCCAGGGGCTGATTCAGCCAGTAATTGGTGGTCTTCTGTTTGGATATAGGGCAAGGCCAGCTCCTTTTGATCCAAGGCCTCCACCACGATATTATTGCTTTCCATTTCATCTAAGACATTAATGGAAGGCGACTGGGAGGAGAAATCGACAAAATTATTTTGTTCAAAGACAATGGATAATAAAAACAAATTTAACAAGAAGAAAGCCAATATTAAAATCCGTTCAATGCGTTTAAAATCCATTTTCCTATCCCCCCTTAATTATCGTTTTCAATTAATTCTTCTAAGCTGTACCATTTGTCATTATAATTCACAAACCATTGAGGAGTAAAATGAACCACTCGGTCACTTTCATCGCTATATTCCCACTTCATTCCAGCACGAATGCTGTTGACTTGGTTAGAGTCAATGGTTGAATTTCTTAATTTTTCAGCCACCGTCTGGCCATCGTCTAAGGTGCGGATGTGCTCATCTTGCTGGGCGTCAATGGGTGTCTGGGCGATGGTTAAATTCAGCTGTAAATAAACCAATTCGTCTTGATAGACGCTAATTTCAGCAATATCTTCGCCATTTTGGGCAAAGACGGGATAGCCGTTTAAATAACGGCGGAAACGCACAGTGGAATGGGATGGGTTCATCTGGTCATAGTGTAAACCATGTGGCCAATTTTCAAATTGATTCAGCAGCTGGAAGCTATTTTTGAAAGTTTCGTCAATGCTGTTATGGCTCTCATCAATGCCTTGCCGGCTATACTTGAGGATATTATAATCTTCATTCACAGACAGCTCGGAATATAGGTCATTGTAACGAACAGAACTACTTAGATAGCGCACATTCACTTCTGAGGGATCGTCGAAGAGCTGATCGACATAAATGTTGTTCGGCAGCCGTTCCAACAGGTAGTCTTGGTCTTTTATTTCTACCGTATTCAAGGGCAAGTAGATTGGGGTATTGCCAAAAAAGTGCATGTTGACCTGGTGGGTCTTGACCCCATGGGAGTCTATTTGCTGGCTCAGTTGTTTGATGTAGCTTCCATTAGCCTGACCTTCGTAGAGTTTTTGATTGTCAGAATTATAAAAGAGGACACGTTCGGGTTGGTTCACCGGGAAAATCATAAAGTCATAAGTCTGCCCTCTGACCGAATCATCCAGGCTAGCAACCATCGGAGTGAAGCTGGAAAAAGGAATGCTATGGTCAAAAGTGTGGATGAAAGTCGGTTCAGATTGGAAGAGTTCATAGGCCTGGTAAGCGGTCACTCCTTCTTCGATCAAACGGATGTCGGTCAATTCCTCATCTTCAGCCGCTGAATCTGCATTGAAGTCTGCTAAATTTTCAGTGTTGACCATCTGCATGCCCTCTGGCCCGTGGTAAACAATCTGGGCAGGGGCCAGCACATGGACCTTTAGACTTTCCTGGTTGATGCTTTGCGTGGTTCTTTTCTGGCCGGTCTCTTCTTCTATGGGGTAGTCGTTGACAGTCAAAATCAACCAGCTCAGGGCTAAACTGGTGAAAATTAAAACAGTTAAAGCCATCGTTCGTATGATGCTTTTTTTCATTAATCCCAAGCCTCCTCATCATCCCACTCATCATCCCAAGTCAGATCGGCTAAAGGCAGAGTGAGGTAAAAGCATGTGCCTTGGTTGAACTTGCTGCGGACCCAGATGCGTCCATCGTGCAGGTCGACCACTTCTTTAGCAATAGCTAAGCCTAAACCTGTTCCCCCCATAGCTCGAGAGCGAGCCTTATCGACCCGGTAAAAACGAGAAAAGATACGAGGGAGTTCTTGCTTGGCTATACCCATGCCCTGGTCAGAAATACTGATGAGCAAGTCATGTTCACGAATCGACATCTTGGCTTCGATAACACCGCCATCGGGTGAATATTTGATAGCGTTGTTCATGATATTATCCAAGACTTGGACAATCCGGTCTTGATCCACTTCTGCCCAGGCTTCTTCATTGGGGAGCGAGCGTTTGATGTCGAATTTTTTATCGCCGTCGATCACCATTTCAAAGCGGTCTAGAACAAAGTTGAAGAGTGCGGTAATATCTACTAATTCTTTTTCAAAATTTTCATTACCCGTATCGATACGAGACAGCTGCAAGAGATCGGTGACCATGCGAATCATACGGTTGGTTTCATTTTGAATCACATTCAAGAATTGTGGCGCAATGTTTTCATCTTTCCATGCTCCATCATTTAACGCTTCGACATAAGAGCGCATGGAAGTCAGTGGGGTCCGGAGTTCGTGGCTGACATTGGACACGAAAGTTCGGCGGTCTCTCTCCATGTTTTCAGCTTCAGTCACATCATGGAGAACACAAACTACCCCTTGAACCGTCTGTCCATCCAGTTCAATGATGGAGAAGGTCAGGCGGATGAATCGCTCATCATGTTCGATCATCAATTCTTTTTCTGGGTCTTCATAAAATTCGTCTATAGTCACATCTTCTATATCTAATAATTCTAAGATAGGCATCCCAATGGCACTTTCGTCATCTATATTCAGCATTTCTCTAGCCTTAGAGTTGGTGATGACCACCCGTCCACGGCGGTTGGTCGCAATGACTCCGTCAGACATGTGGGTCAGGACACGGTTCAAGCGCCGGCGTTCTGCGTCAATGGAAGACTGGGCAGAAGAAACTCGCCGCGCCAAAACATTGATGGAATGAGCCAAATGACCAATTTCATCATTGTTGTCATTTTTTAAGTTGATGGAATAGTCCCCATCGGCAATCATGCGGGTAGTGTCTTCGATTTCAATGATGGGGTTTACAATTTCTTTCGCTAGGGCATAGGCCAAAATAACTGAAATAGCGATTGCCAGGAGGGAGGCCTGGATAAAGATAATCCCGATGGAATTAATTTGCTGGTAGACGGTTTCAATATTGGATTCCATCATAATGACCCCCAGCAACTGCTTGTTGGCTTGGTCACTTTGGATGGGGGTGACCACTTTCCAACGTCGCTCGTTGGTGGGGGCATGGATATATTCGCGTGTAATGGTCTCTTGGGACAGGAGGACTTGGCGGACATCCGTATCATTGGTCCGCTGCCCCACTAAGTTTTGATTGGTCCGCAAAGAAGTCCCCACAATGGATAAATTGGGGGAGACGATTTCAATATTGATATTGCCATGGCCAGAAAAATCGCTCAATAGAGCATTGATCTCTTGCAGGGGGTCAACTTGAATCGGGTCGCCTTCATTTTCTTTTTGTTCTTGAAGCATGGCTAAATACGGCTCCGCTGACGTTTCGATAAAATCGAGTTGAGTCTGCCGGTCCGTTTTATGGGTGGTCACCAATTCATCTTCTAATTGATTAATAAAATTCGCCCCGATAATTTCAAGGGCGAATACAATCAGTATGACGATGACCATCACGATCTTAAAGTTGATGGACTTGTACCAGCGTACATTCCGTTGAGCATTACTTAACATCCTATCAAGACTCCTGTGTTTCAGGGTCACGCAAGTAGTAACCCACTCCTCTGCGTGTGATTAAATAATTAGGGTGGCTGGGGTTGTCTTCAATTTTTTCTCTCAAACGTCGGACGGTAACATCCACTGTACGAACATCTCCAAAGTAATCATAGCCCCAGACTGTTTCCAGTAAATCTTCCCGGGTCATGACTTCTCCCACATGTTGGGCTAAGTATAAGAGCAGTTCATATTCGCGGTGAGTCAGGTCCAATTCTTCACCGAATTTAGTGGCATTGTACTGGGCGGGGTGGATGATGAGGTCTCCAATGGGAATGTCTTGGTTTTCATCCTCTTCTTCCGCTGCCTGGGCGGTCGCATTGGACCGTCTCAAGTTAGCTTTCACCCTGGCCACTAATTCACGGTTAGAGAAGGGTTTGGTAATGTAGTCATCGGCTCCTAATTCTAAACCGAGCACCTTGTCAATTTCTTGGTCTTTGGCCGATACAATAATAATAGGCATGTCATGGGTCTTACGGACTTCACGAGCCACTTCTAAACCATCGACTTTAGGAAGCATGAGATCGAGTAAAATCAAGTCTGGTGCATCAGCTTCTACCTTGTCTAAGGCTTCTTGTCCATCGTAAGCGCAGACAACCTCATAACCTTCATTTTCTAAGTTAAATTTTACAATGTCTGATATGGGTTTGTCGTCTTCTACGACTAATATTTGTTTCATGGTATCCTCCATTAATTCACTAAGCTTATCGGGTCGTTGTTAATGAGAGTTTGTACCTAATCATTATACAAAAAGCAAGTGTTTTAAGCAATTTGATTGTGGGCTGGCCATCTACTGGTCATTATCTACTGGTCATTATATTGTTAATTTAAGAACATCCGTGATATATTTAATAGGTAAGAAGACCAAAAAGGAAGTGATATGGATGGCTCTAGGACATTGGATAGCGATTGGAATTGTCGTTGTCGCTATCATCATATTAATCGGTGGATTGATTTATGCGGTCAACCAACTCAATACGCCATTAGAAAAGGTACAACAACTGCAAGAAACGGTAAATGACAAAGCAAACTTTTACCAGTCTGAAGTCCAGACCTTGCAAAATAAAATCGAAACCCAAAGCAAACAAGGTCAAGCCCTTGCTGATCAAGCTTTAATCGAAAAAGAAAAATTTGACCACTTGACCAAAGAATCCAAACAATTGGCCAACCAAGTGTCTTATATCCGCGATATGCGTGGAGAAGTCATGAATGCTGCCTTAGATCAAGGGAAAGATTATGTTCAAAACGACCTGCCTCGTCATTTTGAAAAGTTGAAATTAATCGCTAAGAAGACAGCTAACAAGCAAAAAGATCGTTACTCTGAACAGGCTTAATTTTTAAGAAAAGGAAGATGAAGATGTCTAAAAACAATTCTGCTGAAAGATTTTTTACCACCCTATTAGTCGCTGGTTTATCTGCAGGTGCTGCTCTTTTATTTGCCCCTAAGTCAGGTAAAGAGTTAAGAAAAGATTTGAAAGAACAAGCTGAATCAGCTGCTGACAAGGGTAAAGAATATGCTGAAAACTTGGCTCATGACATTCAAGAGTCCGTTCGTGAAGTTGAAGAAGAAGCTAGACGTCAATCCCAAAAAACAGTTGCTGACCCTAATCTTCAACATGAAATCGACAACCAAAAAGTCGCCCACACTGAAGATGGAGAAATCACAGCCGTCAACCAACCTTCTGGAAATGTAGCGGGAAGTATCTACGACCCTGAAAAATCAACGGTTGATGCTAACCGTCCAGGTGAGCAATCTGACAGCCTCATGACAGAAGATGGTGAAGTGACTGAAAAAGGACGTGCCCAAGGTAATATTACCGGCAGTAAATTCGACCAAGGACGCGACCAAACCATCCCAGCCGATGAGTTAGACCAAGCTTTAGTGGATGCAGGCATTGATGAAAAAGAACTATAATGACTGAAAACAAAACAAATATAGAGCGGCTAGGCCAAGGTCCGGCTGCTCTTTTTAAGGCCTAGCTTTAGACCCTAGCCGGCCTGGCCCTATTCTTATCCAAACGAAAAACTCCCCCTGAAGAGGACTTTGATAATCTCTTTTCAAGGGGAGTTTTTGTGTCTTTTAACAAAAGGCTAGCCAGGCTTAAGCCTTGGCTTTTGTTTTGGATTTTGGGCGGCTCGCATGGATCAATCCCCAAGCATTGCCGACCATCAAAAGAGGGAGGGCAAAGACCAGATAAGGATAAATCATGAGCGTTTCCCGCCAAGGACTGATACAAAAAGCGGTCAGAAAAACTAAGACGACCAGTAGGCAGGCGTGGATATAGGCCCAGACATTCATGTGCGCCCGTCGTTTAAAGCAAACGATGATGACGATAGCCAACATGATGATTAGAACCAAGGCTAAAAGCCATTCCATGGGAAAATTCTCGGCCCATTTTTCAAAGCGAAATTGCTCGAATTGAAAGTGGCGACTCAAGCCCATCCGATGGTGGCTGTAAAAATTTAAAAAGAAGCCACTAGCCAGCAGTATGATTTCAACTATAAGAAACAAGATATGCATGTCACAACATCCTTTTAATCTAAATTGAGCCAGGTTTGGTAAATGTGTTTTTTCAAGCCTTCTTTATCCTTGATTTTCGGCAGGTTCAAAGCTGTCGTTTGCAGGGGTTTAGAAACCGCATAAGACGTCGGATCAAAATCATCCGCTATCAAAGAGCCTGACGATAAGGACTTCATGCTGACGGTGTAGTCATCGGGCTGGTCTTGAAAAAATTCTGGATTCACCAAGTAAGCCGCAGCTAAGGTATCCCAATTATAAAAGCCTTTGATGCCGTATTCAAGATCATTGTCTGTAAACCAAGGGTCAGAATAGTGGCGAATTAATTGGGCAATCGGGCCATCCGCACCGGCAAACATTTCTTCATATTGGTCGCGCGTGAAAAGCAAGTCCAAGCAGTTATTGCCGGTCATCAGGGAGATGCGAGGGGCCTTAGTTAGGGTCACATATGAAGCATTAGGGTCAACAGATAAATTGAGCTCCAACATCTCCTGCTTAGCAAAGATCAAAGGTTCAGTGGTCCCTCCCATCAGCACCACTTGGTCCACTTTTTCAAAGAATTGCGGATCCAGCAAATAGGCACCGGCCAGGTTGGACATTCCCCCGGTCGCTAAAATAGAAATCTCTCCGGGCTGGGCAGCAATGCTTTGGCTAAGCGAACGGCTGGCGTCCGTTAAATAATCGCTGCATTCTGCCGCTCCCTTGTGGTAAAGCTGGGGATCTAGATCTAAGTCCTCCATCAAACGGCGGGTACAGCGGTCAACTTCTTCAATATTGGAATTACCAAAAGTCAAACTGATCCCAACGACTTCGACATCCGGACTGCCCAAGAGATACATGAGGGCTAGGCCATCATCGACATCCCGATTAGTTGTATAGAAAGTATTATCGAAATCAATCCAGACTTTCATCTAGAAGGCCTTCTCATCAATTTGGCCACCACAAGAAGAACCTGAACCAGCCGTACAGCCATAGCAATAATTACGGAAAACGATGTTACGCTCTAAGTCGTGGGCATCAACCACATCATAAATGGTGCGTTTGTCTTCGATCGGCAGGTTGCACATTTGGTTGAAGTCACAGTCATAAATCTGACCGTCCCAGCCAACGGATAATTGGAAGCGACACATCAAATTCGGCACGGTCTCTGGGTTGTAGGCTTCTTTTAAGAGGGCCATATAGTCGTCAAAAGAATCGGTCAAATGCAAGAAGTTTTCAAAATAACCCAATGGCATGTTGGTGATAGTCACTAGATTAGTAAATTCAACACCCAAATCGCCTAAATGTTCTTTGTAATCTTTTTCTAATTGGGCTTGTTCTGGTGGGAGGTTGGCTCCTAGCGGGTTATGAACCAGATGCATAGGCAAGTCTTCGTCAACCCCATAACCGATTTCATTTAATTTAGCCATGGTGTTTACAATGCGGTCAAAAACTTTGTTTCCACGGATGCGGTCGGTATTGTCTTCGGTATAGCAAGGCATGGAAATAAAAATCGTACATGGGTATTTTTCATAAAGTTCCAAAGTTTTCTTTTGTAGGAAAGTCGCATTGGTACGGATGATTAGCTCATCGATGTATGGATAGGCTTGTTCTACAAAATAGTGGAAGTCAGGGTGCATGGTTGGCTCCCCACCTGTAATATCTAGAGTATCGATTTCATCATGGTTTTTTAGAAACTCAATACAGGTGTCGATGGTTTCTCTCGACATAATCTCATTATGAGAGTCACGCATGACGTGGCAGTGTTTACAGCGTAAGTTACAAATTTTTCCAATATTCACTTGAAGAATATGGATCCCATCCGTCTGGCGGTATTCAGGATCAATATGTTCTTCAAAATTATTAACTAAAGCGGCGGGATTTTCATTGGTCATGGTCATCGCTCCTTCTTTTTTCAAAGTCTCGTGCTCATTCTACTATGTTTCACCTATACATTCTATCCAAATTAGCAAGGGGTTTATTAAATTAATGAATAAACAGCGGGCTTTTTGAATGATTTCAAAAAAACAAGCAGGGCTTTGAAAAGCCACTGCTTGTTTTTTTTATGTTTGCGGATTATTCAGATGCGCGGTCGTCATCTAATTCGCCAACAGTTGTGTGAACCACATCGTCTTGTTTAGGGTCTCCAACTTGAACTGGAAGTTCGTCATGCATTTGCCAGTCATTCCAGCTGCTGTCGAAGTGTAGAGGCTCATAGCCACGTTCGTACATCATCAACCAAGGAAGTGAAGAACGCCAAGCGGTTCCACAGTAAAGGGCAATCGGTTTGTCAATAGAGATGCCTTCATATTCCCACATAGCTAGAATTTCTTCGAAGTCTTTGTTGGTACCATCTTCATTTTTGTAGTCATCCATGCTGTTAGCATCAGACCCATTGGATCCTCTTAGGAGTGGACGACCCCAGTAAGCGCCTTCAGGTTCTCCAGCTTTTGGAATATAGCTGTAACCACTTTCGATTCCTCGCCATTCGTTTTCACTACGGATGGATACTAATTGGAAGTCTTCATCATTTTCTAAGCGATCCGCGGTATCTTCTAATGAAATGATGTATTCAGGATGGGCTGGAACAGCGACACCAAAGTCAGCTTCAGCCGGAGTAGGTTTGACTTCTTCACTTTCAGTTTCATAACCAGCATCTTCCCAGGCTTGTAAACCACCATCTAAGACTTTAACATTGTCAACACCTAGATAAAGAGCGGTAAACGCAAAACGGTCGACACCAGTGTCTGGTCCGTAAAGGATTAAAGTCGTATCAGAAGTGACACCATAGTCTAAGAAGGCTTTTTCTAATTCTTCAGGACTTTTCACATTCCAAATAGGTCCTTCTTCAATAGCATCGGTGTTGAAGTGAGTAGCACCTGGAATATGTTTTTCAAGATAGTCTGGGCTGTCAGAAGCTTCTCCCCAAGTGACTTCAGCTAGGACATAGTTGCCGACATCTTCATTACCATCGATGACGTCTTTAACGTAGTCTGGAGTCACATAGACTTGTTTTTCGGGTTGAACATCATTGATTTCTGTATCGGTAGAAGTGGGTACTGCTTCAGCAGTCGCCTCTTCACCACTGGCTTCAGATTCTTCTTCTGCTTTTTCTTCTTCTTGCGATTCACTTTCAGCTGAGTCTGCTGATGATTCGCTACTTTCTTCTGTACTTTCTTCTGTACTTTCAGTAGTCGTATTGGCGTCAGATTCTGCTGAGTCTGAAGCTGTGCTTGAGCTTCCTCCTCCAGCACATCCGCTTAAGACCAAGACAAAAGCGACGAGTGCGGCTAACAAGATCGAGTATTTTTTCTTCATCTCTGATTCCCCTTTTTCAAAATAGTTTATTGCTTATATAAAATAAGCCATCTTTAATTATAAAGCTTTGAAACATTTATTCCACTTTTGTTTATTAAGATATTTAATAGCTAAAGCAAAGGTCTACCGCTTTGACAAAAGTTGGATTGACGGCTGTCAATCTTTATTTATTTACAAAAAATCTTACTCCCTAGCTTTTATTGACTTCATTGATAAATAAACAAAATAAGTGAATTTATTCATTTTTTTCTATAGGATGAAAGGCAATGACTATTAAAAAAAATATATTGATGGAGGTTACAATGAAGATTAAGAAGTTATTATCCTATTTATCTCTTGTGTTTGTTGCTGTTCTTGTTCTAGTCGGATGCGGCCAGTCTAGTGGTGGTGGGGAAACGGCTAGCAGTACGGATAGTGGCTCATCAGATAGCAGCAGCCAGGAAGTGAACGAAGAAAGCCAAGATGAAAATGTGGCTGACCTGTCTTTTGACGAATTAGTAGAAGCGGCTGATGGAAGCACCGTCTCTTTCTATGGTTGGGGTGGGGATGAAGCCCTCAACCAATGGCTGGATAATGTGTATGCTCCAGCGCTCAAAGAAAAATACAACATCACCTTAGACCGTGTCCCTATGGATATTGAAGATGTCTTAAACCAACTCTCCAATGAAAAACAAGCGGGAGAAACTGAAGGGCCTATCGACATGATCTGGATCAACGGGGAAAACTTTGCAACCGCTCGTGACAACGACTTCCTTTATGGTCCTTTCACAGAGCAACTCCCTAATTTCCAAGACTATGTCGATGAAGAAGACCCTGAAATCAAATACGATTTCGGCTACCCTATCGAAGGCTACGAAGCCCCTTATGGTAAAGCCCAATTCGTCCTCATCGGCGATAAAGAAAAAATGGACCAAGCGCCGGCCAATGCCCAAGAATTTTTGGAATATGCCCAAGCCAATCCTGGCCAAGTGACTTATCCAGCTTTGCCTGACTTTACGGGATCAGCTTTTGTTCGTAACATTATCTATGAATTTGTCGACCCAGCTGAATTCCAAGACATGGAAGCAGACAAAGAAGTGGTAAGAGAAGCCATTGCTCCTGCTTTTGATTACTTGCGTGATTTGAACCCTCACTTGTGGAATGAAGGGCAAACCTTCCCTCAAGACCAACCGCAATTGAACAATATGTTTATGGACGGCGAATTAGCCTTAACCATGACTTATGGTGCTTTTGATGCAGCCATTGGTATTGAAAACGGCGAATACCCTGAAAGCGCTCAGACCTTTATCTTCGATAATGGAACAATCGGTAACACTAACTTTATCGGTATTGCCAATAACTCCACTAACAAAGCGGGGGCCATGGTAGCGATCAATGAAATGTTGTCACCTGAAATGCAGTTATCCAAATACGAAGAACTCAGAACCATTCCTGTTTTAGATAACGATGCTTTAGATGAAGACCAACAAGCAGCTTTTGATGCCGTTGATCCAGGACCAGGAACTCTTCCTCAAGACCTTCTTTTAGAAAACCGCTTGCCTGAAATGCCGGCTCATCTCGTGCCGATCATTGAAGAATTATGGTTAGAAGAAGTCGTTGGCCAAACTAATGAATAATCTGATTTAATTCAAAGGAAAGGGGACTGTGACCCAGGTCATGGTCCTTTTCTGTTTTTAACCATTGAAAGGAGGACCTATGAAGGCATCGAAGTTCAAAGTCAGCCTCTTGCTTTTCCCTCAGCTTTTAATTTCTATATTCCTAATGACTGGGGTCATTTATGGTCTCATCCAAGGTTTAGGTTATATTCCTGCTTTGAGTATGACCGACTGGACGCTGGACTACTACATCCAAAGCATACAAGACCCCAACACCCTGCGGAGCATTTTATTTAGCTTATGGATTGCTTTTGCCTCCAGTGTTTTATCAGTCTTGATTGGTCTTTTTATTTGTTACTTATTCATCAACCAAAAACACTATCCCAAATGGGTTCAAGCGCTGATTCAGATTCCTATCATCGTTCCCCATATTATCGTGGCCCTTTTTGTCATCCAAATCTTGAGCCAGACCGGCATCCTCGCCCGCCTGCTGTATGTCATCGGTTTTGAAAATGCCCAGCAAATAGTGTCTGGCTGGCTGTTTGACCCTCAAGGTAAAGGCGTCATCCTTGCTTATTTGTGGAAAGAAATTCCTTTTATCGTTTTTTTCTGTTTTAGTTTGATTCGGCAAATTAACGGCTCTTTAGGTGAAGCCGCCCAGACCTTGGGAGCGAACCGCCTGCAGGCTTATGTGCACGTGACTTTACCCCTCTGCCGGCAAACCATTTTGACCTCCTTCTTTATTATTTTTATGTTTACTTTTGGGGCTTATGAGCTGCCCGCCATTTTAGGGCCGACCTTGCCACAGAGCATTGCTGAAGCTACTTATATCGCTTATACCCATCCCGATTTAAAACAACGACCTTTCGCTATGGCCATGAATGGTTGGATTTTTATCATTAGTTTGGGAATGGCGCTCTTATTTGCCTTTTTCATCTACCGTAAAAAACCAAGCCATAAACAAGGAGGTCAAGATGGATAAAATAAAATACCGTTGGATCAATGGCGCCTTAGCCTTAGCTTTTCTCTTACCCATTTTTATCTTAGTGGTCTGGGCCTTCACTGCTCGCTGGCCTTGGCCCCAGCTTTTTCCTCAAGAATGGACCTGGCGGGGCTTCAGCCAGTTATGGCAACGCAATCAAAACTTTAGTCAGTTAATCTTTTCCAGTGTCACTCTTTCCCTTCTGGTCGCTTTTTTATCCGTCTGCATTGGCTTTCTCACCAGCCGGGCCTATCTGATGGTTGAAAAACGATGGGCCAGCCGTTTGATTTACGGCTTGGTTTCTCTGCCGTTTTTAGTTCCGGCGGTTGTTTTCGGCATGGGGATCCACCAACTCATGATCCGCCTAGGCTGGGCCAACACCTTTTTTGGGGTCATGCTGGCTCATCTGGTCTATTCACTGCCCTATGCCACCTATTTAATCCTGGACGCCTACCAGTCCTTTGGTTTCCGCTATGAAGAACAGGCTCGTATTTTAGGGGCCTCCAGCTGGCAAAGTATCCGCCTGGTAACCTGGCCCCTTTTATTGCCTGTGCTATCAACCAGCTTTGCCATGTCCTATGTGGTGTCTTTTAGCCAGTATTTCCTCACTCTTTTACTGGGAGGTGGCCAAGTCCAAACTTTTGCCCTGGTCATGTTCCCTTATTTACAAAATAATGACCGGACCATCGCCAGTAATTATGGCTTGCTTTTCCTCTTGATCACCCTAGCTGTCTTTCTGATTTTCGAACGGCTGTCCGCCCACTATCAGAAAAAATACCAGCTGTCGTCTTATTATTAAGGAGGTTTTTATGTCGCTAGAAATCAATGATTTATCCGTCTCTTTCGCTGACAAAAAAGTCTTACAGCAGATCAACTTAAAAGTCGAGAAAGGAGAGTTTATCAGCTTACTCGGCGCTTCTGGGAGTGGTAAAACCACCCTGCTCAAGTCCATCGCAGGCTTGGTGGATATTGACCAAGGGCAGATAAAAATTGATGGCCAAGCCATTGAAGGCAAAGAAGCTCAAGACCGCCACTTATCCTATGTCTTCCAAGACTTGCGCTTGTTTCCTCACTTGGATGTCTTTCAAAATATCGCCTTCCCTTTGAAAATGCATGCCATCGACCGAAAGCAATGGGAGGGGCGCATTGACCAGCTATTGGCTGATGTTCAAATGTCTGAATTCAAACACGCCAGCATCCAATCCCTATCCGGTGGCCAGCAGCAGCGGATTGCCCTCGCTCGTGCCTTAGCCATCGAACCCCAGCTCCTCCTGCTAGACGAACCTTTTTCTGGTTTAGACGAAAATTTACGCTTTGAAATGGGTCAGTTGATTCAAGACTTGCACCGCAAGAACCAGCTCACCATCATCATGGTGACCCATGACAAAAATGAAGCCATTCATTATTCTGACCGGATTGCCATTTTGCATGATGGCCTGATCCACCAATACGACCAACCTGAGCGATTAATCTACCAGCCCCAAGACCTATTTACCGCCCAATATTTCGGCCAGGTCAACCCGATTGACGGCCATGTCGAAGGACAGGCCTATCTTTCTGCTTGGGGGGAATGGCCGCTCGCTGAACAATGGGCTGGACAGACTGATTTGCTTGCCTTATTCCGTCCGATGAACGCCCGCCTGATCCAAGATAAGCCCTTGCAAGAGGGGGAAGTCTTACTGCAAGCTCGCATCAAAGCCGTCCACCCTTCTACCCAACAGCTAATGTTGCTGGGTCAGCCCTTAAAAGGCGAAGGGGAATGGAGTTTTTTCATTGATAATACCCAAGATAATTACCGCCAAGACTGGCTAGACCAAACCATTGATCTGGCTGTCAACTTAGATGACTTGATTTATGTCTCTGCTCATTCTTAAATCTTTTTAGCCTCATTAGTTAGCTGAATAAAATAGAATGAAAACTATAGAGGTTGTGCTGTTGTCACGACCTCTATTTTTTATGGTCAATGAGCTGGGTCAGTTTTTAGGCACTTTTCTTGCCTTGGCTCACATTTGCCAAGATTAAGCCTCGGTTTTTTTAAAATAAAAACGACCTGTCCCTATGAATGAACAGGTCACTGATTTTTAATTTTAACTTTTTAATTGTATTTTGACGGACGATATTCTTCATCGCCACCGTCTAAAGCGAATTCTAACAGTTCCATCAATAATTTTTCATGCTTGTCTTTTTCATGCGCCTGGCCAAAGGTCAACCCTAAAGGAGCTTCAATGGTCAGCATGCGCGGCGGCCGTGTTTTTTCAGCTACCTTAGGCAAGTGCATAATGGAAGCCGTACGAATCCCTTTTTCTTCTACCGATCGCTGAATCTGTGCCACAGATTGATGACAAATATATCAGCCCGGTGATAAGAGACAAATATCGACACCGTCTTGTGCCAGTGCTTCCGCCATTTCAGGAGCTGAACCTGTTCTTAAGCGGTTGACTTGGGGCATGTAACCCATCAAGCCATAATGGCGAGGAGCCACTGATCCAATAATCCCCCGGTCCGCAAATTCCCGCATTAAACCCAAAGGAAAAACCACATTCAGATCTTGGTCAGCATCTTCATGGTCATAGTGGGTATGGGTAATCATCAACTCTTCTTCTTTAGCGTCGCCAGGAATCATCCGGTAGCTATAGTCTCCATCGGTATTGAAGGGTTCTTCCGTTTTTAAATGAACCCCAGCTGTGGTAATGAAAGCCACTTTAGATTCGGATAACGGTTTTTTTACTTCAGCAATGGCCGGGGCTTCATCCACGGTACGCACCATGCGTTCTGCAATTTTTCCCCAAGCTTTTTCAATAATTCCACGTTTTTTAGCCATAAATCCTCCCTCCATTTATTAAGTATTTTTATCTACAGGATTTGCAGTCCCTTACGAATTTTCTTAAGATTAAAACGGATTGCTTATTCATTCTAACAAAATAAAGGATGGTTATTACTTTATATAAGCAATTTGATTTACTTATTAATTAAACAAATAAACAAAGGAGTAATGTGATGACTTTATCTGATTATTTTGTAACGACCGATTGGTTGGCTGACCATTTGGAAGATGAGGGGATCCGCATTGTGGATGCCAGCGTTATTTTTAATCCGGCAGCTGACGACCCTGCAGAAGTTTTACAATCTGGCCGTCCTGGCTATGAGGAGGGTCACATTCCAGGGGCTATCCATGCTGACCTTTTCCAGCTCAACCAAGCCGATGCTGACATTCCTTTCACCTTCACCGATCCCCAAGCCTTCGCTGATGGGCTAGCAGATTTAGGACTGAGCGCTGACGATGACGCTATTGTCATCTATGACCGCTTGTCCATGGTGGGATTAGAAGATAAATGCCAATTTTGGGCTTCACGTTTAGCTTGGCAAATGGCTCAAATCAGCTGGTCTAACTTTTATATATTAGATGGGGGCTTTTTCAAATGGCAAGAAGAAGACCGCCCTATCGAGACTGGCGAACACTCTTATCCCGCTCTTCCCCATCAAACCGTTGACCCTATCAATTTAAAAGCAGAAGAATCAGACGTCTTCGCAGCCATTGATAAGGATGACACCATTATTATGGATACCCTTCCTCCTGAACAATACCAGGGAGAAGTCGCTCCCTTTGGTGAGGAACATGCGGGCCATATTCCTTCAGCGATTAATGTTCACTACGGCTCTTTAACCAACAACCAAACCGGTGAATTGAAAGATGAAGAAAGTTTAAGAGAAATTTTCCAAGCAGCCAACTTGTTGGACGAAGACCAGCAGGTGATTAGCTATTGTGGTTTCGGTGTAGGGGCAACCTGGGTTCAATATGTCTTGAATGCTCTGGGGCAAGATCGGGTCAGCGTTTATGATGATTCCATGACTGGTTGGACCAACCACCAACAACCGATTAGCCGCTAATGTTTGTCTTGGCGGTAAAGGGCCTGTATCTTTTCAACATCTTCCCCCTGCCGGAATAAGTGTTGGCAGGTCTGCATGGTTTTTAAAGTTTTTAAATAACCGTTCTTTTCAAAACGACGGGCAGAAGTATAAATCTTTTGCTGGCTAGCGTAAATAGGCTGGCCAGCTTTTTTTACACGCAGAGAAAAATCATAATCCTCCATTAGGGCTAAGGACCTGAACCCTCCCATTTGCTGGTAAAAGTCGCGGGTCATAAACATCCCTTGGTCACCAAAAGCAATCTGTCGGTGCTTCAGCCGCCAATGGGACCCCCAAGCAATCCAATAGGCGAGGGGGTGGTGGCTAGTAAATTGAAGTCGAAAAGCCCCCATGGCATAGTCTTTTCCACCCAAAACTCGGCGAATTTCTTCCACGGGTGATTGTTTAAAATAAGTGTCTGCATGTAAAAATAAAAGATAGTCGCCTTGACTATCTTTTACCCCTTGCTGGAGTTGTTGTCCCCGCCCTTTTTCAGACTGGCTGAGCTTGAACCCTGCTTGCTTTAACAGTTCAACCGTAGCATCCTGGCTGCCTCCATCCACTAGCAGGCATTCAACTCCTTCTTTTTCAAACACTTGCAAGCGTTGAAAAAGCACATCCAAATTTTCAGCTTCGTTGTAAACGGGAATAATGACACTTAGAGATTTAGCTTCGGTCATGGTCGAGGTCCTCAGACTCTTGTTGGTCTATTATCTCTTCAGCGGCTTGTTTTTTCTTTTTATTGTTCATATAGCGTTCAATGATGACAGGAACCGTAGTAATTAAAATTAAAAGAATGACCGCAAAAACAAAGGACGGGCTGGTCACATCCATAGATTTATCCCCGATATTGACGTAGATAAAGGTCCCCGGCAGGATGAAGATCAAGGACAGGTAAAGATAGTCCCAGAATTTGATGTGCGTCAAGCCAAATAAATAATTTTCAACCGTATAGGGGATTAGGGGCACAATGCGCGCAAAGACTAAAAAACGCTTCAAATAGCTTTGGTTGGAAATTTTAGTAAAGGCGGCAGGATAGCGATTGGATAACCATTTTTGAATGGTATCACGGGCGAGATAGCGGGACATAAAAAACATGGTGATGAGGTTGAGGGCTGCTCCGATGAAAGTATAGATGACCCCCCAAAAGAAGCCAAAACCCATCCCTCCCGTAATAGCCAGCAAGGGAACGGGGAAGAAGCCCATGGGTAAAAAGACCCAACATAAGATATAGACAACGGGTCCCCAGGCTCCAGCAGATAAGATCAGATGGCGGATATATTCTGGTGAAGCATATCTAAAAATGACATAAGCAATAATCACAATGAAAAGGCCGACAGCAATTTTTTTAAAGGGGATATTAATCCGCTTTTTGTTTTTTGTTTCGATCGTTCCAGACCTCCTTAACAATAAAGATAATAATTGATATAGAGAATAGGGCAATTAAACCGTAGAATAACCCTTTGGCACCACCAGCAAAGTTTTGACCCACATAGGAGTAAACGATGGTGGCCGGTGCTTGACCGATCCCAGTAGCGATAATGAACGGCCAAAAGCCCATAGAGGTCAATCCTGCGGCATAGGACACAATATCAAAAGACATAAAAGGTAGTAAGCGGGAGACAATGATGGCCCATTTCCCATATTTGTCGAAAAAGCCATCCAAAGACTGGAGGGCTCGCTCAGAGGTGAGGGAAACCACCACATCACGCCCCAAACCACGGGCAATGTAGAAGCATAAAGCAGCCCCCACCATGGAAGACGTCCAAGAAAGAAGGGCCCCCTGCCACCAGCCGAAGATTGCGGCATTCGCTAGGGTAATTACAAAAGCAGGGATGGGTGAGACGATGGACTGGAGAATCATTAAAAAGAATGATACAACGGCGGCTGTTTTACCGTATTGTTGGAGGTATTCAACCACCCCGTCCAAGCCTTCAGAAGTTAAAGTTTGAACCGCTGTGTTGATCCACTCTCTCACACCAGGAATAAATAAATAAAGTAAGACCAGAGTAATGAGTATGCCTAGTGTGATTTTTTGATTTCGTGTCACAGCAAGTCCTCTCCTTCTTTGATGTATGCTTTTATTTCTTCTAAAAATGGCAAGCTAATGAACCGCTCAATCACCTGGGCGGTTTGGTCATCAGATTCTATTTTGGTTGATTCATGATTTTGCACATAGGCCATGGCACACCAGGTAATGCCTCTCAAGCAAGTAAATAATAAGTATTGGATTAATTTCGGCCGGTCAACGGGAACTTTGGCGTGCTGGTCATAAAGGTCGGCAAAGTCCATGACATCCTCAAAATCCAATAGGACATCGGTCTTCCAGAGGGTCGTGGTAGGAGCTAAGAAATGCCCTAAGTCCTGTTCTTTTTCACCTACTAAAGGTTTTTCCCAGTCAATCACATAGGATGACTGGCCCGGGTTGATTAAGAAATTCCCTGAGTTTAACTCGGTATTAATCACACAAGGGTCGGCAATGGGCGCTTCTAAATCAAAACGCTCTAAGCCGGCTAACATCTCTTCAATGGTGGAGACGACCTCTTCATCTCTATGCTCCCAAGCTTGATAGTGACTAAACATAGAGGTAAATTCGTCCATCATGACTTGGAAAGGGTGTTTGGCCCGAATCAAGTGGGGAATCTTCTGTTCATCGACTTGATGAATACTGGCCAATAATTCGGCTGCAATGGGCATATCCGTCCGATAATCTAGAGGGCGGCCATCAAGAAATTCCTCCACCAAAAAGCCCTTGCCTAAGAGTTCAGTATGTTCGACTAATTCGAATACAGCAGGGACCACACCACTTTCATATAAGCCTTTTAAAGCATAATACTCATAATTAATCTGATTGTCCAAGCCCATCTGCGAGCCTAAAGCGATTCTAAGCAATTTATTACCATTATCTATAAGAAAATTAGCATTGTATTCCCCTTGGCTGTGGAAGCGGGCTCCTAAATCTCCAGACAAGACCTTGGCAATATCTTCTCGATCATCAATGTCAATAATTTGTCCGACAGTGGCCGTTTGGTAGCCGGCTTTTTCCGTTAATTCAAGGGTCTGCTGGCAGACCTTATCATGAGAATAAGCGTCCAAAGCAAAAGATGCAGGAATGGGGCGATCCATCCCAATTAAGCCAAAACCACCATCTAAAGAAGGGGTCAAGACCAGGTTGACTTGGTCTAAGCTTTCAAAGGCCTGGTCAATGATCTCTGTTGTCAGATTGTACAGGTCAGATCCGACTAAGATGACTTTATCATATGATTTATTAAATATTTCCTCGAAGGCCGCCAACATTTGTGGGCCCAATTCTCCATCTAATTGATAGTTAATATGGTCGGTTGAAATATCAAAAAAATCGGCCAAATCTTCCTTCTTTTGATCAGCTGGAAGGTAGTAATACAAGTCGGCTTGTTCATAAGAAGATAAGACCTGGAAGTTTTTTCGAGCCAAGTATTGGCTTAAATAATAAATTTCTTCCAAATTCAAAAAATTACGCAGGCGTGTTTTACCTGCTCCTAGTTCGGGAAATCTTAAAAAATAAATCATAGCGTTTGGCTGACTCATCAATTCCTTTAGCACCTACCTTAATAAATATAATCATACTTCTCACATCTTAAGTATATCAGCTCATTTTCACAAGCTAGGGCTGGCTTGGAAGCCTTTGAATCATTATATTTTTTAATAAGTTTATTAATGGTCCTAATAACTTATCAGTCAGCCTGATAAAATTTGGGCATTTATAGATAATATTAATAGCCGTCAAAATTATATGGAAATAATGGTATAATGACCTTTGATAAAAATTTATCATGAACGTATCAAAGAAAGTAATATCAAAAGAATGGGCGTGAAAATGTGGATTTAAAACAATTAGAAACTTTTATGACTGTGGTTGAGTGGGGAAGTTTTTCCGATGCTGCTAAACACCTATACTTATCCCAACCCACCGTTAGTGTCCATATCAAACAACTTGAAGATGAATTTGGTACCGAGCTCATTAAACGAACAACTAAAAGCATTGAGATGACCAAAGAAGGACGCGAATTTTACAGCTATGCCAAGTCCATCGCTGATATCATCGAAAATGCCAAAGACACTTTCTCCAACCAAGGATCCAAAAACATTAACATCACGGCCTCTTCCATTCCTGCTTCTTATTTATTACCGAAGATTATTAAGGCCTATCATGATGAAGTACCGGATGCCTTAATTACCGTCGACCAAACCGACAGTATCGACACTACTGACCAGGTCCTCAAAGGGCGCACCAATGTCGGATTTGTTGGCAGTGTCTCCATGAATAGTGACTTAAAATATGAAAAACTCTGTGAGGATAAATTAGTCTTAGTCGCCCCTTATAACGACTATTATTTAGCAAAAAAAGAAGGGGAAACCCCTATCGAAGAGCTCTTGACCGAACCCATCATTAAGCGGGAACAAGGATCAGGAACTTTAAAAGAAACCATCAAAATGCTGAATGCCATGCAGATTGACGAAAGTAATTTGGATGTTGTGGCGGTGGTGAATAGTAATGAAGCGCTGATTAATTATGTGAAAGCCGGTCTTGGTATTTCCGTTATCTCCGAAATAGCCGTCATGGATGATGTTCGCAAACATAACTTGATTGCGTTCGACATCGAAGAATTAGAATCCTACCGTAACTTCTACATGGTTACTCGTAAAAACTCTGTCTTATCCCATCAAATGGCTCATTTCATCAACTTTTTACGCGACTATATTGAAATGGAAGAAGCCGAAACCGTTCAAGAAATCTAAGTATAACCCCTTGCCAATCCTAACTATTTGTCATGATTGCTTAAAAAAGAAGAGGCTGTGATTTTTTTCGCCTCTTCTTTTGCCATTTATAAGGGGTTTTAGCTTTCTAAAATAAAGGGCAGACATTGATCGATCGTTTCACAAATAGCTAGCGTAGCGGCTTTTTCTTTAGCTGTCGGTTCGATAAGGTCTGGAACCATGATCACATCCAAATTAGCCCGCTGGCAAGCTTCCACCCCATTTAAGGAATCTTCAATGGCAATGGCTTTTTTCTTGGCTATGCCCGTACTAGCTAAGGCCTTCAAATAGATATCTGGATGGGGCTTGGCCTCTTCCATCTGGTCACCGGCCACAATGCCGTCAAAATAATGGCCGATCCCTGCTTTATCAATTAGGGTTTGAACCATCGACAAATCATTTGAAGAAGCCACAATCATTTTTATGCCTGCCTTAGCTAGGGCCTTTAATAATTCATCCAAACCTTCTTTTTTAGGGGCCCCTTTTTCTTTGTAGATCTCTAAACGAATATCATAGGCATCCTGGTAAATTTTATTTCCCAGGGCTTCGTCCCCTACTTTTTCAATGGTCAACCGTCGATTTTGTTTTTGGCTGGTTCCAGCATATTTCAGGTAATCTTCCCATTCAAAATTAATATTTTCTTTGGCGAAGGCTCGCTGGTTGGATTCGTACAAGACCGTTTCAGTATCAAAAAGCACACCGCTCATATCAAAAATAACTAAGTCTTTCATTATCTTCTCCTTCTTATCTCCCTTTCAATATACCAAAGCTGGTCAGATAAAAAAACCCTTGAGTCCTAGCGACTCAAGGGTTCTAATGCTTAGCCAGCATTTATTAGTGTTTTTTTCTTAAGTTTAATCCTAAACCACTCATCAAACTGGTCATAGCAAGCATAGCTGTTAAGGCTGAGCTTCCGGTTTGAGGAAGATGATCGGCTTCAGCTGAATCACTTGCAGTAAGAGTCTGATGGTCTTCATTTGCGAGTGTGCTTTGACTTGGCTGTTGGCGGTCTTGGCTGAGTTGATCTTTAGAAACAGTCGGCTGAACGGCGGCTTGTTTTTGATCGCTGTCAGCTAAAAGCGGTTGATAGACGACAGCAAAGTATGAAAAGTCATCTGTTTGGAAGACGACCTGGCCATTTTCAAGCTCAAAGGCTAGAGAATGAACGTCATCCCCATTTAAGTCATCTCCTAAATGCAAGACGGCTTCCACTTGTCGCCCAGCAGCTATTGGTAAGCGTACCCAATGAGCTTTTTCTGCTTCAACTTTTTCATTTTGATGGTTAATGAGATAGATATCATATAAGTCAAAATCTTTGCCTTCTAAAACAGCAGGTAAGCGATCAAGATTGCTGATGGCTTTCACCACAAGGGATGGACCTGTGTCTGGCTGACCTTGTTCAGCTGAGTCATCTGAAGACTGGCCGGAATCTGTTGAATCAAATGGTTTTTCTGATTCATTGTCGTCGGTTGACGGTTTATCATCAGATGAATCAGATGGATCTTCAAATTCATTGTCCTCCGGGTTTTGACCCTCATCAGCTGGATCAGACGGTTGTTCAGACTCATTGTCCTCTGGGGTTTGATCCTCATCAGCTGGATCAGATGGATCTTCAGATTCATTGTCCTCTGGGGTTTGACCCTCGTCAGATGAATCAGACGGTTGTTCAGACTCACCATCATCTGGTAAGTGTCCGCCGTCAGTTTTTCCATCTTCTTCATTCATCCATTTTTCATAAAGGGCTTGGAATTTGTCCATGTCAATCAGATTTAAGAAATCATCTGTCGATCCTGGATCCTCTTCTTCAGCAGTTTGATCTTTCAACCATTCGTCATAGAGGGCTTGGAATTTATCCATGTCAATCAGATTTAAGAAATCATCTTGGTCTTCTAAAGTTGGCTCTTCTGTTGGGTCTTCTTCAACTTCAAGCTTTTGCCCTATTTCCACAATAGCAGGGATGACTTCTTTGATGACTTGGGTATCGATAATCTGGCGGTCCACTTCTTTACCTTGGCGGTAGATCACTTCTTCAGTGACCTCAAGGATCCCATTTTGACCTTGGCGAACTAAACGACTGTCACCCGGTTGGAGTTCTGTCGTATAGCGGTAAAGAATGTCGTAAGTCAGATTTATTTGACGTTTTTCTTCCTTACTTTCTTTCTCAATCAACACCACTATTTGATGGTCCATGGATTTTTCTGTATTAAATTTCAAATGATCAGGATTTTCAGTATAGAGTTTAACCACCACAGCCTGGCCTTGCTCATCCAACACAGTATCAAAGGCATCATACGCTAATTTTTGGAGAGAATTCGGTAAGTAAACCTCAGTTAAACCGGTTCCTTCAAAGGCATTGCGATCAATTTCTTCTAAGCCTTCATGTAAAATCAATTCCGTTAAATCAGGATATTCCAAAGCCTCTTTTTGTTGGAAGGCTTGTGGACCGATATATTTAACACTAGAAGGAATTTCTAGCCGTTGGAAGTGGTTGGTATTAAAGGCCATGCGTTCAATTCTTTCGACTGTATCAGGGATCGTGATTTCTTTAATGTTCGCCCCCATGAAGGCAGACTCACCAATTCTTGTAATCCCTTCAGGAAGAGTGACTTTTTCCAACTTACCATTACGGCCGAAAAGTCCATCTGGAATTTCAGTAATGCCTGACCCAATGTGGACTTGCTTGGTCGGGTTAGCGGAAAAAGCTGCGACCCCGATCTGGGTAACTGAATCTGGAATAATCACTTCCTGCAATTGGTTACCATTAAAGGCCATCGGTCCGATTTCAACCAAGCCTTCAGGTAATTGGATAGCTGTTAAAGCATTAGTTCTAAAGGCGTTTTGGCCGATCGATTTCACCGTGTCAGGAATGACGACGGACTGCATGCCGTTAGGTGAATGGGAAACACTGCGATTCCAAGTCACTCCTTCAGTCACATGGAAGGCATCCGCTGCAATAGCTTCAATGGACTCACCTTGAAGGTTGACTTCAGGTAAGACCACGTCTTTATTGAAATTAAATTTCACTTGGCCCTGCTCGCTGAACCCTGTTATGGTCGTGCCCTCATAGCTGAAATCATCTGCATTAAATGTTCGATCTCCGTCAAAATAGATGACCTGATGATTGTTTTTAGAAGCGTCTGTATTGAAAGCCAAATGATCAGGGTTGTGGGTAAAGAGTTTAACCACAACGGGTTCACCATATTCATTGCGGTTATCTTCAAAAGCACGAGGGTCTAAGTCACGAAGGGATTGGGGGAGGAAGACTTCACTTAATAAAGCATTTCCAAAGGATAATTTCCCAATTTTTTCGATTCCCTCTTCCAGAATCAGAGTTTTTAGGGTTGGCCATTTGACATTTTGATTAAAGGCTTCGTCACCAATGACCTTCACATTGCCCGGAATGGTTAATTCTTCTACACGGCTAGCTTGGAAGGCCATCCGTCCAATTTCTTCAACGGTTGACGGTATATTGATCTGAACAAGAGGATCACCGATAAAGGCTGATTGGCCAATAACACGGTTGCCTTCGCTAAGTGTCAGCTCTTTTAATTCAATATTGCGGGAGAAAGCACCGCTCGCAATTTCTTCCAAAGTGGAAGGGATGCTGACGGTTTGACTTTCATTAAGTGCAAACGCTCCTACCCCTAAAGAAGTGAGTCCTTCTGGTAAGACAATATGTTGGATACTATTGCCATTAAAGGCAGCAGGACCAATAGTTTTTAGGGATTGAGGCAGGTCTAAACGGGTTAAATTATTGGAGAAGAAAGCTCGGGCGCCAATATGGGTCACTGTTTCAGGAATACGGACCGATTGGAAGCCGTATTTAGACTTGCTGGTATCTGATCCATAATTCACATCAGAGGGGAAAGCCCCATCTCCAATGGCGGTGATAGCTTCTCCTTGAGGGTTAAGATCTGGAATAACGAGATGTTTATTTTCTTCTTTCTTAGCTAAGCCACTGTCACTTAAGCCCGTTACCGTACTGCCATCATAAGTAAAATCGGCGGTAGTATATTGGAGGGCTTCCACAATTTCTAACTGATCCATGGCCTGCTTCAATCCTTGAATGGCTTGGTCCATGGTCGCTTCGGTATAGTCTGTTTGTAAAACCGCTTGAGCCGCTTGAATGACTTTTTGCAACTGAGCTAGGGAATCTTCAGTGTAAATGTCGGCATTAACACGGGTCGCCTGGTCTAAGGTTTGGCGGAATTCCGCAAGGTTTTTGACCGTTACCGATTCAATCAAGTCTTTTAATGATTGGGCGTGTTGGTCGATTTGTTCTTGGCTGGCTGAAGGATCAGTAAACGTGCGTCGCCCAGACGCTAGTAGGCGGTTAAAATCATAGGTCGCCGTCTTATCTAAGTCTGGTCCTTGCTCTAAGACATCTTGGGCCGCTCTTAATTGGGTAAATAAGTCATCTCGATTGATGTCCGGCGCCACATTCACGATGTCATGATAGCGGCTAGGAGCAATGTAAGTTTCAACCCGTAATTGGTGAGGGTTGATACTGTTCAAACGCACCACCCCTGTTCCTGCAGGGTCTCCTTTTAATAGATCTTCTTCAGCTAAAGGTTTCACACCAGGATTGGCTTTGAAGACATATTCTCTGAATTTGAAAATATCGTAGGGTAAATCAACGCTGGTCAGTTGGTTATTAGCAAAAGAATAATTATCGATTTGAAGGCGTTCAACATTGGGATGGATATTCAGGCTTTCAATCGAATTGTGCATGAAGGACTGGCTACCGGTGGTCCATAGGGTAGAAGGCAGGGTCACTTCAGTCAACTTGTTCTTGAAGAAAGCACGCGGACCAATTAATTCAAGCCCTTCACCGAAGGAAACTGAGCTTAAGCCAGAATTTTCAAAAGCAGACCCTTGGATAATAAAGGTATGGTCGGCTTCGGGGATGACTAAACTTTCAAGGGCAACATCCTTAAAGGCTGAAGGCCCTATGCCCATAATTTGTCGGTCATAGCTTTGCCCATTTTCTTCAAAAGTCACAGAAGAAGGGATGACTAAATCTTTTTGGGTGTCCGCTTTTTCTAAGCCCAGAGCGGAAAAGCTGGTGATTCCAAAGACTTGGTATTGTTCTTCTAAAGGTGGTTTGTAGTCTAACCAACCGTATTCAAAATCTTCTGCCTTCCAGCTGGCTGCTGCTGGATCTGGTTCAACAGAAGGCTGGTCTGTTTCTTCTGGAGGAAGAAGTCTTAAAGAGACTTGCGGAATTAAACGGCTGGCTGAAGAAGCATCCGCTTCAGCTAAGGCTGAACTGTCAAATTTCCCTTTTAAGCGATAACGGTCAGAAGCAGAATCATAAGCTAAGTGATGAACATCCCAAATCACTTGGCCCTGACCATCTCTTGTATATATAGATAGGGGAAGGGCTTTTTGGACGCTTTCTAATAAGCTAGCGGTGTCTTCCACACTGCTAACATCTAATTGTCCCCCATCTAAAATCACTTGGCTTGGGGCTTGGAAAGCACGAGCGTGGAAGCGGATAGGACGATTTTGTGGGAGGATAAGCTGAGCTTGCTGGCTTTGGAAGGCATTGATCCCAATCTCTAAAGGACTAGACCCTTCTGCAATGGATAAGGTGAGAGCTGGAGAAGCGCCTTTAAAGGCATTGTCTCCTACTTTTTTCAGCTGAGAACCCAGGCGGATGTCTCCTTGGAGTTTAGTCCCATTAAAGGCAAAGTTCCCAATGGAGTGCAAGGAATCAGGAAGGACAATACTTTCTAACGAACTGTTTGTATTAAAGGCCCGGTCATCAATGATTTGTAAACCTTCGTTTAATTGAACCTGACTTAATTCTTTATTAACCGCAAAGCCCATTTTCCCAATGGATACCATGCTGGAAGGGAGTTCAACTGCGGTCAATTGATTGCTAAGAAAACCACCGTCTTCGATGGTTTCTAATCCTTCTGGCAGTTGAACAGAGCTTAAACCTTCTTTAGAGAAGGCTTGGCTACCTATGGATGTCACAGCCGTTCCCTCAATGTCTTGAGGAATCACTAAATCAGTCGAAGAAGGTTCATAGGATTCAGCATAACCATTGACAGTTCCTGTGCTCACATCAAAATCAAAAACGGGGGCTTGGTCGGGACTAGGAGTAGCTAGGGCCTCCAGGCTACTTTCAGCTGGAGCAGCCGTCGTCGAAGAGTCAAGAGTGGTGTGTTCTGAAGTCGGGTTAGGTGGCAGGCTGGTAGGATCAGCTTCAGCAGCTTGGGCGCTTATTCCGCTCAAATAGAGCATGGAAAAACTGGCTAATCCTAAGGCTAATGCCTTATGAGTATGCTTGTGTCTAGCCATAACGATTGTCTCCTTTTTATTTTTTTATACATCTTTCATCCTACCCCGAATCAAAAAATAAGACACTTCCCAATGAAAAGTTGAGAAATGTCTTATTATATTTAGTGATAGGTCCTTCTTATTTCCTTTTTCACAATCCGATTCTTGTAAGCAGTCATTAGCAAGCTCTTATTATAGAATTTATTTATGATTTCAATCACCGATGCCATGACCGCCGCCATAGATTAGGAGACAGTAAGATTAAGAGAGGATAAATTTCTAAACGGCCGGCAATCATTAAAAATGAAAGAAATATTTTCATGCCCCCGCTGAAAAAGCTATAGTTGTAGGCCGGCCCCACAATACCAAAGCCCGAACCAATATTATTCAACATAGCAGAAGCCGTCGAAAATGAGGAAATAAATTCAGGAACTTCAAGACTGATGATCGCCACTCCTAAAACAAAAATCATCATGTAGACAATAAAATAATTGACCACAGAACGTAGGAAGGCTTGACTTTGAGCCTGGTGTTCAAAATGAACACTGACCACTCGATTGGGATAAGTTAACCGTTTAATTTCTGCCAATGCCACTTTGAATAAAACGGCAATCCGGGACACTTTCAAGCCTCCCGCCGTCGACCCTGACATCCCGCCGATAAACATGAGCGCCATCAAAATCACCCGCGGGAATATAGGCCAAAGGGTGTAATCGGTGGTGACATAAGCTGTCGTCGTCATGACGGAAGAAGCAGAGAAAAAGGCATCTTTCATGGATTCAAAGACAGGATAGTCATTCGCAATCAAGTCTAAGGAAATTAAAAAAGAAGAAGCGAAGACAATCATAATAAACCATCGCAATTCCTCATTTTTCAAGATGGGTTTGATTTGCCCATGAATAGCCAAATAATAGAGGTTAAAGTTGACACCAAAAACAAGCATGGCAATGGTTAAAACTAGTTCAATATAAATGCTATCGTAATGGGCGATGCTTGCATTCATGGTGGAAAATCCCCCCGTAGCCGCTGCTCCAAAGGCCATCAAGACGGCATCAAAGACAGGGACCGATCCAAACATCAAAAGGACCATGGTGATGAAAGTGAGCACAATATATAAAATGTAAAGGGTGCGGGCAGAAGAAGTTACCCGTGATTTCAACTTACCAAAACCTGTTCCTGGCACTTCGGCCTTCATAATATACACCGATTCCGATTGGGTCGGAGGCATGATAGCAAGAGCAAAGACTAAGACCCCCATTCCTCCCAACCATTGGGTCAAAGACCGCCAAAAAAGAATGGACTGGGAGACTACTTCCACATCTTCAAAAACTGTCGCGCCAGTGGTTGAAAAACCTGATGCCGTTTCAAAAAAAGCATCTGCAAAAGTGCTTAACTCTCCTGATATCAAAAATGGAAAAGACCCAAAAAAGGATAAGGCCAGCCAGGACAGGGCCACAATCATAAAACCTTCTGCAGCATGCATATCGTGGGTGTCATAACGCTGGCGGCTAAGCAAGCCCCCCACGACCAGGCAGCTGAAGGCTGGTGCAATGAAACTGATGGCATTGGATAAACTTTCGCCATAGATCAAAACGATAGCAAGCGGTGCTAGCATTAATAACCCTTCGAAGACCATAATCTGGCCTAGGACAGATAAAACCAGCCGTAAATTCATCCTACTCCTCCTCTTTTTTAGCTAGCAATATATCATCGATATCATCAAAGTGACGGTGGCAGGAAGCCACAATGACATGGTCCCCCGCTTTGATCATATCTGTTCCCAGAGGGATGATTAATTCTTTATTTCTCATGATAAAGGCAATCAAGGTGTTATCTTTTAGCTGCAAGTCTTTCAGCGGAATATTAGCAGACTGACTCCCATCTTTCACTAAAAATTGCAAGACTTCTACTTCGTTATTAGCAATCCGTATCAAGCCTTCAACGCTAGAGATCTTAGTATTAGACAGCGAGCGTACGAAGCGTAAAATTTGATTGGTCATAATGTATTTAGGGGTGATGACCGTTTGCAATTCAAAGTCGCCTAAAATTTTCAATAAGCGGATATTACTCACCCGGGTGATGACCTTGGGAACATCCATAGAGAGGGCGAAAAGTGAATTCAATATATTTTCTTCATCATATTCCGACATGGTAATGACTGAATCATAGGAAGAGATGCGTTCTTCTTGTAGAAAATCTTGGTCGGCCGTGTCCCCATGGATAACTAAGGCTTGGGGAAACTGTTCGCTGAAATATTTGGCCTGTTGGTAATTGGATGAGATGATTTTGACGTCAATGTGGAGGTCGGATAATAAATCCACCAAGTAATATGGAATTCGCCCATCCCCAATAATCATGGCATTTTGTATGCGGTCGCTACGAAAACCCGCTTCCTTATAGAAACTATTCATGGATGGCCGAGAGCCGATAATGAAGAGAAGATCATTGGCGCGGATATCAGCTTCACCATTGGGAACTTGCACCTGGCCATCACGCATGATGGTAATCACCAGGATATCGTCATAGGTCGACCCAAAACGTGAGAGGCGCATGCCATCCAAAACTGACCCCTCTTTTACCTGCAGTTCGACCATGACGACCTGCTCTCGGGCAAAAAATTCCACACTATTGGATTCAGGGAATTTAACGGTTTGGACGATATCACGGGCTGCCGCCCATTCAGGATTAATGAGCATGGTGATCCCTAAGTCCCGCCGCATGAATTCGGCATGGCGGGTATATTCTGGGTTTCTGACTCTGACTATCGTAAATTTGGCGCCAATTCGCTTAGCCATGATGGCAGAGATCAAATTAATTTCATCTGACGACGTGACAGAAATAAAAATATCGGCCTGTTCAACTCCTGCTTCCATTAAATTTTCATAGGAAGCCGTGTTGCCAGCCAAGCCGGTAATATCAATGCGACCAATGACTTTTTCTAATAATTCCTCATCTTGTTCAATTAAGACAATATCGATACCCTCGTCAGATAGATCTTCGGCAATGGTTTGGCCAACCACTCCTCCTCCAGCAATGACTATTTTCATCTCCATCCCCTTTTCTAGCTTTTTTCTAAGGATAGTCTACCAAAAAATGATAGTAAATAGCATCCTACTTCTTTTTTATTGAAGATAAGTGTGAGAAAATAGGAGATATTAAAAAAGGGAGGAAAGTAAAGTGGATGTAAAACAATTTGTTGATGAATCCGTCCAGTCGATTAAAGAAACCATCGGCGACAAAAGAGCCATTTTAGCTCTGTCTGGCGGGGTGGACTCATCGGTTTGTGCAGCCTTGGTTAGCCAGGCAATCGGCTCACACTTAACTTGTGTTTTCGTTGACCATGGTTTATTACGCCAAGGTGAAAGAGAATCCGTTGAAGAAGTGTTCAACAACGAATTCGATGTGAATTTAATCGTTGTGGATGCTAAAGAACGTTTCCTATCACAATTGGTTGACGTTGAAGATCCCGAAGAGAAAAGAAAAATTATAGGTGAAGAATTTATTCGAGTCTTCGAGGAAGAACAAGCCCGATTAGCTGACCACGATTTCTTAGTGCAAGGAACCATCGCTCCTGACATTGAAGAAAGCGGGAAAGAAGGCTCTAAATTAGTCAAAAGTCATCACAATGTGGGAGGCCTGCCAGAAGATGTAAACTTCGAATTGGTGGAACCCTTACGAGATCTCTACAAAGCAGAGGTACGGGCAGTGGGTCGTGAATTAGGTTTACCTGACAATATGGTGGACCGCCAACCTTTCCCAGGGCCTGGTCTAGGAGTTCGCTGCTTGGGTCCCATCACCGAAGAACGTTTGGATATTTTACGCCAGGCGGACTTTATTTTACGTGATGAAGTAGCCAAAGCGGGCTTAGCTACAGAGGTCTGGCAATATTTTGCAGCCATTCCAGACTTCAAAGTCGTTGGTAAACTTGATGATGAACGTACTTTTTCTTATCCTATCTTTATCCGAGCGGTTATCTCTGAGGATGCCAAAGAAGCCAGCTGGTTTGGATTCAGTGAAGATTTTCTAAGAAAAGTGTCTAAACGTATCACCGATGAAGTGCCTCAGGTGGTTCGCGTGCTGTATGATATCACTGACAAACCACCCGCTACCATCGAGTACGAATAATTTTTTTTTAATCGAAAGCTATTTAAAAACCATGGTCCCATCCATCGACTGGGCCATGGTTTTTTATATGAAGGCCAGGAGATCATTCCATGTCCTTGGCTCTATTGTTTCACGTGAATCATTCACCAATCCCTTTGCTTTACTTTCCTCGCCACAAGGCCAGTAACCGTCCTGGGTCGTAGTCTCGATCGATCAAGATGCGCTGGGCCGTTGATTCTTCCAGCAAGAGCGCTTCTAAGAGATAAGAGCTTTCCACTTCTTTTGTTTCTCTTTGCCGTCTCAATCTGTCCGCTTCATATAAGATGGACCGGCTTTCACCATCATACAGATAGGCATCTTGACGATAAGCTCCTGTATAATTGCCCTCTCCCTGATCCACGATATAATATTCCAACCATTCTTCTAAAGTCGGTAAATGTTCTTCCACAAAAGTTTGTAAGTGGCTATCCTTGCTTGAATATAAGGCCAGCCACAGATGACTGCTTTCTACTTTTCTTTTCTTCAATTCTTTACACCAAGCGAAAGCCTCTTTCACCATGGCCTGCATATCCTGAGAAAAATGCGAATTCATTTGCCGCCTCCTCTATTGCTTTAGAAACACGAATTTTTTACACAACATTTACACTTTATTTTCATTTATTTTACATTGTTTTGATAAAATGAAGGCGTATTCATACTGTCGTTTCAGTCATTATAAAAACAGGAGGAAAAAATGTCAAAATATCCTTTTAAATCGGTAAGAAACTTAACGGCTGTGGTAGCCGCCTTAGCTAGTATTGGTTTGATGTCTACAGAAACCGTTCAAGCTGAAGAAGCTACTGATATCAATGAAGCGGGAACCTTGCTTGAGCAAGCAGAAAGTCAAGTGGTTAGCCCTGAAACCATCCAAGCAGACCAAGAAAAAGAATCAACCGTCACTATTGCCCATACTAATGACGTTCATGGACGTATGCAAGAAGATGGTAAAACCATCGGAACAGCTAAAGCTTCTGTCTTTTTCGATAAAATTGATGCTGATATCGTCGTCGATGCTGGAGATGCCTTCCAAGGTTTACCATTATCTAACCACGACAGTGGGGAAACCATGAATAAAGCCATGACTGAAGCGGGTTACCAAGCGATTGCGGTCGGGAACCACGAATTCGACTTCGGCCAAGACATCGCTTTAAAATATGGGTCAAAAGCCGTTAAAGATGCTGATCCTAATCAAATGCCAGCTCTTTCTTCCAATGCTGTTAACACAGAAACAGGGGAATTATTATTCCAACCTTCTAAAACCATTAAAACTGAAAATGGTTATCATGTGGCCATCATTGGGGCATCTACACCAGAAACTAAAACCAAAACTCACCCTAAAAACGTAGCCAATGTTGAATTTACTGATCCTATTCCTGCTGTTATGGCTGAAATTGACCGCTTAATTGAAGACCAAGAGATTAAAGAAGATGCCTTCATCGTTCTATCTCACTTAGGTGTTGACCCTGCGACTCCAGAAAAATGGAGAGGAAGCACCCTTGCCAAACAACTAGACGCTGAAACAAAATATGACCAATATCAAATCATTGTCATCGACGGACACTCTCATACCGTAGCACCAGCTCAGTCTTTCGGTAACGTCCTTTACCAACAAACAGGAACCGCTTTGAATAATATCGGTGTCATCACCTTCGACCCTAGCCAACCTGGCCAAGCTCACGGACGCTTATACGACAAAGCTGCTGTCGACGCTATCGTTGGTAATGAAGTAGATGAAGAAGTTGCTAAAATTATTGAACAAGCGGCAGCCACTTATAAAGAAGAAACCAGCCGTGTGATTATTGAAAGCAACCCTGTTTGGTTAAATGGTGTCCGCGAATATGTTCGTTCTCAAGAATCTAACCTAGGAAACTTAATCACTGATGCTATGGTAAGTTACGGACGAGATGGAGGATTCAACAATCCGACATCATTCGCTATGATTAATGGTGGAGGAATCCGCGAGCCTATTGCCAAAGATGAAGCTATTACTGAGGGAGATGTTATCGCTGTCTTGCCATTTGGTAACATCATTTCTCAAATCACAGTCACCGGCGAACAAATCTATGACATGTTTGAACATGCCTACCGTGCTCCAATAGCTGAAGAAGCTTACACCAGTTCAAATGGCCAACACACTGTTCCAGCGATTGATGAAGAAAGTGGTCTGCCAAACTTAACTGCAAATGGTGGCTTCTTACAAATTTCATCTGATGTGAAAGTCTACTTCAATCCAACAGCTGAAGAGGGCAAACGTGTTCACGCTGTCTACCTTCAAAACCCTGAAACGAAAGAATTTGAATTAGTAGCTAAGGATGATTCAAAAGAATACTACATGGCAACGAACGATTTCTTAGCTCAAGGTGGGGACGGATACGACATGTTATCTGGTGCTCGTGAAGAAGGTCCATCTTTAGACCAAGTGGTCATGGATATGATGGAAAAAGGCGGTAAAGATTACTTACTACAATATGAAAATCCATTACCAACTGAGCGTATCTTCGCTATGACAGCTGAAGACTACAATAAATTAGTTGATAAAGAGGATCAAGATGATTCTGCTGAAAACGCTGGCAAAGATGATTCTGCTAAAGACACCGACAAAGATGATGACGACTTGTTCTCAGTTAAACTTCCTCAAGTGATTACTGACGCCCTTAATAAAGACCAAATCGCATCGGCTTATGTTGAAGACCTTGGTGCAGCCTTCGTATTCGGTGAAGACATTGAAAAAGTTAAAAGCTTAGATATTACTAAATACGATGGAACAGAAGTCGAAGATAAAATTGAAAAATTATTATTCAAAGATGGGGACATCGACCTTTACCAAATCAAATTAACTGACAAAGACGGCAAAGAAGTGACCACTAAAAACGGTACTGTTGTTCGCCTCTTCGTCACTCCTGGTAAAAAAGTGAAAGATATTGTTCACCTCGGCAACCGTCTTGAAATTAGCGAGTCTTTAGACTTTGAAGCCGATGACAAAACAGTGGAATTCTACACACCAAACTTAAGCTATTTTGCTGTTGTTTACGAATATGGTAAAGAGGCCGTTGGCGTCGCTGATGCTCAATCTTACATCAAAGAATTAAAAGACTTAGGCTTTGACTTAGATGAAAAAGCTGTCTTAGGACGCATCCAAGAAGCTCAAGCAGGTCAAAATGCTCAAATCGAAAAAGTTGCTAATAAAAATGAAACAGCAGCTGTTAAAGAAGAAAAAGCTGAACAAGCTGACGCTTCTGAATCTGCTAGCGAAGAAAGTCTCCCTCAAACTGGAGCAACGGCCCTATCAGCCTTAGCCGCTTCTGCTATTTTAAGTGGTTTAGGTTGTGCCTTAGTTGGTTCAGCTAGAAAAGAAGACAACTAAGACCGTGATCGTGTTTTAGACTTTCATTTCCTATCTCCAATCGCTCGTCCTGAGCGGTTGGAGATTTTTTAATTTTTCATAAAATCAACCTAATTTTTCACCTTTAAGCCAGCTTTTGATTTATAATGAGAAGGACTAAGCTTTAAGGAGGCCCATCATGTCACAAAAAATTACACGCTGGCTGGGAATCGCTTTAATTGTGATTGGGATTGCTTTATTAATCTATCACTTTATTCCTAGCTATGTGGTTAGCCAAAACGCCAAAGAAAATGAAACGACCATGCAGGAGATTTCTGCTGAAGACATTGAAAACAACCAACAAACTACGGGGGAAATTGACTTTGGTGCGGTTGATAATTTATCAGCAGATATGGCCTTTGAAGATGGAAACGCTGCTCCTCCTGAATGGATTATCGGCCAATTAGTCATTCCAGCAGTTGAAATGAATTTACCCGTCTATAAAACTTTAAATAACCAAACCCTGATGTCCGGAGCTGCCATCATGCGGTCTGATGTAGAGATGGGCAAAGGAAACTTTCCTATTGCCGGCCACTATACCCATACCAATGCCAACTTATTTGGCCCCTTGCGTGATCTAGAAGAGGGAGATGTGATCCGCATGACCGATAAGAAAAAAATATACGAATATGAAGCGGTCAAACGCGAAGTCGTCCCTCCAACAGCCCTAGAAATGATTGAAGATGAGCAAACTAAAAATTATGGGGGTCAGCCCATCATTTCACTCATGCAATGCTATTACGTTAACTTCCAAAACACTGGCGATCGTGAATTCTTCATCGGTAAATTAAGAAATATCTACGATTACGATGAACGCCTGATTTTTGTCGATGAATTTTATGATGAACTCCCAACTAAAGCAGCCGAATAAAATAAACCTAAAACAGCCTGCCACATCCTTTGTGACAGGCTGTTTATTTGCCCTTTATCCTTTAGTGAAGTTCAATTTCATACTGGAGGGGAAGCTGGTCAGCGCTGATGTAAAAATCTTCTTCGGAAATAGGAGCCAGCTGGTTAAAGTCTTGAAAATCAGGATAGTCTTGGCTGATGGTTTGAGCCCAGTCATCCAACTCCCAGTCATTGGTCAGCCTGCCCCGATTAAAACGACCGGTTTCAATATATATCAAGTGAGAAGTTCCAGCTAGTCGGCCATAAAGACCCTGATTAGCATAAGCCAATAAGTGAATATCTTCAATTTCTTGGCCTTGAGGGGTACGGACGGTGAACTGATCTTGCAAGCTTAAATCTTGAGGGTCGAAAACTTGAATAGTCGACCCGCCCTCTGTCCCGTAAAAGACATGGCGGTCATCATCATAGATAAGCCCTGCTGCATTCAAGTCTTTGCTAGCTACAGCTGGATGGGCAGAATAAAAGCTAGAAGGCTGGTAGGGCATGGACTGGATGATGTCGTAGCTGCCTTTTTCTTGCTGATGGGTCCAAAATAAAAAAACAGCCGCTAAAACACCCAAACTGAGTTGAAAGGCAGTGATCCGCCGGTACCATTTGATATTTTCTTTAGAAAATAGTTTTTCCCGGTTCATCTTCTTTCCTCCTCTACTTTTGCTTTATTATACAAAAAATCCCTTGCCAGTTCTTGGAAGGGATTCGAAGAGAAGATGAAAGCATCTCCCCTCAATATTTATTTAAGCATGCAGAAATTCCTTAGCAGCTGCTAACACATCACGGCTGATAGCGTGAGTCTGAGTCCAATGCTCAGTCAGCTCAGCTCCTCGCTCTTCAAAAAGACGAATGACATTTTCACTATCTAAGAGTGAACTGATGGGATCTTCCTTGCCCATGGATAAAAAGACCTTCATATCAGATAAATCAGGACCCGCATCCACTTCGACTGGATACATTGGAGCCATTAATATCGCCCGTTTGAATGGCGCTTCCGGACGCAAAATCATATTGATGGCGATATTTGATCCGTTGGAAAAGCCAACAGGAATGACCTTATCCATGGCTAAATTTTCTTTTTCAGCCAGCTCTTCGACGAAAGCATAGAGTTTTTTCCCACGCTGATTGAGATCGTCAACATCATAGTCGCCGTGGCTATGGCGCTTAAAAAAGCGGTTAGCGCCATTTTCACTCACATCACCGCGAACAGTAATGACATTGTAGGATTCATCCAAGATTTTAGCCACTTGCAGTAGGTCTTCTTCCGTTCCTCCTGTTCCATGAAGGAGCAAGAAGGTAGGGTGATCTTTATTAACTTCATGATAAATATAGTGATAGCTCATCTTATTCCTCCTTTAGCTGAATAGGGGGTAAATTCTTTTCAATATCCTCTCGCATGCCTTCATATTGAGCGGGCAATTGCAAAGCTTTCCCCAACTCATCTAATGCTTCATCGACGGTAAAACCAGGGCCTTGGGTTGCTATTTCAAAGACAATCTTACCAACTTCACGGTAATAGAGAGAATGGAAATATTTGCGGTCTTTGTAGCCAGAATGTCGACCTTCTCTTTTATTTAATGCGTCTTCCATCTGTCTTAAGGTCTCATCATCTTCAACCGCCCAAGCCACATGATGAACGGTCCCAATCCCCAAACGCCTGATAGGCAAAGGATCCGTTGGAATAAGAATCCGGTGTCTTTTTTCTCCCGCTGTTTCATAGTGTAAGTGCCCTTCTTCTTCATATAAAAAGCTCAACCCTAAAAAGTCTTCTAAATCCTGACCGCTATCTTGGGGATATTTTGACAGTAAAACCGTCCCGTGAAAACCGTCAATGGTCGGTTGATCCTTGGCCTCTTTACCTTCCACTAGGGCTAAGGCTAGGCCATGGGTATCGGTGAATTCCAATGTGTCTTGGCCAAAGAGCTGGGTCAGTTGGTAGTCCACCCCATGTTGAGTCAAGCGATCCTGCCAATAGGAGAGGCTATCTAAAGGGATACGAAAAGCGATTCGTCCGACTTGACCACTGCCCACCACGCCTTCCTTAGCATCCGCTTGGGGCCAGTTAAAGAAGGTCATGGTTCCTTCTGGCTGCCCATCTTGGCGGGCAAAATAAAGGTGGTAGGTATGGGGATCATCGAAATTGACGGTTTGTTTCACTAGCCTTAAACCCAGGACTTGGCTATAAAAATCGTAAGTTTCTTGGGGATCCCCCACAATAGCTGATAGATGGTGAATATCTTGAATGATGGTCATGACTTATTCCTCCTTATGAACGGCGGGTGTCAAAGGGTTTGATGGCAGCTTCAATCTCTTGGCGGTCAGCTTCGAGAAAATCAGGTAAGGATAAGGATTCTCCCAAAGTTTCATAAGGCTCATCTTCCATAAACCCTGGCCCGTCCGTGGATAGCTCAATTAAAATATGGCCAAGGCGAGCATAGAGAGCCTTAAAGTAATAGCGTTCAACCAGGCCGGAATTCATCAAGCCTCTTTCAGTATAGAGATCGAGCCAATCTTCTAAGTCTTCAACATCCTTAACTCTAAAAGCAACATGATGAACTTCCCCATCACCTGGACGGGCTTGGGGGAATTCGGTATCTCGGCGAAGAATCATCGCCCCTCCATTGCCTCCTTCTCCAATCTCTAAAAAGGCTGCATCAGCTGTTTGCTGGCCGATTCTAAAACCATAAAGGCCGGTCATCACAGATAAGAAGTCCTCATAATAAGAAACCGTAATTTCAATGGGTCCTAAGCCGTAAATGGCTTGGTCTTCACTGACAGGTCCCTCTTTCCAAGGCTGACCCGGCCGGACTCCTTCATCCTCTTCATCCGAAAAGAGACGGTAAGCTTGCCCATCAGCTTCTTGGAAATTGAGAACCTTTCGACCAAATAATTCTTCAATTTCCCCATGCTCCACACCGAACTCATCCAAACGATCGCGGTAATAAAGGAGAGCCGCATCATCTGGCACTCGCAAGCCAATCCGCGAAATGGAGTTAGTGCCTGCTTGGCCTTGGATGGTTTGTGGGAAATCAAAATAAGTGGCATCCGTTCCGGGCGTGCCGACATCATCAGCGAAAAAAGTATGGTAAGTATGGATATCGTCTTGGTTGATTGTTTTTTTCACCAAACGCATCCCTAAAATTTCAGTCATAAAGTGGTAATTCCGCTCAATATCATCCGTCATGGAAGTGACATGGTGAATCCCTAATAATGGTCTAGTCATTTTTTCTATCATCCTTTCTTTCATCTATTAAAAATTGCTGGGCCTGGTCCAAAGTGTTCCAATAAATTTTATGGCCTTGGACCCATATTTGATCCAGCTTTGCCCCACGTTTTTTGAAACATTCAGCTAGGGCCTGACTTTCTTCAACACTCACCAGCTCATCGGCTCGTCCTGCTGACATCCACACATGCAAGTGGCTGAGGTCAGGCTGTTTTACCGGCTGGCAGCCAAAAGGACTCGCGAACAGGAGGGCCTTTTGAACCTCTAAGCGTCCTTCCAGCAGCAAGTGACTAATCATCGACCCTCCATTCGAAAAACCTAGGGGAATGAATTGTTTGGGATCAATATCTTCTTCCTGGCAAATCTCTTCCAGGTCTGCCACTAGCTTTTGGCCATAAGCAGCCATGGAAAAGGGATCAATCAAAGACTTCGAAGCTTCTTCAAAAAAACGGTAACCCTTGTCTAATGACACTGCTCCCCTCAAGCTCAGATAACCGTAAGTAGGCATCAGAGCTTGGGCGATAGGGAGTAAACTATTTTCATCACCGCCTGTTCCATGAAGGAGAAGGAAAGTTTGAGGCTGTTGCCCCTGTTCATAAATATAAGTGCTTGTCATCATTAACCTCCTCATCGAAAAGCCGTTGGCATCCGGATTGCTTTCACAATCGCTCTAGCATTTGCTAAAATAAGAGTAATCAAGTGGGCTTTAACTATTTCTAATTCGAACTAATAATATCAACTTCTTTTTAGTAAGTCAACCCCACACCCTTAGAAAGGATTTTTGTTATGGAGAGAATTCCTTGGAACCAATATTTTATGTCTCAATCGATTGTTCTATCTGCTCGGTCCACCTGCCAACGGTTGATGGTTGGAGCTACCATTGTACGAGATAAGCGTATCATTGCCGGGGGCTATAATGGCTCAGTCAGTGGAGATGACCACTGTATAGATGAAGGCTGTTATATGGAAGATGGCCACTGCATGCGCACCATCCATGCCGAGATGAACGCCCTCCTCCAATGTGCTAAATTTGGCGTTCAAACCGATGGAGCAGAAATATATGTGACCCACTTCCCTTGCTTGCAATGCACCAAAATGCTCCTCCAAGCGGGTATTTCAAAAATATATTATCTACATGACTACCGAAACCACCCCTATGCTGAGCACCTGCTGGCGACCAAAGAAGTGCCCACCGAACAAGTTCACATGCCGGACGATTTTTTTAATTCTTTCAATTCCTTCATCATCCACGACAATCCTGCCAATTTTGACCGCTAAAAAAGACACCGAAAAAATCGGTGTCTTTCTTTTTTATTCTGATCATTCGATCCCTTCCACCCAGTCTTGAATCATTTCAGGGTGGTCATCAATCCAACGAGCAGCGGCTTCTTCTGGGGACAAGCCCTTACTTAAATCAGCCATAATGAGACCGACATCATCTACCGTCCACTCAAATTGTTCAAAAATACGGTAGGCGGCAGGATTATCTTCAGCCAAACCTTGGCGAGCTAATTTTTGAAGGTTTTCTCCTTCTCCATAAGCATTTTTGGGATCTTCTAAAAATTTCAGATCCATTTCTAAAAACATCCAATGAGGGGTCCAGCCGGTCACGACAATGTCTTCTTTCTGGTCCAGGGCTTGTTGCAATTCGGTCAGCATCGCACCTGTTGAAGAGGTCTGCTGTTGCCAATCGCTAAGATTAGGGTAGGTCTCTAAAGCCTCATCCGTTTGATTAGCAATACCTGCTCCAGGTTCAATGCCTGTAATGGTTTTATTGGCCTGGTCAGACAGGTCAGCGATGCTGTCCACATCCATATAAGAGGGAACAGCCAAACCTGTCACTGCGTCTTCGGTATGTGGTCCTAGGTCAACAATATCTTCTTCAAAACGCTCATAATAAGCCCCATGGGTCGCAGGAAGCCAAGCTCCTGTAGTCATATCAACTTCTCCTGTTGCTAAAGCCGAAAAAAGAACGGAAGGGTCCAATTCCACCACTTCTACATCAAAGCCCGCTTGTTCGTAGACTTCTTTCAAGACATAAGTCGAGGCATAAGAATCATCCCAGGAAGTCGATCCCATGGTGATGGCTGGGCGGTCGGAGTTTAAGGAATCAAGATTGGAATGGTAGGCCCCTTGACTGCCCAAAGTTAAGACCAGACCCAATAGCATAAAAATTCCAGTTATTATTTTTTTGACCATATCTATTCCTTTCTATATCTTAGTGTGAACGGCGACTCTGGCCGAGAGACTGAGTTAAGCGGTCAACAATAATGGCGAGGATCACAATCGCCAAACCAGAAACAAAGCCTGACCCCACATCTGCACGCTGGAGGGCCGTCAGTACATTTGATCCCAAGCCAGGAGCACCAATCATAGAGGCAATGACAACCATGGAAAGGGTTAGCATGACCGTTTGGTTGATGCCAGCAAAGATGGTGTTCTTCGCTAGGGGCAATTCGACTTTGAATAATTTTTGGCTAGCGGTTGACCCAAAGGAATCAGCAGCTTCAATTAATTCACTATCGATTTCTCGAATGCCTAAGTTAGTGAAACGGACGGTAGGCGCAAGGGCGTAGATAAAAGAAGCAAAGATACCTGGGACCATCCCAATGCCAAAAAAGGCCACGGCGGGAATCAGATATACAAAGGCTGGCATGGTCTGCATAAAGTCTAAAATCGGTTGGATGACCGCATTAGCCGCTTCACTTTTAGCACATACAATCCCTAGAGGAATTCCAATCAGGATGGTGACTAAAGAAGCGACCATAATGAGAGCAACCGTATCTATTAATTGCCCCCACAGGCCCTGATTTAAAATATAGCCTAAGCCAACTAAGCTAAAGGCCGCCAGAGAGGCTGAGCGTTTTTGGGCAAAGTAAGCCAGCAGGGCAATCAAAAGAATAAAAAGGAAGGGAGGTATGATCGCCAATAGGGACGTGAAGCCATCCATAAATTGCGAGCCAAAATGGGTGATGAAATGAAACAGCCCTGAAAAAGCGTCAACAATCCAAGCCACAATAGCATCTACCCATTCAGCTACAGGTAAAGGGGCTAAAGGAAATAAATTAGTCATCTAAAACACTCCCTTCTGAAAGATGAGACTCATCATCAGTCGTATCACCAGCTAAGGCACTTAAAACTGTATTTCTGATCACAATCCCCATTAAACGCCCCTCTTCATCCACCACACTGACTGGGGTAGAAACATCTTGAATGACTTCATAAAGGTCAGTCAATAAGGTTGAAGGGCTAACCGTTGGAAGATCTGTCAGAATGAGATCTCTTAGGTCTGTTTGCTTGCGGGCAACAGCACGAGCCACATCATCATCTTTCACATAACCAATCAATTGGTTTTCATGGTCAATCACCAGCATATTTTGAAGCTGGTCGGCTTCCATTTTTTGCAAGGCCATACGAGGGCCATCTCGCCCTAGAATCAAGGGATGAGGGGGCTCCATGATATTTTCTGCTGTATACACACGGGCACGGTCCACATCCTCAACAAAACGTTCAATATAACGGTTTTCAGGGTTTTGTAAAATTTCTTCCCCACTTCCGACTTGAACCACTTCTCCATCGCGCATGATGGCAATACGATCTCCCAGCCGAAGAGATTCGTTCAAATCATGGGTGATGAATACGATGGTTCGTTTGTCTTGCTCTTGTAAGTCGATTAATTCATCTTGCATGTCGCGGCGGATCAAAGGATCCAAGGCTGAAAAGGCTTCATCCATTAAAATGACCTCTGGATCATTGGCTAAGGCACGTGCTAAGCCCACTCTTTGTTGCATTCCTCCAGATAATTGGTCGGGATATTGGTCCTTATAAGGAAGTAAACCCGAATTTTCTAAGGCTTTTTCAGCCGCCTGTTGCCGTTGGTCTTGATCGATTCCCTGTACTTCCAAACCATATTCAGCATTTTCCAGAATGGTTTTATGTGGAAAAAGACCAAAGTTTTGAAAGACCATCGATAACTCTTCTCGACGAAGCTGGCGGAGTTGGTCTTTATTCATTTCCACCACATTGTCACCATTAATGACCACTTCTCCACTTGTCGGTTCAATCAAGCGGTTTAGCATGCGGACAAGGGTAGACTTTCCTGACCCGGATAGTCCCATGATGACAAAAATCTCACCTTCTTTGATATCAAAATTGGCTTGGTTGACGCCAACGGTTGCTCCTGTTTTCTTCAGGATTTCTTCTTTGGAATAGCCTTCTTTTAATAACTGCAAAGCCTCTTTTTGCTGGCTTGCTGAGCCAAAAATTTTAGTCAAATCGCGGATAGCAATTTTAGTCCGTGCATCCGCTAAATCTTGATTAGCCATAGCAATCCCCTTTCTCTCTACTCTTTTATTTTCCTTTTCTCTTTCTACTGTATGAACTTAGCAAAGATGATTTTTATATTCAAAAGGCTAAAAAGCCGGCATAAAGGGCTCTCATGCCTATGCTATGAAGGAAAGGAGGAGTTTTTATGGCAGTCATTTTCTCATTAAGTTCTCATAATCATATCTTTCAAAACAGAAATACTTGCTCAACAGCCGCTATTAATTTATAGTAAAGGTGTAGATAGTTTGAAATTGAAATATTAGAAAGGATGACTGCACTATGACCACTTTAGGAATTATCGTTGGATCATTACGCCAAGGGGCTTATTCGCGTCAATGGGCTGAAAACTTAGCTGAGATGTTCCCTGCTGACTGGGAGACTCGTTTTATCGAAATTGGAGACTTGCCTCTATATAATGAGGACTACGATGCAGAAGGAGCCACTCCACCTGAAGAATACAGCCGTTTCCGCCAAGAAATGAGCGAGGTTGATGCCGTTTTATTCTCAACACCAGAATATAACCGTACGATGCCAGCAACCATTAAAAATGCTTTAGACGTAGGTTCTCGACCTTACGGAGAAAGCATCTGGGATGGTAAACCGGCCTTCATCGTTTCTCATTCCGTTTCTGGCCTGAGTGGTTTTGGAGCTAACCACCAAATCCGCCAAGCCCTAGTCTTCTTAAATATGCCTATCTTGCAACAACCTGAGGTCTATTTAGCTAACTCTCAAGATCTTTTAGATGATGGTAAAATTAATAACGAAGACACCAAAGATTTCTTACAAGGAGCTGTCGATGCCTTCGTCGAATTTGCTAATAAATTCATATAAAAAATAACTCACAAAAAAAGGCTATATCCTTCAACTGGAAGGATATAGCCTTTTATTTTACTTTATTATTTAAATATCATAACGTTCATGGCTGATGATATGTTCAACCTGGTCGGGTAAATCCAACAAATTATCTCCTAAAAAACGAGGGTAGGTATAGGTATTTTTTACTTCTTCCAAGGGAATCCAATAAAAGTTTTCCTTATATCCCTTTTGGGTGAAGGATTCATGGTCCAGGCTCGACTCTTCTTTTTCCATTGGCTTCATCAGATAGTGAAAAATGATTTCATGGAAATGTGAGGCCCCATCCAAAAAATCAGCAGGATAAAATAATTCTTGGACAAAAACCAGGCGGTCAACTTTGTAAGCTAAGCCAGTTTCTTCTAAAGCTTCCCTTTCGACCGTCTCTTGGGTGGACTCTCCCAATTCCACCTTCCCTCCCACGGTGTAGTACATGGCATCGTGGGTATTTTTAGTTAATAAGAGCTGGTTATTTTCAATAATTAAAGCAGACGCTCTTAATTTAAAGCGATAATCTTCTGCATACAGTTGAATATCCATGGATGTCATCTCTTTTCTAAAGGCTTTCATTCAACTAAGACATGAAGTAGCGGTCGAGTCGTTGCATACCCTCCTGTAATTCTTCTAAACTGGAAGCGTAAGATAAGCGTAAATAACCCTTCCCACTCTCTCCAAAGGCTTCACCAGGAATTAAGCCCACCCTAGCCTCTTTGGCTAATTCAAGGGCAAATTCACGGTCATTTTGATTGTAAGCGGCAGGAATTTTAAGGAAGAGATAAAAAGCACCCGTAGGCGAAGCCAGTTCAAAGCCTAATCGTTCCAATTCGGGGATTAAATAATTACGTCTTTGGGCGTAGGCTTGACGCATGTCATTAACCCACTCATCGCCCTCTTTCAAGGCAGTGGCTGCAGCTATTTGAGAAGGCGTAGACACACAGGTGACTGCCGCCTGATGAACCACATAAAAGGTATCGAGCAGGTCTTCAGGTACAGCCATATAACCTAAACGCAAACCGGTCATGGCATAAGCTTTGGACATACCATTTAATACGATGGTCCGGTCCGGAATATATTGGGCAATGGAGTGGTGGTTAAAGCCATCATAGGTGAGGGCGGAATAGACTTCATCCGACACACAATACACATCATGGTTTTCTATCACTTGGGCTAAAGCTTGTAATTCTTCTGGCTGGTAGGATACCCCTGTTGGATTATTGGGGTAGTTTAAGAGAACAAATTTAACCTGGTCTTCTTGACTCAACACTTGGTCCAGTTTTTTAGCCGTCAGAACAAAATCATCTTCTGCTGTTTCAATCGGCAGAGGCACCCCATAAGCACTTTTGACAATATTGTCGTAAAGGGTGAAGTATGGAGAAGAGAATACCACTTTTTCTCCCGGATTTAATAAAGCGTGGGCGGCGGTAGATAACCCTTCTGTTACACCCACCGTGACTAAAATATTACGGTTGGGATCATAGTCCAAATGGTAGTGGCGCTTTAAATAATGCACAATTTCTTGCCTAAAAACATCTACCCCATGAGTCGGAGCGTAGTGGCTGGCATTTTGATCAATGGCTTCTTTTAGGGACTCTTTTACAAAATCAGCCATGTCAAAATCAGGCTCACCTAAAGTAAATTTTAAGATACCATCATAGATGCTGATCTCATCATCAAAGCTACGTATGTAATTACCAGGAATATTTTCATAATTTTTATTGGTAGATAAGGCCATTTCACCCACTCCTTCAAGATTTTTATATATAATAACACGCTTCCGTCCGGACTTATAGCCAAAAAGATCTCTGAATCAAAGAAATATCAAAATCATAAGCAGGCTGGTGAATGGTCTCTCCATCCCTTTGCCCTCGAGGCCCCTGTTTCACTTGTAACCGGGCTTGTTTAAAATCATAAAGGTGGATATGAGGGTGGTCAATGGCTTCCCCTGTGAGCAAGATTTGCTTTAAGATGGCTGGCATGTCTTGCAATTGCACGCCATCAGCGACCATAAGGTGAAGAATCTGGTCTTCATTATTAGCTGGCGGGTAAATCTTAACTCCCCCACCAAAAGAGGGGTTATTCAAAACAACACATAATTTAACATGGTTGAAGTCAAGTCGTTCTTGTTGGTCCAAACTGACTTGGACAGTAAATTCTTTTTGCTGGCTATAAGCCAGAGCAGCCAAGGGAAGATAAGCCAATGGGCCCATGCGCTTTTTTAACTTAGAAAAAGGCTGGTCAATATAATAATTGGTCAGGCCATCAATGCCAAAGCCTAAGCTGTTTAGAGCATAGTCTCTCTCGTTATTAATATGATCAATCAGCTTAATTACATCAAGCGGCCGCTCCTTTTCAATTGAAAAAAGACGGTCAATGCCTTCAGCAATATCAAAGGACAGACCCATGGAGCGAGCAAAATCATTGCCTGTTCCTGCTGGTAGGTAGGCAATAGCTTGGTGGATTCCTTCTTCTTCCATTTGCTTGACGAAATAGTTGAGCGTCCCATCGCCTCCCACCACAACCACCAAGGGATCTTCGTAGGGATCAAATTTTTCGACCAGATGCTTCACCCCTTTAAAAAAATGAGGGCCTTCCGTTTTTAAAATCTGGTAGTCTATCGAACGGTCGAGCATTGCCTGATGAATATCTTTCACCACCTCAGCACTTTTTCGAGCTTTAGCATTGATGATGAAACGTAATGACGTGTATGGAAACACCCTAACCCCTCCCCAAGTGAATATAGACGTATTATAGCATATTGGTAATTTAAAATATCATCCACATGGTATAAAATATAGCTAATCAGAACGAAAGGAGAATGTTTATGCAAGAAATTTTACAATGGACATTTTTAAGTGAAGAAAATACTTCTGCTGAAATTCAAGAATTACTTATTGATGGTGAGCACGCTTATAAAAGTTTTAAAACCATTCGCGATACCGCTACTTTTACCAATAAACGCTTAATCGTGATAGATAGTCAGGGATTGACTGGCCGTAAAAAAGAAATCTATTCCCTACCTTATTCTTCGATTTTAATGTGGTCAACAGAAAATGAAGGAACATTTGACTTAGACAGCGAGATCTCTTTGTGGACCCGGGCAGGCTATATCAAGATTTCCCTGCGCCGTGGCTTAGATGCTCGCTCATTTGAACGTTTGTTTGCTGAAGCTGTTTTATAAAGAAAAAGACATCCCTAATAAAAAGGGATGTCTTTTTTAATGATGGCTCTTACTGGGCTTGAACCAGTGACCTCCAGCATGTCGGGCTGGCGCTCTACCAACTGAGCTAAAGAACCACTATTTTTGTCTAACGATTTATATCATAACGGAATATAAAAGATTTGTAAAGCTTTAATTATATTTTTACAATTTTTAGAGTGAATGAGCTACCAGTCTTCCTCCATTTATTCTATAATAAAGGCGTAAAAAGGAGGGAAAAAAATGCTCAAAGAATTCAAAGATTTTATTATGCGCGGAAACGTTCTGGACCTAGCCATTGGGGTTGTGATGGGGTCTGCCTTCACAGCCATCGTCAATGCTTTAGTTGAAAATATCATCATGCCCATCGTGACTGCTGTCAGTGGTAATGCCTCAGTCGAAGACCTATCCATCAGTATCGGAAATGCTACACTGACTTACGGGGTATTCCTGCAAGCGGTGATTGACTTTTTAATTATTGCACTCATTTTGTTCTTTATCATAAAAGGGGTCAATAGCTTAAGCAGTCGCTTGAAAAAAGAAGAAGAAGTGGTGGAAGAAGCCAGCCCTTCATCTGAAGATTATTTACGCGAAATTCGTGACTTGTTAAAAGAACAAGAGAATAAACAAGAGATTTAGAAAGCTAACAAGCAGTTTCCGACCATTCTTAAGCCATTTGAGTTTTTATTTTTTACTAAATAGCTTATAATGACAATATGATTATATTTAAATTAGGGAGGTCTATCCATGAAAAATTTTCTTAGAGGGTTATTCATTGGCGGTATTTTAGGTTTACTTTTTGCTCCTAAACGCGGTGAAGAATTACGTGAAGATATCGTCCGTTATTGTGAAGATACTCGTGATGACTTGGTCCACCAAGCTGAAACTTATGGCCAAATCGCTCAAGAAGCTGGTTCTAGCATCAAACAAACAACATCAGATGCGGCAGATTCCATCCAAGCAACATTTAATGAATCTGTAGGTCATATCAAAGATGATGTTAACTCTGCTGCTGAAGTAGCTAAAGAAGAAGCTAGCAAAGCGGCTGAAGTAGCCAAAGATGAAGCTAGTAAAGTGGCTGATGAAGCTTCTGACGAAGCTGAAAAAGCGGCTAAAAAAGCTGAAAAAGCCTAAGACAACATTAAAAGACTCACCAATCCGCGGATTGGCGAGTCTTTTTTTATTTCTCTATTATTTTGTAAAGCTCATAAAGAGCCGTGTAATTGGCAATGATATAGGTTTCTAAAGGGGAGGATTTAGCTTTTTCGATGGCTGTCTCCTCATTTTCGGTTGATAATTTATCTTCGTCAATCCCCTGTTCCAATAGGATGTCATATAAATCATCGCGAACGCTTCCCGTTACAAAAATTTCTTCTAAGGGGGAATCATTCAAACGATTAAAGTCCGTTTCAGTTAGCCAACGGATGGAAATCCCATCGGCTTTAAAATTATTGATGGACAATATCAATTGATAAGGAGACTTTTGTTTAGAGAGAAGATAGGAAATCGATTGATTCATACTGGCTGGATTCTTGGCTAGGTTTATCTTGACATCCTTCTCTCCCAAAGTCACGACTTCATTCCGCCCTTTAATGACTTTAGAAGAATCAATGCCGTTTTTTATGGATTCATTATCCACCCCTAATTCCTTAGCTATAGCAATGGCAGCTGTCGCATTAAAAAGGGTATAGGCCGTGGGTTGAGGGCTATTAAAATGATAGTGATCAACCGTAAAGGACTGATTTTCAAGCTGAACTTCTTCAGCCATGTAGTCAATCTCAGGTATTTCAAAATCACAAGTAGAACAGTGATAATAGCCTAAGTGTTCATAATGAGAAAAGTCATAAATCAAAGATTCATTACACACGGGACACTTAATGTGATGGTAGGGTTGTTGAAAATTAACTTTTTCTACCCCATAATAGATTTTTTTCTTAGCCATTTGATTGGACCCAATCCAAGCTAAGCGAGGATCATTAGCGTTCAGAATTAAGGTCAGATCTTGAATGATGGAATCATTCAAACGAGCAGCTAATTCATCTACCGATCCATAGCGATCTTCTTGGTCGGGGAAAAGATTCAGCATCACCAAATGACTGGGAACTAATTCTTCAATGATTTTAGGCAAGCTACCCTCATCAATCTCAAAAACAGCCACATCAGCCTGAATTTCATAATTCAGATTGGACATTCTCAAAAGCTCTGTCGCTATTCCTTGGGCCATATTGGCACCTTCTACATTCGTCATTACCCGATAGCCAGCCGTTTGGAAAATGTTGGCGATATAATGGGTGGTCGATGTTTTTCCATTGGTACCCGTCACAAAAATGACTTGGTCTGGAAGCTTAAAGCGGCTAATGATTTGGGGATCCAATTGGAGGGCTTTCTGCCCTGGATAGGCGGATCCTCGACCTAATTTACGCAAGCTGCTGCAAAGAAATTTCCCTATATAGAGTGCAAGTTTTGACATAGCATCGGCTCATTTCTATTAAAGTTATTTCCAGAATTTCCACCATTGTTTATCGTCTTCTTTTTCTTCTACTTTAACGACGACGGGGGTGGGAGAGTCATCTTTAGTCTGATGATCTTCTTTATCAGTGTCAGTGACTTCTGGATCTGTCACAGGAGTCGGAGAGGAAGTTTGATCTGATGGAGATGGGTCTTGACTATCATTTTCTTCTTTCACCGGCGGACTGTTTTCAGTATCTTGTTCAGAAGATGGGCTCGCGTCAGCTTGGTCTTGCTGGTCGTATTCTAATTCCAACTCTTCAATATTGGTTCGCAGTCGTTCATTTTCTCTTTTGTCAGATAAATTCAATTGTTGCTGTTGGTCTAATAAAATTTGCAACTTATCGATTTGCTTATCTTTAGCATGGATTTGGTTGCGCATGAGCTTAAAGACATCCAGCTGTTGTATATCCAAGCTTTCTTCTTCGCTAACATCTAGGTCTTCGTGATTTTCTTCTTCTTCTTTTAACTTATCATCTAAATTGGGATCAGGTAACACGCGGTCAACAATGAATTGATTCATTGACTTATCTTCTTCTTTAGCCAATTCTTGAATCAATTCTTTTTCATCTGGCATCACACGAATGATAATTTGAACGCGATCTTTTGACATTTTTTCACCACTTTCTGATATCTTTTTGATATCTATATGATATCAAAAAGATATCATTCTTAAAGATCTGCCGGCTCTATAACTAAGTAACGATTAGGTTCTTCCCCTTCAGAATGGGTTTTCACGGCCTTGTTATCAGAGAGGATATGGTGAATAATTTTTCTTTCTTTAGCCGGCATAGCTTCTAAAATTTCTGCTTGCTTGGTTTGGATGACTTTTTCAGCAGAGCGTTCAGCTAAGGACTTTAAAGATTCCTCTCTGCGGCCGCGATAATTTTCAGAATCTAAACGGGCGTATAATTTCGAGCTGGCATGGTTGCGTAAATAAATTTGTGAAAGAGTATGGATAGCATCTAAGACCTTGCCGTGGCGGCCGATGATAATCCCTGGCTTATCTGAGCTAATATCAAAATAAACATTATCTAGTTCACGGTAGACTTCAACCTCAACGTCATCAACGCCTAAATGTTTGGCAATCGTTTTTATGTATTGGACAACTGCCTCAATAGCTTTTTCATCACTTAATGGATTTATCTCGGCACGCGGATCATCTTCAGGCTGTTCATCATCAATCTCTTCATCTGTTTCATCTATTTCAGCCTCTTCACCCTCTTTAGGGCTAGGGGTATCTTGGACATTTTCTTCCCTATGAACCGCTACTCCTTTGACTTCATTTTCTTGTGCGTCGTCCTCCGCCTTATCTTCTTTTGCAGATGATGGTGTGAGGGTGGCGGCTTCTTTTTCTTTGAGATGATTTTCTTTTAAATCGGAGACAAAGTCCATGTCTTTCACACTAGATTCTATGCTCTCGTGGGCAGTCACCGTAACAATGGCGTCTTTTTGGCCTAAACCTAAAAATCCTTTGCGCCCTTCGTCTTCAATCACAATATCAGCTTCTTTTTTGCTTACATTTAAAACGTTCAAAGCAATAGTAATTGCTTCTTCCACACTAGGCGCTTGGGCTGTGAATTTGTTCATTCGAATTTCCTCCATACATATTAAATCTAATTCATTTTATTTTTTAACAGAGCGTTTCGATTTTTTTGCTTTCTTAATAGCTTTTTTACGGTCTAATTCTGCTTGGCGTTCTCGTGCTTCTTCCATTTCTTTTTCCTTTTGGAGTTTGAATGGGTTATTAAATAGCAAGGTTTGAGCGACCATAAAAGCGTTGGATACTACAAAATATAAGGAGATTGCACTTGATAAACGGAATGAAATTAAGAAAATCATGATGGGCATAGTAAAGGTCATGATCTGAGTTGAGGGTTGACTTGGGGTGGCCATGGTCATTAATTTACTATTAGCGAAAGCCAATAGGGCAGCTAAAAGAGGCAAGATATATAGAGGATCTGGCTGACCTAAGTTTACCCATAAAAACTCTTGTTCTGCAATGATAGGTGTTCGAATAATCGATTGGTATAAAGCGATGAGGATGGGCATTTGAATGAGGAGAGGCAAGCATGAAGCATAAGGATTGATTCCTTTTTCTTCATATAAACGAGCCGTTTCTTCATTAAAAGCTTCCATCTGGTCCTTGTCGGTTGTATCGTACTTATCACGCAGGGCTTGAAGCTCTGGATTAATTTCAGACATTTTTCGTGTCGACTTCATTTGATACATCGATACTGGAATCAAAATAACACGAATGATCAGGGTGAATAGAATAATACCTAAACCATAATTACCACCCAAGCTTTCTGAAATCCAAATAATCACGCGAGAAAAATTATAAAGAATGACCCCTTCCCACAAGCCTTCGCTTTCTGCAGTAATGGGTTCAACCTGACCAGCTGATTGACCACAGGCCGTCAAAATCAGAAGCAAAGCTAAGAATAAGGAAACTAAAATTATTTTTTTCTTCTTCTTCATATGACACCTCTTTTCATATTATTCTTTTAGAGCATTAGAAAGGCTCAACACATGCAATAAGCTTTTTTCCATCTGTTGTTGAGTCATTTCAACGGTAGGTGCTCGGGCAATAATAATGAGATCCAACCCTCCCATGATTTGATCTTGGAGATGATGAACCGACGCTCGTATCTGTCTTTTAATACGATTGCGCATCACCGCATTGCCCAATTTTTTACCTACAGAAATACCCACTCGAAAATAATCCTGGCCAGTCTTTTCTAATTTATAGATGACAAATTGCTTATTGGCTTTAGATTCACCGGAATGAAATACTTTTTGAAATTCAGTTTCCTTTTTGACTCGGTATTTCTTTTTCATTATCTTATCGCTCTTTCTTGATACAACTATTCTTCATTTTAACGAAAAAATCCACATAAAAAAAGACCACTGATATGGCCAGTGATCATTTATTGTGCTAAACGTTTTCTACCTTTTTGGCGACGTCTTTTTAATACTTGACGTCCATTTTTTGTGCGCATGCGAGCACGGAAACCATGAACTTTATTACGATGACGTTTTTTAGGTTGATATGTTCTTTTCATATAATACACCTCCTGAAAAAAATATGAATACCTTGCATATTATAGATGAAGAAAGTCTTTAATGTCAAGCCTTTTTAAATAATATTTAAAGTTATTCACACCTGCCATTCTATCGCTTCCTTTTCAAAAAGTTATTCACACTCTCTTCCAAAACTTTATCAACAAGTCACATGATGTGAAGGTTTTATCCACAGCCTGTTCATAAAATAGATTTAAACCGCCTTATATTCCCTTTTAATAACATGTTTTTTTATTATTTGACTTGTGGATAGTTCAAATATCGAACTTGTCCCCACTTTCATTCACAGCCTGTGGATAAGCTTATCAATAGACCTGGGGATTTCTGAATACTTTTTCCAAAACTGTGGAAAACTATGGAGAGTCATGCTAAAATATGACATGCAACTGCTAGGAGGTAAGAAGTTGGAGACAGAAAATTTATGGAATCTACTCAAAGAAAAATTTAAGGATTCCTTAGGCGAGGTATCGTTTGATACTTGGATTGAAAGTGCTGAAATGATTGAAGCCGGTTCAGATTATGTCAAAATTAAAGTTCCTTCTGATCTGCACCGTGATTACTGGAAAAATAATCTCAGTCGTTCGACTGTAGAATTTTTATATGAAATCACTTCTCAAGAACTCACTCCTAAATTTTATACTGAAGAGGAGTTAGAAGTACAAGAAGCACCTGCTATCTCAAATGATATCAGACAAGATAGCAATTCATCGCCGGCCCAACCGGTTCAGGATAATATCTTAAATAGTAAGTATACATTTGACAGCTTTGTGATTGGTAAAGGGAATCAAATGGCACATGCGGCTGCATTGGTGGTGGCTGAAGAACCAGGGACCATTTATAACCCTCTCTTCTTTTATGGGGGGGTCGGTTTAGGAAAAACCCACCTCATGCATGCGATTGGTCACCGTTTGTTGGAATTAAATCCTCAAGCTAATATCAAATATGTAACCAGTGAAATGTTTGCGAATGATTTTATTAATTCGATTAGAAATCGAACCCAAGAAGAATTTCGTCGGCTCTACCGCCAAGTTGACTTGCTTTTAGTCGACGATATTCAATTTTTCTCAGATAAGGAAGGGACCCAGGAAGAATTCTTCCACACCTTCAATGCTCTTTATGATCAGAGAAAACAAATTGTACTCACCTCAGACCGCCTCCCCAATGAGATACCTAAACTTCAAGAACGACTGGTGTCACGCTTTGCTTGGGGACTCTCGGTTGATATCACTCCGCCAGATTTAGAGACCCGTATCGCCATATTAAGAAGTAAAGCTGAGGCAGTGAAGTTAGATATCCCTGATAGCACCCTTAGCTATATTGCTGGGCAAATCGATTCCAATATTAGAGAATTAGAAGGAGCTTTGCTTCGGGTTCAAGCTTATTCTGCCATTGAAAATGTTGAAATAACAACTTCTATGGCTGCTGATGCTCTAAAATCCATGAAGGCAGACGATCAAAACAAGCAGCTATCCGTTTCTGATATCAAAAATATAGTGGCTCATCATTTTGATGTCAGCATTGCAGACTTAGATGGTAAGAAAAGAGTGCAAAACATTGTCCGTCCTCGTCAGATTGCTATGTATTTATGCCGGGAGCTTACAGATGAATCTTTTCCTAAAATAGGGAAGGAGTTCGGAGGAAAAGACCATACGACTGTCCTCTATGCTCACGATAAAATTTCTAGCCAGCTCGACCAGGACGCTGAGCTCCGACAAACCATCGACCAGCTTAAGACTGAATGCCAGTAAGCTAATCTCCCCCTGTGGATAAGTTGTGAACAGTTTTACCCTTCTTCACAACTTATGCACAAGTGGAAAACTTTTATTAGCAGTTTTCTGCCGACTTATCCAACTTATACACAAGCCCTACTACTAAAACAACTAAACTAACAAACAAATCAA
>JBHWOX010000010.1:0-5853 GCA_043424615.1 Atopococcus sp.
CGTGTTGTGACTATAGTCACAGCCCCTTTATTCCTTATAAGATGATTTTAATAATAGTGAAGGTGTTCCTTGACGAATTGGGTGGGCGTTAAGCCGGTAACTTTTTTAAAGACCTTAGTAAAATACGAATGGCTATTAAAACCAGATAAATAAGCCACGTCACTCAGACTATACTGGTCCAAATAAAATAAATATTTAGCATACTCGACTTTTTGGTAGTTCATGTATTCAATAAAAGTCATGCCCACTTCTTTTTTGAATTTACGGGCAAGGTGGACCGGGTGCAATTCAAATTGTTTGGCAATCATTTGCAGGGTCAAGTCTTCGGTTAGATGATCATTCACATATAGGAGAATATCCTTCATCAGGTCTGACATGTGAAGGGTAGACAGGCGGTTGACCGCTTGGCAATACTTCTTGCAGATGACGTGAAAGACCCGGGTATTTAAAAATTCAGTGCTTTGCCCTGATTCGATGAGGATATTGAAGATTTTTGAAATCAAAAATAGGCTTTGTTTAATGAGTCCGCCTTCATAAGCAGCCACCCGGCATGAACGGTTGAGACATTTGAGTTGTAATTTATACCAGTCTATTTCTTCAATGTGTTCCCAAGGGCTAGACGTAAAAGGGGGGTCTTGATCGAACCAGTCGGCTGTGATTGTCTGTAGTAAGGTCAGATCACCCGCTGAGATGGCATCGGAAATTTGAAAATCGCGTGTGTAATTGATGTGGTTAGCGCCGAGGTTGATAAAGTTATATTGCTCTTCGCGGTTTGGAATAGAAGTCAAGGTTTAAGCACACTCCTATTAATAAAATCAATTTGGTTTTTTTGTAACTATATATTACACCAAATACATAAAAATTCAAATTTTTAAAAAATTAAACATTTTATGTCGATTGTGACGGCTTTTGCAGGGTTGATCCCTTTAATTTATACATAAAATATAGAAAAGAGGTTATCTATGGTGGAAGGACCAAAAAAATTAAGTGAATTACAAGATCAACAAAAGAATAAGTCAAAGAAATACAAAGAAAAGAAAGTAGGTAAAGCATTAACAGCCAAGCAACAACCGTCATCCATGCCTTCCAAAACAAAGAATCAGCCAAAGCGGACCATTACATCGATTGAAAAACAAAAGCGCCCTGGCCGATATAATATTTATATAGATGGCGACTATGCTTTTCCCCTAGATGAACAAGTGTTAATTGATTATATGCTGAATAAGGGGAAGGACATTTCAAAGGAATTAGAAAAAGAATTGAAAGAGGCTGATCACTGGCAAAAAGCCTACCATCTCGCCCTAGACTACATCTCCTATCAATTGCGGTCTGAAAAAGAAGTCAGAGACCGTTTGCAGAAAGAAAGTGTGTCAGAAAGCGTCATTGAAGGAATCATCCATAAGTTGGAAGATTTACAGCTTTTAGATGATTTGACTTTTGCTCAAAGTTTTGTCCGAACCAAGGCAGGAATTAACCAATACGGCCCTCAGCAAATTCGTCAAAAGCTCTTTCAAAAAGGAATTGCAGAATCTTTGATTGAACAAGCTATGGAGGAATATCAGTCTTCTGAGCGTTTGGACAATGCGATTTATTGGGCAGAAAAACAGGCTAAGAAAAAAAAGAACAACTCCAGCCGACAAGCTGAACAAAAAATCCGCCAATATCTGATGCAAAAGGGCTTTGGAGCGGATACTATCGCTCAAGCTTTGGCTCAAATAGACATAGAAAAATCTGAAGAAGAGGAGTATGAAGCTATAGTTAAACAAGGCAATAAAGCCTGGCGTCGGTATAGCAAATTTAGCCTGGAAGAGTGCAAGCAAAAAACCTTGCGTAATCTTTATTCTAAGGCTTTTCCTATAGATTTGATTCAAGCATTTATTGATGAAAAAGAAAGTGAGTGGCATGAAGAAGAAAACGAATTTAATTGAGGAATATAATGTAGAGCTGTGGTCGCCAGCAACCATAGAAAAGTTTCAAGCTGATCTTTTATCTTGGTATGACCTGCACAAACGGGATTTGCCCTGGCGGCGGACGAAAGACCCTTATAAGATTTGGGTTTCAGAAATTATGTTGCAGCAGACACAGGTCCAGACGGTCATTCCTTATTATGAACGTTTTATAGACGAGCTGCCAACGGTGAAAGACCTAGCAGAAGTTGATGAAAGTCGGCTGTTGAAATTGTGGGAAGGGCTGGGGTATTATTCCCGGGTCAAAAATATGCAGGCAGCCGCCCAGCAGGTCATGGAGGAATGGGGAGGTCAGTTACCCGACAACCGCCAAGATTTGGAAAAGTTAAAAGGAATTGGCCCCTATACTGCTGGAGCCATTGCTTCCATTGCTTTTGACCAAGCCACTCCAGCCATCGATGGCAATGCCATGCGCGTCTTTAGTCGAATCTTTAAGATTGACGCCGATATTTCAAAGCAAAAAACACGCCGCCTGTTTGACCAGCTGGTGGGACAAATTATCGATGAAAAACGACCCGGAGATTTTAACCAAGCCATCATGGATGTCGGCTCTCAAAAATCTATGCCCAAAGCTTATATTGAAGAAAATAATCCAGTCGCTCCCTATGACCAAAGCTACCAAGAGGGGACTTGGGCGGATTATCCTGTTAAAAAATCCAAAAGCAAAGTCAAAAAAGAAGTCTACTATGCCTTTATTATCCAAAACGATAAGGGTGAATATTTATTTGAAAAGCGTCCATCCACTGGCTTGCTAGCTGATTTTCTAACCTTTCCACTGATTAACCAAGAAGAATTTTTAAAAGAAGAGGCCCAAGCACTGGTTTCCAATAGCGAACTTGAACCTCTATTGAGTGAAAAGGACTACAGTCTCGTCCAGGAAGAACTAGCAGACCATTATCAACTATCGGTGGACTTAAACCAACAAGCCATCGGACATATCCAACACATTTTTTCACACCGCCATTGGACGGTCTATGCTTTTGAGGGCTCTGTTGAAAAAGTCCAGCTGTCTACTGAGGAAGAACAGTGGATTCATCCGGCTGATTTTGCTGATCATGCTTTTCCAAAACCTCAACAAAAACTGATAGCTTTGTATCAAGAATATATAAAGTCAACAAATAATTAGAATGTTTCATGAATCCAATTTTCTATGCTATAATTTAATAGATTAAGCAGAATGACTATCAGAATTAGAAAGTTGGTTTTGTGATGAGACAACCTCGCGAAGGTGAAATCATTACTATCCAAAGTTATAAACATGATGGTAGCGTTCATCGTACTTGGAAAAATAATTTAGTATTAAAGACTTCAGAACATTCTATTATTGTCTGCAATGACCATACTCTCGTCATTGAATCCAATGGCCGTAAGTGGAAAACACGGGAACCTGCCTTGGTCTATTTTCATGATAAGTTTTGGTTTAACATTGTAACGATGATAAGAAAAACAGGAGTGAGCTATTATTGCAATTTAGCAACCCCACATGTGATTGATGATTTAGGAATTAAATACATTGATTATGATTTGGATGTAAAGGTCTTTCCAGATGGTGACAAAAAATTATTGGACATTGATGAATATATTGCCCATGGCCATAAGTGGAATTATCCAGCCGAGATTGACTATATTTTGAGAGAAAGTGTCAAAATATTGGTGGACTGGATTGAAAATGAAAAAGGACCTTTTTCTGAAGGATACGTCAAATTATGGTACGAACGCTATCTAGAGTTAAATAATTAAATCAGATAGTGATGGTTCATGCGACCATAAAAAAATAAACCGCAAGCCTTATTAAAAAGCTTGCGGTTTTTATATTAGTCTAAATTAACTTCCTCACCAATTTCGGCAATGGTATCCTTGTGTTTGGTTCGGTAAGAGCGAACAATGACATTCAAGTGTTGGACTTGTTCTTCATATTTGAAAATATCACTCATTAAATGAATGATGGCATTGGAATCATCATATTGATTATCCTGCATATACTCGTCAGAATTGGCCAAAGAAAAGAATGAATCCGTCAGCTGAATGCGTAAATCTTGCTTGTATTCATGGAAGTTGACATCTGATGCATTGATCCGCCCATTAAATTTCAGAATAATTTGTTCATGAGCCGTAATCAGTGTTTCCAAGCGTTCACGGATACTGACCCTTAATTCTTTAGGGAAGTGGTTAAAAAGGTACTCGGTCTTATGAAAGGTTTGAACTAAATTCAAGCCCTCCATATTGGTGCGAATAAACTGACGGTAAACAACCAGAATGCGGGACTTAGCTTTAAATTCTTCATTTGTTTTATTTTTATCAAAGTTGCAAAGTGAAAACCCAGCTTCTTCTTTAATGAAGGAGAACATTTCTAAGGTTTCAATTTCATTGGCCTCTAAAGCGTCTAGATCATCATTTACCTTACCAAACTGTGAATTTTTGCGGAGAGCAGAACGCAGAAGTTTAGCAATCTCATCCGTCTGCAAGACCATTTTTTTGTATAGGGCTTCATCATACTGAGGCGGTAAGACGATTCGATTCACCAAGAAAGAGACGGTGACCCCGATGATTGTTCCAAGAACCCGAGTGATGGCCGAAATCATAATTTCATCTGTCTCATTCAGCATGATGACCACTAAGGTAATACAGGCAAGAGAAATGGAGTCATCTAAGCCGAATTTGTGTAGGAGAGCAATCAAAACGATGGCAGTCACAGCAATCACGAAATATTGTGTCCCAAAAAAATAAGAGGCTAGAACGGCTAAAAATCCTCCGAAAACATTGGAAAATATACGTTTCAACAAGCGGTCATAAGACCTTTTGATAGACTGCTGCATGGTCGCTACTGAAGAAATACCGGATAAGACTGTGGCTTCAGGAAGGCCGATTAAATTAGGAATAATAAGTGAAATTAATATTGCAATACCCGACTTGAATGTCCGAGCTCCGATTTTCATAAAGTAATCTTCCTTTTTTTAAAATAATGTATAAATTCCTTCTTCCATCTTAAAGCTTATCGTACCATATTACCAAGATTTAGACTGGAAGTAACAACTAAATCATTGCAAAAATCATAAAGTTGATGCATACTGAGTAATAATGACTATGATTTAAGAATAGTCATCGTTTACGAGGATTGAAATAGGTGATAGAAATGAATGGATTCGAACATGCCATTGAACAAATGCAAGCTAATAATATACGTATAACTCCCCAGCGACGGGCCATTATACGTTATTTAGCCGATTCCAAAAAACACGATACGGCTGAAGAAATCTATGGCGCATTAAAAGATGACTATCCTAATATGAGTGTGGCAACAATCTATAACACCCTCAACCTATTATTGGATTATAATTTAATCCGTCAAATTCGTACAGACGGACCAACGGCCCATTACGATTTTAATGCTGAAAAACATTACCACATTATATGTAAAGAATGTGGAAAAATTACTGATGTTCACCTACCACTATTTGAACAGGTCGAAAGTGATATAGAAGAAGAAACAGGTTATAAGGTAGAAAAGTATAATTTAGAAATCATTGGCCTCTGTGCAGAATGCCAAAACAAATAATTTTTAAAAAGCCTTGACAGGAAATCTGTCTGGTGATAAGATATTAATCGTTGCTCAAAGCGAAAGACTATTTGAGCCAACGATTTTTATTTTTCACAAAAAAGAAAATTAAAAAAAGTATTGACATTCATTTGGAATGAAGGTACAATTATTTTCCGCAAGTCAAGAAAAGACTTTTCGAAACTTGTTGAGTGGATCTTTGAAAACTGAACAAAGTAAACAACCAAATGTGCAGGGTTCTGATGTCTTTGTGACATCGAACAATAAAGCAGGTCAAGGACCTGCAAGCAATTTTTTAACAATAATGAGCTAGAACAACTTTCAAAATGA
>JBHWOX010000011.1:0-55515 GCA_043424615.1 Atopococcus sp.
CCTCCTAAAGAAGAAACGAAACCTGAAGTAAAAGAGGACAATCCTCCTAAAGAAGAAACCAAGCCTGAAGCAAAAGAGGATACCCCTCCTAAAGAAGAAACCAAGCCTGAAGTAAAAGAGGATACCCCTCCTAAAGAAGAAACCAAGCCTGAAGTAAAAGAGGATACCCCTCCTAAAGAAGAAACCAAGCCTGAAGTAAAAGAGGATACCCCTCCTAAAGAAGAAACGAAACCAGAAGTAAAAGAGGACACCCCTAAAGAAGATCCATCATGGTTAAATGAAGCTTCTAAACAAACGGCCAGTCAGAAATATCAACAAGCTAATGCTGGCTATCAAAAATATACAGACACCCAATTAAACCCCATTGAAGCGCAAAATTACAACAACTACAACTATATCAATATCGACTTACTCAACAGCATCTTTGGCGATTTAATGAACCACGAAAGAAAAACTCAAGGACTAAGCCCCTTGGAATACCTACCTGTTGCTAAAGATATCGCCACTTACAACGCTAACCAATTCGCTCAAGCCAACACCATTCGTCCGAACGGCAAACCCCATACACGACTAGATGGCAGTTATACAAACGAGTTAAAAGGAACAAAATGGGAAGATTTGCAAGAAAAAGACTGGGTCTATTTCGGAGAAAATGCTGCAGGCAGCCAGGCCCAAAACAAAGCTCAATTTGTCAGCGAACAATATCTAGCGGAAGAATTCTATAATCTGTGGAAAGACTCACCCGCACATTATGCTAATATGACGGGAGATTTCGATTATTATGGATTAGGAATCCAAACCAACAGCACAGATATTGATACAACAGGTGGTTATGGACGATTATTTGCATCACTGATGTTAGGTAAAAATCACAAAGATACTCCACCAACTTCCGTTACAAGCTATGCAAATACAAACACAGCCACTCGCTCCATCGCCCCTACACAAGTCGAATCAACAAACAAAGAAGTAGTAAGTGAAACACCACAAACTACAGTGGAAGTTCCACAAGAAAGAACAGAGACCACAACTGAAAACACCCCCACAAGCGCTGAAGTCATATTAATTCCTGAAGAAACAACAGAAACAAACCAAGGAAATTAAAAAGCTCAGATCTAAAAGAGGATCATCCTTCTATCAAGGATGGTCCTCTTTTCTATATTGATTTTATTTTTAAAGGATAGCCCTTTTCATTTTTTCAACCGGCTGGCCTAAAGCGTCTTCAGCTTGATCAGGATACTGATTTATTTCTTGGATAATGGCTGAGCCAACAATCACCCCGTCTGCTTCTTGTGCCATCTCCCGAGCTTGGTCTGGTCTTGAAATGCCAAAGCCGACAGCGATGGGAAGGTCCGGATTGACCTGGCGGATAGCCGCCACCATGGAAGAAATGTCGGTCGATATGTCGGAGCGAGTCCCGGTCACCCCTAGAGATGAAACCAAGTAGATAAAACCTTCCGCTTCAGAGGCAATCTTTGCAATTCGCTCTTCTGAAGTAGGAGCGACCATGGAAATCAAAGAAAGATCATGGGATTGAGCAGCTTCTTGAAATTCATCTTTTTCTTCAAAAGGAACGTCTGGCAAGATTAAGCCGGCAACCCCCGCTTGCTGGCAGCGAGCCATGAAGGCTTCTAAGCCATAACCATAGCATATATTAGCATAGGTCATAATGGCCAAGGGAATCGTCACTTCTTCTCTCACTTGCTCAATCATGTCAAAAATATCATCCGTTGTCACGCCAGCTTTTAAAGCGTGATAAATGGCATCTTGGATGACAGGACCTTCCGCAGAAGGATCTGAAAAAGGGATGCCGATTTCAATCAGGTCAGCACCACTTTCAGCCATTTTTTTGATATAGCGTCGGCTGCTTTCTAAGTCAGGATAGCCGGCCGTAATGTAAGGAATAAATGCTTTGCCTTCTTGGAAGGCGGATGGAATATTAGTCATGAAGATCCTCCCCTCTGTATGCAGCCATGGCTGCCACATCCTTGTCTCCTCGCCCTGATAGGGTAAGCAGAATGATTTGGTCTGAATTTAATTGTGGGGCCAACTGCATGGCATGAGCAACAGCATGAGAAGATTCAATGGCTGGAATGATGCCTTCGGTCCGGCTAAGGTATTCAAAAGCATTAACAGCTTCTTCATCTTCAATCGCCACATACTTTGCTCGCCCTTTTTCATGCAAATAAGCATGTTCCGGTCCAATGCCGGGATAATCTAAACCGGCAGAAATAGAATAGACGGGACGGATTTGTCCATCTGAATCTTGGTTAATGATTGTTTTCATACCATGGTAAATCCCTAATCTTCCGGCAGAAATAGTGGCCGCTGTATCTTCAGCTTCGACCCCATGGCCTGCTCCTTCGCATCCAATCAACTCAACATCTGGTTCATCTATATAATGGTAGAAAGAGCCAATGGCATTAGACCCCCCACCCACACATGCCATGACGACATCGGGTAAGCGTCCTTCCCGTTCTAGGATTTGCGCTTTACTTTCTTCAGAAATAACCGCTTGGAAGTCTCGAACCATACTTGGGAAAGGATGGGGACCCATGGCCGAGCCAATGCAATAGTGTGTATCAGCGATCCGACGACTCCATTCTTTCATCGTTTCGTTGACGGCATCTTTCAATGTTCCCGTCCCGCTTTCGACTCCTTCTACTTGGGCGCCTAATAATCTCATGCGGTATACATTAAGAGCCTGCCGTTGTATATCTTCTATTCCCATAAAGATCTTACATTCCATCTTTAATAAGGCACAAGCAGTAGCAGTGGCCACCCCATGCTGGCCCGCTCCAGTTTCAGCTATAATACGCTTCTTGCCCATTTTTTTAGCCAGTAAACATTGGCCCAAGGCATTATTAATTTTATGGGCCCCTGTATGGTTGAGGTCCTCTCTTTTCAAATAAATTTTTGCTCCCCCCAGATCACGACTCATATTTTCGGCCAGATACAACAGCGAGGGCCGGCCGGTATAATTTTGAAAGAGAGCTTTTAATTCTTCTTGAAAGCTAGGGTCATTTTTATAATATTGGTAGCTTTCTTCCAGTTCTTCTAAACTTGACATTAGAGTTTCTGCTACGTATTGGCCTCCAAATGGGCCGAATTTTCCTTTAGGCATCATGCACCATCTCCACTATTTTCTTTATTTTTTCTGGGTCTTTCAATCCTTGAGTTTCTACCCCGCTTGACAAGTCAATTCCCTCTGGCTTCAGTTGTTTTAAGGCTTGGGGGATTGTTTCAGCATTCATTCCCCCAGCTAAGAAATAGGGTCTCGAAAAGTTTTGAATCAAAGACCAATCGAAAGTTTGCCCACTTCCCCCACCGGCGTGGTCTAAAATCAAGCCGTCTGCTGAACTGGCTTCCGCTCTTTCCAAATCTGCTGCTGTCCGAATGGAAAAAGCTTGCCAGATGGGACAAGAGGTCAAGGATCTGATTTGTTGGATGAAGGCCTCATCTTGTTGACCGTGCAACTGAATGATATCAAGCTGGCCTTTTTCTACTAATTCGACCATCTTATCGGTTTGCTCGTCCACAAAAACCCCTACTTTTTTTATTGAAGAATCGACTTGTGGCGACAGCTGTTGTAAGAGCTCATATGAAATATGGCGATGACTCTTAGGAAAATTTAAGATAAAGCCCACATAATCTGGCTGATAACGATTCACATAAGCCACATCTTCCTGCCGCTTTAGCCCGCAAATTTTAACTTTCATCGTTTGCTCGCCCCCCTGCTTCCTTAAAGGCTTGGACTTGCTGAGAAATATCTTCCGCTCGCATCAAGGCTTCCCCAATCAATACCCCATCTGCTCCCATCTGAGCAACAGCTTGAACATCTGAAGCTGTTCGTACTCCACTTTCAGCGATAAACAAAAGATCTTCAGGAACTTGTTTTTTTAGTTCTTTAGCATGGTTAAAATCCACGCTAAAGTCTTTCAGATTGCGATTGTTGACACCAATCATTCGGGCCCCTGCTTCCATGGCTAGCTCAATTTCTTCCTCATCATGGGTCTCAACCAAGGCAGCCAAGGACAAGTCTTGACACAGAGCTAAATAATCTTTCAACCGGCCTAAATCTTGGTCTAAAAGAGAGCATATAATTAAAACCGCATCAGCTCCCAATAGTTTGCTCTCATAAATTTGATAGGCATCAACTGTAAAATCTTTTCTCAGCATGGGTAATTGGACCTGCTGGCGAATGGCGGTAAAGATGTCATTTGATCCTAAGAAATATTTATCTTCTGTTAAGACCGACAAAGCACTCACTTCACCTTCTTGGTAGGCTTGAGCAATGTCTAAGTAAGGAAAGTCTGCTGAAATTACACCCTTAGAAGGGGAGGCTTTTTTTACCTCCGCTATAATGGACAAATCTTCTTGCGCCATGGCTTGTTCAAAATCATAAGGAGAGGGCGGGCAGGCTTCTGCTTGCTGGATGATTTCTTTTAAGGGAAGTTTTTCTTTAGCCCTTTGAACACGTTCACGGGCATGGGCAGCTAATTGATCTAATATCATTTTTATTCTCCTTGACTCATTTGACGATAGGCCATTAACAATTGAAGAGCTTGTTTGGAGTCGATCACTTGGCGAGCCAGGTCAATTCCTTCTTCAATCGAGGCTGTTTTTCCTGCAACAAATAGTCCCGCACCCGCATTCAGAAGGACAATATCTCTTTTCGCTCCTCCTAATTCTCCTGCCAATAGCTCCAAAGTGATTTGGGCGTTTTCTTTAGGTCCGCCTCCTACAATTTCATCCTTCTCATAAAGAGGGAAACCATAGTCTCTCGGGTCCAACTCAAAACATTTTTCTTCATCTCCTTCAAAAAAGAGAACCGATGAAGGCGCACTAATGGACAATTCATCCATCACATCTTGACCATAAACCACCATCCCTCTGTGAACCTCTAAATTATGGATGACTTCTGCCATTGGCTTTAATAGGGCCTCGTCATACACTCCTAGGACTTGGTATTTCGGCCGAGCCGGATTGGTGATGGGACCTAAAAGATTGAAAACGGTGCGGATTCCCATTTCTTTACGAACATTGGCGACATATTTCATGGACGGGTGGTAGTGTTGGGCGTAAAGGAAACAAATGCCTAATTCTTCTAAAAGTTGGCGAGCCAGTTGAGGATTTTGATTTAAGTTGATTCCCAAAGCCTCCAAGCAATCTGCTGCTCCGCTCTTTGAAGATGCAGAACGGTTGCCGTGTTTAGAAACGGGAACACCCGCCGCTGCAATCACCAGGGCTGAGGTGGATGAAATATTAAATGAATAGGAGCGATCTCCCCCTGTTCCGACAATATCGAGGGTGTCAAAGGGGACGTCCACTGGGGTTGCCTGGTCTCTCATAGCGGCAGCTGCTCCTGCTATTTCGTTCGGAGATTCCCCTTTCACAGATAAGGCCGTCAAGAAAGACGCCATTTCAATCTCTGAACATTCACCAGACATCATGGCTTCCATAGTGTCATAAGACATTTGGTAAGCTAAATCTTCGCGGTTGATTACACCATTAATTGCTGTTTTTATCATTTTTATTACTCCTCCATTAAAAAGCTTTAGTGATACGACATGGGCTAATGTTGGAAGGTAATAAAAAAAGCCCGTCTTTAACTCATAACAAGGTGTTATGAACTAAAGACGAGCCATTTCTATACCCGTGGTGCCACTTTATTTTAAATGATGCCCTCTTTCAAAATATTTAAAGAAGGGTCCATCATTTACACTTAACAAGATACCAACATATCCCTGGCTGTTAACGTCCGCCTACAACGTCATAGAGTACTCGGTCATCCCTTTCACTATGCCCTCCGTGGTCCATTTATAAATTAGCTTCCTATCCCTTCTCAGCAACGGGACTTTCTGTGAGTGCTCAATTTATTTAATCTCCACATCATCGGTTTGGTCTTTCGAATTGACTACATCATAATACGCTTAAAAATAAAATGCAAGCCTGATCTCTTAAAATATCTAAAAATTCTATAAACAAGCTCTTTTTATTTTTGAAAAGCAGTTTTTAATTTGTTTTTAGCTGTTTTTCACAATTAAAAATACTGATAAATTAATAAAATGAAGAAAAAACAACTTAGTCTTGTTCAGTATTTATTTTAAAAAGTTGCTGGGTGGGCTTACAATAATGGTGATTGAAATTAAGATTGAAGGAGAATGACAATGAAAGTAATTACTATTGGATGTACACATGCTGGAACCGCTGCAGTTAAAACAATCTTGACCGAAAATGATGATGTGGATGTTACCGTTTATGAGCGTAACGACAATATTTCATTTTTAAGTTGTGGGATTGCCTTATACATTGGGGAAGTGATTGATGATCCTCAAGGTTTATTTTATTCCAACCCCCAAGAGTTAAAAGATATGGGCGCTGAGGTTTGCATGCAACACGACGTTCAATCCATTGATGAAGAGAATAAAACCATCCAAGTGAAAAACTTAGAGACCGGTGAAGTCTTTGAAGACTCTTATGATAAATTAATCTTAGCCACTGGTTCTTGGCCAATCATTCCACCTTTAGAAAACATTGACGCTGAAAATGTTCAGCTGTGTAAAAATTATAATCATGCCAAAGAACTTTTCAATAAGAAAAAAGATGCTAAACGTGTGGCCGTGATTGGAGCCGGTTACATTGGTATCGAATTAGTTGAAGCTTTTAATGAATCGGATAAAGAAGTCTTATGTATTGATGGTGAAGACCGAGTATTAAGCAAATATCTCGGACACACCCATACTGACATCTTGCATGAAGATATGGAAGAACGCGGAATCGAACTCCACTTAGGTGAATTTGTTGAAGGTTTTGAAAAAGATGAAAACAATAAATTAACGGCTGTAAAAACCACCAAAGGCACTTACGACTGTGACTTAGCTATCCTATGCGTTGGCTTCCGACCTAACAACGACCTCTATATAGATAAAATTGACACCACAGACGAGGGCGCCATTATTGTCGACGATTATATGTATACCTCACGCGAAGATATTCTCGCTTGTGGGGACAGCTGTGCTGTTCACTATAATCCTAATGGCGGCTATGCTTATATCCCACTTGCAACCAATGCGGTCCGCATGGGTCAATTAGTGGGTAAAAACATTAAAGAAAACACCGTCAAATACCGTGGAACTCAATCCACTTCTGGTTTGAAATTATTCGGCTGGACTATTGGTTCTACCGGTGTCACTCCAGAATCAGCTGAAGATTTCGATCTTGATTGCTCCAGTGTCTTCGTCCAAGATCTTTACCGACCAGAATTCATGCCGACCAATGAAGAAATTTACATGCAACTGGTCTATGAAAATGGAAGTGGCCGTATTGTCGGCGGGCAACTCATGTCTCGCTACGACATCACCCAATCTGCCAATGCTCTTTCCTTAGCCATTCAAAATAAAATGACCATTGAAGATTTAGCCTATGTCGACTTCTTATTCCAACCAAATTTCGACCGCCCTTGGAACTACTTGAATATCCTTGCCCAAGCAGCCGTTGAACAAGAAGAAAACAAATAAAACTCATAACCATATCGAACAAGCGCCTCTCAGCTAGGGATTAACCCCTAGCTGAGGGGTGTTTTTTTGCACAAGGATGATTTAACCCTTGGCAGTAAAGCCCTAAGTGAGGGCATGAAGAAAAACAAAAAACGGAAGCCCCGCGCTTCCGTTAAATGTTGATTTTATTCACTTTTATGCTTTTAAGTCCTCTAGCATGCCTAATTTTTTGACATCGGCTTGGTCGCTTGGACTCAAGGCTTGTTTCCATTCCTCTGCACCTTTCCCCGTCCCGCTGATATCTACATTGGCGTTTAATTCAACCAAAGGATAAAGAACGAACGCTCGCTCATGCATGCGAGGATGCGGAAGAATTAATCGATCGTCATCCATTTCGATATCATCATAAAGCAGGACATCCAAGTCAATCGTGCGTGGTCCATTTTTTATCGTCCGCACCCGTTTTAACTGCTCTTCAATGGCCTGGCAAGCATCCAATAAGTCAATGGGAGCCAGGGAAGTTTGGACTTCGACGACCATATTTAAGAAGTTATCCTGGTCCGCATAACCGACCGGAGCGGTATCATACACTGAAGATTGTTGAAGCAGTTGAATACTTTCATGCTGATTCAAGCTCTCAATGGCTTGATGTAAGTGTTCCGTTTTAGGTTCGATATTACTGCCAAGGGCAATATAGGCGATATGATCCATCTTTAAGCCTCCCCATCAGTTTGTGGGCGTTCTCTTTCAATTTCAGCTGCAACATAGCTAAAGATACCTGGCACAGGCGCTTGCGGTTTTTTTACTCGAATTTTCAAGCCCTCAATGAGTTCAAATTGAGCAAACAATTCATCCGCAATATTAATAGCTAACTCTTCTATTAGTTGGACATGCTCGCCTTCAACCAAGTGACGGATGCAATCAAAGACTTCTCCATAATGTACACTGTCTTCCATCTGCCCGCTACGGCCTGGTTTTTCAACATCCACGTTCATTTCAAGGTCAACAATAAAAAGTTGTCCTAATTTAGTTTCTTCTTTGAACAAACCATGATAGCCATAAAACTGCATACCTTTGATGATTATCTTATCTGTAGAATGCGACACGCCTGTCCCCTCCTTCTAACTTAACTATTTATAAATGAAATCAATAATTTCACGACGCAATTCGGCATTTTCTTTATATAAGCCCCGAGTCGCTTTGGTTACGGTTTTAGATCCCGGTTTTTTAACACCACGAATATTCATACACATATGGTCCCCTTCGAGGATGACCATCACCCCTAGTGGATTAAGCGTATTCATTAAAATATCACAGACATCATTGGTGATGCGTTCTTGCATTTGCGGACGCTTAGAAACATCTTCTAAAATCCGTGCTAATTTACTTAAACCTACCACTTTGCCATCTCGGGGGATGTAAGCAATGTGCCCTTTACCATAGAAAGGTAAAAAGTGGTGCTCACACATGGATGAGAAACTGATGTCTTTGACTAAGACGACTTCACTATTATCCTCATGGAAGGTTTTTTTAGCATGGATGCTAGCATCTTTTTCAATTCCCGCAAACACTTCTTCGAACATGCGAGCCACTCGAGCGGGCGTTTCAACTAAGCCTTCACGCTCGGGATCTTCTCCAATAGCTATGATAATTTCGCGCATTGCGTCTTCAATTCTTTGTTTATCCATATTTATCTTTCCTTTTTATTGTTTAATATTAACTGGCGAACGTCTCCGATATAGTAAAAACTTCCAAAAACACAAATGACGGCATCGAGCATGCTGCTTTCAGTCAGTTCAACCGCTCGCTCCAGTGCTTGTTCATAATCTTTGCCCATGACTTCGATATTTTCTTCAGCTAAAAAGCCTAAATCGAGAATGGTTTCTTTCATCTCTTCTGCTGGCAAGGCTCGCTCTGAATCAGGTTCTACCGTTATCATATAGTCAAAATGAGGGGCAATCACACTTAAGGCCGGTTTATATTCTTTATCTCCCAGCATACCGACTATTCCAATTCGCTGGCGGTCTGGGAAATATCGGAGCAAGTTTTCAGTGAGGCCGGTGACGCCATCTAAGTTATGTGAACCATCTACTACTATATCAGGTTGCTGGTTTAACCATTCAAAACGTCCAGGCCAAACTGCTTTTTCAAGACCGCTTTGAATAGCCGATCTTTCGATTGTCCATTTTCCGCTGTCATTTAGCGTATTCATCGCTTCAATGGCCATGCAAGCGTTCATAATTTGATGGGTTTCCAACAAATGGATGGTGTATTCATCATTTTTATAAACAAAGGATTGATCGCGACTATTGCTCAATTCATAATCTAAAGCCTCTACATCCACTGTCCGTTTAGGGCTTCCTAATTCGTCCGCCCGCTCTTCAATCACTTTCATGGCTTCTCGTTCTTGAGGGTAATAAACAACGGGGGAGCCTGCTTTTATAATGCCGGCTTTTTCACCAGCAATTTCTTCAATCGTGTCCCCTAAAACATCTTGGTGGTCATAGGCTAACTTGGTAATCACGGCTACTTCATTACTTTCAATAATATTAGTCGCATCCAAACGGCCACCAATGCCGGTCTCGATGATCGCAATATCACAGTCATACTTATCAAAAGCCATCCAAGCCAGAGCAGTATATAATTCGAATTCTGTGAAGTAAATGTTGGTACTCAAGACATGATCCCGAATATCCACAGCAAATTCCATGATATCTTCATCCGAGATGTTCTCCCCGTTGATCCGAATACGATCATTGAATTCAAATAAAGATGGAGAAGTATAAAGCCCCACTTTATAGCCTGCTTCTTGCAGGATGGTCGCCATAATCACGGCTGTCGACCCCTTACCATTCGTCCCGGCAACATGAATAATCGGAACATTGTTTTGGGGGTTGCCCAATACTTCCATTAAATCGCGGGTGGTTTGAAGGCCCAACACCATTTCTCCTTGTCGGCCTAACGGCAACATTTCACTTAATACTTGGTAGTCCATCTTTACATTCCCTTCACCATTCTAATTTTTTGCACACAAAAAGCATCGATGATACCAATGTCGCAAAATAACTTTGTCTTAGCACGCAATCGATACTTCAGTCTTTCAAGTATGAATCATCTCACCAAATATATACCTAACTCGAGGGACAATCAACTTTAAAAACTGCCTCACGCCTAAAGATTATAAACAACAATTTCCCTAAAATACCATTATACAAATAATTGCTTAAAAAGCATAGCTTTTTATGGGATTTTAATGAATATTTTTTGGCTCGTAGATGGGCATAAAAAACAAAGTCTTCTATCTGCTAAAACGCTAAGATCTGATCGAATTCTCTTCTTAAACACCAAGCAAGAAAAAAAGAGAGTTGAATGATTCAACTCTCTTTCTTGTAGAACTTATTTTCATTTTGTTGAAAACCATTTAATCCCAATCGTTCTTCGTTATTTCTCTGGAAGAATTGGTTCGGTCAGAAGACTCATCATTCTTTTCCTCACGGTCTTGTTGGATATGATCGTTACTATAGTCCGGGTAACGCTCTTCCAAGGTTTGATGGTCTTGGTCGATATGATCATTGCGGTTTCCTTCATAATCATCATGATCAGAAGAATGTTCTGAATCATCAGTAGAATCTTCATCATCACTGCTTTGATCGTCATGATAATCATCGTAAACGGCTTCTCGTTTTTGTTCATTATGAACCGTTTTTTCGCGAATTTCTTCAAATGAGGTTCCCGCCTGTTCTTGTGCTTCTTTTTCAGCAGTTTTCTCATTTTCTTCACTTGGATAGTCCATATCATCACGCTCGTCAGGCATCAAACCTGTTTCAAACAAGCTCTTAATTTCAAGCGCATTGAGGGTTTCGACTTCAAGTAATTTTTCGGCAATGATTTCAAGCTCTTTGCTGTGCTCATTGATAATATCATGAGCTTCTTGGCGGGCTTTAGATAACAAGTTGAGGACTTCCTCATCAATTTCATAAGCCACCCGCTCTGAATAAGAACGCTCAAAGGACGATTGTTCATTGCCTTTTTCGTATTGAACGGGGCCGAGTTCATCACTCATCCCATACTGAGTGACCATGGAACGAGCCAATTGAGTGGCTTGTTCAAAGTCATTACTTGCTCCAGAGGTTTGAGTTTGGAAGAAAATCTCTTCAGCTGCTCGTCCCCCTAGTAAGCCCACGATTTGCTCATAGAGATCTTTTTTAGTGTAAAGATATTGGTCTTCTCTTGGCAACATAATAGCATATCCACCGGCACGCCCACGAGGGATGATGGTAACCTTATGGACCACTCGGGCATCAGAAAGAACCATCCCCACCACTGTATGTCCGGCTTCATGATAAGCAACCATGCGTCTTTCTTTTTCAGAAATCACGCGGTCACGCTTGGCTGGTCCGGCAATCACGCGGTCGCTGGCTTCATCCACATCGTAAGCTTCAATGATGGATGAATGACGGCGAGCAGCTACAATAGCAGACTCATTCAATAAGTTTTCCAAGTCGGCTCCTGAAAAACCAGGGGTCGTCTTAGCAACTTGTTTCAAATTGACTTGATCTGATAAAGGTTTGTCTTTAGCATGAACTTTTAAAATAGCCTCGCGTTCTTTCACATCTGGCATGCCCACCATAATTCGGCGGTCAAAACGACCAGGACGTAAGAGGGCTTGGTCTAAGACATCAGAACGGTTGGTCGCGGCCATCACAATGACCCCTTCATTCCCTTGGAAACCGTCCATTTCAACTAAAAGTTGGTTCAAGGTCTGTTCACGTTCGTCATTGCCTCCACCCATACCTGAGCCACCACGCTTGCGGCCCACAGCATCGATCTCATCAATAAAGATGATAGCCGGAGATTTTTTCTTAGCTTCTTCAAAAAGGTCACGAACACGGCTCGCTCCAACCCCGACAAACATCTCTACGAATTCTGAACCAGAAATAGAGTAGAAAGGAACGCCGGCTTCACCAGCCACGGCCTTAGCGAGTAAAGTTTTACCTGTTCCTGGAGGGCCTTCTAATAATACCCCTGCAGGAATCCGGGCGCCTAAGCTAGAAAAACGTCGCGGATCTTTTAAGAATTCTACAATTTCAACCAGTTCTGATTTTTCTTCATCAGCTCCGGCTACATCTGAAAAGCGAACTTTACTTTCAGAAGGATCCGTTAATTTAGCTTTAGACTTACCGAAAGACATGACATTTCGTCCGCCTCCCCCACCTTGACCGGCTTGGTTCATCATCATATAGATGAAGAAAACAAAGATAATTAATGGTAGGAAAGAAATTAATAGGCTGACCCAGACAGAAGTTTGCTCTTCTTCTAAAGGAATCACTTCTGTTCCTTTTTCTTGGGCTAAAGTATAGATATCAGCCACTATAGGGTCATTTTGTAAGAGTGTTGCAGTAAATCGGTCTGTTTCTTCGTTACTTGAACTAAATATATCGATATTATTACTCTCGCCTGCATCAGCTTGGATAGGTTCATTGAGTTTCCCTTCCACCCTGTAAATACCAGCTGCTGGTTGCAAACTAAAAGATTCGATATTATCTTTATCTAATTGCTGAACAAATTCGGTAGACGATAATTCGCTTTGGCTACTACTAGCATCGCCACCCGTTATCCAACTTGCTACGGCAACAATTACGATAAATACAAGCAAATAGAAGAGACTGTTTCGAAAAATATTTCTTCTCATTATGTCCTCCTATTGCCATTAAAATGGCATTAAATTTGTCATTGAATACATAAGAGTCATGTTAACATTATTGGGCTATTATAACCAATAATATGATGGTAGCAATTTTTTCTTAAAGTTTATTTAAGCTTGCTCAATAATTTCATCTCTTAAGACACCAATGTAAGGGAGATTACGGTATTTTTCTTGGAAGTCCAAGCCATAGCCCACAATAAATTCATCCGGCATTTCAAAACCTGCCCATTGGACGGGAACATCGAAAGCACGACGGCTCGGTTTGTCTAAAAGGCTGACAATTTTAACCGAAGCGGCCTTACGGGATTCAAATAATTCCATTAAAAATTGTAAGGTTCGCCCAGTGTCCACCACATCTTCCACAAACAAAACATGACGACCTTCAGAAGAAAGGCTCAGATCTTTTAATATTTTGACATTTCCGGAAGACTCTGTCCCACCTTCATAAGAAGACAGATCCATGAAATCAATATCCAAGTAGATATCCATTTCTTTAATTAAATCGGTCATAAAGAGACTTCCGCCTTTGAGGACACAGACCAAGAGAGGGTTTTTGTCACGATATTCATCCGATAACACTTCTGCTAATTCTTTGGTGCGTTCTTCAATTTGCTTTTTGGAAATCAAAATTTCTTTAATATCATCATGCATTGTCATTATATTGTCCTTTCTCATTGCGATATACAATGATGTATTGATTTTTTCCTGGCTGGTAATCTTCTGACCAATAGGATTCTTTTAAAGTTATTAACCATATTATATTATCGTATTTATCACGAACAAGCCAGACTTCTTCTCGATCTTTCAAAGGAATTTTTTGGTCTATCATAATATCTTTAATTTTTTTGCTGTGGCAGCTGGGGCCTTTTAAGGTCATCCGGTCCCCCGCTTGACGGTGGTTTATCTTAAAGGGGGGAGCCATTTTTTGGGCGTCGACAGCTATCCATTGGTCGGTCTCCTGCATTTGACCGCTGGGCCACCCCTCAAAACATGCGATTCTCTCATAGGCAGATAGACTGATCCAGTGGTTAAGTGACAAGCTAAACTCTGCTGAAGAAGGATCAATTTTCACTTGCGGCCGGTGGTTGACTAGTTTTAAGTCATTATACTCCCGCAAGAGATAATATCCCGCTCCTAATTCTTGATAAGAATGGTTGCGCCCCGTTTGAACCCAGGCTAAAACATCTTTTAACAATTGATAAGGCAGCTGATAGCTGGGATCTTCCACCCTTTGCAGAATAAAGTGTCGGAGAATCATAAACTGTCCATAAGCAGGTTGCTTTAAGAAAAGATCCCGCTGAAGTTGACCCTTCTTCACGCAGTTCTGCAAATGTGTTTTCACCCAATCTTCACTGATCTTATCTAAATCTTGCATTTGCTGGGCGAGCTGGGCGAGCTGATCTTCTACCCTAGGATTTTCTTCTTTTAAAAGGGGCAGGATCAGATTGCGGTAGCGGTTACGGCTATAATCATTTTCAGCATTGCTCGCATCTTCAAAATACAGCAAATTTTCCTGCTGGGCATAGGCATAAAGGTCATCCTTGGAAAACTGAAGCAAGGGTCTAAGGAGTTGGCCTCCATGAAAATCCTGCTGGGCTTGGATGCCTTGCAAAGTTTGCCAAAAACCCCCTCTGACCAAACGCATTAAAACTGTTTCCGCTTGATCGCTTTTATGGTGGGCCGTCATCACAACCTCACAGTTCAGGTCTTCCACCAAGCTGGCAAAAAATTCATAACGCACCGCCCGTCCTGCTGCTTCAATTCCCGCCTCCGGATGATCAGAAGGCTGCCAATCTTTCACGTAGAGCGGATAGCCCAGCCTTTCCACATAAGAGCGGAGCTCTCGGCATTCTTGGTCAGCTTCTTTTCGCAAGTGGTGGTTGACATGAGCTAAAGTCAAGGAGGGTCTGAGCGAGTCGGGCAGATGTCTCAATAAATCAAATAACACCATCGAATCCACTCCCCCTGACAAGGCTAATAAAATATGGCTATCAGCTGAAAGGTCAAACTGGTCTCGATAAATGTGCATAAAACTTTGTCTCATCGCTTGCTCCCTATTAAAAAAACCAGGATTCCTCCTGGCTATCTGACTTGTATTTATCCGCGACGTCCACCGCGGCCACCACGTTTATTTTCAGTATTACGCTTTAATGACGTTAAGCGTTCCTCACTATTTTTTAAGAAATCACTCATTAAGTCATCAAAACTTTGGTTGCCTTGAGATGATTTTTTTCCAAAAGAAGACTTGCTTGTGTCTCTTTTAGCTTGGTAAGAAGGCTTTGGAGGTCGTTCATCTTTGACCTCTGCTGAATCAGAATCCTGAGCCGGTTGACGCTTGGATTTTAATTCTTCCGTTTGTTTAGGTTGGTCTGATTGTTTAATAGATAGGGCGATATTGCCATTATCTTCAATATTTAAAATCTTAACAGTGACTTCATCCCCTCGTGCCAATTCATCATTGATATCTTTAACAAAGTGATCGGCAATTTCACTAATATGTATCAAGCCGGTTTTGTCATCGCCTAAATCAACAAAAGCACCAAAATTTGTAATGTTTGTCACTGTTCCTTGAACCTGTTCTCCAACTTCAATCGCCATCTATTTCAATAGCCTCCTTAGTTATTTTAATTAATTATAGCATTAAACGGGGGGGAATCAATGATTGCTTGTATCTTCATTCTTTTCTATGTCTTCGACTTCCTTTTCAATGGCTTGCTGTTTTTTATTCATATCCAAGGCGAGGTTATCTCTTTCCCCTACAAAATTGAAAACAATCTCCCCATCTTCAGTGAGATAATATTCATTTCGAGCGATATTCAGCACATAGTCTTCATTTTGTAATAAACGGATGTATTCTTCTAAATCAGCTTGGTAATCTTGATCCAGCTGTAATTGTTTTTCAGCTTGAACCAGCTGCTGGTCTAGGCGACGAGCATCACGAATATTTTTTATGTTTTCAAAGGCAAAAAAGCCAATAAATAACACAATCAAGCCCAGCAAAAATAACGGACGACGCCCCTGGCCTGATCGTTTTTTCGTTTTATTTGTCTTTTGAGCAGGCATCTCTTTGATGAATACTTCTTGCTCTTTTTCTGGTCTACGGTCAGCCACCTTGGTCGCTCCTTTCTGCACTCTCTCTTAAATTATATCGGAAAAGCGTAACGCTTACCATCACTCTTTTTTCAAGCTAGGCCATATCTCCGTCGTTTTCTATATATTCTTCTTCCAGGATAGTAAACATGTCTGAAGCATCTGCTTTTTTAGTGGAATCTTTTAATTCATTTACTTCCACCACAAGGGTCTTATTCCCAAAATTAATTTGGAGCTGGTCGCCCACCGCTAATTTACTCGATGATTTAGCTGGATGACCATTAATCGCAATACGTCCTTGGTCTGCGATTTCTTTTGCCACCGTCCGACGTTTGATAATGCGCGATACTTTTAAAAATTTATCGAGTCTCATGCTAATTTCTCCCCTCTTCTTTCTTTTTAATATCTTCCCACAAGTCTTCAGCTTCTTCAATGGAGTGAATCGCTTGGTCTCCGAAAATGTGGGGATGGCGTCGGCGTAATTTGCGATTCAGAACTTGTAGGACGTCTTCCATTTCAAATTCATAATGATTCTCAGCTAATTTAGCATGATAAAGGACTTGCATGAAAACATCACCCAGTTCTTCAATCATATGATCGGAATCGTCAGCTTCTATGGCTTCCTTTAATTCTAGACTTTCTTCCTTCAAATATGGCCACAGGCTGAGGTGGTCATGGTCTAACACCCATGGATCCCCCTGTTTAGAATCAATAATGGCATCAACCAACGCTAGGGTAGTTGAAAAAGAGCGCTCATCTTCTTCCAAAGTCAGTGGAGGAAGGTAGAGGGACATCAAATTATGGACTCCTTCAAAGTGATCCAGTTCATAGAGAGGCACACGTTCAATTTTTTCTAGCTCTGAACCGGCCCCATCCACCCGGTAAACGGGATGGTCGTCAGGATAAACTTTCATCAGCTCAATTTTAATATCCCCTGCCAACAAAGGGTGGAAGACTTGCATGATGATTAAATGTTGGCGGCAGTGGATATCATCGGCGGAAAGCATCATCCCATCTAGCAATTGAAAACCGTCAATCGGATCGACTTTCACCGCTTGAAAAAGGTCATCAATAAAACTGTGCCCTCCCACAACATCAATCTTGACCTGGTCTTGGTCCAATAAGAGCTGGCTAGTGCTTTCCCCTACCATGGGATGACCGGGTACGGCATAAATGATATTTTCTTCTTTAGCCCGTTCCAAGAGGTCAGCCACAATGGCTGGATAGACTTGTTCAAAATTTTCCTCGTAGTCCTCGTAAATGTAATCATAGGCATGCAAGGATAAACCCATTTTCTTTAAGTCTTCAACGACAGGGTGTTCTGCTGTCCGCAGGTAAAGTTGATCCGCTGTGGCTAGGGTTTGATAGACACCATAGGGTAACTGGTTCAGGCTTCCTCCCCCTAAGCCGATAATTTTAATACTATTCATTCTTGTCACTCCTTTTTTGCCATAATGAATGGGCAGGTAAGATTTGCCATTCTTCTAGGGTTAATAAATCCAGACGGTCCAGAGAAAAAATAAAGCTGCTAGCTCCTGCCCCTACAGCAAGGACCACTTCCATCAACAAGCCCCAGCTGTTTGGGGGAAACAGCAACTGGCCAACATAACGACTGAAGCAGACACTGAGAATCATGAAAATAAAAGCCAGAAAAGAGGGTAAGAGCTGGCGTCTGGGCAAAATGAAAAAATGATTCTCTTTTCGGAGCTGACCCAGCAAGTAAAGAAATAAAAAAATTAAAGTGAGTTGGCTGGCCAGAGCCGCTCCCGCTATACCCAGGCTGGCGACCAGCCAGCGGTTAGCTAGGTATTTGATAAATAAGCTAATGATTAAGGGCCACCACAAGGAGCTCTGACTTGCTTTCATTTGCAAAAGATTTAGTAACGCCATAATCATGCTCATCCAAAAAACCAAGCCTGCCAAGATGGCCAGTGTCACTGTCCCTTTATCATCTTGGAATAGTAAAGGATTAAGGGCAGGCATGATGAAAATGAGTCCTAGACTTGCAGCCATGGAAAATAAAAAGATCAGTTTTACAAAGGATTGGGCGGCTGAACGAAAAGCCTGCCCTCCTTGCTGCCTTTTTAGCCGGTTTAGGGCGGGGAGCATATAGGCAGACAAAGCCGATGCTAATACCACTCCTACTTGAACAAGGGGGAGGCCGCGGTCATAGACTCCTTTGGCCAGCCGAGCTTCTTCCAAGTCCACCCCACTTTGGACTAAGGTTTTCAATAAAGTAAAGCTATCAAGCAATTGAAGGACCAGCAAGAAAGAGAGGAGTAGGCTGAACACCAGTCCCTCCTGGAAAAAGAGTCGGCCATTCTTTTTTATAGATTCCCTTTTTGCTTGGCGTTGAACAAAAAGAGAGTTGAAAGGCAGGTTGAATTTTCCACGAGCTGCCCCAATCAAATAAGCAGCAGCGACTAGTCCTGCCAGAACGGCCCCTGCATACGACCAGGCCCCCATCGTATAGAGGGAGAGCTTTTCCTTTAAGAAAAGATAGGCCGCAAGAAGAATCAGAAAAACACGGATCGACTGTTCCAGTAAATGACTTAAGGCAGAAGGAAACATATCTAATTGACTTTGAAAGTAAGCACGTAAACTCGACAAGAGAGCGACTCCAGGATAGTAAAGAGCGATAATTTTTAACAAAGGAGCCAGGGCTGGGTCTCCCATCCAATAGGCTAAAGGACGGGCAAAGAAAGCTAACATCAAAGCCAGCATGGAAAAAAAGAAGAAAAGGCTGGCAAAAATATCCCAGCCCACCCTTTGCAATTGATCTTGATGGTCTTCATCGGAAAGAATTTTAGAAATAAATAAAGGCAAGGCGGTAAGGGAAAAATGGGCCATCAGAGCATAGAAAGGATAGACTTGCTGGTAAACATAAAAGCCCGCATCCCCGGTCCAATTTTGCAAGGGAACCTTATAGAGAGCACTCAATAGCTTGCTGATCAGCTGAGCTAAGCCGAGCCAAAAAGCCCCTTTATAGATGCTTTTGATTTGTCTTGACACCGGCTTTCCTCCTAATCTTGGTCTTCCTTATCCTTATCCTCTGACCCCTGCAAGTAGTTCACAATCTTTGAACTGAATTCAATTAAATAAGCTAAAATTTTTGAGTCTTCTTCCTTTTTATCAAAGAAAAACTCGAGCTCAATAGCGTCAGCCTTCATTCTAACATCCACCTTGACCGGTATATCTTGCAAAGCCCTAAAAATTTCAGGCCCTGGAAGCTCTTGGGTCATTCGTGGAGCAAAAGTCAGCTGGATGATTTGGTCCCGCCGTCTGATTTCCTGGTCGATATGCTCGATGCCTGCTTGTTGAGCATACATTTTAAGCCGGCTGACTGCTAAAAGATGATCCACGGCTGGAGGATAGTCCCCAAATCGGTCAATCAAATCCGCCTGCAAAGCACTGAACTCTTCTTCATTGCTTAAGCGATTCATCCGCTTATACATGTCAATTTTTTGAAATTCATCTTCAATATAAGTCTCGGGAATATAGGCTTCCACATCCATATTAATTTCAGTCGCCACTTTTGGAGGACCTTGGTCTTTCTGACTTTTTTCCTGGATGGCTTCTTCTAATAACTGAGTATACATATCATAGCCCACTGAATCGATAAAGCCGGACTGTTGTTTGCCTAACAAATCACCAGCTCCACGGATAGATAAGTCTCGCATGGCAATTTTAAAGCCTGAGCCCAGTTCACTAAAATCACGGAGAGCTTGAAGGCGTTTCACACTTTCTTCTTTTAGGGTCTTATTGGCTTCATAAGTAAAGTAAGCATAAGCTACCCGATTGCTTCTCCCCACCCGTCCTCTTAATTGATAGAGTTGAGATAAGCCCATCCGGTCAGCTTCTTCTACAATCAGTGTATTGACATTGGGCATGTCCACTCCCGTTTCTATAATGGTCGTGGTGACTAAAATGTCAAACTCACCTTCCAGAAAACGGTAAAGAACATCTTCCAGCTGGTTTTCACCCATCTGACCATGGGCATAAGCAATGCGCGCATCCGGAATCAAAGCCTCCAGCTCGCTAACCCTTTGTTGCATGGTCGACACGCGGTTATGCAAGTAAAAGACTTGCCCATCCCGAGCCATTTCACGTTCAATGGCTTGGCGGATGGCTCCTGCGTTACGTTCCATGACATAAGTTTGGACAGGATAACGGTTGGCAGGTGGGGTTTCAATCACAGATAAGTCTCGAACCCCCACCATGGACATATGGAGGGTGCGTGGAATAGGTGTTGCCGTCAGGGTCAAAACATCCACTTCATTTTTTAATTGTTTCAGTCGTTCTTTATGCTTGACCCCGAATCGTTGCTCTTCATCCACCACCAGTAAACCTAAATCTTTAAATTCAACATCCTTGCTTAATAAGCGGTGGGTCCCAACCACCACATCCAGCCGTCCTTCTTTCAAGGCCTGGATGGTTTCTTCCTGTTGGTTTTTGGTTCGAAAACGAGAAAGAATGCCGACCATGACTGGAAAGCCTTCGAAACGCTCTAAGATGGACTGGTAATGTTGCTGGGCCAAGACCGTGGTTGGCACTAAAAAAGCAGCCTGCTTGCCATCTTGAACTGCCTTGAATATCGCTCTCAGGGCGACTTCCGTTTTACCATAACCAACATCACCTATCAGCAAGCGGTCCATGGGTTTTTCTTTTTCCATATCAGCTTTTACTTCAACTATGCTTTTCAGTTGGTCTTCTGTTTCGGTATAAGGGAAGGCCTGCTCAAATTCTCTTTGGTAATCATTATCGGCAGAAAAGGCAAAGCCTTCTTCTTTTTCTCGCTCAGCATAAAGGGCAATCAACTCTTCACTAATATCTTCGACTTGCTGGCGAACTTTTTGTTTGGTCTTAGTCCATTCTGTCCCACCTAATTTATGCAGGCGAGGAGCCTTACCCTCTGAGCCAATATATTTTTGAACCAAGTGCATCTGGTCGACTGGGACATAAACTTTGGAATCATTGCGGTATAAAAGAGTCAAATAATCCTGGTGGTTGCCCGCAATTTCCATGGTTTCAATTCCTAGATAGCGCCCAATCCCATGGTTGATATGAACCACATAGTCCCCTTTTTTCAAGTCATTGTAAGATTTTAGTTTCTCTGCATTCGACAGCTGGACCCGCTTGGATTTCTTTTTGGGCAGGCGGTTGAATAATTCTTTTTCAGTGATGACTGCTAATTTTTGGTCCGGCCATTCAAAACCATGGCGTAAAGGATAGGGAATCAGATGGATGTGTTGAGCTTGGATATCTTCATGACCACTGATGTCAAAACTTTCCAGCTGGTATTCATTTAAGATGGTCTGGATTTCTTTTTGTCTTTGAGTATTGGAAGCTGTGATGACGACGGCATAATCTTGTTTTTTCCAGCGATTAAATTCACTGGCCAGCAATTCCATTTGACTGAAAAACTGCTGCATCGGACGCGAAGGAATATGATCCAAACGATCGAGCCTGATATTTCCCATGCCTTTTTCAAAAATAGCATAATATAAATAGGCCCCATCAAAATCCTGATAGGACTGACGAAAGTCTCGTGTCAGTGTCAAGCCGCCCAGCAGCTGACCACTTTCTAATTTATCTTCTACCCAAAGCTGGTTTTCTTCTTCCTGGATCCTATTTTGGTCCACAATGCGAGGATATTCATCAAAAACAAGTAAGGCATCCTGGGGCAGATAGTCCACAATGGACTGTTCGTCTGGATAAATCCAGCTGGCATAAAGGTCTAAACCATCAAAAGCGTCATCTTCCTCTAAAGCCAGTCGTAAATTTTCAATATGGCGGTCGTAATTTTCTTGGGCATCTGGATCTTCCAGTTGAGGGTGATCTTCCAAACGATCCTCTAGCTTTTTAGCCGCCTGCCGCTTCCAATCTTTCAGGAAAAAGGATTCGCGGGCAGGTAAAAGAGTCAGCTCATCCAATTGACCGATTGACCGCTGGCTTTCAACATCAAACAGCCGAATAGAATCCACTTCCACGTCAAAGAGTTCGATACGGACAGGATGTTCTTCCTGTAAAGGAAAAACATCGATAATGCCTCCACGAATAGAGAATTCCCCTGGTGAAGCGACCATTTTTTCACGTTGATAGCCCCAAGTGAGTAGACGGTCGGCTAACTGATCCACATCGACATCATGGTCAAAATCAATTTGAATCTTGGCCTGTTCAAAATCATCAGCGGGAGGAAGGAAGTGTTTCAGCCCCGCTAAAGGGCAAATCACGATTCCGGCTTTGTTAGTTAATAAAAAGCGCAAAGCCTGAACCCGCTCCCCATGTATTTCGGGTGAAGAGACTGCCATCTCTAAAGTTAAGGCATCATCTACTGAAAACAGATGAAGCTGGTCCTTGTCCATCCGACTAGCGAGGTCTTCGAATAAATACTGGCCCTGCAAGACATTGGGAACAACGACCAAGATGGTTTTTTGTGTCATCTGGAGAATATGGTAAAGATGAACTGCCCGGCTGGATGAAGATAGGCCAGTGATCAGCTGTCGTTGGCCATTTTCAACCGCCTCATTGACACGCTGAAAGCTTTTATCCTGTTTTATATAAGTTGAAATACTGGCCACTCTCTTTACTCCTTTACTAAATGTTATACTTCGACATGGTTTCTTCAAAACTATGGCCTTCAAGCCAAAATTCCACAGCCTCGGCGGTACGGTCGACGACTTGGTCAATGCTTGACTGGTCTTCTTTAGAAAAACGACTCAAGACATGTTGGACAACCGTTTGGCTAGGAAGCGGTCGTCCGATTCCGATACGGGCGCGCTTAATTTCTTGATGACCCAGCTGTTGGATAACGTCCTTCATACCATTATGACCACCGGCACTCCCTTTCAAGCGAAAACGTAATTGCCCCACCTGCAAGTCCAAATCATCATAAATGATTAAAACATCTTCATCTGCCACCCCATAATAGTCCGCCAAAGGTCGAACTGCTTGGCCAGACAGGTTCATAAAAGTCTGTGGTTTGACAAATAAATGCTTTTGAAAATCGACAAAGTCTTCAGCATACAGACTTTCAAATTTATTTTTATTAAAGCTAAGATTCAAACGCTTTCCTAATTCATCCAACACTTGGAAGCCCACATTATGCTTGCTTCCTTCATATTTGGCGCCTGGATTCCCCAAGCCAACTATCATTTTCATCCTTACCACCCTTTGACTCTTGATTATGTTCGCTATCAAGCGGAAGCTTTTGCCCCTTCTCTGAAAATACAATTACATCCTTCATTGTATCAAAATTTCATCTTAGAAAAAATGTGACACTTTCTTCTTGACACTCGTTTATAGGGGTGTAAGGGCCTTACAAAAACAATCAGAAGGGGTGTTAATAGATGAAATCTTTTAAGAATGGAAAAATCCGCTTATTTTATGCTGAAGGTGACCGCCTAAAAAGTCGTAGCTTCAATGATGCCGTCGAAAATTTGACGGCTGAGCAAGTCCAACAATTTAAACAAGCCATCCAACTGTTGACGGCTGAAGATATTGTGGAATCTTCTGTCGTGCATGAATATAGCTACGCTTAATCAAACTCCCACCCATCAAAACTAAAAAAGGAGTACACTCATGAAACAAACTTTAGAATTGAAATTCTTAACCAGCCAAGGAAAAAACCGTACCCTCAGCATTCAAAATCCTAAAAATCAATTAGATGAAGCGACCGTCCGACAAGCTATGGCCGACATCCAATCTACCGCCCTCTTCCAAAATGAGGAAGGGCCCTTGTATGAAACAATCGTTTCAGCCCGCTATATCAACAAAGAAGTCATCGATATTTTCCAAGAAAAAGCTTAAGAGCGTGCAGTAAGCAGATCAAAAAAGGAGTGACCGCCTAAATAGGGCGTGTCACTCCTTTTTTATTTGGAATTTATAAATACTCTGTATCATAGGAATCTGTATATTCTGAACGGAATAAAGGTTTGGTTGTTTTCATTTGGTGAACTCTTGAAATCCCATCAGCTAAAAGTTGAGCGACTGAAATTTGTTCAATCTTTTCATTCTTTTGTTCTTCTCTTAATGAAATCGTATCCGTAGTGATTAGCTTTTCAAGAGGAGAGTGAAGAATTTTATCTGCGGCATCATGGGATAAAACAGGATGGGTAATTACAGCATTCACACTTTTTGCCCCTTGGTCCATCAAGGCATAACTGACATCCACCAAAGTATTACCAGTATCGGATAAATCATCGACAATCAGACAATGGCGGTCACTCACTTGGCCAATCGGCTCTAAAGATTCGCTACCATCTTCCATCATGCGGTTGTCCATAATGCTCAAAGGTAAGTTTAAAATTTCAGCATATTGGCGTCCAATGCTCGCAGCAGAGTGGTTGGGAGCCACCACCACGGTTTGGTCGGGATCTTGCAGATAGTGGTGCATATAATAATTGGCTAAGACCGGCTGAGCAGTGAAATGGTCCAAAGGAATCTCGAAGAAGCCTTGGATTTGGGCGGCATGCAAGTCCACAGCAATCACGTGATCCACCCCGCAACGCTGCATTAAATTCGCCACTAATTTAGCCGTAATGGGTTCGCGTGAACTGGCTTTACGGTCTGATCGGGCATAACCATAATAAGGCATGACCAAGTTAATGGAAGCGGCACTCGCTCGCCGAAGGGCATCAGCCATGATAAAAATTTCCATATAGTAGTCATTCATCGGGTAATGAGTCGATTGCAAGAGATAAATGTGGTCTCCCCGCACACTTTCACCAATATTGATGGCAATCTCCCCATCAGAGAATTTCTTGATTTCGACCTGCCCCAATTCCAAATCCAAGTGATTAGCAATTTTTTCTGCTAAGGGACGGTTGGAATTTAAGGAAAATAAGCGCATATCCCCAGTATGATGTTGTAAGTCTTTTTTATCCATTTTCCCCGCCTTATTGTTTGCCTTCATATTTTTTCTCAAATAAAGGACTGACCGACTCATTCAGGTGAATACGTTTGATAGCATCTGACATCAATTCTGCTACAGAAACTTGAACGATTTTATCAATTTTCTTCTCATCTTCTAAGTAAATAGAATCGGTAATGATACATTTCTCAATAACAGACTCTTCTAAACGCTCAATGGCTGGGCCAGATAGAACAGCGTGGGTTCCAGAGGCATAGACCTTTTGAGCTCCCAATTCCATCAAAGCAGAAGCGGCTGCAGTAATAGTTCCCGCTGTATCAATCATATCATCGATTAAAATACAGGTTTTACCTTCCACATCACCAATAATATTCATTACTTCCGCTACATTGGCTTTAGGACGTCGTTTATCAACAATAGCTAAAGGAGATTTTAAGAATTCAGCCAACTTACGAGCCCGAGTCACCCCACCATGGTCAGGGGAAACCACTACCACGTCATCCCCTTTTAAGTCACGGTCTAAGAAATAGTTGGCAATTAAAGAAGCACCTAATAAGTGGTCAACAGGAATATCGAAGAAACCTTGAATTTGAGCGGCATGCAAGTCTAAGGTAAGCATGCGGTCAACACCGACATTTTCTAATAAATTCGCTACAATTTTAGCCGTAATGGGTTCGCGTGAACGAGATTTACGGTCTTGACGAGCATAGCCGTAATAAGGCATCACCACATTGATAATTCCTGCACTCGCCCGTCTCAAAGCATCCACCAGAATCAGTAACTCCATCAAGTGGTCGTTGACCGGATTAGAGGTGGATTGGATGATGAAAATTTCATCCCCACGAATACTTTCTTCAATACTGACATGAATTTCACCATCACTAAACCGTTCGACTTCCAGTTGCCCAAGTTCCATGTCCAGATGTTTGGCTATTTTCTCTGCTAGTGGCTTGTTGGATGATAGCGAAAATATTTTCATATCGGGTGCTTTTGTATTTTCCATGGTCTCCTCCAAATTTTACATATTATTTACTTTTATATTAGTAATATTTTACTCGATTTGCAACGCTTAGATTATTGGTCTTCTTCTGCCCATTGTTTTCTTTTGCGGCTGACATAGTGAGGAATGTGTTTTTCTTGGGCACGTTCGATGGCCAAGGCATCTTCAGCCACATCTTTCGTGATGGTCGATCCTGCTCCAATAAAGCTATCTTGGCTCACCTCAACAGGCGAAACTACATTGACATTGCAGCCAATAAAGGACCGGTCGCCAATGCTTGATCGGTGTTTTTTGTGGCCATCATAATTCACAATAATACTGCCGCATCCAAAATTGACCTCTTCACCCACATCCGCATCTCCAATATAGGTCAAATGACCTGCTTTGGAATGAGAGCCAACAGTAGAATTTTTAACCTCCACGAAATTACCAATTTTCACCCCTTCTTCTAAGCGGCTGTTTGGTCTGAGATGGGCGTAGGGACCAATGGTAACCTGGTCTGCAATCTGTGACTGTTCCAGGGTAGAAGAATGGATGGTCACTCCCTGACCAATCTGGCAGTTTTCAATCACGCTATGAGCTCCAATGACACAGTCTTCCCCAATGGTCGTCTGACCTTTTAAATAGACATTGGGTTCAATAACCGTATCTGCTCCAATTTCTACATCACAATCAATATAGCTGGATTGGGGATCAATGAAGGAGACCCCATTGACCATGTGCTGTTGATTAATTCGCTGGCGCATCCATTGCTCGGCCTGAGCTAAGGCCTGGCGGTCGTTGACCCCTAAAGATTCACGAACATCGCTCATCTTATAAGCCGCAACGGTTTGCTTTTGACCCGTTAAAATTTCGATCACATCAGGCAGATAATACTCTCCCTGCTGGTTATCATTATTCACCTTGGGCAAATTATCGAATAAGGCGCGATTATCAAATAAATAGGTACCGGTATTGATTTCTTTAATCTGACGTTCTTCATCTGTCGCATCTTTTTCTTCCACAATGCGTTCAATATAGCCTTCTTGATTGCGAATCATCCGGCCATAGCTGAAGGGTTCATCGACCTCTGCACTCAAGACGGTAGCCTTCGCTTGATGGTCTTCATGGTAATCGAAGGCGGCTTGTAAAGTTTCCGCTGTTAAAAGAGGAGTATCTCCCGAAAGAACAACGGTTGTTCCTTCTCTATCAGCTAAAAGCGACCGTGCCTGGTCTACAGCATGAGCCGTTCCCAGCTGCTCTTCCTGGTAAGCAAAGTCTGAACGGTCACCAATATAATCCTTCACCTGATCGGATCCGTGTCCAATGATAGTCACAATCTTATCAAGCGACAACCCTTTTAACTGGTCAATCACATGGCCCACCATGGCCTTGCCGGCAACAGGATGTAAGACTTTATAATGTTTTGATTTCATACGCGACCCTTGTCCAGCCGCTAAAACGATGGCATATCTCTGACCCATATTTTCACTCTTTCTAGTCATATTCAAAGTATCGTCTATATTTTATCTAATTTGCTTAGGCATTTCAATTTGTCCACCAATAGCAAAAAAAGCCCGAGTGCAAGACTTCTGTCTCCGACTCGGGCTTAACTGCTGCTTATAATTTTTTTAATTGTTGAATGACTAGTGATAAGGCAAAAATGCCAAGGTAAATCATCACAATGGTCGCTCCAGGAGGGGTGTCGTAGTAGTAGGAAAGGATTAAACCTGAAAACATGCCAATCATAGCGATGATGACCCCGAGAAGGATGACCTTGTTGAATCCCGTAGTCAGACGCATGGCGATAGCTGCAGGAAAGATGAGAATAGCAGACACCAATAAGGCGCCAACCGTTGGCATCATAAGGGCAATAGCCATCCCAGTTAAAACAACGAATATCTGGTTCATCAATTGAACAGGCAAGCCCTGCACCATGGCGGTTTCTTCGTCGAAAGTCAGGACATACATGGGTCTTTTGAAAACGATATACAAAAGAGTGATGCCCAAAGCTAAGGCGGTCAGTAAGTAAAGTTGTTCAGATGAGACAGTGACAATGGAACCAAATAAAAATTGGTTAATACTTGACGAACTGGATTCATCTATACTCATTAAAATGAGTGCCAAGGCCATGCCACCAGACATTAAAAAGGCCATAGAAAGCTCAGAATAATGAATATATACTTTTCGTAAATATTCCAAGACCAAGGCCATCAAAGCAACAAATATCAAGGTCGATAGGGTGGGATTCACCCCAATTAAAAAACCAATGGCCACTCCGGACAAGGAAATATGAGAGAGGGTATCCGCTACTAAAGCCTGCCGTCTTAAAATCAAAAAGAGACCGATGATGGGAGCAATCATTGAAATCAGACCAGCCGCTGTGAAAGCTTTGATCATGAAATCATAGTGAAACATTTCCAATTTTGCCCCCCCTTTCTAACCAAACGAAGATGACGGTCTGCCAGCATTTTTAACTCATCTTGTTCGTGGGTCACCATCAAGACAGATTTTTTACTCTGGCTGCTTTCTTTTTTTAGAAAATCATATAATATGTGGCGCGACTCATGGTCCATACCAGTCGTGGGTTCATCCAAAACATAGAGGTCGGGTTCCATCGCTAACACCCGGGCAATCGACAGCCGCTGTTTTTGCCCACCAGATAATTCGCCCACGGCTGTATCCTTGTAAGGCCAGATCCCCACCATTTCTAAGGCCCATTGAACCTTTTTCTTGTCCTCTGACGTTAGGGGCTTAAACCATCGCCCACGCGGATAGCGTCCAGATTGGGCTAATTCATAAACTGTAGAAGGAAAACCCGCATTATATTGGGCTACCACCTGTGGAATATAACCAATCACCAGCGGCTCGCCTTCGATGTTGTGATCAGCCAAATAAACCGAGCCCTGGTCTGGGTGTAAGACCCCCAAAATATTACGAATGAGGGTGGACTTGGCTGCTCCGTTCTCCCCTGTCAGCATGACAAATTCACCGGGCTCAACGGAAAAGCTCACATCTGCCAAGACAGGCTCCTTATCATATTTAAATCCTAAATTTTTAACGTCTATATAGGACATCAAAGCTTCCCTCCCCTTTTACCTTCAAGTTAAATCGTAACCGATACGATTGACTGATTAATTTTACTCCTTTATTTAGAGGAATGCAAGACGCCTCTGTTTTATTTAAAATAAAAAAGCACTTAACTCAACATATCAAAAGCGGTCACCCAAGCCCTTTGATATATTCATTAAGCGCTTTAAAAACTTAATCCACTAAGGATGTTACAAATTCAACATCAATGGTATTGGTCAAAATATCGATGTAACTATAAGAGACACAATCAAACTGCTCACGAGCGTCTGTCAAGGAAACCACAAAGATAGACGGGTAAGAGTTGGAAATAATTCCCTTACGAACTTTCTTCTTTTTCCTTCCCATATTTGCTGTGACTACGACCTCACGACCTAAATTTTCCTCTACCATATTTTTAATATCAGATATTTTATTAGGCATGTCATCCACTCCTCACAGCTCATATTCTAGCACAAAATAATATAGCTTTCAAGGATAACAAGAATAGAAAGCAAAGGCAAGGATTTTATATAAATTAACTCTGTTTTTTTCAAATTTTTTGCTCAGAATTATGATTTGAAATCATCGGTATCCAGGCCCTGATTTTCTAGGGCTTGGCTCAAGCTGGCAAATTGTTGAATATCTAAAGCTTCCCCCCTAATTTTGGGATCAAGACCTGCTTCAGCCATGGCATGGTCTATTTTTTCTTTGCTAGAATTTTCTTTGCCAAAAGCATTAATCAAGTTATTGCGTAAGGTTTTACGACGCTGGGCAAAAGAACGACGAACTAAACCAAAGAAGAAGTCTTCATTTTCGACTTCAACTTTTTTATTTGCTCTTTTTTCCAATTGAATAATGGCTGAATCAACATTGGGCGCCGGGATGAAAACAGTTGGAGGAACGACGGCCGCCAATTCAACCTCCATCTCATATTGAACAGCAATAGATAAGGAGCCATACGCCTTAGTAGAAGGTGATGCAGACAAGCGCTCAGCCACCTCTTTTTGGACCATAATAGTCATAGCATCCAAAGGAATATCAGCCTGTAGAAAGTGCATCAAGATGGGGGTAGTCACATAATAGGGAAGATTGGCCACTAAAACCAGCCGCTGGTAGCCAGAAAGATGACGGTCGATAAGACTTTTTAAGTCTAATTTCAAAGCATCTCCCTCAACCACGGTAATATTCTCATACTCCTTCAGCTCTTCCGCTAAAACAGGGAGAAAACGTTGATCAATTTCTAACGATAAGACACTCTGACCATACTCCGCTAAAAATTGAGTCAAGGCGCCGATTCCTGGGCCCACTTCAATCACTGCGGTTTGCTTGTCAATCCCAGCAATATTAATGATGTTTTCCATTATATTCGGATCAATAATAAAGTTTTGACCTAAACTTTTTTTAGCCGATAGGTCATATTTTTTCAAAATGTCTCGGGTACGTGATGGGGTCGCTATAGCTTGTTTCATTCGTTCATTTCCTTTTTATTTATTTGTTTTAGAGCTTGGAGGACGTCTTCTTGGTTTAAGTCAAACATATCCAGTCTTTTCTTGAGTTGCTTGCCATTGGTATAGCCGATATGGAGCTCTTGCCCCAGAAGTTGGCGGCGAATCTTCGCTCCTGGCCCGTTGATGAGTCCTTGTTCCCTCAAAAAGGGCATATCAATATCACTTTTCTGAGAGTGGGTCAGCTGGCTCACATGAGCTGCCTCCAGGGCCTGAATAATCACCCTGTCAGAGGCATGCTCCACTCCCAAGCTCCCTTTTTTAGGTGATTGGGCATCCGCTTGTTCGATAAAGGCATGTTTGGCATCAGGAATACGAGCCATAATCGTTTTTCTAATTTTTTCACCCGGATAATCGGGATCGGTGAAGACAATGACTCCCCTTTGCCGGTGAGATTTTTCAATCAAGGCCAGGGTCTCCTCGTCGATAGCAGATCCTCTGGTTTCAATCGTGTCCGCATCAACCACACTTTGAATACGCTGGGTATCGGACTTGCCCTCCACGACAATGACTTCTTGAATTTTCATTTTTCTAGCCCCACTTCCTCCTACAACAAGCCGAATAATTCTTCAGCATTACGGCTAGTGATAGCAGCCATTTCTTCGACAGACATTCCCCGAATGTCCGCCAAACGTTCTAAGACATAGCGGGTGTAAGCAGGTCGGTTGGTCTGCCCTCTTTTGGGTTCAGGAGCCAAATAAGGGGCATCCGTTTCCACCAAGAGTCGGTCTGCCGGCGCCATTGTTGCACTCTCACGGACTTCAGGAGCATTCTTGAAAGTCAAAACACCTGAAAAAGACAGATGCATCCCTATGTCTAAGAATTTACGCGCCCAGTCTGCCCCTAAGTTAAAACTGTGCATGATGCCCCCAATGTCGCGGATATCTTCTTCTTTTAAGATCCGGTAAACATCTTCGGTCGCTTCACGGTTATGAATACTGATGGGAAGTCCCAAAGATTTAGCTAGGGCAATTTGACGGCGGAAGACCTGCTGTTGGACCTCATGGGGAGCCGTATCCCAGTGATAATCCAAGCCCATTTCTCCTACAGCTAAGATCCGGTCGCCTTGGAGCTTTTCTTTCAGATAGGCTTCCACTTCGTCATTATAAGACCCTGCTTCGGTCGGATGCCAACCTATAATGGCATAGACTTCATCATAAGTTTCTGCTTGTTCCAAAGCCGTTTCAATGCTTTCAAAATCAAAACCGACCACCGCCATACGAGTCACCCCCATGCGACGGGCTTCTTCAATTTCTTCAGCTGCCTGATTTTTTAAATCTTCCACATTCAAGTGGGTATGGGTATCAAAAATCATATCCTTTCTCCCTTCCAATCAAAAAGGACTCGCTTCGCTCATCAGCAAGCAAGTCCTTCCATTCGTCTCTATGAAATTTCAGAACCATTAATAGCCGCAGGGTCCACTTCAACTAATTTTAAGTTGCCCTTGCCGTCTTCAGCAGATAAAATCATACCTTGACTCCAGTGACCACGTAAGCGGCGAGGTTTCAAGTTGGAAACGATCGCCACTTTTTTGCCGATTAAGGCTTTAGGGTCAGGATAGTAAGCGGCCACCCCAGATAAAATTTGACGGTCTTGGTCATCTCCAGCATCCAAACGGAATTGCAAGAGTTTGTCGGCATTTTCAACTTTCTTACAGTCTTTTATTTCAGCGACTTTTAATTCAATGGCTTCAAAAGCATCAAATTCGATTTCATTTTCAACATTTAATTCGGTCTCTTCTGGGTCCCATTCTTTAGAAGCTCCACCCATTTGGTCGCGGATGTATTCTACTTCTTCTTCCACTTCCAAGCGAGGGAAAATCGGTTCTGCTTTTTCAACCACTTGACTACCACCGGAATAAGCACCGAAGTTTAGCTGGTCAAAATCATCTAACAAGTCTAAGTTTAGGCCCAATTGTTGGAAAATTTGACGAGGGCTTTCGAGTAACACCGGTTGAATCAGGCTAGCAGCTAGGCGTAAGCTCTCAACCAAGTGGTAAAGAACACTATCTAAAGCATCTGCTTGACTTTCATCCTTAGCTAATACCCACGGTTCCGTCTCATCAATATATTTATTCGTCCGTGAAATGAAGGACCAGACGTCTTCCAAGGCATGGGAGAAGTGCATGTTATTCATTTTCTCATGGTAAGAATCAATGGTATCCAAGGCTTTTTTACGGAGAGAAGCATCAAAATCAGTCACTTCTCCAGCATCTTCAGGAACTTGGCCATCTCGGTATTTGTTAATCATGGATACCGTACGATTCAGTAAGTTCCCTAAATCATTAGCTAGGTCGGAATTGATTCGGCCAATATAATCTTCAGGAGTGAACACTCCGTCTGAACCGAAAGAAACTTCACGCATTAAATAATAGCGCAAGGTGTCTAAACCATAGCGGTCAACCAGGGTATCAGGGTAAACGACATTCCCTTTGGACTTAGACATTTTTCCGTCCTGCATGAGCAACCATCCATGGCCAAAAACTTGGTCTGGCAAGGGCAGGTCGAGAGCCATCAACATAATCGGCCAGTAAATGGTATGGAAACGAACGATTTCTTTACCCACCATGTGAACATTAGCCGGCCAATATTTTTGGAATTTCTCATCATTTTCTGTCCCATAACCTAAGGCAGTGATGTAGTTGGCTAGGGCATCGATCCAAACATAAACCACATGGTCAGGGTTAGAGCGGACAGGAATTCCCCAATCAAAAGTCGTACGGGAAACCGCTAAATCTTCCAAGCCCGGTTTGATGAAATTATTGATCATTTCATTTTTTCGTGACTCCGGTTGGATAAAATTAGGGTGGTCTTCATAATATTGCAAGAGGCGGTCGGCGTACTTGCTCTTCTTGAAGAAATAAGATTCTTCTTTGACCCGCTCTACCTCATGGCCACTTTCAGGTGATCTTCCGCCAATCACCTTGCCGTCTTCATCGCGAACAATATCGACCAGCTGGCTTTCTGTGTAGTAGGTTTCATCTGGCACAGAATACCAACCTTCATACTCGTCTAAGTAGACGTCTCCCTGTTCAATATACTGTTCAAAAATATCCTGAACAATCTTACGATGTTGCGGGTTGGTGGTGCGGATGAATTGATCATTAGAAATGCCTAATTTTTTCCAAAGTTGCTGCATCTGTTCAGCCATACCGTCCACATATTCTTGCGGGCTAATATTTAATTCTTCAGCTTTTTCTTGAATTTTTTGTCCATGCTCATCTGAACCGGTCAGATAATAAACATCTAAACCTTGTAAACGTTTATAGCGAGCTAAAACGTCACAAGCAATGGTAGAATAAGCATTCCCAATATGTAATTTTCCGCTCGGATAATAAATAGGGGTCGTGATATAAAAAGTATTGTCAGTTGACATAGCTATCCTCCTCGACTTTTCGAAATGGTTGTCACATTTCGCTTACTTTCACATTATAACACGTTTATGACTAGCTTAACACCGTTGTATTTTTTATGAGTTGCTATAGAATAGGTGAAAAGCCTTAGCTTCAATATCAAAGTTTGGGGCTTCACGCTTGAAAACTGCTTGAAACTGAGGTCAATAAAAAGGGAGCTTGCCATGGCAAATGTTTTAGAAGAGCGTTTATTTTCTATTATAAAAAAATGCTATCATGAAAAATTCTGGGAAAGCTTTGACGATGCCCAACTGATTGCCCTCCAACTTCCCAAGGAAAAAGAACCCCTTTTTATCTCAATCATGGGAAGTAGCGGAGATCCTTATGGTTTTTTAATTTACAGAGGTTACAAACAACTGGCCTATCTTTACCAAGCTTTAAATGAGCCTACGGAGGATGGGCTTCCTCTCCAGCAAAATTGCTTAGCCATTTACTTTGAAGATCGGGAAAATCTCAAAGCCCCCGAATACCAACGGATTAAAAAAAGTGGAATCACTTTTCGCGGCCGGAAAGCTTGGCCTATTATTGTCGATTTTACTCCCGGCTATCTGCCCAGTATCTTTCGAGACACACATCACTTATGGCTAATCCATGGTTTGGAATGCCTCTACGACACGGCCAAAGCTTTTCGTCAGGATATGAGTCGTTATGACCGTGAGGAGATTGAGCAATTTATAGCCTTCCCGGGTCGAACTTATGACACCGATAGGAAGCACGAGGACCGCCTCTTTAAAGTGCCTTCCATTTACCGGCAAGGTATTAATAAAGAAAGTTTCGGTCGCTATTCCCTCACCCTCTCTGATTTTGAAATCTTGAGGGCACAAAAGCTCCCTTCTAAAGCCGGCCGATGGGAGATGGACATTCTTCCTATCCAAGTGCCGACCGATTTAGGAGAAAATAACCAAGTTCTCGACCGCCCTTTCTATCCATTCTTGTTTATCCTCGCTGACCCAACCGAACAGGACATATTAAGCTTACAACTATTAAAAGCCGATGACGTAGAGGAGTTTCAGCGTAGCTTGGTCCATCTGATGATTAATAAGGACTACCGCCCTCAAAGTATTTCTATAAAAGACAGTAAGCAGAGAGTCTATCTTTACGCTTATTTTTCTAAACTTTTTGAACATTTGGAAATCACTCTCCACATCCAGGAAGAGTTAGCTATGATTGACAGCTTTAGTGAAGAGTTGACTGAAATGACCTTCCAAGAAGAGGAATCGTAAAAATGAAAAAATGAAGCAGATCTCGGGAGTGAGATCTGCTTTTTTATCTTCCATTCCAAAATTAAAAACACCCTAAAGACAATGCTTCATCTTTAGGAAGAAAAGAGTGTTTCTTAAATGATAAAAGCTTTATTTAATATAAACCAGGAACCATTTTTTCTTACCGCGACGCACTAATATATATTGGCCGTCGTAAGAGTCTTCTTCAGTGATGGTGTAATCTAAATCGGTCACTCGCTCACCTTTAATGTAAATGGCCCCATTTTGAATGTCTTCACGGGCTTGACGGCGAGAAGATTCAATTTCAGTGGTATCCACCAAGAAATCAATAATATTTTGCTCTTCAGCTGGCGCTTGTGAGGAAGGAACCCCTGAGAAAGCATTTTTGATTTGATCAGTCGTCAAGTCACCCACATCACCAGAGAAGAGTGCTTCACTTAATTTGACCGCTTCATCTAAAGCTTCCTTGCCATGAACAAATTCTGTCATTTCTTCCGCCAAGGCTGTTTGTCCAATACGTTTGTGAGGCTCAGCTTTGCTACGCTCTACTATATCATCAATTTCTTCTTTAGAACGGAAGCTGAAATATTTCATATATTTCTCGATGTCTTCATCCTGCTGGTTTAGCCAAAATTGGTAAAACTCATACGGGCTTGTTTTTTCAGCATCCAACCAAATGGCGCCACCTGCTGATTTACCAAATTTTGTTCCATCTGCTTTAGTTAATAGAGGGATGGTTAGGCCGTAAGCACGAGCTTCGGCCCCTTCTTTCTTACGAATAAGTTCGAGTCCTGCGGTAATATTCCCCCATTGGTCTGCTCCACCAACTTGCAGTTGAATATCTTCTTCTTGATAAAGGTGTAAGAAGTCAATGGATTGGATAATCTGGTAAGTGAATTCTGTAAAGGAAATCCCAAATTCTAAACGGTTTTGAACGGATTCTTTCGCCATCATGGTATTAATATTAAAATCTTTACCGTAATCTCTTAAAAATTCCAAAAAGCCGATATGTTTAAGCCAGTCATAGTTGTTCACCATTTTGATGCCGTTTTCACCGTTTGCATCGAATAAGCGTTCCATTTGCCCCATAATTCCTTGGGCGTTTTCTTGGATTTGTTCAATGCTTTGAAGATCTCGCTCGGAGTTTCGGCCGGAGGGATCTCCGATCATACCCGTTCCTCCACCAACAACAATGACCGGTCGGTGGCCAGCTAATTGAAAGCGTTTCAAGACCATGAAGGGGATCAAGTGACCAATGTGCAAGCTATCAGCAGTGGGGTCAACCCCGCAGTAAAGAGAAATAGATTTGCTTGCCACCAAATCTTTCAAACCTTCTTCATCTGTTTGTTGGTTAATCGCACCACGCCAAGTTAATTCTTCAATAATAGACATAATTTCCTCCTAAGATTATTCTTTACAAACTATCTCCAAAATCTTTTCTAAATTGTTTCACTAATTCTTGTGGCCAAGCGGATGTGGCTTCAGTTCGCCCGAAGAAGAAGCGCATCTGTTCGGGTTCTTCAGTGTAGCGTAAGCCGCCAATCAAGTGGCGGTGTTCATGTAACCAGCTGATTCGGTCCACAGCATATTCCACTTGAGACAGGGTAAAAACTCGCCGAGGAAGAGCCATACGAACCAATTCCATATTAGCAAAGGTCTCACTTCCATCAGGCTGTCGTTCTTCTGACATGGTTCCTCTCTCCATACCACGAGCTCCTGAAGCAATGTAGATGGCTGCTGATAGGGCCCCGGCTGGGTATTGGTCCTGGCTAAGATGGTCGACAAAGCGACTAGCATCGATATGGCAACCCAACCCTCCTGCTGGAGTAATGACGGGGACACCCTTTTCAATCAGGCGGTTGGTCATATGTTTAATAAATTCTGGTCCTTGTTTGATCATTTCAAAGTCCAAAGTTTCATCTAAGCCCACGGTTAGAGCGGCCATCTCCCGGACGGACATACCACCGTAAGTTAAAAAGCCTTCGTAAAGAGTGACTAGCCCCCGCATGTCCCGGTAAAATTTTTCATTGTTAGTGACAATACCGCCGCCTCTGACGAAGCCCAATTTACGGGCTGAAAAGTAGACAATATCACATTGAGCAACCATCTCTAATAAGATATCGTGGATGCTGGCTTCTCGGTAAGCTTCTTCTCGGGTTTTGATAAAGTAGAGATTATCTTGTGCCAAGGAAGCATCCAGAACCAAGGGAAGGTCATAGTCTTGGCAAACCCGGCGAACTTCTTTCAAATTCGCCATGGAAAAAGGTTGGCCTCCAATCAAGTTCGTTCCTGCTTCCATTCGAACGTAGGCAATGGCCTCTGTGCCGTGACGCTCAATAGAATCAACGAGTTTATCAATATCCATATTACCTTTGAAAAGGCAATCGGATTGCACTTCGATTCCTTCATCGATAATTAATTCTTCCACTTCGCCTTTATTGTTATCAATATGAGCTTTAGAAGTGGTGAAGTGGTAGTTCATTAAAACTTTTTGCCCTTCATTAACAAGGTAGGTGGAGATAATATTCTCCGCTGCTCGGCCTTGGTGGGCAGGCAGGAAAAATTCAGTGCCGAAAACTTCTTGGCATTTAGCCAATAGCTCATTAAAAGTTTCTGAACCTGCGTAAGAGTCGTCAGCCATCATCATCGCACCATGTTGGCGGTCAGACATCGCATTCACCCCAGAATCTGTCAGCATGTCTAAAAAGACATCACGGTTTTGAAGCAAGAAGGTGTTGTAGCCTGCTTTTTCAATCGCTACCGCCCGTTCTTCAACAGGGAGTAGGTGTAGTTTTTGGATCATACGAACCTTATGCATTTCTAAGGGTAATTCAATGCCTGAATGAAATTTAATACGGGATGGTGTCATGGTAGTTCTTCCTCTCCATTTTTCTATAACAAGAACTGGGAAACAATCAGCTACCATGGCCTAGGATCATGGTCTAAAGCAACTTGAGCGACAAGTCACCGTTCAAAAGATAGGGAACAAAAGGCCTTAAAAAAATGTATAAAAAAGCGCCCTTTGGAAAATTCCAAAGGACGCTCGTCGTGTTACCACCTTTATTCTCCAACCCTTCACAGAATTGGACTCTCTAAGTACCCAACAGTACTGTTGCGAGGTAACGACCGCAAGATTCGAACAAGCCTACTTCAGTTCAACTTGTTAGCTTTACTAAGATGTATTCACTAAGGATTTCGGATTGCCTCGCATCAACCGGCAACTTTCTGACCTGAAATCGGATAGCTACTATTCTTAATCCGCTCTTTATACATTTATTTGAATATAATCTACTTGATTTCCTCATGCTTGTCAAGTGATTTTGAAAATTAAATTTTTATCTGTTTTAGAAAAGGTGGTGGATTAACATTCCTCGTTGTGATTTCTATTCATTTTCGATATAATACGTTGTCAGATCGAATTGATAACACTTCATTAGATATGACCACATACTTTATAGAAAAAGAGGGATTTAGTAATGAGAATGATTGGTACTACTACCCGTGGTTTGCGCGCTCCTATCATCCATGAAGGAGATAATCTCGTTAAAATTGTTGTCAACAGTGTCCTCCAAGCAGCGGAACAGGGAGGCTACGACATTCAAGACCGTGATATCTTAGCAATCACTGAATCGATTTTGGCTCGTGCTCAAGGGAATTATGTATCTTTCGATGAAGTCCAACAGGATATTAAAAACAAATTTGAAGGGTCAAGCATTGGCGTTGTTTTCCCTATCTTAAGTCGTAATCGCTTCAACCATAACTTGAAAGGTGTGGCTCGGGCAGCGGATAAGGTAATCATCCAACTCCAATACCCTAGCGATGAAGTCGGCAATCGCATGGTCGATCGCGATGATTTAGAAAAACAAGGAGTTAACCCTTGGACCGACGTCCTCACCGAGGAAGAGTTTAGAGAAAAATTCCCTAATATCGACCATCTCTACACTGGCGTTGACTATATCGATCTTTACCGCCAAACAGTTGAAGCTGAAAATTGTGAATGTGAGATTATTCTTTCCAACCAGCCAGAAACGATTTTAGACTATACCGACCAAGTCCTCGTCAGTGATATTCACAACCGTGCGTGGACAAAATCTAAAATTATAGAGGCAGGAGGAAAAGTCGTTCTTACTTTAGAAGACATCATGAATCAACCTTTGACAGAAGACGGCGGCTACAATGAGGAATTTGGACTTTTAGGCTCCAACTACGCCTCCGACAGCCGTTTGAAATTATTCCCTCGCCATTCTCAAGAATTCGTTGAAGAAGTTCAACGCGCAATCAAGGATGAAACAGGGAAAACAATCGAAGTCATGATTTACGGCGACGGCGCTTATAAAGATCCAGCCGGCGGTATTTGGGAAATGGCTGATCCTGTTGTTTCGCCTGGCCATACCTCTGGTCTCGAAGGAACACCTAATGAAGTAAAATTAAAAAAATTAGCCGATCAAGATTTTAGCGACTTGGAAGGAGAGCAATTAACCGACCAAGTGACCGATTACCTGCGCGAACGTAAAAAAGGTAAAATCGAAACCCCAGAAACGACCGACATGGCTTCTGATATGGCTTTAGGAACAACTCCTCGTCAAATTTCTGACCTTTTGGGATCCTTAGCCGATCTCACTTCAGGAAGCGGAGACAAAGGGACACCTTTCGTCTATATCCAAGGCTACTTTGATAATTTCGCCGATGAATAAGAATAAAAAACAAAAAGCATTGGGCAAGAAAAGCCCAATGCTTTTTATAATTAATACCCCTAAAGGCAGGTCTTCCATCCTTTAGGGGTATCTTTTTATTCTGAACGTGCTAGCCTACAAGACCCAGTCAACACTTAGGTCTATGGGCTGTTTTTTCTTCATTCAGACGAAAAAAACACAAATTAGTTAACCGAATCTGAGGTCGCAAAGTCACAGGTCCAGACTGTGGAACTTTCATCACCTATATTCAAGTCCATGGAAATTTTAATGGCATCACTATCGAGAATATTGCTGCCTTCTTCCATATTATAAATAACGTTTTGCCCATCTTCACAGATGCGGACTTTTCCTTTTTCAGATTCTAAATCAATCGAGATCAAGCGAGGGACCATGGTCACTTCTGGGTTGGCTCCACAAGCCGCCATGATTCGTCCAGTATCTGGAAAGTTTTCAAACATAGACCGTTTGACCAAGCTAGCAGTAGCTATTTCGCGCGCAATTTTTGTCGCATCTGACTTGGTTAAGGCTTGGTTGACTTCGACTTCTATTGTTTTAGTTGACCGTTCTGCATCGGCCACAATCATATAAGATAAGTCTTGGCAGACTTGACGCAAGATATCTTGGAAGTGAGATAAAACATCCCGAGTTAATTCCAATTCTACTTCATTGGTCGAGCAGAGAAAAACGGTATCGTTAGGGCTAGTGTTGCCATCAACCGTCATCTTATTAAAACTTTCATCAACCGCTAAAATCAATTGGCGTGACAAAAAGCTCTGACTTAAAGACAAATTAGTGGTAATGACACCAATCATGGTCCCCATATTAGGGTGGATCATGCGAGTTCCTTTCACCATTGCCCCAATGCGCACTGTTTTTCCGGCAATGTCAGCTTCATAGGCGACTTGCTTGATATGGGTGTCAGTGGTCAAGATGGCTTCAGCTGCGGCCGTTGATTCTTGGTCAGTTAAGCTTTCTATAGCCTGTTCAAATCCTTCTTCCATGGTTTTTAATTTTAATCGTTCACCGATAACCCCGGTGGAAGCCATGAGAACTTCATCATCTTCAATTTCTAATTGCCCAGCCACATTATGGACGATGCGCTCAATGTCCCCATAACCTTCAATCCCGTTTAAGGCATTGGCATTTCCACTATTAATCACAATCGTTTTAAATTTTTCAAAATTATCTAATTGTTGGCGGCAATATTTAACGTGGTGACTATACACACGGTTTTTGGTAAAAACACCCGCCACCGTTGCCCCTTCAGGAAAATAAATTAAGGCCAAATCTTTAGCGGATTCTTTAATGCCCGCATGGACACCTGCCGAATACACACCGCCAGCTACTTCAATCCCACCATCAATTTTCTCAAACATGAACATCCCTCACTTTCAAATTCCTTCTTTATTATATAGACTTGTTCGCTGTATTTAAACTAGAAAAAAAGCATTTTCGACACCACTCTTTTATCGTGTCCTTCACGATAATGTGCTCTTTTTGAAGCATGAAAGACCAGCTTTCGTTTGCTGAGGCGCTTATTTTCCACTTTTTCATTTAAATATAAAAATCCCCTAAAGAAGGGAGTTCCTTTTTAGGGGAAGGTGTTGATTTTAATTTAATTAATCACGGTAAGGCGCTTCTGTATGATTCAAGAGTGAATAGCCGACTCCCATGATGAGACCGCCACCTACAAGGTTTCCGAAGAAGACGACGACCCAATTGAGGAGAACTGCTCCCCAATCTAAATGATTGCCCGCAAAGATCGCAATACCCATGATAGAGAAGTTAGCAATCAAGTGCTCATAGCCAGCGAAAACAAATAAGAAAATAAAGCCTAAAACAAAGAATAATTTAGCCATATCATTTTTTAATCTCATCTGCCCCATAATCGCCACATTGACAAAGATATTAGCTAAGACCGCGTCAATAAACAAGGTCCAGATGTCTTTGCTTAACTTTCCATTGGCTACGCTCATTAAAGCAGAGTCTGCTCCAAAATAATCCACAGTAGATGATTGGCTCACCAAGAAACCAATGAAAAAAGCACCTACTAAGTTCATCAAGGTACAGACAGTAATGATGGTTAAAGCTTTGCCCCATGATAACCATTTACGATGGGCGGAAGTACACAGATACATCATATTAGAGGTAGCTAATTCCGCATTTAAGAAAATAATGGCCATTAAGCCTAGAGGGAATATAATCGCATAGAATAATTTACCAAAATGAGGGGCACCTTCGGCTACTGTATCCCAAGCCATCATCCCGACAATTGTTGGCAAGGTTAAAAGCAACCCTGCATAAAAAGCGCGCAATAAATATAAACCCAAATGATTGTCAAATAAGGCTTCTTTCTTTTGAGCTGCAGCCGACATGGACTGCATCAAGCCTGTGTCACGTTCTAAAAATTCCATTCATCTTGCTCCCTTACTAAAATATATACAATCAATAAGTATTATAGCATAGAAGCATCATAATGAGGCAGAAAAGTTCTGCCTGCCAGCTTTAAATATCATTATTTTCAATCAAATCGCGTAACTTTTTCTTACAACGGGACAAGGCATTATAAATTTTAGCCGTTGGGCAGTCCAATTTCTCAGCCATTTCTTTAGCAGATAGGCGTTGAAGATAGCATTCAAAGACTCTTTTTTCGAAGCGTGAGAGTTTGGAGAGAAAGAGAGACAGCTTCTCTTTCATAATCAATGCCTCATCAGGGGCTTCATATTGATATTTACTCACAACATTTTTCCAATAGCTATTATCATGTTCGTCAGTCATCGCTTTTAAAGAACAAGCCATCCGATCCACTTTACGTTTTTCAGCCATGTCTTTGCGTAAGAGGGAGTTAAATTCATTGGTAATATTTCTCTTTAAATAGTGTCCAAAACTTACATTGCGTCCGGTGTCGTACTTATCTAAGATGCGATATAAAACAGTATTTCCTTCTTGAATTAAATCATCATGTTCATAACCGGTTAAAAAATATTTTCTGGCCGTCGACGCCACTAAAGGGGAATAACGATTAATCAAAATAGCAATGGGATCATCATAACGGTACTTAATTAAAAACAACAATTCTTCATCAGTTAAATCTTTGGCCTGCCTGTCTTCTGTATCCTTTAGCATATTTTCCCTCCAAATTATAATTATCGTTACAATCTCTCTTCCAGCATATCAATCCTACTCTTAACTTTGTGCAAATTTACACAATCTTAACAGTGATTTATCCTAATCTTAATAAATGCCGGTGTTGACTTCATTCAGCTCAGTAAAAAAAGATCAGACGGAGACAACTGAAAGTCTCCGGACTGATCTTTTTAAAGTTGGGAAAGTTATGATTTTTAAGCCAGTTCATATTTTTGACTTAAGGAGTACTGGTAGTTTTCTTGCTTTAAGTTTGGAATAGAGAGCATGGCGAACAGACTGATAATATACAGGCTGGCGAGGAAAAGCATGACATGGGTAGGTGTGCCATGTTGAAGGATCCAGCCGATGATGACTGATGAAAATCCTCCAACTGCCCGGCCGACATTTAAGATGACATTGTTAGCTGTGGCTGAGATATGACTAGGGTATAGGCGGGTAATGACCGCTCCGTAACCAGCGAACATCCCATTCACAAAGAAGCCAACGATAGCTCCCCCTACTAACATTTGCCATGAAGTGGAAGCGAAAGTAAAGAGATAGACCATGATGGCTGACAGAATAAGAAAAATACTATAGGCCAGACGTGGACCAATGCTGTCCACAATTTTTCCAAAGACCAGCATGCCCAAGCACATCCCCAAAATCGTAGCAATCATCCAAGTGGACGTCCCTTGAACATTAACGCCCGTGAGTGATTGCATCATAGTAGGCAGCCAGTTCATCATGCCGAAGTAGCCAGCAATTTGAACAGTGGTCATCAGCATTAAAGCCAGGGTTTGATGTCTTAATTCAGCTGTTTTGAAAAGTTGGGAAATCGGCGCTTGTTTTTCATTATAGTGTTTAACATCTGGGCTGGGTTGGAATGGGGAAGCATCAATAAAGAAATGGATATACAGCACTAGAAGGAGAGGAGCAAATCCCATGAAAAAGAGGCCACGCCAACCGAATACGGGAACAACCAAACCGGCTACCATAGCAGACAAGATGGAGCCAATCTGGCCTGCAACCCCATTGATGGCTGACATACGACCCATTTTAGATGGTTTTACTAGGCTGGCCATAATAGAAAGCGCTATGCCATATTCTCCTCCCACTCCAATGCCGGCTAAAAAGCGGAAAAGATAGAGAAAAGCAAGATTAGGTGCCCAGGCAATCAGCCCTGTCGCGACCGCAAAAATGAAAATGGTCCACTTGAAAATATGCAAGCGATTGTATTTATCAGCTAAACTGCCGAAAATCAATCCCCCTACCAACATCCCCAAATTGGTAATAGTCGCAATCCATCCTGCTTCGACTTTTGAAATGCCCAAAGTTGAAATGATCAAAGGCAAAGAAAAAGATAAAAACATCACATTCAAATCATCCAAACCTGAGCCGACCACTGCTGAAATTAAAGCTTTTGTATTTTTAGATTTCATTTTTTTCCCCTTTTCTATCTTTTACTGCTTCCAATCTTTTGGATCGTGATACCAAGCGTTGAGTACATCCATGTGCCCTGCAAAGGCTTGTTTGTCTGCCGCCCAACTCATCAACTCTTCATAGTTGGTGAGAGTATAGAGCGGATAGCTGGCCCCCTTAAAATTTTCTCGTGATTGGGGTAGAAGGTAGTTGAAAATCGCAACACAACCCAAAACTTCTCCTCCATGGTCAGCTACCTCTTCAGCTGCCGCTAAAACACTCCCCCCTGTTGAAATCAGATCTTCTACCATGACCACCCGGCTTCCCGCCTGTAGTTCCCCTTCTAAAGCGTTTTTCTTGCCGTGGTCTTTGGCCTTCGATCGCACATAGACCATGGGGAGGTCGAGTTCGGCCGCAATAAAAGCTGCATGAGGAATCCCAGCAGTAGCGGTTCCTGCAATGCCTTCCACTTGCGGGAAATGCTCTTGAATCAGATCCACCAGACCCGCCGTTATTTTTTTACGAACAGCCACATGACTCATGATTAAGCGATTATCACAATAAATGGGGGCCTGCAAACCGGAAGACCAAGTGAAGGGCTCTTCCACATTGAGACTGATGGCCCCAATCTCCAATAAATCTTCTACAATATCTGTTTGACTCATTTTTTCCCTCTTTCTATTCTTGGCATAAAAAAAGCACCAATCGTATCACCGATTGATGCTTGAAAGAATGACCATTTAAATTAAAAATTTTTGAAAAAAGGAGGGTGTTTTGTGCCATTGCTTCACTCATCCATACATTTTTCATTAGACACCCTCCTCTTAATTTTTGCTCAAATTGTCAATATTATAGAGCGGATGGACAAGGATGTCAAGAGGAAAATGGAATTTATTTTTTTATTGGACCATGGCTTGGGCAATCATTAATTTAAGACGATCTACGCCCGGAACTAAGATATGCGCAGCTTGAGCATCTCTGAATAAGCGCTCAATTTTTACTTTTTTATTGAAAGCTCTTCCCCCACCTAATTTCATAGCTAAGCGGGCTGATTTCATCACTTTTTCTGCCGAATTAACTCGAGCGGCTAATAAGGAAAGCATAGCATCTTGGCCGTCATCGATTTGTTGAGTGACAGAGAGCAAACATTCAAAATTCGCAATGGCATCTGAATAAATCTCACCAAAGCTTAATTGAACGGCTTCAATCTCACCTAATCTTTTACCATCAGAAAATTGCCGATTCATCAGGTGTTCTAGGGTAGCACTGCACAGGGCATTATTTAACCCAACATTCAGGGCGGCTAAACCACAATGAAAAGCGGTTAAAGAACGGTTATAATCCGGATTGGTAACAGAAAGATTGTCTCCGGCATACCATTTTTTATCTAATACTACATTTTCAAGAATCATTGGACTGGATTCATTTCCACGTAGCCCTAAACCATCCCACTGATTTGATTCAAATCTTAACCCCTGAGATGGACGCGGAATAATCCAAGTTCCAACTTTAGAAGAGGCCGTATCTTTGGCAACAAAAGTATAATAATCAGCATAGCCAGCTGAGGTTACCATATGCTTTGACCCATTGATCTTATATTTTTGATCTTCTATTGGCTGGGCGGTAGAATCCACTTGCTCAATATTAACTCCAGCTGATCCCTCACTGGTGCCGTCAGCACCCAAGGCATTATTTTCGACTATATCTGTATAAACCTTTTCTTGTAAGTCCGGATTAGCATGCATGATCCGCCACACTAATAAACCGTGCATAGTATAAATAATTCCAACGGCAGCCGAAAATTCTGATAAGCCGATAACGACCTCAGTAAATTCTTTAAATCCTAAACCCAAGCCACCAAATTTTTGAGGAACATTTAAGCGTAAGAAATCAGCTTCTCCTAATTTTTCTATCATTTCTTTGGGGAATTGATTTGATTGGTCGATGTCTTCTGCAAGGGCTTCTATATGTTCGAGTCCAAAAGCTTTAGCTTTTTCATAGTAGTTGGTCACAGTCATTTCCTCCTTCATACATGATTATCTAGAATTTACCACGACTGATTCATCTTGCAAGAAAAGCGCTATTTATATTTTTAATCAAAAAAAGTGCTGGTCACTGCCAGCACCTGAGGGGAAAATAAAATAAAGAGAAAAGTATTTAACTTGTGAAAACCTGTCTCAAAGTTAGAGTATAAGAAACTTTAAGAAGGCCACATACTTATTATAGAGATATTTAATTCTTTAGAAAGAGACTTATTAATTATTCATATATGGCGCTTATTTATTATAAAAATCTAATCTCTACTGATTATTTTTCGGTAGAGTTCTTTTAATTTTTTGACGTCTTCTTCCTTCCAATGGGAGAGGCGTTTGGCGTCTTTTTGCTTGTATTCCTGATAATCTGATTTGACATCTTTTTTTGCCTCCATCACGTCTTTGTAAAGTTCTGGGGCGGACTTGCGGCTGGACCCCTTGCCCAGAACAATGCGTTGCTCGGCATAGTCCGAGGTGGCTACCGTCACATTGGTTAAAGCATTTTGATAATCGCTTAAGCTGCGTTCGATATAAGAATCTGCGGTTTCATCTTCTTGGGTGAAGACCACTTGTAAGGAGTGGTAGTCATAGGTCCGCTGAATGCCGGGGACCAGTTGAGCGTCAAAAACAACGATGGTTTGTATTTTTTTATAGCGAGAATAATCACTCAGCTCACGCAGGAGGAGGTCTCTGGCGTCAGCCATCTTATCTAATTTTTTGAGCGGAACTAAATTAGGCCAAGAGCCAATCATATTATAGCCATCAACCATTAGAAGTTCCCTTTTGATAATCATGGTCATCCTCCTACTTGCGCTGGTGGTGTTGGCGGAAGACTTCATACATGATGACCCCGGCCGCCACTGAAGCATTCAAGCTAGAAATTTCTCCCAGCATTGGCAGGGTGACAATACCATCACAATTTTCTTTCACTAACCGACTCATTCCGGACCCTTCATTACCAATGACGATTGCAATAGGGCCTTGAGCATTCCAGCTACGGTAGTCTTCACCACCGGCGTCTGTCCCGAATACCCACACCCCTCTGTTTTTTAATTCTTTGATGGTGTCCACCATATTGGTGACCCGAACGACAGGCACATGTTCGATAGCCCCTGCTGACGTTTTTGCTACTGTTGCTGTCAAACCGACAGCCCGGTGTTTGGGAATAACGACCCCATGAACCCCAACGGCATCAGCTGTTCTTAAAACCGAACCCAAGTTATGGGGGTCTTCGATTTCATCCAATAAGATGATGAAAGGGTCTTCTTCTCTTTGAGCCGCCAAGTCAAAAACCTCATCCAAACTCGCATAATCTTTAGCGGCTACGGTCAGGATGACGCCTTGATGCACCCCGTGGTCTGACATCTTATCTAATTTTTCTTTTGGCACATAGCGGATATCGGCTTGGCGTTTTTTCCCCAAACGAATAATCTGATCCATCCGACCAGAGGATAAGCCCTCCTGGATAAATAATTTATGGATGTCGCGATCAGATTGTAAGGCTTCAATTACTGGATTACGACCAATTAATAAGTCAGTTACTTGCTTTTCAGCCATAGTCTTTCTCCTTTAGTTTTTATTTTCTACGTATCGGATGGCTTGTTGGCATAAATCCTCAAAGCGATCCATCTCTTGATTCAAATACAAAGCGCCCATCAAGGCTTCAAAAGCAGTCGAAGCTTGGTAGGTGGCCAGGTCAGCATGCTTGGCCTTGGTGTGGCTTTTGGCATTGCGTCCTCGCTTAGCAAGCTGTTTTTCTTCTTCAGTCAAGCGATTGTCTTCTAACAAAGCATCCAAAATAGCGGCCTGGGCCTTAGCAGAAACATAGGCAGTCGCCCGGTGGTGGAGGTCATTGGGCTTAGTCAAACCAGATTGAATCAAGTGCAAACGAATCACACTTTCATAAGCAGCATCCCCCATATAAGCAAGGGTCAGACCGTTCAATAGCTGAGCTTTCATTCTTTAACCCCTTTTCCAACGAATGCCTTGAGGGGTATCCTCTAATAAAATCCCTTGGTCTTTTAATTGATCTCGAATAGCATCGGCTCGGTTAAAATCTTTATTTTGACGGGCTTCTTCTCGTTCGTCAATTAAAGCTTCAATCTCTGCATCTAGTAATTCTTCTTCATCCTTAACCACTATACCAAAAATTTCAAGCAACTCTTCATAACGAGCCATGTAATAAGTCAAGACTTGCTGAGACACATGCTCACGTTCGGCATATTTATTGATCGTTTTACCCATATCATAAATAACAGTCATCCCATTGGCCGCGTTAAAGTCATCGTCCATTTGTTTTTGGAATTCTCTTTCTAAGTCCTCCATCAGCTGGATGGCGTCCGCATCATCTTCTAATTCAAAAGCCGCATCCGCCAAACGATAGTCAGCGTTTATGTAGGCTTGACGCACCCGCTTGAGATTGGTTTCAGCTTCCTGTAAGGTCCGCTCGGTATAGTTAATAGGTAAGCGGTAATGGGCTTGGGCCATAAAGAAACGAATAATTTGCGGGTCAACTTCTTTGACTAAGTCATGAACGAGAACAAAATTTCCCAAGGATTTGGACATTTTTTCATCATCCATGTTGACAAAGCCATTATGCATCCAATAATTCGCAAATTGGGTCCCTGTTTTTGCTTCTGATTGGGCAATTTCATTTTCATGATGAGGGAAAGTCAGGTCTAACCCACCGCCATGAATGTCGAAATGATCGCCTAAAAGTTCAGTGGACATGACAGAGCACTCAATATGCCAGCCTGGACGTCCTTGGCCCCAAGGAGAGTCCCAACTGATTTCCCCTTCTTTGGCCTTTTTCCACAAAGCAAAATCAACCGACTCCCGTTTATGCTGGCTGGCATCCTCGGCTAAACGCTGGCTGGCCCCTTCTTTTAAGTCCGCGATTGATATTTTAGATAATTTACCATAATCTCCAAATTTACTAGCGGCATAGTAAACATCGCCATCAGCTTCATAAGCATAGCCCTTGTCAATTAAAACTTGGACAAAATCAATAATTTCAGGGATGTAATCTTTCACCCGAGGATGGTGGTCGGCCTTCATAACATTTAAAGCTTGAGTATCTTCAAAATAGGCGGCGATATATTTATCGGCTAAAGCTTCCGTGCTAATTCCTTCTTCTTTGGCCGCCTTGATAATTTTATCATCCACATCCGTGAAGTTGGAGACATATTGGACATCATAGCCGCGGTAAAGCAAGTAGCGGCGGATAACATCAAAGGCAACGATGGAACGGGCATTACCAATATGGATGTAGTTATAGACGGTTGGCCCGCACACATACATCTTAATTTGCCCGTCTTCAATCGGGTGAAAGTCTTCTAATTCATGGCTGAGGGTGTTATATATTTTTATCATGGCTTTATCCTTTCTATTTCGGCAATCTATCAAAAAAGCAGTGTCTAAACAAAAGACACTGCTGGTGTGGTTCCACTTTTTCTTTAAGCTTGAACAGATAACGGTTGTGACCGCATCCGCTTACTCCATTGGGCGGATGAACTCCAAGAGGCATTTCTAAGGGATAGCCAGGTTTGACTTTCATCCTCTCAAACTTGCTGGGCTGGCTTTTCCCTTATACTTTCTCTTATCTTAGTTATTCATTAATTATGGAAGTGCTCAAGGGTATGGTTGAGGTGGTCTAGTGTTTTTTCTTTTCCTAGAACTTCCACTACTTCATTGGCACCTGGGCCATGAGCCTCACCAATTAATGAGGCACGGAGGGGCATGTAGAGGCCTTTGCCTTTCACGCCTGTTTCTTTTTGAACCTCTTTAATAATAGCTTGGACTTGGTCTGCTTGATAGTCTGATTCATCTAAGGCTGATAATTTTTCTTTAAAGGCTTCCAAGACAATTTTAGCATCTTCTGCCGCTAAAGCTTCCTGAGCAGCTTCTGAGAATTCTGGAACATCCTTGAAGAAAACAGCCGCCAGGTCAACAATCTCAGCCGCATAGTGCATTTCTTTTTGGTAGAGTTCCACTACTTTTTGAGCATAAGTCAGATCTTCTTCTGAAGGAGATTCAGCGAGCATGCCTGCTTTTATTAAATGGGGCTGTGCCCATTGTGTTAATTCCTGGCTGTCCATTTTTGCAATATATTGGGCGGAAAGCCAGTCTAATTTATCTTGATCAAAGCTTGCTTGTGACTTACTCAAGCGGTTCACATCAAAAATGTCAATCAATTGGTCAGGGGAATATATTTCATCCTCACCTTCAGGAGACCACCCCAAGAAAGAAATATAGTTAAACAAGCCATCTGGATGGTAGCCCAATTCGCGGTAGTCTTCAATAAACTGTAAGACCCCCTCGTCACGCTTGGATAATTTTTTACCTGTATCCGCATTGAAAATCAAAGTCATGTGGCCAAAAGTAGGGACGTCCCAACCTAAAGCTTGATACATTAAAATTTGTTTAGGGGTGTTGGCGACATGGTCATCTCCACGTAACACATGGCTGATGCCCATTAAATGATCATCCACCACCACGGCAAAATTATAGGTTGGCATGCCATCACTCTTGAAAATAATGAAGTCGCCACCTAAAGAATCATTGTCAAACTGAACTTTACCTTTGACCATGTCCTCGAATTCAACTGATCCTTCATCAGGAATGCGGAAACGAATCGCTTCTGGTCGTCCTTCTTGGCGGGCTTGTTCGATCTCTTCTTCAGAAGCATCACGCCATTTGCCTGTATAGTGTGGGGCAATTCCATTGGCTCTTTGTTTTTCTCTTTGTTTCTCTAATTCCTCTGGGGTATCAAAAGCTGGATAAGCATGCCCAGCTTCTAGCATTTGCTCTACATACTGCTGGTAAAGCTCCACCCGTTCGGATTGGCGGTATGGACCATACTCTCCCGGTTGTTGAGGACTTTCATCCCATTCCACACCCAACCAAGCTAAATTTTCAAGCTGACTCTCTTCTCCGCGTTCAACATTCCGTTTGGTGTCGGTGTCTTCAATGCGGATAATGAAGTCTCCCCCATAATGGCGGGCAAATAAATAGTTAAATACTGCTGTACGTGCATTACCGATATGCAAGTGCCCTGTCGGACTTGGGGCATAACGTACGCGAATATCTTTGGTCATGACTTTGTCTCCTTTATTTATCATTCTAATAGTTATGTCAAGAATATCATAGTTAGCGGCCTTTTTCTAGCCACGCAAACTTAATGGCCATGCTCTTTCAGCCACTTATCAGTGGGTTTAGTGAAAATCATACGGCCAGCTGACGTCTGAATAGTGGAAGTAACTTCCGTGTCAATGGGTTGGTGCATGTATTTGCGCCCATCTTCAACAATCACCATGGTTCCATCGCTCAAATAACCGACCCCTTGTTGGCGTTCGGTACCTTCTTTTACTACAGTCACGGTCATTTCTTCTCCTGCAATAACAACAGGTTTAACAGAGTTCGCCAAATCATTGATGTTTAAGACGGGAACATTTTGAAAAGCAGCCACTTTATTCAAATTGTAATCAGTCGTCACCAAAGCTCCTTGCAAACGGCTCGCTAAATTCACAAGTTTTTGATCCACTTCAATATCTTTATCCGGTTGGTCTTGGTACATTTCCAACTTAAAGCGATCATCATTTTGCAAATCGTTCAAAATATCTAAGCCCCGCCGTCCTTTTTCTCTTTTCAAATGATCGGCAGAGTCTGCAATATGCTGTAATTCCTGTAGAACATCATTGCTAACGATAAAGGTTCCTTCGAGGAAACCTGTATTGAGAACTTCTTTGATACGGCCATCAATAATGGCAGAGGTATCTAAAACCTTATAGGGAATCATGTGACTATCTTTTATATCTGCTAGAACTTCTTGCTCTTCCTCTTCCTGTCTCCCATTTCGCTGGTTAAACCAAGAAGATATTTCATCACGGCGGTTAGTAGCAATAGAAAAACCTAAGTAAGCAAAAACGATAGTGATCACAATCGGTAGGACATTGGAAATGAATGGAATTTGTAAACTCATTAAGGAGAGGTTAATCAGCCAGGCAATCACCAGGCCGATGACTGCTCCAACTGCTCCAATAATGATATAGGATAACTGCAAATCTTTACTCAACTGCTCAAGCTTATAGAGAGCTTTGAGAATGTAATTTTCAACCATTGTTGCAAGAATAAAAAATATAAAGCCAAAAATAATAAAGTGCGCAATGGCATTATCAAAAATCATAGGAACATTAAAGGGTAAATAGTCATAAAATTCAGGCAAAATATAATAGCCAAGAGCTGCCCCTACAATCACAAAAACTAAACGAATAATCATTCGACTCATTTTTTTCACCTCCTTTAACTGTATGCATTAATATTAGCGGCTAATCTTAAAAAAAATTATAAGTCTCCAACATTCTATTGATTATTTAAAAACCAGGTCGATACCTTCCTTAATGGTGGTCAAGCCCTTAACTTCAATAGAATAGTCCTCCACTTTTAATTCAGCTAAATTATTTTTAGGGATGTAGATTCGTTTGAAACCTAATTTAGCCGCTTCATTGATGCGTTGGCCTATCCGGCTCACCCGCCGAATTTCTCCAGTCAACCCTAATTCGCCAACAAAACATTCTGCAGCATCCGTCTGATTCTCCAAGTAAGAGGACACGATAGCCATAGCAATGGACAAATCGATGGCTGGCTCGTCTAATTTCATCCCTCCCGAAGCTTTCAAGTAAGCGTCCTGGTTTTGTAGCATTAAATTAGCTCTTTTTTCTAATACGGCCATAATTAAAGACACCCGATTATAGTCTAAGCCCGAAGCGGTTCGCCGGGCATTACCAAATATGGTCGGGGTAATCAAAGCCTGAATTTCTGCCAGGATGGGGCGAGTCCCTTCCATTGAAACAACCACTGACGACCCGGACGTCCCGGCCAAGCGTTCTTCTAGGAAAATTTCAGAAGGGTTTAAAACCTCTTTCAATCCGTCTTCCTGCATTTCAAAGACTCCAATTTCATTAGTCGAACCGTACCGGTTTTTGACCGACCGCAGGATTCTGAAGCTATAGTTTTGATCTCCTTCGAAATACAAGACCGTATCTACCATATGTTCCAACATGCGTGGTCCTGCTATACTTCCCTGCTTGGTCACATGACCCACAATAAAAATACTGATTTGATTATTTTTAGCCCATTTCATTAATTCAGCGGTTGATTCTCTGACTTGAGAGACAGATCCAGCAGCTGAATCAACTTCGGGATGAATCATGGTTTGTATGGAGTCAATCACCAATAAATCAATATCCAATTTTTCAATGGCTTGTTGGATATCGGCTAAATTGGTTTCAGGATAAACATAAAAGTCATTCGTCGGCAAGCTCAAACGGTCAGCCCGCATTTTTATTTGATTTTCACTTTCTTCTCCTGTGACATAAAGTACTTGCTGGCCTTGGTCCGCCAGCTCGGCAGAAGCTTGCAAAAGCAAGGTCGATTTACCTATCCCAGGATCCCCTCCAATTAAGATAAGCGATCCAGGAACGACCCCACCACCAAGAACCCGATTAAATTCAGCCATTGAAGTCATGATTCGGTCTTCTTCTGTCGCCACTAGCTCATTTAATTTATGCGGATGGGCTTTTTCTTGACCCCCATATAAACTGGTCGATGCTGGTTCAGACTTAGAAATCTGTTGCTCTTGCATGGTATTCCATGCTTGGCAATTAGGACACTGCCCCATCCATTTTGGAGAATCATATCCACACTCATCACAGATATAGACGGTTTTTTTCTTAGCCATCTTCCCATCCTTTCTTAAAATCTAACGCCCCAACTATGACCCTGACGATCCAAAACCACCCTGCCGGCTAGATTCAGGCTTAATTTCATTATCAGCCAAGAGGTATTTCATGAAAATTCCCTGACAAATCCGTGCGCCACATTCCACTTTAAAATCTTCATTTCCATAATTGATCAGCTGAAGAAAAATCTCACCTTCATTACTTTCATTATTATAATAATCCGCATCAATAATTCCAACCCCATTAGGAAGAGCTAAATTACGCTTGCGCGGACTAGAAGAACGATTAACCAACAGGAGAAACTCATCTTCGGGCATATAAGCCTTGACCCCAGTCGGCACCAAGGTGGATTTAACTTGCTTATGAATGGAAGGAATGATTGTCTCCTCAGCAGCAAAAAAATCATATCCAGCAGAATGGTAACTTCCCCTCCTTGGCAACAATTGATCAGACAGATGTTGGTAGGCATTGACGACTTCAAAACCTCTTACTTTCTTCATAGTAATCCTCCATTAGCTTGTGAATATATATTTTCTGTTTTCAAAAATATCGACTATGCTAGCAGTTAGATTAACGCACTCTTTCAATCATGTTTATTAACATTTTCTCTTTTATTTCACATGGTCCTTGTGAGCACATCTCACCATTCTAATCCTATTATAAATCAATAAATAGATAAATAAAAAAAACAAAAACCACAAACACTGTTTCTACAGCATTTATGGTGATTAAAAGTTATTGTTATTCATTTGAAAAGGCGGAAGTCGGATTCGAACCGGCGATAAAGGTTTTGCAGACCTCTGCCTTACCACTTGGCTATTCCGCCAATATAAAATTAATTGGGCTATTAGGATTCGAACCTAAGAATCACGGGACCAAAACCCGTTGCCTTACCGCTTGGCTATAGCCCATTCATAAAAGGGCGGTTGAAGGGAATCGAACCCTCGAGTGTCGGAGCCACAATCCGATGCGTTAACCACTTCGCCACAACCGCCATATTAAGAAAATGGAGGGGGAGAGATTCGAACTCCCGAACTCGATGAGGGCGGATTTACAGTCCGCTGCGTTTAGCCACTTCGCTACCCCTCCATATATGGCGCAAGACAGAATCGAACTGCCGACACCGTGAGCTTCAATCACGTGCT
>JBHWOX010000012.1:0-26198 GCA_043424615.1 Atopococcus sp.
CATCTATACACCTCCTTAAACTTTCTCTTTTGTGTATGTTTGTGTTGTTTAATGGATTTGTTTTCTTTTTATTTAAATATCACTAATTAAAAGTCTAAATATCGAAACAGTATGAGATGTAGGATTCTTCCCCTTAAATATTTCCATTAGCTTACTAAATGTTTCAATATTCGTTTTCGTAATCTTTCTGAATTTCATCTTTGCTTCTTGATTCTTTAGGATAAAATTTATTAATGTTTTGCTGGTTAATAAACTTTCTAATCCTATCTTTATCATCATAACTACTTAATTCAAACATTCTATAATGGTATTTGAAATCTCTTTCTTAACCAGGTAACTAATTCTGCTGTCTTGCTACGTTCGTCATATGGAATAGAGTCAGTCTCTCCTTTTACCATCAATCTATGTTCTTTTAATTAAAATTGTTACTGACTTGGAAAAATATAATTTTTTGTTTTTTTCACAATTCAATATCATTTATGGTTTTAACTGTACTTACTACTATATTCATTATGTGAGTTGTTTTACATAATTAATGATCGTCTTCAGCGTTTGAAATTAGTTAGGAATTTAATAAGACACTTTCATTACATAGATAGATTTGCACGCTTATAACTAATTGAGCCTATTCTATCTGGTTAAATTGAATGCAATTTAACGAGTATGATAATATGACATCTTCCCTAGCTCCTTCCAATGTTCATTTAGTTTAGTTTTGCTTGAACAGCGCTTATGAAGGCGGAGCTAAAAATGAAAAAAGAAAATCGTAATAAATATAAAATAGAAAAAATTAGAAGGATTGCTGTAGTAATTACAGTTATAGCTCTCTTTCTCCTCCTTCTGATCTTCATTTTTAATTTGTCCTATCCTAATATTTGGTTTTCTATTTTGGCCACCGGAGCTTTAACTTTGATTTTCTTATCCGCTGGCTTATATATAGCTACATGGCTGATGGAAATAAATAGCGCTTACAAAAATAAAAAGTACATTTTAGTCATTCTCCTCATATTATTAGCTTTCTTATTTTGCTATATCTTTTTGAACAGATAAAAAAGCTCCAAGTAAGTTTTCACTTGCTTGGAGCTCCTATTTTATGGCTTAAGATTTATAGTTGAAATTGGGAATGTTGGTCCAGCGGTCTTTGAGATAGCGGACAACACGTTTGGGTTCTCTCTGGCGGGTGAAGATCCCCTTTTTATTCCCTTGGACTCGAGCCACACCGAATTTGGTTTGGAAGTCGGCAAAGTTCCAAAGTTGTTCACCGACAAAGTGATCGATTTCGTCAAAGACTTTAGAATTCATCTTGTAGTAGTCTTCTTGGAATTCCTCGGTGAAAGGCTCACCATAAACAGAATGAAAACCAGCGACTGTATCGGCTCCATACTCAGTGTACATGATCGGCTTCTCAGGATATTTTTCCTGCCATTGTTGGAGCTCTTGACGGGTTTTTTCCTCTGCTTGGTCTAATTTTCCTGTCTCCACATACCAACCGTAGTAGCGGTTCAGGCAAATCACATCCACCAGTTCAGTCGTTTGGTCTGTTTGAGGGGTCGTCAACAAAAGTGAAACATAGGTGCAGGGTCTTTTTTGCGGGTCGAGTTCTCGAGCCAAGTCGAAGAAAGGCTTAAAGTAGTCATACGCTCCGTTGGCATAGTTGGCTGCTTCATTAGCGATCGACCACATGACCACACAAGCATGGTTCTTGTCGCGGGCGATTAATTCACGGATGGCTTGTTCATGGGCATCATGCGTTTCCATGACAGACCAGGTCTGGTCGTCTTTCAATCCATCCAGGTTTGAAACATCAAAGTTAAAACCATCGAGAAGGCCAACCGCCGGCACTTCATCGATGACCACGATTCCTTCCCGGTCGCAAAGGCGCATCATTTCTTCAGAATAAGGATAATGGGAGGTTCGAATGGAGTTGGCGCCCATCTCTTTCATCATTTCAACATCTAAGACATTGTAAGCTTCGTTCAAGCCACGGCCATTGACATAAGTGTCTTCGTGCTTACCAAAGCCTTTGAAGTAAAAAGGCTGGCCATTAATGAGGAATTGCCCATCGTTGACCTCGACAGTACGTACACCGAAGTCCTCGGTGTAAACATCAAGGGTGTCATCATCCTTAATCAACTCGACCGTCAAACTGTAAAGGTAGGCATCCAGTGGCTGCCAGAGACGCGTTTTTGCGAGCGAAAGGCTAGTTTCTGCTCCTTCACCTAGGCCGACTTTGTGCCCTTCTTCATCATAAAGACTCAAGCGAACAGAGTCATAGTCCCCCACAACTGTCGTTTGGATCTGAATTTTACTAGAAGTATCCTCTACATTCACCTCAGGAGTGATGGTGATATCTTCAATATATGTCGCTGGGCGGGTATAGAGTTTAACGGGACGATGAATACCGGCATAGTTGAAGAAGTCAAAGTTTTCATCCACATGATGGACAATCTTGCCATCTTCATCCTTGCTTTCAGAGTAGTTTCCAACCGGTAGCGTGCTGTAGTCCAAAAGATTAGAAACGTGAACAGTCAAGAGATTTTTCCCTTTTTGGAGAAGATCGGTGATGTCTGCTTCAAATGGAGTAAAGCCCCCCTTGTGATGGCTGACTTCCTCACCGTTAACATAGACCCAAGCTTCGTGGGTTACTGAGCCAAAGCGCAAGATGACACGATCATTTTGCAAAGCAGTCGGTACGCTAAACTCCCTCTGATAAATAAAATAACCGGCATGCTGTCTCAGCTCAAGATCAGGAAATTGGTCATTATAGGAGGCAGGAACCGCCACTGAACGACTATCTTCTAACGGCAGACCAGGATCAAAGCCTTCTTCATCATCGACCTTGAAGCGCCAAATTCCACTTAAATCCATGACCGCGCGACTTTCACTTGCTTGGGGGTATAACATTTCATCACCTTTTTCCTTTCAAATATTAATATCAGCTTACTCCTTCCCCCCACTTAAATCTAAGGATATGAGTTATACTCAAGCCTTCCTTTAGATTATCAGCTTGATTGTTTTTTGGATGCTCTCCCCGAGCCAGAGCTGGCTTTTATTTCATCCAGGCCCCTTCCCTAGCTAACTCACCCAACTGTTTCTTCAAGCTATAAAATTGTCTACTCTAGGTCTAAGCCCCCTCTCTTGCTAAAATCTGGCAGCAAAAGGAGAGTTTTTAAGCTATTGACCATAAAAAACCCCCTAAAGGCGCTTAATTTTTTCGCTTCCTTTAGGGGGATGAGAACTATTTAATGGCTAGCTATTATCTTCTTAGCCTTGTCCTTGGTCGGCATTGTCTTGGCTACCGCCAAATAAGGTTTGGAAGAAGTTGACAATAGCGTCCCACAGAGATTGGCCGTCTTCTGCTAGCTGTTCTTTGTCGGCATTGTCCCAAGCTGTTTTGGCTTGGTCGAAAATTTTACCGCCTTGTTCAGCCAAGCTTTGGCCTAAATTACGGATTTGTTCACGTTGTTGGTCAGTCAGTTCAATTTGCGCAAAGTTTTCCATTTGATTGATGATGGAAGTAATATTCTCTTCACTTAAAATGCCTTCTAAGTTGTAATTGTTGATGACATTATTAACAATCACTTGGATTTGTTCAATATTAATTTCGCCATTGTTTTCGATTTTGGTTTGGTCGATTTGGGTTTTGATTTCTGCTATAGCAGCATTGAGGACTTCATCTGAATAGCCTTCTTTGCCTTGGTTTTCTTGGTTGATGCTAGAGGTGACATCCAATTCATCTTGAGCCACAGAAACGGCTTGGTCATCTAAGGCATAACCTGCTTCTGCAAAGGCTTTATAAACGCCAGCTAAGGCTCCTGACCCATCGACAGGGACAGCTGAGGCGACTTTGATATCGACATCCACTGCTCCAGCGGTTAAGGCTGCATTTTGATATTGGACCGGAGTGATGGCTGTAATGGTATCAGGCGTTACGATTTCTACTGATATTTTTCCATCATTTTGAGCTGGGGTAATATAAGTTGAAGAATAAACTTGCTTATAAGGATAAGTGTCATTCAATAAGTCATTCAGCTCATTGATGTGAACTTCAATCCCTTGAGCCCCTTCTTCAACTCCTAGAGCATTTAAGGTGGTTTGGTATTGGCTTTGGTTCAAGCTTTCACCGTAAGTAAACATCGGTTGAATTTGAATTTTATCGGCAAAAACTGTTGGCGCAGCAAATACGCTTAAGGCAGTAGCTACCGTCAATACCGCCAATTTACTAGATTTTTTCATTTTAATTCCTCCTCATACGACTTGCTCATATTATACACCAATAGATTAAATCCTTTTTAAGAAAATGGGCAGCTGAAGAAATTTAAACAAAAATTAAAAACTGAATCGAAAGTTGACTTTTCCCTTCTTTTTTCCTTAAACAATCAGCCAGTAAAAGCGGGAAAAACCAATTTTTTCAAAGTTTTGTGGGTCAAAGGAGTGAATGTAAGACGGATGGTGGGTAAAGAATTCTGGGAAAAAATTGACCACTTCCAATTTTAATTTTTTCTGCAGGGCTGAGTTGGCCGTCAGATAAGTCAAATGATCGAGTAAGTTCTTTAAGTCAGCGATATTTTCGGAAGCAATGGCTTTTCTCACCAATAAAATAGCCCTATAATCACTGTTTTTACTGGTCAAAATTTTTTGTTCATTTTCATCCAATAATTCATAGGCCTTATCCCGGTGGGCATGCATGAGATAATAACCACTGATATTGAGGACGAAGGCACAGTAAATAGAGTCAAAATCAGGGAAATCTTGATAACGTTCGAATTTTATGAAAATTTGATTGAGGATGATTTCGACTTCATGAAAAGGAAGGTAGTAGGCAATATAATTTAAAAAACGAAATTCGTACAGATACCATTCATCATAAGAATTAATTTTATGCCAGCTACTAAGGGCCAGCTCTCTCAGATGGTCTTCATAATCTTCAAAGGAGATTTGTTTTGACGCATGGGCTAAAATTTCCTCAATAAATTGGTGGATCATTCCTAAATACCAGTCATAGGGATTTACTTGGGTATAGGAGTCCAAACCTTCCTGAATATCCTTTAGTTGACCAATATCCGTCTGTTCGACAGCCTCAATAAATTCATTGATTAGCTGATCACTATCACTTAAATTATAGTCACGGCAAATAAACATAAATTCGCTGATATCGATTTGTAATTTTTCAAGATAATATAACATCGTGGTAAACAAAATGGGCTGAACTGCCCTTTCATTTTTGGAAACGGTCGATCTGGCCATGTTTTTCGGGCTGAGATCAGTTTGTGTTAAATGCTTGGCCTTTCTAATTCTTCTTAAGGTCTGGGCAATACGGGTTGATATTTTTTCAAGCAAAACTGTTTCCTTTCTGATTGCAAGTTGCAAATATAAAAAATAAACGCCAGAAGATAAATAATCTGGCGCTTACCAAATAAATTATTTAACCCAAAGCTATATTGAAAAAGGGATAGCTATTTTCATATATTTGGATCTATTGAGGAATTTACTGGTAGGTTAAGAATTCCCATAGAGTCGTTTGATGCAATGAGTTTTTATGGTCGAACGAGGTTAAACAATTTTTATTTGTACGAATAGTATACCCTTAAGGAAGGGCCAGTAGGTCAGACGAGCAAAATGAGAGATTTATTTTTTAAAAATGTTCAATTGAGAACATCACCCGTCAAAAGCCTATAATCATTCTTTTCCAGTCAAAAAATAGACTAAAAAATCTCGCCCCACATCAGGACGAGATGGCTTTTTATCAGCCTATTTTTGATGATTTGGCCGAGAATCGGCTGTTAAACTAAACCGCTGTGTAACCGCCATCAACGAGTAAGTCGGTTCCTGTGATAAAGGAAGCATCGTCTGACGCTAAGAAAAGGATAGCTGCTGATACTTCTTCGACTTCGCCCATGCGTTTGATGGGATGCATATCGGCTAAGCCTTCACGAATTTCAGGCGCAACGGTTTCAGTCAATGGGGTATTGATATAGCCTGGGCAGACCATATTCGCACGGATGCCCTCTTCAGGATAAGTTGTTCCGACCATTTGAGTAAGCATTTTGACCCCACCCTTAGTGGTTGAGTAAGCGGTTAAGCCTTCGCGTGCCACATGGGAGTGGATGGATCCAATGTTGACAATTGCCCCACCAGATTCTTGTTTTTTGAATTGTTGGACAGCATATTTGTTACAATAGAATGTTCCGTTGAGGTTGATGTCGATGACTTTCAGATAGTCTTCAGTTGGTAATTCATCAACTTTACCTTCGATGTTAATGCCGGCATTGGCAACCATGACATCCAAACGACCATAAGTGTCAACCGTGTCGGCGACCAGGGCTTTAATTTCTTCTTCACTTGAAGAGTCCGCTTTGATGAAGCTAGCTTCCCCTCCGTCCGCTTTGATCTCCTCGACCACACGTTGGCCTTCTTCTTCATTAATATCAGAAACAACCACTTGTCCGCCTTCTTGGGCAAAAGACTTAGCAGCATCTTCGCCAATACCACTGGCTGCTCCAGTAACAATCACAACTTTTTCAGTAAAACGATTATAAGACATAAATTTTACCTCCATTTCTTACTTTTAGTTTAAAGGTTATGATCCCATAACCCAATTTTTTTGTCTCACTATTTGATAGTTAAATAAAGATATGGATTTATTAGACTTACTATAGGGAAGTCCTAACCCAAGCCAAATCTCTTGCAACACTTTCCATATCGTGTTAGAGTACAAGCAATAAACAAAATTGAATGACGAAAAGTGAAGATGTAGAGGTCGCGTTTACAATGTTAAAGGTGTGAACGCCGAAGCGGGGAAGAACCGTTGGCTGTCTACTTGAATAAGGTAGCAGCTGTCAGATAAAAAGCCCATTTTTATCATGGAGTGCTTGTCTTTGCTGGGCATTGAGTTAAATTTCCATAAAGCCAGATCTACAGATGGAGACTGAGACGCACAATGCTCTTAGTCTCTTTTTTGTTTAAATAGATTGAGGAGGACATTTATTATGACTATTTTTACTGGATCTGGTGTTGCTATTGTCACCCCCTACCATGAGGATGGATCGATTAACTATGAGGTGTTTGCCGACATGTTGGACTTCCATCTGGAAAACCACACGGATGCAATTATTGTAGCTGGGACAACAGGTGAAGCTTCCACTCAGACGGATGAAGAACAAATTGAACTCGTCAAATTCACTGTTGACCACATTGACGGTCGTCTGCCCGTTGTAGCGGGAGCAGGATCTAACGATACCCGCCATGGGGCTGCCCTCACCCGTTCAGTCGCTGAAGTGGGAGCCGATGCCATCTTGTCGGTCACCCCTTATTACCTCAAAACCAATCAATCTGGTCTGATCGACCACTACAAAGCCATTGCGGCAGATATTGATATTCCTATCATTCTCTATGATGTGCCCGGCCGTACAGGCATGACCATTGCTTCTTCTACCCTCCCTGCTCTTTTAGAGATTGACAATGTGGTAGCCATTAAAGATGCGGTTGGCGACCTCTCCAAAACCGTTGCCAATGTCCATGCCACTCAAGGTGCTATTGATATGTATTCTGGTAATGATGACGTGGTGGTGCCTTTGATGTCCATGGGAGGGAAAGGCGTTATTTCAGTCCTGGCTAATATTGCTCCCCAAGCGGTCCATGAGATGGTTCAAGCTTGCTTAGACAATGATTATGTCCGAGCAGCGGCCCTCCAAGCGCAATACAAAAGCTTGATTGATGTCTTATTCCAAGAACCTAACCCTATTCCAGTCAAAGAAGCCTTAAAATATATTGGTTTTGAAACGGGTCCTGCCCGCCTGCCTCTGGGTGAACCTTCTGATCAAACCAAAGAAGATCTCAAAAGAGAGATGGCAGCAGTCGACTTGATTTAAGTTCAGCCTCAAAAACCGCTTTTAGAAAAATAAAAGGATCCCAAAGCATAAAAGCTTTGGGATCCTTTTTGGTTTGCTTTTTAAGAGCTCTGCTTTAGAGAATCGTCCTAGTCGGCTTGTTCATAGCCGTAAACGAGCTCATACAAGACCTGGCGAATATCATCGAACTGGTCTTCAGATAAGGGGGCCGGCTGTGACATGAGTTGGAGGGGCAATTCGTCATGGTCGTCGGTCAGCTTGGGTTGGAAGTAAGGGTAATCATTTAACTGGAAGCCGTGGCGTTCATAGAAGGCAATGCGGCGGTTAGCCATTTCCTCCCCTGCGGGTTCAACTTCTAAAATAACGTCTTTATCCGTATCCTCACATAAGCGGTCGATGATTTCTCCCCCTAGCCCTTGATTACGAAAGTCAGGGCTGACAGCAAAATGCTCCACATAGATAAAGCTTGGGAATTCCCAAATGGAAATAAAGGCCTTAACAGATTCTTGATCCTCATCACGGATGACGTAAATCTCGTATTGGTCAATATTTAATAAGTTCTCTTCCTCAACATAAGGTCGCATTTCTTCTGGAGGGAAACTCGCTTTCATAATATCAAAGACTTGTGAAAACTCATCCTGACGCATGCGATCTAACATGATAACACTCCTTAAAATGTGATTTATCTTTCAAAACTTTTCTTCACTAACTCTTCCATCTTAGCAGAAAAGCATTTTGAAAGAAAAGTCCTCGCCTCTCCTTTGGCTCGTTTTAAGACGAGCAGTGTAGACTGGTAAGTACCAATTTTCCCAAAAAAAAATCGCCGGTTCGAAAGCCAGCGATTATCCTTGGTGTCCTTGGTAGATTTTTATGAGCCAAGGAGCTTCTCATCTTTACTTTTCTTCTGTTGATTGGCGGCGGTGTAAAAAGTAGGCCACCAATACTGAAACGAGCATGGAACTCAAAAGAATATAGGATTGGTATTGGCCGAAACGGTCCGCCCCTAAGATGAAGTAAAAACCACCCGTATAAAGCAGAGGCACGAGGGCAAGTTTAGGATTGCGAATAATTTGAGGGACGGTAATGGCACCATACAAAGCCGGTGTAATATGGTCAAAGCCTGGTTTTAGAACGGGATGTTCGAGAATGGGAACCAGCCAAGAGCCAATTAAAAAGGCTCCGATAATTAAAATTAGAATGGTGACCATGGAGGATATCCCTACCGTAATAATAGCGATAATGTCTCCTTTTTCTGTTCCAGCTTCAGCATTGGCAATTTTTTGGCCGGAAACGGTCACGGGAAGTTTCATATTGGTGATGTTTCCGGTAATGGAAGACAGATACATGGCCCCAGAACCAAAAATAGGATAGAAAGACAGGTTTTCAGCCACGGCTGTCGGTAGGAAAATGGCAATCAAACTGGATGCGGCCGCAAAGGCTTTCCCCAGGTCTAAGCCGACATTGTAGTAATAGGCCGTGCCCAATGGGACTGCAAACATGGCGATTAAAGCAATAATGGAAGTCAGCCGACCTAAGCGGTTAATATCGGCGGAAAATTCTTTTGAACTACGAATGTTTTTTTCGTGTGACATCTCATCATCCTTTCTAGAAGAGTTGGGTCTGGACAATTACTGCAGCCATACCGATAATCATGGCAATGGGGAGTTCAAAATCTTTCAGGATATTAGAATCCATCCGTTTGCTAATGATTTCAATGACAATAGTGGTCAGTCCAGCCGCAATAAAAGCAACAAGATTAGAAGTCTGAGAAAAATCAGCGACATAGGGGGTTGATAAGGTAATCAAAAGAGCGATAAACATCGCCCCCGACAAGATGGGGATAAAGTTTGCGATAGCGGGATTAGATTTGGCCTTGCTAGAGAACTTATCTAACTGCCCCATAAATAAAATATTAAAGACAATTCCCCATATGATTCCTATGGTCATCACAAAGAGGATGATAATAAAAATGCGGGGAGTGAGATTAGGGTCGGAAATATCGGTTAGTCCTTGGCTTTGAGCAGCCACATTGGCGGCTGTCCCTTCATAAACGGCGGACCCTACCACCGATAAACGCAACCAAGGGAAGTACTTACCCAAAGGAACGGATAAGGTGAGCATCATGACAATAATGGGCAAGGACGGAACGACAGTTAACATGGCCGCATTGGTCATGGTTTTTTTTAAGACTTTTTCTTGCATGCCGATTTCTTTGCCCCGTTGGTAGCCCTTATAAACAAAAAGCGCGGCTTGGGAGAAAACAATCAAAACGACCAGGGCACATAAGATAAAGAGGATGGGACTGTTCGCAATTTGCATGTAATCCATCTTCATCATCCTTTCTTTGATAGAATTTAAGCTTTAGGCTTGAACATGAATTTATTCACTTGCTTTCAAATATTGAACAATGGCTTGCTTATAGATATCAATAAATTGGAGATAATCGTCGACGAGCACATGTTCATCAATTTGATGGGAGGTTTCTGTTTCACCAGGTCCAAAAATGGCCAGGTCGTAGTCCTCTGATAAGCGGTCAAAGTTTGAAGCATCTGTTGCCCCCATTAAAGGAATCACCTCGGTTCCCTCCCCTGCTGCTTGTAAGAGGGCTTGGACTAAGTCGTTGTCTACCGGCGAGGTGGCTGAGGGATTGTTCTGCATCATATTTAATTCCAATTGGGCTTCGTTTTTTTCATTCAGATCAGCAATGGTTTCTTCAATGATTTGTACGACCACATCATTAGACGCTTCTGGAACCACACGAGCATTGGCCAGTAAGGAGACGTGTGAGGCGACGGAGTTAATTTGTGTTCCACCCTCAATGACGGTGTTAACATTCAGTGTTCTTCCCAGTTGGTCGTTTTCAGCGTCAGGATGGTTAAAACGAGCATCAAAGCGCTGGTTGCTTTCATTGATATAATCCACCATCAGCTGAAGAGCATCGGCTCCTAATTCAGGCATGGATGAATGAGCTGTTCGTCCTTTAGCAATGATTTCATATTGGATGGAACCCTTGTGGGAATTGACGATGTTTTTGGCAGAGGTAGGTTCTCCAATTAAGAAGCCATCTGCCCCATCCACATAGCCCTCTTCCACCAGTTGTTTAGAGCCCAGCATGCCGATTTCTTCTCCGACAGTCAGGGCCAAACGGATTTCTCCAGCAAAGTCCGCCCCTTCCTCTTTTATTTCAATGGCAGCTAGGACTAAAGCGCACAAACCTGCTTTCATGTCTGTACTTCCGCGACCATAGATTTTGCCATCATGGATTTCTGCACCGAAAGGAGGATAGGTCCATTCTTCATGGTCCCCCGCGGAAACGGTATCTAAATGCCCACTTAAGACCAGAACTTTACCATCAGGATCTTGACCTGGAATGGAAGCGACTAAGGAAGCGCGTCCGGGCTGGTATTCGACCAGCTCACTTTCAATCTCATGTTGATTTAATATTTCTTGTATGTATTGGGCGACTTCCGCCTCATTATCATTTTCACTTTTGATTTGGATAGTTTCTTGTAATATTTTAATTTTTTCTTCTTTAGTGAAAGTCAAACTTATTCCTCCTATTTTGTTCAAAGGTTTTTAAAGTATATCATTTATTTTCAACAAATTGAATAAATAAACACAGGAAGTGGGTGTGCGATCTCTTTCTCATTCCCTCACCTATCATATCAATAGCTTGGGAGAGCTGACAAGTTGAAGCATTTATAATGATTTTTAAATCATCAGGGTGTAAATTTTTTCACCTCCCCTAACTGCTTGGAGCGACTTCATGGGTCGGTCATGTTAAAATAGTTCTAAGCCTTTTATTAAGTCCTATCCTAGATCAGCATCAGATGAGAAAGAAGGTAATAGCATGACCAAGACACGTTTATTAGACCAAGACATGATTGAATCTTTACTTGACCACCAAAGTGTGAATCGCATTGTCGACCAAACCTTTGCCCAATTCGGCCGCAAGCAAGTTAAAAATCCTACCAAAGTGACTTTAGACCTGGGGAATAACAGCGACTGGCCAGACTATGAAGGCTATATCAACGCCATGCCCGCTTATATAGGTGGCGATATCGATACTGCTGGCTTAAAATGGGTGGGCGGTTTTGATGGCCAGCGAAAAGCTGCTGGTTACCCTTATATTAACGGTCTGATCATCCTTGTTGATCCTCAGATGGGGACTTTTGAAGTGGTAATGGATGGGCAATTAATCACCAATTGGCGGACGGGAGCTCAAACAGCGGTGGCCTTAAAATATTTATCCTTCCAGCCAGGACAAAAATTAAATCTGGCTTTATTCGGCACCGGCATGCAGGCCTCTATGCAAGTGCAGGCGATCTCTGAATGGTATGAGATCGACCAGCTTAATCTTTGGCATTACCATGAGCAAGGGGTGGACGAGTTTATCGAGGCTCACCAGCCGTACGTCACCCAGCCCATTCAATTTACCCCAGATGTGTCAGAGGCTTGCCAGGCGGACATCATCATTACCGCTACCAAATCTCCAGACCCCCTCATTCAGTTTGAAGATGTAAAAGAGAATGCGACTATTATTCCGATTGGGTCTGGCCAGGAACTGGGCTTAAGTTTGATTCACCATGCAGACCATCTGATTGTGGACCATATCGACCAAGCCCTTCACCGTGGAGCCTTATGTGAGGCGGCTAATCGAGGCATCATCGACCATAATGATATAGATGCGACGATCGGCCAATTGTCGGCTGGCCGCACCCACTTAAATGATTTAGACCAAGGAATCACGATTTGCATCCCTATTGGCATCGGGGCTTTAGATATTGCGATCGCTGCTGAATTGCTACAAAAAGCTGAAGAAAATGAAATCGGAAGCTTCTTTGAATTTAACCCCTACTAATAAAAACAAGAAAAAAGTCCGGTCTCCCGGACTTTTTAGCTTTTTAAAAGTGAATGAAAGTTTCATGATCTTTGGATGATTAAAAATGAGAGATTAAAGCTGTAGCAATGCTAAAGTAAGTGAGCAAGCCGACGGTATCATTAATGGTGGTGATAAATGGGCCTGAAGCGACAGCTGGGTCAATATTCAGGCGGTCAAAGATAAGGGGAACAATATAACCGACGACAGTGGACAGGCTGACTGTAATCAATAAGGAAGAAGAGACGACCAAGGCTAGAATTTTATCTTGATAAAGAAATAGAGCAAGAAAAGCAATGACCAAAGCCGATCCGATTCCCATGATGATACCGGTTGCCCATTCTTTCCCCAATTGTTTCAAAACCGGTACTTTTTGGTCCTTGGTCGTCAATCGGCGGACGGATACGGCTAGAGATTGGGTACCAACATTTCCGGCTGTATCCATGATAGTGGGCATAAAGGCAGCTAAAAGGACAATTTGAGAGAGGGTCTCTTCAAAAAATCCAATTAATTGGGCTGAAATCAATCCTAAAAAGATTAGAATAATGATCCAAGGCAAGCGTTGTTTGGTCATCTGCCAGACGCTGTCGGTGGGTTCGCTTTCATTGCTTGAATCGCTAATCCCTGCCATTTTATGGATGTCCTCAGTGGCTTCTTCTTCCATCACATCGACCATATCGTCAACCGTAACGATCCCTACCAAGACACCATCCATGGTTAAGACTGGCACGGCTAAAAGATTGTAATCCATGATGCACTCCGCCACCTCTTCCTGGTCATCCTTCACATGAACCGCAATGACATGCGGACTCATGATGTCCTCCACTCGGGCGGTTGGTGAGGCTAGGATTAAATCGCGCAAAGATAAAACACCTACCAGATGGTCCTCATGATCAACTACATAAAGGTAGTAAATCAACTCCGCCTGCTGGCCGATTTGTTGGAGGCGATCAATAACCGTTCCAGCCTGGTCATCAATCGACAGACGGATGAAATTATCAGTCATTTTGGCTCCGGCAGCGTCCTGTTCATATTGGAGTAATTTTTCAATCACTTGGCGGTCTTTGAGGGCCATCATCTCAAGATAGTGCTGTTCTCTTTCGTCTGCTTGGTCTTGCAAAAAGTCCACAACATTGTCATTGTCGGCGTATTTTAGGACGTCAATTAAATATGAATCTGTCAGATAAGAAGGCAGGTCCTGGCGGTCTTCTTCTTCCATATAATTGAATAAACGAGCAAACTCTTCAGCCGATAACAGCTCCATTAATTTAGGCTGTTTGTCGGGATAGAGCTCTTGCAGCACATGAATTTGGTCTCGTGGGTGCAAAGGGAAAAAGAGTTGGCGGAAGCTTTCAGAGTCTCCGCTTTCAATGGCACTATAGATTTTTTTATAAGAAATTTCTTTATTTTTCATAAGTTCTCCTATTCTAAATGCTGGACGGAACGTAATAATAGTAAAAGATAGTGATGATGATAGGGATTAAGATTTTTCACCCTATGCGGTAATAATGTGCTCATCTTCCTATGACTTGGCCTGTGTGATGGTTTCATACAATCACCCCTACTTCATTCTTTATTTATAAACAGTCATGATAAAACTTATCTAACTAAGAGATCGTTCTGCAGAAAATAAAAAGACCCCCATTAAAAAATGGAGGCCAATCGTTTCGTTCTGTCTGAGTTTTAGCACTTTACACCGTCAAAACCATGTGTGGTTTTTAGCTACATTAAGTCTAACCTTTGCGATCCGACCTGCTCACCCGTTGGCATCTCTCGATATTTCTGGGCAGTAGCTTGTATGTGTAAAGGAGCCTCCCTTAACAACTGTCTATTTAATTCAAAAGCTAGTATAGCCTAGTTGGGAGGATAAGGCAAATTTTTATGGAGAAGTGCAAAAGAAAGTTAATATCTGTAAGCGGGTTCTCCTCAGGCCTTTTCATCATCTTCCAGACGAAAGAAAGCGTTTTCTTTGCTTTTATAACAAGCTTCATCTAGTATGTATGTGAATGTTTTATAAAGGAGGGATGTAGATGTCAGCTGATTTTGAAAAGGAACTAGGCATTATATCTGTTGAAGAAGCCATTGACACTTATGAGGATATGTTTCCTCAAGCGCGTTTATCCAAGTTACAACTAGAATATGAAGGACCCTTTTTAAAATATGACTGTGTGGGTTATGATCAAAAACAGCGCCACAGCATAGACTTCAATGCCAAAACCAAAGCGGTTCTCAAGAAAAAATCTAAAGATTTAAAAGGGAAAAAAAGTCAAAAAGAATGGCAAGATAGAAAAATATTGAATGTGGACCAGCTATTAGATCTTGGAGAAGTGAATGCTATTGCCCTAGACCATGCTCCCGTTGACCAGCCTTTCCAATGGGAATTGGACCGTAAAAAAGACCGTACCCTTTGGAAAATCGAATTGGCCAATGCTGAAGGTGACCAGATTTACGAAGTAAAAGTGGATGCCCAGGATGGAACAGTGACCCAAGTGAAGCTCAAATCTTAAGACTTTAGTTAAAAATAACCTCGAGCATTTTGCTCGAGGTTATTTAATGAAAGCTTTGATTCCATCCAATAATTTAGTTAGGAACTAGTGCTGATTATTTGCTCTCTAAAATATGGCTGGATTCAAATAAGTCTACTTGCATGTCGGCAATTAAATCTTTATCGACTTGAGCCGCTTGGTCACGATCAGGGCTTTCTTCCCATTTTGACCAGGCATCTTTAGATTCCCAGCGACCGATGACGCCAATCACATCTTTACCATTGTCATCTTCTTCAGCTTTCAAGATGGACAGGTCTACAAAGCCTTCTTGTTCTGTGATAATTTCTCGGTCAGCTAGACCAGCAATCACTTTTTCAGTGTTTTCTTTTTCAACCAATAAACGTTGTGAAACTACAAACATAATGTCATCTCCTCCTCTTAGCCTCATTGTAGGTTCTTTTTAGCCTGTTGGCAAGCCAAGTCCCTGATTCAGCCAAGGGGATTATTTACTTTAACAATAAATCTAGAGCCTTGCTACGTCCATATTCGCAAAAAAATATTGGTCCCCTCCTACTGTCATCTAGCTGAGTAATCAGACTTTATGATTTAAGGGCTTGATCCTGGCGATAAGCTAAAGCTGAACTTGCCCAAAGCTCTTTAACACAAGCTATAAATAGATAGGCAATGACGACGCTGAGGAAGGCTGAGACAGCTGTCCCACTGTTTAAAGTGGAATTCCATAAAGCGTGAAGAAGAGTGACGGCCGCCAGCAAGAACCAACCGCGATTATTTTTATTAAAAATATGATATAGACCGTAAGCGGTCACGCCTGTGTACATCCAATGGGAGGTAAAGGCTCCAGAAAATCGAGAAATCAAATTGGTTAAACATTCGCCTGTGTTGCGGCTCCAAAAACATAGCTGATGTCTTCCGTGAGTTGGAAGCCTAGTCCCACCAAGCAGCCAGTTAAGAAAACAAAGCCTAGGTCACGACGATTGAAGGATTTACAAATGAGGTAAACGAAAAATAATTTTAATATTTCCTCGATGGCTGCTCCAGTAGCGGCGACCAGATTTTCAGCAGCTATTCCGTCCCCCATCAAGTTTTGAATAAACATTCCTGACAGTTCATTGGCGTTAGCGACTAACCAGCCGACAGCAAAGGAACTGATAAAAAATACCAATGCCATCTCCCATTTGTTCTGCTTTAGCCGGTGAGACATATAGAGTATTGCTAAAAAAAGGATAGCGATATAACCAGCGATGGAAAGGAGGAGGAGGAAGGTCTCGGACAAGGCTAAGTCTGTGATAGCTGACGATGACCACATTTCCGCTTCAAAATCCATTCCAATAAAAAATGAGAAAAGTAAAAGCACTGTTGGCAGTATGTGTTGAGATCTTTTTGTTGACATGTCAATCCCTTTCTTATATAAAATTACAACCAGTATATAATAAAATCATGCTCGCTTCTATAGCTGATCGTCAAGACACTGATTGGGAAGGGATGGGCATGCTCTTAGTCTTACAATCTTACAAAAGGGATCTTTCAATGGCTTGATATTGTTAAGGATTTCAGCTACTAGCTAGCATCCAAAGGACAGATAGGAAGGACAGTCAACTGACGGCTTGAAGCCTAGGGTTATTTTTTCTTACCAGCCTTGCCATATACCTAGCAAACCACAAAGGACTAGAAAGAGACCCAGGACGAATATCCAAATGTGCTTGTCTTCATTTTTCTTAGAAAAATGTCTGACAATAAAATATAAGCCAATGATCAAATAGCTAAAAAATAGGTAGTCAAATATGACGCCCAAAGAAAAAATGAGCAGAGGAAGTAAAGCATCCAGTAACTTTTGATTTTGTGAATGATTTTCCATTTTTTCTCTTCCTTCCTTATAATGGAATAATAGGTGAGTTTACTCTCTTTTCGCCTGAATTTTACAATGAATAAAATGACATTTAAAGTAGCTTTACTTCGTTTTATAAAAAAACAGTAAGCATGCCACAGAAAGAAGGCTTGAATTGATTAAAGACGTCTTAAAATATATTTATGAGGATAAGGTTTTTCTACTTGCTCTCATTTTTGCAGTCGTTAGTGTTTGTTTGGGTGACTTTCAGCTATCTTTTATTAACTGGCAGGTCATCTTTAGCCTCTTTGGGATGATGTTAGTGTTGGCTCTCTTCAACACTTCTGGCTTTCTTCACCAGCTCTTCAGTCGCATTGTTCGAATGAGTGCCAATACCCGCCATATTGCCTTGTGGATGGTCAATATTGCTTTCTTTTTTTCTATGATTCTCTCTAATGATGTGGCGGTTCTGACCCTCCTGCCCCTCTACCTTTTTACAGTCAATCCATTGGATCACTTTAGAGGTCAAATCAGTACAGCAGTCTTAATTACAGTGGCTGCCAACTTGGGAGGAATCATTTTTCCTTTTTCTAACCCGCAGAATCTGATTATTTTCATTCAAAAGCAAATGACCTCTTCTGACTTTTTAAGCATGTCCCTCCCCTTGACTGTATTTTCTTACCTCATCTTAATCGCTTTAACGTTCATCCTAGTGGAAGAAAAAAGTCTTAACAAAACCATAGACCTTCCTCCTCTCGACAGGCAAAAATTAGTGCTAGCGAGTATCAGCTTTCTTTTGATGGCTTTTGCTATTATGGGTTTTTTACCCTTGAAAGTGGTCTTCATCCTTCTGGCTATTTTTTGTTTGTTCTATCAGGCTGACAGCTATAGCCAGGTGGATTATCGTTTGCTGATGACTTTTGCATGCTTTTTTGTGATTGTAGCTAATGTTAGCCAATGGTCGACCTTAAGACTTTTCCTTGAAAAAAACTTAAGGCAAGCCACTCCTACCTATTTGATTAGCTTGGCCTTGAGCCAGTTCTTTTCTAATGTACCGACGACCATCCTCTTAGAACCCTTTACCCCACAAGTCCAAGCCCTGTGGCACGGCGTTAACATTGGCGGGTTGGGAACTTACATCGCTTCTCTAGCTAATCTTATTGGGATTAAAATTATCAGAACTTATGCCCCAAGACATTTCAAAGCCTATCTCAAACAATTTTTAATCTTGAATGTGAGCATCGTTTTTATTTTGACACTCTTTTACTTCTTCAGCCAACTGTGATCTTTCATTATCCAGCTCAGGAAGAGGATAAGGCTGTCAGCTTGCTAAACTTTCCCTAACAGATAAAAGACCCTTTATTCAAAGGAATAAAGGGTCTTTTTTTAATTAAATAAAAACATACCAGAAATTATAAAGATAATCTCTGGTAAGGACGAAAATGAATTAGTGGAATTGCATACCACCATCAACAATTAAAGTTTGGCCGGTCATATAGTCTGAATCAGGACCTGCTAAGAATGAAACAGCTGCCGCCACATCTTCAGGCTCGGATAAACGACCGAGGGTAATGCCGTCAGTAAATTGTTCCCATCCCCATTCGACCGGTTGATTGGCGTTTTTGGCCACTGTTTCTGCGATGTCTTTCATCATCGGAGTGTTCACGATTCCAGGTGCAAAGGCGTTAACCGTAATGCCCTGTTCAGCTAGTTCTTGAGCTGTAATTTGAGTGACGCCTCTCACGGCAAATTTTGAGCTTGAGTAAGCGGTTAATTCCGCATTCCCTACCACCCCTGCTTGAGAAGTGGCGTTGATGATTTTACCTCCGTGGTCAAAACGCTCAAATTGCTCAATCGCAGCTTGAGTTCCCCAGATCACACCGCCCACATTGATGTCGTAGACTTTGCTTAAAATATCAGGAGTGACTGTTCTGATGGGAGTAGTTGGAGCAATTCCAGCATTATTAATCATCACGTCAAAACCGTCCAATTCATCTGCTACTTCTTTAACAGCCGCAAACATCTGGTCACGATCGGCCACGTCTACTTCGACAGCGACTGCTTGGCCGCCTTGCTGTTTGATATCATCGGCCACTTCTTCTGCTAATTCGATATTCAAGTCAGCAATACCAACCGCAAAACCGTCCTCAACTAACCGTCGAACAATGGCTTCTCCGATTCCCTGAGCGCCACCGGTTACCATAGCTACTTTTGCCATTTTCATTCTCCTTTCAAATCATTCAGTTCAAATCAATCAGTGATAATATAGTCATTATATTTCTAACCTGGCTTTGTCACAAGGATTAGACTATTTGATTCTCTAATAATACATCCCTATCATTATCTTTTGCTGGTCAGTTGAGGAAACCATCAGCAGGTTGAGACTAAAAAGCAAAAAAATAGCCCGCTGTTTTTAAAACAGCGAGCTATGGCTGTAACACCTTTTATTCTATTTTTCACTATAGTCTTGAATTTCAAGGCCAGTCGGTGCGTAAAGTTGGTTGTAGACTTCTTGAGGGTCAAGGGATGGGTCAACGATGCCAAGTTCTTGGTAGTCTTTGATGACATTTTCAACGGTTTGATCCATTTGATCTTGACTAGGGTGATAATTTAGAGAATCAATGAAGTTAAATGAAATATCATAGTCACCCGTTAAGAGGTCGTTTTCAATCAGATAGTCAATATAAGAGGTTGAATCATCTTCTGCCCAGGCATTGGCTTTGTACATTGCTCGGGTTAATTTTTTAGTGGTAATTGGATTTTCTCGGGCAAAATCTTTATTGACATAATAGGCACAGCAGACTTCATCTTTGAAATCTTCAGATGTAGTGGTTGATTCTATTTTTTTCAATGTTCCATTTTTAACGAATGGATCGGCTAAGTTTTCATCGTAAATGGCACCATCCAGTTCCCCACTCGCAATGGCTTGGGGAGAAGCCGCAGAGTCAGTGGATACCCAATTGATAGAATCGGTGTCGACCCCTGCGTGTTGGAAGAAACGCAAGCCCACATTATGGTCAGATTCTCCCAAACCGCCGTGAATTCCGATGTTTGAGTCGGCTAGGTCGTCAGTAGAATCCACCTCTGAATCAGCAGCCACATATAAGGCTTTACAGCCGGTATGCATTGGGCCTAAATATTGGGCGTTCACCCCATTGATAATTGGGATCAAAGTAGGAGCGATTAATCCCCCACCTATTGCTGCTTTTCCTGTTCCAACAGCATCAATGGAGGTTTGCTGAGTTTGGACGACTTCCACATCTAAGCCTTCTTCATCATAATAGCCTTCTAAGTCAGCGACATTAATCGGTGCTGTACAGCCGGTGGAGTTAATGACTTCAATCGTCGTGCCATAGGCAGGCTCTTTTTTCCAAGCTTCCTCATCGTCAATATTAATTTCTTCTAATTGAACAGCTGCTGTTCCCCCGCCCGCTTCTTCTTCAGCGTTTTGGGCAGTGGCGGGTTGATTCTCCCCTTCAGTGGCGGCTTGTTCAGTCGCTTGGGATGTGTCCGTGCTTTGTTGACTTTGATCAATGGAGTTGGTACAACCGGCTAGGACCAAGCCACATAAACCTAAATAAAGATAGTTTTTTACTGATTTTTGCATGTTCATTCCTCCGTTTTTAATCGTTTAATTTATTCAAAATGATATTGCGATAGTCGATAAATTCTTGACTGGTTCTGTTTCGTGGGTAGGGCAAATCAATGTCAATGACCGAGGTGATTTCTCCAGGATGGGCCTTCATAACCAAGACCTGAGTAGCCATATAAACGGCTTCTTCCACATCATGGGTGACCATCATCATCAGATTTTCATTGGTCTGCCAAAGTTTGAGCAATTCATCCTGCAAATTAGCTCGAGTAAAAGCATCCAAAGCTCCTAAAGGCTCGTCTAAAAGAAAGACTTCGGGCTGATTGATCATGGTTCTGGCCAGGCTCACCCTTTGAGCCATGCCGCCGGATAGCTGTCGTGGATAATAATCTTCATAGCCTCTCAAGCCCACCATATTGATGATTTGGTCAACTTCTTCTTGCTGATTATCTCCACGCATATCCGCTGAATATTTAATATTGTCCTCCACTGTCCGCCAAGGAAAGAGCGACGGTTTTTGAAAGACCATCCCCCGATTCGGGCTGGGCTCTTGAATGCTTTCTCCATTGAGTTGAATGCTACCGTGGCTGGCGGGAACGAGACCGGCTATGAGATTCAACAAAGTGGATTTGCCACAACCTGAAGGTCCAACAATACAGATAAATTCTTTTTCATGGGCTTCAAAATTAATATCATCTAGAATCACCTGGATTCCCTCATTGTGATGGGGATAGGCTTTATAAAGATGTTGAATGCTGAGTTTAGTCATGGTCATCCTCCTTCCATTTGAGACATCTTCTTTCTAATGCCTTCAGTACGAAATGGACGGTTAAGAACATCAGACAGATGACAACAATGCCAGCGTACATTTTGTCATATTCTGCCCAGTTTTTTTGCCAGGTGATATAAAAGCCTAACCCTGATTCCACCCCCATCATTTCAGCTACGATGAGAGCTGTACAAGCGGTAGACATGCCTTGCAGCAGGCCTGAAAAAACTGAGGGCAGGATTGCTGGTGCTGCCACTGTTGTTATGAGTTGTCGTTGATTTGCACCCAAGGTTTTAGCCACTGAAAAATAACTGCCATCGATATTTTTCACCCCAGTATAAGAGGCATTGTGTAAGGCGAAAAAGACTCCTAGAGCGATGATAAAGACAGCTCCATTTCTTAAAGAAGCGGCTAAGACCATGACAATTGGTATCCATGTGGTGGTCGGAATGGAACCAATCACAGTCACAAAGGGTGAAAGCCAATAGTTGACCCTCTTAAAGTAGCCACTTAAAACTCCTGTCAGTAATCCCAGACAGGCCCCCAAGAAATATCCTTGAAAAAGCAAACTGAGGGAAGCTAGGGTTGATTCAAGCAAGAAATTAGCATCTTGAATCATGGCGTTCATGATTTTATCAACCCATGGAAAGTAAGGAAGTAACAAAGTGGCGGACTTTAGTGTTAGTAAATCATAAATCATGAGTAATAGGAAAATAAATGCTTGGAAAGGGGCAGCATACCGCCACCTTTTAAATGACTCTTTCTTTCTCATAGCAAGAATAGCTCTTAGCAGGTAATATAGGAGAAAAACTCCTAAAAATCCTGCATAAAGATAGCTATTGCTATTTCCCGGAGCATTTGGTAGGTAAACATACTCTAACACGTGTAGAAGGACGGTTAGAGCGGGTAAAAAGCAGATGATTTTATCCCAAACCATTTCGGAAGATGTTTTTTCTTTAGCCTCTAGATCTTTGAGCTCGTTTTTGCTTAAGTTCTTTAAAGCATCGGCGTCCATAGGATAGGGGTCCAATTTTGTCATTAGCATCACTCCAGTCTTTTAGAAATAAAAAAGCCTCTTTATTACCCTCGTAATAAAGAGACGATGTTGAATCGTGTGACCACTCTTTTTCGCTTGATTTTCACAAAGCAAGCCTCAGCAAGTTTTAAAACTTTATCTGATAACGGTGATAACCGTATATTGCAGGCAATATAAAGCTCTGAGCCCATTTTCACATTCTTCACGTTCTCCTCTTTCAGCTGGTAGTGAGGATTCTCTGTTAAACGCTCCAAAAGTTACTCTACTCGTCTTCGCTTTGACAATTTTTTAATTTTTACATTAATTAATGTGGTCTATTTCATGATAAAAAAAACCCGTAATCACTTCAAAAAGCGATTACGGGACGACTCTATCGTGTTACCACCCTGTTTTGTTTTATCCTTGCGAATAAAACCTCACTAGCTGTCATTTATAACAGCTCCTGATATAACGGTCAGTCACGTCCATCCCGCTTGCACAAAATGGAAAGCTCCGAGTTCATCTTCATCATTCGCTTACGCACCCTTTTCACCACGCAGGATGTCTCTTTGACTAAAGCTCCTGATTACTCTTCTCATCTCAGCTAATTTATTAAATCATGTAATAGATTAAGTTCATTGTACGTGATAAATATTTAATGTCAACAAATTAATGCAAGTTTATTTTGAACAAGGTCTGGGAAGAAAGCATAAATTGGCGAAAAAAGCTCATCTAAAATCATTTAGTCTATTGATAAACTCTCTTTTTTCTATAAACTTTTCAACTGTAAAGCAAGCAAAAACTAGCCAATCGAATGAGAAAGACTTATTAAGATCTCAATCTGATACAATTTTAGCTAAAGAGCTTTACTTCAGCTGTTGAATGAAAAAGATAAAGCGAAAACATTATTTAAAATGGATCCGTCTCTTTTTTTACCAGCATTTATCGTGCATAATAGAAGAATCGTCTCCCTACCATATCCATCTTGCTAAGAGTCTGCTCTCTTGCAATCATGGTTGATAGAGAGCTATTACACCAAGATCGTCAGGAGTTTTACTATGCGAACACTTAAAAAATACTTACTAGCGGCTGGTATCACGACTATAATCCTTGCCGGCGGCATCCAACGCCTGCGTCAAAAAGAAAAACGAAAATCTGATATCCATCAGCCAGAAGGAATTGATTGGTCGGGGTTGGTTGAACTTAACGGTAGTCACCAATACCTACAGATTCGTGGTCAAAAACAAACCAACCCCCTTATGATTTATCTTCATGGCGGTCCAGGAACCACCTACTCTCCTATCTCCTATAAAATACAACAGGATTTAGAAGGTGATTTTACCCTCATTCATTGGGACCAACGAGCTGTCGGACGCAGCCATTTTTATAGTCAGGATCGAGCCAAAGCTCCGTCTTTAGACCAGCTGATCAAAGACTTAGATCAGCTGATTCAACATCTAAAAGTATACTTTAATCAAGATCAGGTCTTTTTGTTGGGCCATTCTTGGGGATCAGTTATTGGTGTGTCTTATTGCCAAGCTTTCCCTGAAAATGTTGCGGCTTATATTGGCGTCAGCCAGGTGACTAATCTCATGCAATCGGACCGTTGGGCAGTTCATTCGGCTGCAAAAAAAGCCAACAATAACCGTGGCCAAAAATTTGTCAAGAAGATGAAAAAGTTCCAGGGAGAGATATTGGAAGAAGGCAGAGTGCCAGTTAAGGAATTTATCTCCTACCGTGCCTTTTGCTATCTTTATTTGCCCTTTGTCGGTGGGAAATCTGCCTTAAAACTTATTGCTTATGGTCTCATATCCCCCCAAGCAGGCTGGCTGGATTACAAGTGGTATCTCATGGCCGCTCTGAATTTGAACTTTTATAATCGAGTGTGTCACCCTATGCTGTTGGACTTGTTCACCTATCACTGGCAAGTGGAATCTTTGGATATGCCTGCTTTCTTTATCTTTGGCCAATGGGATACTCTGACCCCTGTTGAACAATTTATCCCCTATTTCCAACAATTGCACGCGCCAAACAAGGCTTTAAAAATTATGGAAGGCTTCAGCCATAATCCTATGATTGATGACCCGCAAGCTTTTGCTCAAACCATAAAAAGACTATTAGCCAGCTCTGACCTCCATTGACCTCCTACCATCACCATAAAAAAGCTCTCCTCACTGAGTCATTTTCAGCGGGAGAGCTTTTATTAAAATAAAGACTGGAGAAGGAGCTCCACAATGCCATGTACGATGAGAAGGACAGAGATTTTGCCTATCAAGATGGTGAACAGAAAAAAGCGGCTATTCATCCTGGAAATGCCAGCCAGATAAGAAAGGACGTCAGCGGGAGTAAAGGGGGTCAACATCAGGAGGAAAAAGATGGGTTGAGCATGTTTTTGATCTTTAAAATATTGGGTGGCTTGCTGGTAAGTCTTAGTTCCAACGATGTTTTTAACTACTGAGCTTCCATAGCGCCGGCCAATCGCGAAGTTAGTCAGGGAGCCGATTACTAAAGATACGTAATTAATCAAAAAACCTTGGATGCTGCCAAAAAGAAAAGGCCCAAAGCCTAAAATTAAAGTGTTGGGCATGCCTGGAACGACGGTAAAGATATATTGGAGGAGGAAGTAGGCAACAGGCGCCATCCAACCAAAGCTGTGGATATAGCTTAAGACGCTTTGGCGAGAATTCAAATTTCCTCCTCGATATAAAAAATAAAGTAAAATCAGCAAGGATAAGGCTAATAAAAAACCTATAGCTTGCAAACTTCTTTTGATCCAGACTTGTCGATCCACTTAGCATCTCTCCTTTTAACTCCATTAAAAATTATACTAGAGTTATGGGAGAAAGCTAATAAAAAATAGAAAAGGAGGAAGACAACCTTCCTCCCTTAGAATTAGAACATCTTCTTATTTCAATAAGGCCAGAGAACCCATAGGATCCCAGGGCTCTAATTCATTACTTTCAGTTTCATAGTTTTGGAGCCATTTTTCTGGCACATACTCTCTAGGCAAGCTCACTTGGTAAGTGTGTTCATCAAACCAAGCATCTGACATCGAAAATATTCCATCTCGACCTGATTTTTTACCCCAAGAATTTTCAACCTTCCAGTTGATGGCTTGCTCTTCTTCATCCAAGTCCACTCCGACTAGTACCATGGCATGGGTCAATAAACTGACCCCGTAATCTAAGCGGTCTTCTTTGGATAAGTGAAGGCTGTCAGCCAAGGTGTCTTCATAAGCATATAAGTCTGTGTCCATGATGCCGAGTTGGCTATTGCTCATTTTACCTACATCACAGCCAAACCAAACTGGTTGATTGTCTTGAATAGCAGCAATAGCTGATTCTTTTAAAACTTCAATTGGGACATTGAGATATTTCACTGGATCAGCTTCATGAATACTTCCCAAATATTTGACGGTAAAGGTTTTACCAAAAGGTTTATCTTGGGTAGGGGCATGAATCAAGCTCACCATATCATCTAACTGTTGATGGGTATAGCATTGGAAGAAATCTTGTGGACGAATATTTTCAATTTTGTGGTAATGATCGTCTTTATCGCGGTAAGAATAAGTAAAGCGTTCAGGAGGATTGCCTAAGGCTTTGACCAATAAATCATAAAAGAAGTATAGGTCTTGGTCTTTTTGAAGTTGGAGTTCCTCTACAGATGCCCCATCAGCTGCCATTTTTCTTAAATTTGCAGCATATTCCCGGCATTTATTGTTGATGATGTCATTCAGAGCGCTGGTATTGGATGAATGGAAG
>JBHWOX010000013.1:0-4962 GCA_043424615.1 Atopococcus sp.
GCCTTCATTTAATTAAACTCTTCGTCTTTTTTGTTTGACGAAGGATTGATTTTCGTGGCAAGTTGGCTGATGATATCAGAAGAACCGCCAAGAATGGCGAAGAGGAACAAGAAGAGGAAGGGAATTAAAAAAACATCAACAAATATTTGTAATACCCCTAAAAAGTTGGACTAAAAATATGACTTTTATGGGGTATTTTTAATAGCAAAATACTGTAACGAATTAAAGTTTTAATTTTTTTTAACAAAAAATAAAAAAGTGGTGCTAGTTATCATTATTTAGCATCTAATTATAATTTCATCACAAAAAATATTAAAAGGTAGATGAATGGTTATCAAACACTTGAATAACATAAGCTTTACCAAAGCATATCCTGTAAAGGAAACTGTTTACTTAGTCCACCATAGAGAGTTTATTTTGAGTTTTTAAAACAGGAAATTTTTATGCCTTAACTATCACGCATACAATGAAATTCAAACTATAATAGAAGAATATATTGAATAGAATAACAATGAAAGAATCAAAGAAAAATTTAATTTTATGAGTCCTGTTGACAATTACTAGAAACCATGAAAAAACTGAACGTAGTATAAATTTTTTTCGGATAAAAATATCATCTTTTGAGGGTCGCCTAAACCGATTGTTTTTAATATGGAACAATGAAGTTTACTGAAAGTTTAGGATAATACAAGTCACTACTTTTAAGGAGTTTAGTGGATGGTAAATCTTTTTTGTGTAATAAATATGACTTGATGAGATTGGCATGTTCAATACCTAAGAAGAATTCAGAAGGAGAAGTTATGGATATTCAACAATTGAAAGCATACTTACCAATAAAAGGGATTCAATCTTTAACTCCAGTCAGTGGCGGGGATGTGAATGTGGCTTATCGTGTAGAAACTACCGGAGAGAACTATTTTCTACTTGTCCAACCCAATCATCCAGTTGATTTTTATAAGGCTGAAATCAAGGGTTTAGAACTGTTTGAAGAACACGGAATTACAGCCCCTCAGGTGATTGACGCTGGTGAAATTGGCCAAGATGCCTATCTACTCTTATCTTATCTGGAAGAAGGTCCAGCCGGAAGCCAAAAGGACTTGGGAGCTTTGGTTGCAAAATTACATCAAGTTCTAAGCCCTCAGTCTGATTTTGGTTTTGATTGTCCATACCAAGGTGCTGCTATCCGTTTTTCTAATCACTGGAAAACTTCTTGGTCAGCTTTATTTCTAGATGAGCGCATGGATAGCCTATATAAAGCCTTGGTCGACCAAGGACTTTGGCAGGAAGAGGAGGAACAACTTTACCAACAGGCTCGCTTGAAGATGGAAGAGGCTCTGTCCCAACATGACAGCCAAGCCGTTCTTTTACATGGAGATTTGTGGGCCGGGAATTACATGTTCTTAGCCGATGGGCGACCAGCTCTTTTTGATCCTAATCCACTTTATGGTGATCGTGAATTTGACTTGGGAATTAGCACTGTTTTTGGCGGGTTTTCAATCGATTTTTATCAAAGCTATGAAGAAGTACTTCCCTTAGAAAAGGGGGCAGCTTATCGCCTGCATTTTTATCGCCTTTACCTCTATATGGTTCATCTTTTGAAATTCGGTTCTTCTTATGCTTCAGCTGTTAAGCGCGAACTCATCTCCATCATAGAAGGATAAGTTGATCATTAAACTGAGGGTATGCTTGGACAGGGTGAGTTGAGGAATTAAAATTGCCCCACTACTATAGAATGCCAAAAATAAAAAAGAAACTCCTTTCTTTACTTTTTTAATCAATAGGCATATAATTTCAAGCATGCGGACGTGGCGGAATGGCAGACGCGCTGTCTTCAGGCGGCAGTTTCTTCGGAAGTGTGAGTTCGACTCTCATCGTCCGCATCTTTATAAAAAAAGAAACCCTGAGTACAGAAAAATTCTGATGTTCAGGGTTTTTATCTTTAAATCATAGTAACTGTTATGACAAGCTTTTGGATAAAATCCAGTCGGTTTGTTCATCATCCCCCATCCAAAAAGAGTGTTCACTGATTCTATGGAAGCCCTTGGCCTGGTAAAAGGCTTGGGCTTTTTTATTATGCTCCCATACCCCTAGCCAGAGACTGCCAAGCTCTTTCTGACGCGCAAAGGACTCTGCAAACTCTATCAGCTGGCTTCCATACCCCTGTCGCTTGTGGTCAGGGCGGATGTAAATGCGCTCGATTTCTAAGCTATTAGGAAAGTCAGACTCTGATTGAGCCTTTTCCTCGTTGAGTTTACAATATCCTACGATGACACCATCATTTTCAATAAAGAAGAAGTGGCAGGCTGGGTCTTGAAGTTCTTGACTTAAGGTCTCCTTCTTGTAGGCTTCATCCACATAGTGAGTAAAATTAGCTTCACTGGTTGTTCCCTTAAAGGTATCTGTAAAAGTTTCGAGGGAAATGGCTCGCAAAGTGTCCACTTCAATACTTTTTACTGGTCGAATGGTCATGTTCAGCACTCCTATCTTTAAGCAAATTAAAAATTAATTATAGTTTAGCATATTTTTCAATTCAAGAAAGAAGGGAAGGATTTTTTCTTAAATATGGCATTGACTCCCCATAAACGGAGAGTATAATTTAAGAAAAAAGGGGTGGAAGCGATGATTCTGCCAGCTAACACAAGTATAAAAGCGACCCAATCATCCTTGAAAACCAAGCACTGGCTCTTAGCCACCATATCCATACTTGTCTTATATTTTGTTCTCAATCTTTTGGCTCAGTTTTTGGTCGCCTTTGCTTGGCTATCCATTGAAAGTTTTCTCCAAAATGATCAAGCCACTCCACTCATTCTTGAAGGAAATAGGATGGACATGAACATTCTCCTTAGTCTATGGTTGACTGCCATTCCCACTTTAGCGCTGTATATTTTTTCTCGCCGGGTTCATCAGCGAACCAATCGATCTTTAGGCTTAAAGGCTAGCCATCCTTTTCGAGACTATGGTTTTGGGCTAATCCTTGGAAGCTTGGCTTTAGGCAGCGTCTTAGCGATCAATCTCTTAGGGCAAAATGCAGTGGTTACGGCCAATGCCAGTCCTTTTTCTCTTGGCATCATATTGTTATTTGCTATAGGTTGGATGATTCAGGGTTTTTCAGAAGAGTTTATCTGCCGGGCGGTTTTAATGAATCTACTGGCTGCTGAACGATCGGTTGCTTTTGCCATTGTCCTGAATTCACTAATTTTTTCTCTTTTGCATGTTTTTAACGGTGGCTTTTCTTTTTTACCAGCGTTGAACATCTTCTTAGTCGGTCTAGTTTTTTCCTTCCTTTTTTATTTACGGTCAAATATCTATATGGCTGCTGCTTTTCATAGTGTGTGGAATGGTTTGCAGGGAAATGTCTTCGGTTTATCTGTCAGCGGGATGCCAGTTTTTGAACACAGCCTCTTTCGCACTGAGTTCGGTCAGAATGTTTGGATGCATGGGGGAGATTTTGGTTTAGAAGGGGGCTGGGCCACCACCCTTGTTCTTCTTATTGTAGTCAGCTGGACCCTTTACCGTTGCCATGTACGTGGCCTCTTCACAAAATAGAATCTTTATAAATAAAGACTGGAAAAGATGAGTCTAGACTCAACTTTTCCAGTTTTTTGTTATTTTGATGCTTTTAACCCGCAAAAGCATCAGCTAAGCTTTGAAATAAGTGGGTATAATTTTGAATAGAAGGATTTTTATAGGCTTGAGCAGGAGCATAGACCACTTGACCTTTTGCAAGGGCTTGTGTGGACTGTAAGTCACTGGAGCCTTCAATAAAAGCTTTGGCGGAGTCATTCTCTTCATCTGACTGGGAATCATCTGCTAGATCTAAAACCAAGAGCCAATCGGGATGAGCTTGTGCGATACTTTCAGTGGAGATTTCCTCAGTTTGTTCGCCTTCACTTTCGAGAGCGGTCTGCCATTGAAAAATGTCAAACAAGGGTCCCCAGAAATCACCTGACCCGGGTGCGGAATGAGTCAACTTTCCTTGATCTAAGACCAACCCCATCACCTTAGCACTAGGGTCATAAGCTTGGGAGGCTTGAGCAAGGGCGTCTTCAAAATCAAGAATCAGCTGTTCAGCTTCTGCTTGTTTTTGGAAAACTTCTCCCAAGGTGAGTGTTTTATCCGTTAAGTTGGCGAGTAGCATGTCTCCTTGATTGCTGCCTTCTTCAGGGGAGGCCATGGATAAATCAAGGACAGCGGCATCAGGAAGTTGGGATTTGATGTCGTCATAATAAGACGCAAACTCTTGACCCACGATGACCAAATCTGGATCAGTTGTTGCTAAGGCTTCTAAATCAAGTTCTTGAGAGGAATCGTTGTCGGTCATGCTTGAATCAGTGGCATGGGACATGTCTTGAGGGGCAGCGAGTAAATCAATTCCCCACTCCTCAAGCGTTTCTAAGCTTCCGCTATCCAAGGACACCACTCTTTTAGGCTGGCTGGAAAGAGTCAGCTCTCCATGGGCATCAGTGACTGTAATGGAATCGGTGGAAGCACTATCTTGGCTGGTGCTTTCGCTTGTATTTTCTTCTTCGGGAGTAGTGTTCGAATGATTTGATTCGGTTTGACTGCAGCCTACTAAAGTTAAACTTAAGAGTAAGACAAGGGGTAATTTTGAAAAGTTTATTTTTTTCATCGCGTGTTCCTCCATATGGTGAGGGCTGAGAACAGCCGTCAGCTTCGTCTCATTTTTTGAGATATTGGCATTTTACCACGAAGGAGAGATTGAAAATAGAAAAAAGTAGTCAATCTTAAATATTCTGCTGGTCGAAAGGGTTGGGCGACTTTCTGCGCGGGTATATAATTTTAGCTCCTACGATAAAAATAGCCCCTCACATGTTTATTAATAGACAAAAGCCAGACTCGAAAATGAGACTGGCTTTTAAATAATAGCTATTTAGAAATTTCGCTCTATTTTTTAATTATTCATCAATAGTCATAATGATTTTCCCCATGTTCTCATTACAC
>JBHWOX010000014.1:0-2801 GCA_043424615.1 Atopococcus sp.
TCATTTTGAAAGTTGTTCTAGCTCATTATTGTTAAAAAATTGCTTGCAGGTCCTTGACCTGCTTTATTGTTCGATGTCACAAAGACATCAGAACCCTGCACATTTGGTTGTTTACTTTGTTCAGTTTTCAAAGATCCACTCTTTTATAAAATGTCGCTTTGCTTTGACGCGACTTTTATATAATATCAAGCCGTCAATTAAATGTCAAGGGAAAAGTAAAAATATTTTTTGTTTTCTTGTTCGCCCTGTCTCTTTTATTTTCGGCTGGACTTGTAGTATATCTTGCAAGAAATTTTAAAGCAAGTACTTTTTTTAATAACGCAACTTTCTTTATTTCTTTTTTCATGCTTATATTTAATAAATTCTCACCCTTCCTATCTATTAAATAGATCTTCTAGCCATTTTTTAAACTTCAATTAAACTAAAACTATCATTAAATATATTTGGAGGTTATCTATGAATCATTCAGTATTTTTATGGTTGTTTTTATTTTTGTATGGCTTTGTCGTTTTTATCGCTGCACCTAAAATTGTGGGTATCCGTGGTTTCTTTAGCGGGGTAGATGAAAAGGGTAACGAAGCTTCTCTGTTATTGCTGTCTACCAGCACATTTATATCATGGATTTTTGCCAAGTCTGTCACCAACGCAGCTAATTTAGGAGCGCAATATGGTATAGTGGGTGGCTTTGCTTATGCTGTGTATTGGTTGTGTATTCCCTTAAGCGGCCTTTTAATCTGGCGTTTACGCCGTCGTTTTCAAGCCAAGGGAATCGTATCTTTCTTAAACACCTATTATGGTAGAAGTGCGGCGGCTGTTTTTTCTCTGGCTATTTTCATCCGCTTATTTAATAGTGTTTGGTCAAACTCTACCGTGGTGGGTGGTTATTTTGGGGCAAGTCAAACAACAACTTTTATCGTAGCGACGCTATTATTTACAATTGTTACAGCTGCTTACTCTATTAAGGGTGGCTTGAGATCAGCTATGGTAACAGACTTTGTACAAACTTTGATTTTCCTTGTTTTCTTAATCTTTACTTTTGTCACCATTTTACCTGCTCGACCCGTTTCAGATTATTTAAGCAGTGGGACTTGGACATTAGAGGGTGGCGTGGATTTATTACTTGTCTCATTCATCCAAATTTTTTCTTATCCTTTCCATGACCCTGTTTTGACTGACCGAGGATTTATTACAGATGAAAAGAAAATGCTTAAGTCTTTCTTCATCTCTGGAATCGGTGGCTTCATTATTATTATCTTATTTTCATTGATTGGGGTTTATTCTGCTTTAGAGGGTATTCCTGTCACTGACAATGTCCCTGTTCAAGTGGCCATGACCTTTGGAAGTACTGCCTTTTTATTTATGGCGATTGTTATGATGACCTCTGCAGGGTCGACACTCGATTCAGCCTTTTCTTCCCTAGCTAAATTAATCGCTATTGACGTGCCTCATTTCGCGAATATTTCTATTAGTCCCGAACGAGCCAAACGCATAGGCCAATGGACCATTCTCATTTTTGCTGTGATTGGAAACCTGCCGATATTTTTTGGTTCAAATATTCTGGCTGCCACTACCATTAGTGGAACCATGGTCATCGGTTTTGCTCCTATTTTCTGCCTCCATGGCCTTGTAAAACCGACAAAAGCTGGCTTCCATCTGTCTTTTTGGACGGGGATTATTTTAGGCCTGCTTTATTCTTTCAATCTTATCCCCTCCTTCATGGCGATCGGCAATGGGGATAGCGCTCTCTTATTAGGTGTCAATCTCTATGGTAGTTTATTGGCCGCCGGTTTGTACATTTTAGCTGGGATAGTCGGAGGAAAAAGAAGTCAAAGAGAGTTGGAGGAGATTTAATATGAAAGCTGGACGTTCTTGCCCCATGGACTATGCTATCTCACCGACTATTTTCCAAGAAGAGCCTGTCCAGGCTGATAGTTTTTACATTATCGGCGGTTTATATGGCAACCCTTTCGCATTAAAAAAATTGAAAGAAGATGTACAAAAGGAAAAGGAAGCAACAGGCATTGAGCCAACCCTCATTTTCAACGGGGACTATCACTGGTTTGATTGTGACCCTCAAAGCTTTGCTTGGATCGAAGAAACTATCAGCCAGGATATAAAAATGCTTGGCAATGTGGAAGCCGAATTCCTTCGCCAGGGGCAAAATGAAGCTGGCTGTGGTTGCGCTTATCCTTCTACCACTTCTGACCAGACCGTTGAATGGTCCAATGCTATTCATGCCCAACTCAAAACCATGGTTCAAGGTCATGACTTCCCTCACAGCTATTTCAAGCACGAGCGTCCGCCTGCCCTTTGTATTGAAGCCAAGGGTCACCGCATAGCTGTCCTGCACGGTGATGAAAAATGGTTGGCCGGCTGGGAAAACGATGCAAGCAGGCTGATGGAAGAAGACCGCCAACAGGAATTAAAAAACTTTATGGACTCTCACCAACTCGACGCCATCAGCTGTACCCACACCTGCCGACCCGTCGTTTTAGAGTGGCCAGAGCAGATCCTCATCAATAACGGATCCAGTGGGATGGCGAGTTGTGACGCTGGCTTATTCGGTCTTTACTGTCGAATCAGTGACCAGCCGTCTCCTCGAGCACTTTACCGCAAGAGCTTGTCATCTGTATATATGGAGCTACTCCCCTTGGAATTCGACCAGCAAGCCTTTTTGAATTGGTTCGATGAGCTTTGGCCAGCCGGGAGCCCGGCGGCCCTTTCGTATCGCGATCGGATCAGCCAAGGGTTAAAAGAACCACTAACAGTCATCCAAGCTCCATAGGACTATCAATGAAGGC
>JBHWOX010000015.1:0-3089 GCA_043424615.1 Atopococcus sp.
GAACTAGTGCACAAAACAAATTTGCATAAGGGTGTCTTGATAAAAAATATAACAACCACATCGTAATATCCGATATTAGTATAATTTTGAAAATAAATAATTAGTAGAAGCTTTTAATCGAAGTTTGAGAGTGATACTCGCAAAACAGTCTTCATAAAGAATAAAAAATTGTGATCTTAATATAACCAATGCACAAAACTGATTTGCATAAGGGGCTTAATTTAAAAACAATCAAATTTGTTATTTGAAAAAGATGATAAATATATCGCATAATCAGATATTTGGATAATTATAAAATAAATAATTAATAGAAGCTTTTAATCAAAGGTTGAGAGTGATATTCACTGCATTTATCTATACAAATAGGGTATATATTGTAGGTAGTGATAATTTGGTTTGTGAGGTTGAGGGCCTGTAATTCAAAATGGATGTAATAACCCCCTAAGGTTGGAATGCTTGGTCCAACTTTAGGGGGTTAGTATGTTAAATAGGATTAATCATCGGTTGTATAAATCTCAACCCTCATCTGATAAGGCATTAAACCTCGAAATATTTCATCAGGCGTTTGTTCATAACGTACTCGATAGTGAAAAAGACGTTTATTCTTATCATCAATAAAAAATCCCTCGTCTAGAGCTAGTATATCAGTATTTACGAAGAGCTGTGGGACATCTTTAATAGTGCCTGCGTCAGGGAATAGTTCGGTAAGGGCTTCTTTAGCTTCAAGCTGCAAGTCTTGAGAAGTAAGGTCTTTAGGATGTTTTGGGTTGGAAATAAAAATGTCTGCTTGATAATAAAAATTGGTTAACAGATCACCCCATAGATGAGCTATCTTATCTGATGTCATAAATACCAGCCTTTCTTTTCTTTGTGATTTTTGGGTACAGTTAATTTGAATGGATAGACAAGTTTAATTCATATTTAAAGCCTGGCGAATAATGTACTTGTCTGATAATTAAACGAAAATAAGTGATGCGAGAACCACTATAGTCTAAAATGTTCCCGGCTAAACGTATGCCATCATTACCGGAGTGTGTGATTTCAAAAATATAGCGAATCTCTTCAGCATCTGACTCTGGGAATAGGTGACTGTAATGATTTATTATGAGCTCTTTAATTTCATGAGAATCGTATAGACTGCGAATAGGCACATCATAATATTCAGCGTATAAATTTTCATAATCATAACGAAATGATTCGTTTAAATCTCCCCATACTTGATGAGTGCCATTTTCCAATGTTGACATAGATTATCTCCTTTTTGGTAATATGAAAAAATTAATCGTTAATTCTAATGTAGCAGGTAACTTTACCTATGAGTTTAAAGTATTTTCCAATGTAACTCAAGATGAAAAAGATTGTTTTAAGTATTTAAGCTCTATGTCAAATAATAGTGACGCCTGATATTTCAGGCTTTTATAATGTGCATTTTGTTGGCTTTAGATAGCGAAAATGGATGTTTTCGAATGGACTACATATATAAAAAATGCTACAATAAATATATCAGATAGTGATAAACGTTTGACCAAAATTCGGGCAAACTGACCTCCAGTCCATGTGGTTTTGCCCAGATTTTGGGCAAGGAAAAATGGCTGCTGGGCCGATTGTATCAACGTTTCTAGAGCTGACGGTCGACACCCATCCCCCGCAAGAGGGGATAATGAAACAGATCGTTTAAAAGTTCTGTTTTCAAAAATGTTGATGGAGCTTTTGACGACGATGTTTCAGTCGTCTTTTTATATTGATTGGTGTATAATTTCTATATAGATAGGAGATTTGTGGGGTGAAACGTCAATGGATGCTAAAATTTTTGCGACATATTTAGTTGAAAGTTATCAAACAATCACAGGAACTCAATTTGAAAATAGTGAAGTGAAGTTACAAAAAATGATGTATTTTGCACAAAAAAATGCATTGGCTCTTACTGGTGAACCACTATTTGATGAAGATTTTGAAGGATGGGTTCATGGTCCAGTGCTTAAATCATTGCGCTTCTTTTTTGAGTCGCTTCCGAATGAAGATATCACAAAAGAACTTAATGATACGCAAAAGTATATCATTGACAATACCATTCAAACTTATGGCCAATACTCCACGTGGAAGTTAAGAGATATGAGCCATGCCGAGACGAGTTGGATAAAAAGTAGGGATGGCTTGAATGAGTCTGAACAGGGGCGTGCGATTATCCCAGTTGAAGATATTAGAGAAGACGCAAAAAACATTCGAATTTATGACCATCAGTTTGATATGTATGTAGATGAATTTCCTGATCTAGATGAAAAGGAGTTTGAGCCTATTGGTTAAAGCAAATGAGCTGATAGGCAAGATCTTCATAACGAGATTTCCTTACTATAATAACAAGGAGAAGAAAGTTAAATATAAGGCAAGGCCTATGCTAGCTATCGGGGTGGAAAAAGATTCTTTACCATGTGATGTCACGATGTTGCCTATATCTAAGATTAGCTATAGAGAAAATATCCATGCTGATTACGATAAAAAGTTAGATCGTGAGTGTAAGGAATTAAATCTTACAGTAACACCTAGCTATATTAGAGTGCATAAAGTTACGACTGTCTATTCAAAAGATATCCATTCTATTGAAGTTTCAGATCTAAAAGAACGTTTCCCAGAATTATATAATGAAATCAAAGAGTTATTTAAATCTTTTTCAGATACGCTTTTTTAAATGCAATCAACAATAACCCTCGCAGTAAAATAGGAGTCTTTGTATTGTGATTGTACTTGATTCGTTCATATCATTATTCGGCACTTCTAACGCTCTTAACATGTCCACATAGACCAAATATCAAAAAAATGCTACAATAAATGTATCAGAGAGTGATAAAAGTTTGCCCAAAATTCGGGCAAAGTGACCTCTAGTCCATGTGCTTTTGCCCAGATTTTGGGCAAGCAAAAATGACCACTAGGCCGATTGCATCAATGTTTTCAGAGCTGACGGGTCGACACCCATCCCCCGCAAGAGGGGTCGAGAACTAATACGCATCCGACCCATACAGATATAAGTCCCTAGATGGGGTCGACACCCATCCCCCGCAAGAGGGGTCGAGAACGTCATCCTCATCCCACCC
>JBHWOX010000016.1:0-29637 GCA_043424615.1 Atopococcus sp.
TCAAGGATGGTGTGTAGACGACGAGCGCCAATATTCTCTGTTTCTGTGTTTACTTTAAATGATAGGTCAGATATTTTTTGGATAGCTTCTTTAGTAAAAATCACATTTACATTTTCTGTCGCTAAAAGGGCTTCATACTGCTTAAGTAAGGCATTGTTTGGCTCAGTTAAAATACGGTAGAAATCTTCCGCACTTAAGTCATCCAATTCTACTCGAATAGGGAAACGACCTTGCAGTTCAGGAATCAGGTCAGATGGTTTGGACATTGAAAAAGCACCTGAGCCAATGAATAACATATGGTCAGTTTTAACCGTCCCATATTTTGTATTCACATGGGTTCCTTCGACTATAGGTAGAATATCCCGCTGGACCCCTTCGCGAGAAACTTCAGCTGAATTGTTGTTACTTTTGGAGGTAATTTTATCAATTTCATCAATGAAGATAATGCCCGAGTTTTCAGCAAGGTCAATCGCTTCTGACTGAACATCTTCGACTTTGACAATTTTTTCTGCTTCCTCATCCGTCAACAGTTCTAAAGCTTCCTTGACGGTCGTGGTTCGTTCAATTTTCTTTTTAGGCTGGAGAGCACTAAGAGATTGGTTTAAGTCAATCCCCATCTGTTCCAAACCGGCATTCATGGGTCCTACACTCGCTTGAGATTTTTCTTCTAAACGAATGGTCACCTCTTTTTTATCCATTAATCCCTGTTTCACTTTGGGTCGAAGCTCATCTCGTTGCTGTTGAATATCGTCAGTCACATCTTCTTCAGCTTCTTGATGGGGCATCAAAGCTTCAGGATCGACTCCCATGCTTTCAAACATGGATTGGAAAGGCGAACGGCCCCCATGATTTTTTGCTTTCTTTTCAGCTGGAACCAAGGCAGCGACCACCCGATCAACGGCTTTTTCGTATGCTTCAGGCTGGATGGCTTCTTGCTTTTGTTGGCGGACCATTTTTATGGCTACTTCAACCAAATCACGCACCATGGATTCTACATCACGACCGATATAACCGACTTCAGTAAATTTAGTCGCTTCCACTTTAACAAAAGGAGCTCGGACTACATCTGATAAACGGCGAGCAATTTCAGTTTTTCCTACCCCAGTAGGGCCAATCATTAAGATATTTTTAGGTGTAATTTCCTTTTGCATGTCATCATCCAATTTCAAACGACGATAACGGTTTCTTAAAGCAATAGCAACTGATCGTTTGGCTTCATTTTGACCAATCACATATTTATCTAATTCATCAACAATTTGAGCGGGAGTTAAATCAATCTGGGTATTCATCAGTCACCTCTAAAATTTCTCACTAATAATATTATGGTTAGTATAAACACAAATATCTGCAGCTATATGCAAAGCCTCGGTGGCTATCTCTTCAGCAGACCGTTCAGGGGCATGTTTTTTCATCGCCCGAGCAGCGGCTAGAGCATAGTTTCCACCCGAACCAATCGCTAGAATACCATCATCTGGCGCAATAACTTCACCATTTCCTGAAATTAACAGCATGTTATCCTTATCCATCACAATCAAGAGGGCTTCTAAATTTTGCATCATTTTGTCGCCCCGCCATTCTTGGGCAAGTTCGACAGCGGCGCGCATTAAGTTGCCTTGGAACTCTTCTAAATAGGATTCAAATTTTTCTTCCAAAGTAAAGGCATCGGCCACACTACCAGCAAAACCAGCAATCACTTGATCATGGTAGAGCCGGCGGACCTTGCGTGCTGACCCTTTCATCATGACCGTTTCGCCCATGGTCACTTGGCCGTCTCCTGCCATAGCCATTTCGCCTTGGTGATTAATTCCTAATATAGTTGTTGAATGAAAGTCCATGTTTCATCTCCTTTATGAACGAGAAAAATATTTATTATATTCAGCTTGCAAATGTTCCTTAGTCACATGGGTATAGACCTGAGTAGAACTTAAGGAAGAATGGCCGAGTAATTCTTGGACTGCCCGAATGTCAGCCCCCTTATTTAGTAAATGAGTTGCAAAAGAATGTCGGATTTTATGGGGATGAATGTCAGCAGTCAAAGAAGATTTTTTAACTATTTGATCTAATATATACTCGACACCTTGTGGGGTTAAAGGATCCGCATGATGGTTAACAAAGACGTAGTCATGGTCTTTGTGGTGGTGGTCCATCAACACTTGTCGGCCTTTTTCAAAATATTCCTTCAAAGCATCGGCTGCAAAAGACCCAAAGGGAATATAGCGATCCTTATTTCCTTTCCCCCTGACAAAAATTAAACTCATCGCAAAGTCCACATCTTCCATTTTCAAGTGGACGCATTCATTTAATCGAATGCCTGTAGCATAAAATAATTCTAATAGGGCTGCATTTCGATAATCAAGGGCCTGGTCTCCCTGGCATGCCCTAAACAGCTCTTCCATTTCTTGCTCATAAAAAAAATCAGGCAGCTGTTTGGCACTGGTCTTCATATTCAATTGAGCAAACGGATTAGAGCCGACTTCTTCATTTTTTAGGAGAAAATAGTAAAGGGCACGCAAAGACGAAATTTTGCGAGCAATGGTGCTTCGCTCATACTCTTGATCCGTCAGATAAGTGAGGTAAATGCGTGCATCCGCATAGGAGACCCCTTTCAAATCTTCCTCTCCTGTTTCTTTTAAAAAGCAAATAAAATCCTGACAGTCTGCTAGATAGGCCTTAGCCGTTTGGTCAGAATAATGACGCTCATTTAATAGATATGATTCAAAATAATGAAGAAAATCTTGATTATCCATGCTTTGCCTCCATCTATAAAACCTATGTTAACACATGGACTCAGCTTTTTTAATTGCTGGCACTTTAAGTTTCTCTTAAATTTTTGCCTTTCGCCTATAGAAAAAAACTAAGGTCTGCCGACTCTTAGTTTTGATCCTAAAAGATTAATCACTGTAGGCTAACAGCTTAAATCTTGCCTTTATTTTACTTCATCCGCTTTTGGCACTTCTTCATAATCACAATTTGGACATACAATATTTTTGGATCCTCGTTTTTTCTTTTCAACCAAGTAGGTATCACATTTCGGACAGTTGCGCCCCACTGGTTTATCCCAAGAAGAAAATTCACAGTCGGGGTAGCGTTCGCATCCCCAGAAAATACGTCCTTTTTTGGTTTTTCTTTCGACAATTTCACCCTTGCCGCATGCTGGGCATTGAACTCCAATTTTTTTCAAAATAGCTTTAGTGTTTCGACAATCTGGAAAGTTTGAACACGCATAAAATTTACCATAGCGGCCCATTTTAATAACCATTTCGTGCCCACATTTTTCACAGTCGAAACCAGCAGGTTCATCTTGGATGTCAATTTCTTCAATATTTTCTTCAGCTTCTTCTACTTTTTTATGGAAGGGTCTATAGAACTGATCAATTAAATCTTTCCAGTACTCTTCTCCCTCTTCCACGCTATCTAATTCTTTTTCCATTTCAGCTGTAAATTCAACGTCTACCAATTCTGGAAAGGCTTCAGCCACTAAGTCATTGACTGCTTCTCCTAATTCAGTGGGTTCAAAGCGTTTGACAACCATGGTGACATAATAGCGTTTTCGTAGAGTTTCAATGGTAGGAGAATAGGTAGAAGGTCTTCCCACACCATTTTCTTCTAACCATTTGATCAAAGCTGCTTCAGTGAAACGTGCTGGAGGTTGGGTGAAATGCTGTTCAGGATTCATTTCATCACATGTCAGCTTGTCTCCCACGTCCATATCTGATAAAACATTGTCTTTTTTCTTAGAATTGGTTTTATAAACTTTGGTAAAACCATCAAATTTCATTTGAGACCCATTTGCGCGGAAAGTCACACCATTTTGTTCAATATCTGCACGGACGGTATCAAAAACAGCTGGTGTCATCAAGGAAGCAGTAAATCTCGACCAAATCAGCCGATATAATTTTAACTGGTCCTTAGTGAGATATTTCTCAATGGATTCAGGGGCACGGCTGGGATCAGTGGGGCGAACCGCTTCGTGGGCGTCTTGGCTGCCTGCTTGAGCCACTGATTTTTTAACCTTATTTTGGGCATACTCTTCCCCATATTGCTCGATAATAAATTGCGTTCCAGCATTTTTAGCTTGGTCTGAAATGCGTGTGGAGTCTGTACGCATATAGGTAATCAGACCTTGAGCAGCACCTCGACCTATCTTTATTCCTTCATATAATTGCTGAGCAACCATCATAGTCTTAGACGTTCTAAAATTTAGTCGATGTGCAGCATCCTGCTGCATGGTTGATGTCGTATAAGGGGCGTAAGGTTGACGCTTTCGTTCAGATTTTTTGAGATCGACTAACTCAAAATCACTCTTTTGATCAAGCCGGGCCATAATGGCTTGAACATCGTCATTATTTTTTAAATCTTTTTTCTTACCATCTAATTGGTGGAAATTTGCTTCAAACTTACTTCGCCCCTTCTTGAAAGTGGAAGGAATGGTCCAATACTCTTCCGGTTTAAAATCCCGAATTTCTTTTTCACGGTCGATAATGGTTTTTAATGCCAAGGACTGAACACGACCGGCACTCAAACCAATTTTGATTTTCTTCCATAATATAGGAGAAATTTCATAGCCGACAATCCGGTCTAAGATTCGGCGTGCTTGTTGAGAATCCACTAAATCTTGATCCAGAGTACGAGGTGACTTAAAAGCATTTTTGACAGCATCTTTGGTGATCTCATTAAAGGCCACTCGATTCTCATCTTTAGGATCCAAGTCTAACATATGGGATAAATGCCAAGCAATGGCTTCCCCTTCACGGTCCGGGTCGGAAGCCAGATATACTTTTTCAGCTTTCTTGTTGAGTCGTTTTAGCTCCTTCACCACGGGTCCTTTACCTCGAATGGTAATATAGTCAGGTTCATAATTATTTTCAAAGTCAATGCCCATGCGACTTTTAGGCAGATCACGCACATGCCCCTTAGAAGCAACGACCTTGTAATTTTTACCTAAATATTTTTCAATTGTTTTGGCTTTTGCTGGCGATTCCACGATAACTAAATACTTAAATGACATGGAATCCTCCTCTCATTTCGATTATATTCTAAAAGCTTGCAAATCGATTGTATTCTATTCTATGCCTGTTGATTTGTCAATTATTTAGATAAATCTTTGCAAGTCATCCAAAATATCTTGGCTGGATAAAACGCATTTGGCCCCATGTTTGATGAGGTCATTACATCCTTCTGACAGTTCAGAATAAATGGATCCAGGCACTGCAAATACCTCTCGCCCTTCATTTAATGCGATATTGGCTGTAATTAAACTTCCACTCCTAAATTGGGCTTCAACGACCAAACACCCCTGAGATAGGCCAGCAATAATTCGATTACGCATGGGGAAATGAGCGGGCAATGGCGGACGACCTAAAGGGTATTCACTGACAACCGCCTGCTGGTGGCTCATATCCAACTACAATTGGCGATTTTCAGCAGGATACACCCGGTCTAAGCCAGTCCCAATCACCCCAATCGTCTGTCCACCTTCTTGGAGAGCGGCCCGGTGAGAGAGGGTATCGACCCCACGCGCCAAACCACTCACAATAACCCAATCTTCAGCAATGATGTCAACCATCATATCTTTAATGACTTGTTCAGCATAAGCACTGCACCGTCTTGATCCCACTATAGCAAGAGAAGGCCTTGACAATAAGCTCAAATCACCCTTGACATATAAGCCGAGTGGCGCTTCATAAATATGCTTTAGCTGGGGAGGATAGGCTGGATGGTCGAAATCAATCCAGTTAATCCCCCATTCTTTTAGTTCATCTTCTAACTCTGAAACAGACAAACGGGTAAAAAAATCGCTATCAATGGAATAAGTGGGCATTTTTTGATTCCAAGCTGGGATTACTGACTGTAAATCTAAATCCTTCTGCTCAGCAAAGGTCAGCAACTGCCATTTCTTAGCAACCGACAAAGCAGGATAGTGACTTAAAGCAAACAGAAAATAAGGACGATTAAAATTTTGCTGGGACATTGCCTTCCTCCTTTTGTACTTTCATCTTTAACATACGCAAAAAGAAGGGCTAGTTGTTATTTTAAAAACTTTTGCACCGGTTTAAACGATTGGCGGTGAATCGGACAAGGGCCTTCACTCTCTAGTGCGTCCATATGCGCTTTGGTTCCATAGCCCATATGGTGTTCAAAACCATAAGCCGGATACTTTTTACCATAATCTTTCATCAGCCGATCTCTTTTTTCTTTGGCTAAAATGCTAGCACAAGCTATAGACAAAGACCGGTCATCCCCTTTTATTATAGCTTTTTGAGGGATGGAAATAGACAATTGAACGGCATCCGCTAAAACAAAATCAATGGCTAATTCTTCTTGAATGGATCGGATAGCTTGGGTCATGGCGAGACGACTGGCCTCTAAAATATTTAAACGGTCAATGTCTTCCGCTTCCACTTGCCCATAACTATAAGCTAAGGCTTGATCTTTAATTTGCTCTTCAAGTGCATGTCTTACTTTAGCAGACAACTGTTTAGAGTCTTTGACTCCCAATAGCTGAGGGTCCGGTGGCAAGACCACAGCAGCGGCAACAACGGGACCAGCTAGAGGGCCTCGGCCGACTTCATCAACGCCAACAATATGTTGGTAGCCTTGCCCCCAATAATGTTTTTCTAATTTCAGTCGTTGGTCACGTTCAGCCAAAAGTTGTTTTTCCTTTTCGATTTTCTTGTGACTGGCCTTCAAAAAATCCTGAACACCCTTGCGTGTATCGGTGGACAAAAGGTTAAGTTCAGCTTCTGTTATGGAGCCTAGGTTTGCAAAATAATCCTTAATAGCAGATATCGTCCATGAAGATAAATCATTGGGAGTATTAGTCATCATTCTCATCCATCAACAGGTCTTCTCCTAAGCGGTCAAAAGACATCGGCCCTAAAATTCCCTTGCGGATTTCATTCACAATCATGGTAGAGGCGCGTTCATAATCATCTCGAAAGCCGCGTTTGTATGAAATTTCCATTAACAAATCTACCAAAGAGAGCTCCATCTCATCGTCGGTTAAATTGTATCGCTTTTGTAAGGATTGAGGATAGTGAGCCTTTAATTCCTCTAAAGCGTATAGGGCAATATCATCCATATGGAGTAGGCGGTCGGGAATTGCACCTGTCAGAGCTAAGCGGTAGCCGATAATTTCTTTTTCAAATTTTGGCCATAACATCCCAGGGGTATCCAACAATTCCAATTGTTTACCATATTTCACCCATTGTTGCTGCTGGGTCACTCCTGGGGTATTGGCCGCCTTAGCTGCCTTGCGCCCAGCTATCCGATTGATTAAGGTTGACTTACCGACATTGGGCACCCCCACAACAATGGCTCGGATAGCTCGTTCTTGATAGCCTTTATCTGATCTTTTTTCAAAATGATCTTTCAGGGCTTGCCGTGCCATTTTCAGAATGTTTTTCCATTCTTTTGGATTATTAGCATCGATGGCAATGACCGCTTGTCCGTTTTCCTTAAAATAATTTAACCATTCTTTTAAAACATCTGGATCAGCCAAATCTTTCTTCATTAAAATGATGAGCCGGGGTTTATCTGCTGCTAATTCGTCAATATCAGGATTATCACTTGAAGCCGGCACTCGCGCATCACGCAGTTCAAAGATAATATCAACTAGATGTAGTTTTTCAGCAAATTGTCTTTTAGCCTTGGCCATATGACCAGGGTACCATTGGATTGTCATCTTTTACTTCCTTTCTGCTGTAAAAATGATCTTAAATAGAAAGAGCTGTGACTTTTGTCACAGCTTGTTCAACTCTTATGCAATTAAGCTAGGGACGGTAGGGAAATGAGCCATAGCCTGGCTTTGATTGTCTTGGCTAATGGAATTGACATTCCCAAATTTATTAAGTGGCCAAATTCTAAAATTGGCAGTCCCTTCGACCGCTTCTTCTGGAATAAAGCCAAAGCTCCGACTATCCTTTGAATTAGCCCGATTATCTCCTAAAACAAAATAATGGTCTGGCGGAACAACCGCTTGGCCAGTTAACTCTTCCAGAGTAAAGTCAGGAACAAAGGAAGGCCAGTTTGGATCGTTTTCAATCAGCTCCTCCAGATAAGGTTCAGCTACTGGCTGATCATTGATATACAGTTGTCCATCTTGATAGGCCAAGCTATCTCCTTCTTTAGCAATCACCCGCTTGATATATTTACTGTATGATCCATCAGGTGCAGGAAAAACAACCACATCCAAATGATCAGCTTCATCCCTTTTATTTAAGATCAGCCGGTCCCCATCTTGCAAAGTGGGTTCCATCGATGGCCCGTCAACAACGACGGGGACGAATAAGAAGTGGCGGATGGCAAATAAAATCGCAAAAATGATAGCTAAAAAAACTATATACTCTAAAATTTCACGGCCAATCGATTCTTGATTTTCATCATAGCTTCGACGGCTAGACTTGGCTTGTCGTGACATGGACTTCCCTACTTTCTTCAAACTCGCTTTAATTATAATTTAATTATTCTAGACTTGCAATCTTACTTCCTTAAGCTTGCAGGTAGTCGATAGCTGCTTCCAGTTGGCGGTCATTATTTTTGATTTTTTCTCGCAATTGCTCCATGAGACGGTTAGCCGTTTCTCCTGTCACTACACCATCCCTTTGAAGACCTTGACTACTTTGGAAGTTTTTCACTGCCTGGCTGGTTTGACTAGTAAAGCTATCGGAATCTGCAGCTTCATAACCTAAAGCATGTAAGACCGCATTAATGTTTTTGATTTCATCTGATTTTTGACCTTCTTCATATCGTTCAGATGAATCTATCCATAAGAGTTGGCTGTAGGCGGGTTGGTCAACTTCTTGATCAGGGCGAATCCCTTTTTCATTGACCCATTCCCCCTCTGCTGTTAACCAACGCGCGGTTGTCATTTTTAAATTACCCTCATTGGTCAAAGGTAAAACGCTTTGAACCGTGCCCTTACCAAAAGTTTGCTTACCAATTAAAGGAATCCCTTGGCTTTTCATTGCGCCGGCTAAAATCTCTGAAGCTGACGCACTACCTTCATTCACCAATAAAACGGCTTGACCTTGAAAATGATAGTCACCATATTCCTCACCCGCAAGAAACTCTTCTTTTTGACCATTCGAATTTTCTACCGACATGATGGGTTGACCTGCTTCAACGAAAATATTAGAAATCTCCACTGCCGACGTAAGGAGGCCACCAGGATTTTGACGGACATCAAAAATCACTCGGTCAATGCCTGCTTTTTCAAAATCTTTGAGAGCGGCCACCAAATCATCATATGTCGTTTCACTAAATTTACTGATACTGATATGACCAAGGCCTGCTTGCGAATCAATCACATCTGCTTGGACCGTTTCTATTGGAATGGCTTCACGCTTAACCGTCAGCTGTGATTCTGCCCCAGCTCTTTGGATAGTCAGGGTAACTTCTGTCCCTTCTTCTCCTCGAATCTGTTTAACCACTTCATTTAAAGCTAAACCTTGAGTGGATTCACCATCAATGGCTTTGATAATATCATTAGGCTGTAGGCCCGCCCGTTCTGCCGGCGACCCATCGATAGGAGTGACAATTTTGACATAATCCCCCTCCTTCATCACTTCAGCTCCAATCCCTTGGAACTCCCCTGACATAGTATCATCATTGAAGTTGGCTTCTTCTTCAGGTAAATAATCCGTATAAGGGTCATCCACCGCCTGAGTCAGGCCTTCGATAGCTCCATCAATCAATTGACTATCTTCTAACTCACCAAAGTATGACTGGTTGATTAAGCTATAGGCCTGTTCAACCGGAGATAAAGCAGAGCCAGAGCCTGGATAAGCTACCCTTAAAAACCTTGGAGCAAAAGCCATTCCAATGATACAAATAACCGCTACCAAAAATAGTGATAGCCAATATATCCAATAGGGAACGCCTTTTGTTTCAGGCTTTTCTACCTGCTCCATGTTTTCATTTTCTTCTTCTGTCTTCATCTCTTCCTTCTTTCTCATTAACGACTGTTGTCCAAATATAACTGCCAGGCCTGGTCAAAAATGGCCATCGAGGGCAAATAGCTGGCATTCAATTCTAAATATCCACTGATTTCATCAAAATCAGCGGAGTGTTTAGGAAATTGTAAATCCTTGCTAGCTGCATTAGCAAATTGAGTCAGCTCATCTTTGAGATGGGGATCACGTTGAGTCATCAAAAACTGATAAAATGAACGTTCCATGTCAGTCATTGTCCTCCTTTAAGCTTCTTGACCTTGTAATATACTCTTATTTAATAATAAGTCAAATTGGATCTGGTCTGCTTGAAGGTCAATATTTTTCATACGGACTTGGGCTTTGTTATCAAAGACGACCTGGTCGAAACAAAGCTCAATGCTTTGTGAGCGGCTATCCATGATGATCCAGTCAGGCAAGGACAACTGCTGGGCTAAAATAGACATGACGACTTCCACGGGGAGGGAAATTCGGGCGATAGAAAAATCATCTACCTTCAATATAACACGACCATGATCAGTAGCTGTCGGTATAAAATAAATGCTGAAGGGCCAATCTTTCCCTAAGACTTGATAGTAGCCTTGCACTTCTAGCCGGTCGGTCAGCGAAATCGTCAGTTGGGTATCTGCAAGATTGATTCCTTTCAAATAATCATTGGCCATCTCTTCGGCCTGATTAGTATCGACTTGCATATTCAACACATACGGCTCTTCATCTAGGGTTTGTACGGCTGGCTGTTCGTCAGAACTCTTGCCATCTGGCGAGTCCGTTGGAAGAGCTATAAAAAGTTTCCCTACAAAAAATACATTGAGAACAAATAAAAGGAGGAAGGCCCACATCCACCCATTGAAGGATTGTTTGCTGTTGTGCATCTTGCTTCTCAATCCTATTAAGCCCGTCGTTCATACTTTTCAAAAGTATGAGCGAGCTGGTTTTCTTTATCCACTTCCCCATCTTTAGAAGCCACTAGCTCCCATTCAGACCAATCGATTTCAGGGATATGGGTATCGCCATCAAAGCTTTGATGGATGACTGTGCGATAAATGGTATCAGCATAAGGTAAAAATTGTCTAAAGAGAGAAGATCCACCGATAATAAACACTGGCTGGTCACTTTTTTCAGCAAAATCTAAGACTTCATCGATCGAATGAACAACATAAGCTCCCTCAGCTTCATAAGCTTGGTTGGAGGTTAAAATAATATTTTTACGGTCGGGTAAGGGGGCACCCGTCATTAATTCATAGGTCGTGCGCCCCATCACAATATCTCCTTGTTTTGTTATTTTAGAAAAATGTTTCAGGTCATTAGGCAGGTGCCAAGGCATCCCTTCATAGCCATCAGATTGACCAATCATTCCATTTTCATCTTGAGCCCAAATTAATGCTAACATGTCGTCAATTCCTCCTCAATTTATCATTCATTAAACGGCAATAGGTGCTTTAATTGCTGGATGGGGATCATAGCCTTCTAGGTGGATATCCTCCATCTCAAAATCAAAAATCGAATCTTTATCAGTTTGAATCACTAGTTTTGGCAATGCTTTAGGCGATCGGCTTAACTGAGTTTTAATTTGATCCATATGGTTCAAATACAAATGAGCATCGCCAAAAGTATGAATAAATTCGCCCACCTCTAAGGAGGTTTGTTGAGCAATCAAGTGAGTGAGCAAGGCATAAGACGCGATATTAAAAGGTACGCCTAGAAACACATCCGCTGACCGCTGGTAAAGTTGGCAAGATAACTTCCCTTCAGCCACATAAAATTGAAATAAGCTGTGGCAAGGGGGTAAAGCCATGGTTGGAATATCAGCAGGATTCCAAGCCGATACAATCAACCGGCGAGAGTCCGGCTGCTTTTGAATCATATCGATCACTTGCTGAATCTGATCAATACTTTCCCCTTTAGACGTCTGCCAATTGCGCCATTGAGCGCCGTAAACCTTCCCTAGGTCCCCGTATTTTTCAGCAAAAGCGTCATCTTCAAGTACAGCTTTTTGAAAGGCCGCCATTTGCTCCTCGTACAGCTGACGAAAATGATCATCTTCTAATATTCGATGGCCAAAGTCGGTCATGTCTGGGCCATGATAATCGGGACTTTCTACATATTTTTTAAAAGCCCACTCGTCCCAAATGTGATTATTATGTTGGAGCAAATACCGAATATTAGTATCTCCTTTCAAAAACCACAGTAATTCAGAGGCAATGAGGGAAAAAGGCACACGCTTGGTGGTCAACAAAGGAAAACCTTCAGATAAATCGAAGCGCATTTGGTGGCCAAAAATACTTTTAGTTCCCACACCGGTCCGATCTGTTTTTGTGATTCCTTCATCCAAAATTCGTTGAGCGAGTTCTAAATATTGGCGGGTCATGTCTTTTCTCCATTCTATTTGACAAACTGGCTTAAGTATTCCCAACGTTCCATTTTTTCATCCAGTTCTTTTTGCAATGCTTTCTTTTCCTGGTCTAAATCTTGCAATTTACCTAAGTCATGACCTGAGGCCATCATTTCCTCATCGATTTCTCTTAATCGGTCATCCATAGCAAAAAGTTCTTCTTCAATACTTTCCCATTCTTTTTGTTCATGATAGTTGAGCTTGGTTTTTTCTTTCTTTTCTGCTTGCTGATTTTTGGCTTGAGTTTTAACAGCTTGTCGTTTAGCTTTTTCTGACGACGCCTGACGTTGTTGGAAATCAGCTAGATAATCGCTCATCTGCCCTGTATATTTTTCGATATTTGCTTGGCCATGAAAAACGAGCAAGTGATCACAAACCTTATCCAAAAAGTAGCGATCGTGGGAAATGGTGAGAACCGCCCCTGCGAAGTCTTTCAAATAGTCTTCCAAAATGGTCAGGGTCTCTATATCTAAATCATTGGTCGGCTCATCCAACAATAAAACATTGGGCTGCTGCATTAAAATATGAAGCAGGTATAATCGTTTGCGTTCTCCCCCTGAAAGGGAAGAAATCAATGAACCATGAGTCGAGCGAGGGAACAGAAAGTTTTCTAAGAGTTGAGAAACCGACAAGTGAGACCCATCAGCTTGGGGGATGGAATGGGCGGTCTCTTGTAAATAGGATAAAATTCGCTTGTTTTCATCCAATTGAATCCCTTTTTGAGTGTAATACCCAAATTTTACCGTTTCCCCAATTTTTAAGCTGCCGGCATCTAAAGCTATTTTGCCGGTGATCACGTTTAATAAAGAAGATTTGCCCGAGCCGTTTCCTCCGGTAATACCAATCCGTGCACGATTTTGCACCAGTAAATCAAAATGGTCTAAAATTTTTAAATCGTCAAAGGAAAGGCAAGCCTCTTCTAATTCAATGACTTGCTTCCCGAGCCGTTGGTGGCTGAAATTCATTTCCACTTGCTTATTAGGCGAACTATTTTTTGTTTGTTCTTCTAGCTGTTGGAAACGGTCCACTCGTGCTTTTTGCTTGGTTCCTCGTGCCCGTACTCCTTCTCGCATCCAAGCTAATTCTTGCTTGTATAATTGCTTATTCTTGTGGGCCGCTTCATTTCTTTGGGCTTCCTCTTCAGATTTTAGGGCCACATATTTTTCATAGTTTCCTGGATAGGAATACAGTTGCTGGTGGCGCAATTCGATGATTTTATCCACAGCGTTATTTAAAAAATAGCGGTCATGGCTGACCAGTAGGACAGCATGAGGATAATTAGCAATATAATCTTCCAGCCAGCGAATCATGTCATAATCCAGGTGGTTGGTCGGCTCATCTAAAATTAACAAATCTGGTGCTTGAATCAAGACCTGGGCGAGCATGACACGCTTGATTTGTCCCCCTGACAACTCCCCCATTTTAGCTTGAAATTCTGTAATACCTAGCTTAGCTAGAATCGTTTTAGCCTCAGCCGCTGCCGTCCAGCCATTTTGCTTGTTCATACCTTCTTCAGCCCGGCTGAATTTCCCTTGTAAAGTAGAGTTTTCAGGCGCTAAGCTCAATTCCTGCAAGGCCTGTTCATAATGGTGGACAGCTTTCATGATAGGCGTATCCCCTTGGAAAACCGTATCCAAAACACTGGACTCTTCATCATAAGTTCCTTCTTGTTCTAGATAGCCAATGTAATAATCAGAAGGCTTAGTGATTTTCACTTGGTCGGCATCTGTTTTGCCGGCAAGAATATCTAAAAATGTGGATTTACCACTCCCATTAATGCCGACTAGACCAATTTTTTGCGCTCCTTCAATGATGAATTGGATCTGATCGAATAATAACTTGACTCCCACATGGTGGGTTAAATTTTCAACTTGGTATATTTTCATTTCATCGACAACTTTCTACTGCTAATATATCATTATTATATAGTATCATTTATCTCAATGATAGTTCATCTCAAAGGATTTGAATAGTGGAAAGAAGGTTGGCATGCTAAAAGTAAACACTGATGCGGCGGTCAATGGTAACCCCGGCCAGGCAGGAGTAGGTTTTATCGTCTCGGGTCCCTCTCTTTACGAGCAAGTCACTCAAGCTTTGGATGGTCAATGGGACAACCACCAAGCTGAATTTCAAGCCATCATCCAAGCCCTTACTTGGTTAAACAGCCATGGTCACCAGTCAGAAATGATTTTTATCTATTCGGATTCCAAAACGGCTGTTGATTTACTGCACAAAGGCTTTTCAAAAAACCAGGACTTTCAGCTTTATTTGGATCAAATTTATCAAATGGAAAAAGACTTTCATTTTCTATCGATTGACTGGATTCCATCCTCCCAAAATCGAGGAGCCGACCACTTAGCCCGCCAAGCCCTCCAACAGGCAAGAAAGAAAAAATAAATATTTTTTAAGAGCCCCTACCCTCCTCCAGCTGAAATTGGTATAATGAAGGCATAAAAGGAGGAATAAGATGACTACAAATACCCCAAATGATGAGCGTCACTCTAAGCAATTACAAGAGAGTGAATTACAGGCTCAGGCTCGTTACAACGACCCTGAATCGGAAGATTATTTCGACGGAACGACGGTCGCTCTCACCTATATGCTAGCAGCATTCTTTTCTATTTTTGGTCCCATTATTATTTATCTGTTGAAAAAAGATTCATTCAGCCCTTGGACCCAGCAGGCGATGAAGGACGTTATTAATTTTTCAATCTCCTATTTCATCTATGTTTTTGTGGCGGGCTTATCTATTTTTTTATTAATTGGTTTTATCCTCTTGCCAGTCGCCATTCTCTGTTATTACATTTTTACTATTACCGCGGCCGTCAAAAATGGCCAAGGGAATTATTACAAACCGCCATTGGTCATTAACTTCATCTAAAATGAAGCTGATGGACAGCTCTTTTAACTAACTTAAGAAGACTTCATCAAAGAAACGGACAGCTCTTGCTGTCCGTTTGTTGTTTATATCTCACTTATTTCCTTCAATTTAGAAAACAAAAAGAAAACTGCTTCATCAGCAGTTTTCCGTGTTTTTTATTTAGATTTCGCCCAATATTGGAAGTAATCGGTTCGCAAGCGTCCATTATATAATTTTCGTCTTTTGGTCGCTTTTTCACCGTAAAATTTCTCGAACCCCAAATGACTGGTTAAAATATATTTACTCCAACTCTCTAAAGGTCGGAAAATTTCTCCCATTTGGCGGTAGAGCTCTAACACTTCTTCTTCATCGTTCAACCGTTCACCATAGGGAGGGTTGGCCACAATCACTCCCCCTTTTTTATCCGTTGTAAAATCAGCCAACTGCATTTGCTTGAAGTTAATATTTTGAGACAGGCCGGCCCCTCGAGCATTTTCGATGGCCATATCAATCATTCGGTGGTCTATATCCGTTCCCGTGATATCCAATGCTTGGTCAAAATTAGCCAAATCCCAAGCCTCATCTTTGACTTCTTCTATGATATCAGAATCGAACCAAGGCCAGCTTTCAAAAATAAAATCACGATTCAAGCCAGGAGCTAAATTTAAGCCGATTAGAGCTGCTTCAATGGGAATAGTCCCTGATCCACAAACAGGATCATGAAAAGGCATATCTGGCTGCCAATTCGTCAATTTGATTAAAGCAGCGGCCATATTTTCCTTGATGGGAGCATGGCCTGCTACCGACCGATAACCGCGTTTAAAAAGGGATGGACCCGTGGTATCCATCGTCACCAAGGCTTGATCTTTATGAATAGCCACCTCAATGGGGAATTTTGGCCCACTTTCAGGCAAACGCCCCACCTTATGGTAAGTGTCTGAAATTTTATCCACCAAGGCTTTTTTGGAAATGGATTGGATGTCGGATACACTATAAAGCTGTGACTGTTGGGACCGACCGCGAACGGGAAATTCTGCATTCAAAGGCAAGTAGTCCTCAAATGGCAGGTCATACATTAAATCATATAAGGCTTCAAAAGAGGTCACTTCAAATTCGCTGACAATGATTTTAATACGGTCAGCAGTTCGCAAGCCAACATTCGTTCGGGCGATATCGTAGGCTGTCCCTTCAAAACGGGCCCGGCCATTTTCAACCCTAACCTCATAGCCCATGTCTCGGAGTTCATCTCCCACTATTCCCTCGATTCCGCTGGCACAAGTGGCCAGTAAATTAAATTTTTCCATCTTTGACCTCCTTTAAATAAAAAATCATAAAGTGATGCTTTTTATCATAAAAAAACCCTCCAAGGATGGAGGGTATAGGTGTTGTGTAAATTACTGTAAGCCATGTTTTGTCATAAAGGTTTTTTCCTTCGAGATAATCATCTGTCTGTAATTTTCATTACCCTTTTGTCCGTTGAATTCCGTCCGAAAAGGTGCCCCTACCAAAGAATTTGGGTTTCTCGCTCGTGGGGTTTACCGCGTTCCATTAAATTCGTTTCCAAATTTACTTCGTCACTGTGGTACTTTCAAGTCTACTCAAGCCTAGCTTTCACCTTAGCTTTTTTGTCTGCCGTCCTCTTGGCCACCGCTTATTGATTCACGATGCACGAACACTACAGACATCTCAGTCTGTGCGAGCATGGACTTTCCTCAATTCAGTCAAGCTGAACCGCGATTATCCGTAATTTACAACTAACTCATTTATTATATATGAACAGAAGTTGTGTGTAAAGAATTATTGGTCGTTTAATTTAGAACCAAACACGTGGCGTTCAAGATTTGAAATACGTTTTAAGATATCGAAGTTAGTGACTTGAGTATTTTCTAAATCTTCAACTTCATCCTCATGAGAACCCATGTCATCATAATCATCATCATCGTCAATCGGTGTGTAAGTTACTGTTCCTTCGCTCGCTTCCAATTCTTCCTCTAAAGATTGAACTTGGTCGCGAAGATCATTAATTTCAGTAATGAAACTGTCATAATCGCGGATGATGATATCTAAATATTCGTCGACTTCAGTTGGGTTATAGCCACGCATGCTTAAATTAAAATCTTTTTCAACAATTTCTTTTGGAGTCAATTCTTGATCCATTGTTCACCACACCTTTATATTTTATTCTACTACTCATTATAGCAAAGATAGTCTAAAAATTAAACAATTGCTCTTAGGCTTTTAGAAAAAATCATCTTGATTTCTTAAACGCTCTTGTTCCAGCTGATCCTGTAAATCAAAGACTGTGATTAGATCTAAAGCATAAGTCGATTGATTCTGACGTTTTTGGATAAGATCGTAAGCATATTGACACTTGCCCTTATATTCGGTGTCATAAAGCAGGAGAGCTTTTTGAGAAGAGCGTATCAAAAAGACTTGATTGGCTTGGAGCTGTCCAGGATTGTCATACGTTTTTTTAGAACTATAGTTGACATAGTCCGCCCCTTCTTTGACTTGATAAAAAAGAGCTTGATTTTTTTCATTCCAAGAGCTTTCAAAATCTAAATAAGGAATGACCATGCCTAGTTTTAAGTTCATCCCCTCATTTTTCATCTCTAAAACCACTTGACCGGTCCATAATTCAGCCCCTAATTGCCCTGATATCAAGACCCACTCCAATCCTCGCTCCCAATCATCTTCTAGTCGGCTTCTGATAGCTTGCTTGATAATGACTAGCCGTTCATCTTCATCAGAAAAAATCCCCATCTCATAGGAGCGGTAACCACTGACATATAAGTTTTTTATCAAATCGTTTCCAACCTTTCACCTATTTATAATAATTTGTTATAATTGTGTAGTTAAAGGAGGTCTTTAGTAGTGACCATTAACTACCCTAACGGATCAGCCCATCATCCCTTTCAAAAGAAAAATAGACCGTCCAGTGTCAATTACGGAAAAAGGGGCATGACCTTGGAGGAATTGATTAGTCAATCGAATGATTATTATCGGTCCAAAAACCAAGCGGTCATTTATAAAAAGCCGACCCCCATCCAAGTGGTCCATGTCGACTACCCTCGTCGGAGTCGAGCGGTAATTACGGAAGCCTATTATAGAAAAGCTTCAACAACAGATTACAATGGCATCTATCAAGGGTTTTATATTGATTTTGAGGCCAAGGAGACAAAAAATAAAACTACTTTCCCCTTGTCTAACTTTCAACAGCATCAAATCGAACACCTGAAGCAGTGCCAAGAACATGGTGGCATATGTTTTGCCCTGTTGAGTTTTAGCCAACTTCAGCGTTTCTTTGTTCTGCCTTCAAAAAAATTATGCTATTATTGGGATAATCACTTTAAAGACAACCATCCTAAGTCTATCAGCTTAAAAGAGCTCGAAAAACATGGGATAGAAATTAAGTATAGTATAGCACCAGTTATCCCTTATTTGGATGCTGTAGACCAAATGATTCAAGAAAAAATGTTTTAACAATAAAAAAGGAGTAAGCACATGAGTGATCAAAGATCAAGAAGACGCCGCTCTTCTCAAAACCATCGAGGCTCATCCACAGCATGGTGGAAAAAAATACTGGCAGGAGTGGCTGGTGTATTAGCCGCATTTTTCATAGCGATCATGGGAGTCATCGTCTTTTGGATTGCCACTGCCCCAACTGTCACTGAAGCCGATTTAATAGGAAGTCGGGGATCAACTTTAGTCGACCGAAATGGCGAAGAAATCTATACCTTAGGGGGAACAGAACAAGACTTAATCGAATATGATGACGTCCCTCCCGTTTTAGAAGCAGCCGTTTTAGCCATCGAAGACCAACGTTTTTATCAACATAGAGGGGTCGATCCTATCCGAATTGGTGGGGCAATTGTCGCCAACTTAAAAGATGGATTTGGAGCCCAAGGCGGGTCAACCATCACCCAGCAATTGGTAAAACTTTCAGTCTTTTCAACCACAGAAGCTGACCAAAATATTAAACGTAAAGTCCAAGAAGCTTGGATTGCCATGCAACTGGAACGCGATTTTTCTAAAGAACAAATCCTAACCATGTACATTAATAAGGTTTATATGTCTGACAATATCTATGGGATGGGCACAGCTAGTGAATACTACTATGGCAAACCCGCTTCAGACTTAGACATTCATGAAGCTGCCTTGCTAGCGGGATTACCACAATTACCGAATGAGTACAATCCTTATCTCAATCCAGACTCCGCTAAAAGCCGCCGGGACACAGTTATTTACTCTATGGTAGATGCGGGTTTCATTTCCGAAGACCAAGCGGAGCAAGCCTATGATGTTCCCATTGAAGCAGGTTTAGAAGAACGATCATTTTCTAGTGCCCCCAATATGGTGATTGACTCCTACGTCAAGCAGGTCTTGGAAGAGGTACAGGAAAAAACTGACATTGATCCTTATAATGCTGGAGCCACCATCCACACCAACATGGACCAACAGGCCCAACAGCACGTTTACGATGTTTTGAATTCTGACCAATTTGTTCAATACCCTTCCGATGAATTCCAAGCGGCTACCACGGTGGTGGACGTTAAAACTGGGCAAGTTCTTGCCATGGGTGGAGGACGCAAGGTCGAGGATGCCATGGGCTATAACCGGGCCACAGAATTAGACCGATCCATCGGTTCCACCATGAAACCCTTATCGGTATATGGTCCTATTATTGATTTCGAGCAGTACTCCACCTACCACCAAGTTGTCGACGAACCTTATGAATTTCCGACGGGCGATAGGCTCGAGAACGTTGACTTAAATTATATGGGACAAATTTCCATGAGAGAGTCACTCGTTCGTTCTCGTAATATTACCACCGCTAAATTCTTCGAAAAAGTGGGATTAGATCGGGCTGAAGAATTTTTAAACCGCATTGGTATCGAGAATATGAATGATGGCAACGGCCTTTACTGGTCAAATGCTATCGGTGGAGAAATTACCCCCTTCCAACTGGCTGGATCCTATGCTGCCTTTGGAAATGGTGGTCAATACACCGACCCTTACACCGTTCGTTCTATCAGTATGCCGACCGGTGAGGAGATTGATCTCACTCCTGAAACTACCCAAGCCATGGAAGACTACACCGCTTATATGGTGACCGATATGTTGAAAGATGCAGCGGCTACTTACCCTAATCTTCAGCAAATCACTGCTTCAGGAGTCCCTCATGCCGGTAAAACAGGAACGACTAACTATGCGGATGAAGTCAAACAACAACATAATATTCCTAATGGTGTTTTCCCAGACCGCTGGTATGCTGGCTATACCTCTGATTATTCTATTTCAGTCTGGACTGGATATGATAAACAATTAGAAGAAGGTAATTGGATGAGTTTTAATGACCCTTCAGGTTACCTAGCCTTGAGTATTTATGATGCGATTATGGCTGAATTAATCCAATCGGAAGAAGCAACGAATGCGGATTGGGAACAACCCGAAAGTGTCAAAACTTATCAAATTGTCGATGGTTCCAACCCTCCTCGTGAGGCTAGCTCTGGAGGAGTAACTGAATTATTTGTCAAAGGAAATGAACCTGGCAATTATAAAACAGATGATTTAGCCAAAGAAAACCATATATCAGAAAGTTCAGAAAGCGAAGAAAGCCAAGAAACTGAAACCATTATCATTACTGAACCTGAAAGTTCCATCATAGAAGAAGACCCAACGGATGATTCTATCGAGGAAGATCCTGACTATGAACAACCGCCATTTGAAACTCCTAATCCTCAGCAACCACCAACTGAACAACCCGTCCCACCTTCTCGTCAGCCTTCCACTGACCTACCAAGCCGACCTCAACCCGGTCAACCATCTGAACCTTCTATTGGTGGTGAGTGATAAGCAGGTCAATATTCTAAGATTAAACCCTAGCGAAAAAATCATCGCTAGGGTTTTTAATTTAAAAAAAAGCCTCTAAACAGAGGCTTTTGTTTTCTTTTTAAGATTGATCTTGCTTGTCCATCCAATTATAGATGGGGACTCTGGTTTTGGGTGAAGAAGATTCATGTGAAGAACGTTGAGACTGTTGACGGTGTTCAAACTTTTCTTTTTCAGCTTTCACATCTTGGGCGGTTCGGATGTTCTTTTTCTCCCAATTCAATAAAATGCGATCGATATACTTAAAATTATAAGCCTGATTTAGGACCGCTTCTCTTAAGGCTAATTCAATCAAATCCACATCGTAATGATCATGATTGATCCAATGATCAATACTTTCAATTTCCATTGGGGTCAATAGCCGACCAAATTCTTCTTCAAACTTTTTAAATAGACTTTGCTCTTTGCTTTCCTTTTCTACTTGCTGGTCTTGAAAATCTTCCACCTGCAAGAGCTCTTCCAACTTCCGCCATAGAGGATAGAGAGAGAAATAGTCTTGGGCTTGCTGGTCATCATTTTTACGCTGACCAATACTTAAAAGCTGCTTCTGAATGAGTTGGTGAACGCCTTGATAGATTCTTTGCTTATCTTCCCCCATGGCTTTAGCAATATCATCAATAGATGGAAAAATCTGTCCTTGATCAAGGGCAGATTTGATTTGTAGGATGAGGAGTAATTCAGCATGAGATAAATCCAACCGGCGATAATACTTCAATAAAAGTCGAGGAATGATAACATGACCATACTCTTCATATTGATCAATCAATGACATAAAAACTGCCTCCTCCTATTAAATATTGCTGATAGACGAAAGAAGTTGACCACTTGTGAGGTCAAAATAATGGAAATTCATACTCCCATCAGCATTCTTCGAAACAACTTCCCATACGGCCTGGTCTTTTTCTTTACCAATCGACATATCTGTTAAATCAGCTTGGCCAACAGTGGAGTAAAAAAGCTGGCTCATTTCATGTTCAGAGAGAATATCATCTCCTTTATAGAGATCAATGTTGCCACTTTCCTCTTCAACAATGGCCACCACATATTCATTCTTGTCGTTTAATCCAGTAACGGTCACATGGCTTCCTGCATCGCCATTATAAAAATAAAAGCGTTGGGGTTGTTTAATTTGAACATAATCCTTGACATGGGCAACTGTATCTTTCCTGATATCCCGATAAGGCTCAATCGCATGGTCGAGTAACAAAATGAAAGCAATAAATAAAACAGAAATGGTTATTATTAGTTTTAACATCATGTTTTTCATAATTTACCTACTCATTCTTTTTAAAAAATCGATCAATGGTTTCTAACTGCTCATCTCTTAATTGGTAAATAGGCGTCTCTGCTGGAATAGCGGCTTGCAAATCCCTAGCATAGGAGGAATGAATAAAGCGATCGTCTAAAATGACCATCATCCCCCTGTCCTCTGGTGTTCGAGTTAAACGACCAAAAGCTTGCTTTAATTTTTGCTTGGCCCGGGGTAAACTCAAGCGATAAAAAGACGATGTTGAAGGAATAGCTAAAGACTGCATACGAATATGGTGCCAAACATCATCAGGAGACTCAAATGGCATACGAGTGACGATGACCAAAGATAAAGCATCCGCTGGCAAGTCGATACCTTCCCAAAAGCTATGTGATCCCAAAAGAATCGGTTGTTTTATCTTTTTAAACTTTTTCACTAGCCGATGTTTGCTACCGTGTATCCCTTGAGCAAGTATGGGACGTTTCTTGCTCAAGCCACATTGGTCGAGCAAGTGGTAAACCGCCTCCAAGCTAGCTAGAGAATTAAATAAGACCAAAGCAGGCTGTTCACTATGCGATAAGATGAGATTAAGATAATAAGCTAACATTTTTTCATATTCAGCAGCGCTTAAATGTTTTATGGGTAAAAGCTGTTGGGGAAGAAGGATAGCCGTCTGTTCTTTATAATTAAAGGGGCGGTCAACACTAAAACAATCCAAGGCTTGCTTCAAGCCCTTTTCTTGGTAGACCTGTTGGATGGGTTGAGCATCTGAGGTCACATAGCTCAAAGCTTTCATTGAAAAAAGCTGCTCTAGACGGTCTTGAAAAAGTCGATGTTGAAAACGATAGATATAAAACTGCTTCCCTTCTTGCCTACTAAATTTTTTTATCCACAAGTAGGATTCTTCCGGCTGTTCAACTTGCAGTAATATTTGCTCGAAAAGCTCAGCATATTCATTCAATCTTTTATAAAAATGATAGAGCCGGTCAATTTTAAGCTGTTCAGCTGTTGGATAGTCTTTGTAATGATTCAAAAATATATTCAATCCTGATTGCAGCTGCAACTGCAAGGAAGAAAATAGTTGCCCATACTCTTGAAGTTGATCCATCAAAAGATTGGACCAGTCAGAGCTTTGGATGACTTGGTCTAAAATTTCATAGTCTTCCAAATGATCTAACTGATAATTTTCAATAAAATCTTGGACAATAGCTTGAGAAAGCAAGTGAAAAAGCTCCCAGTCTTTAACAAAATTGATCTCACTTTCCTTCAGTTGCTCTTGTTCTCTTAGAGAGAGCATTTCTTTTAAATAGTACCAATCCCCATTTTGCATCCAATCGATTTCATTAGAAATAAAATAATTGCAGGATGAAAAAGAGAAATGCAAAGTGGACGATTTTAATAGCTGGTCGATAAAGTGGTGGGCTTCATCAATAATGAAATAGGCCTGGTCAAATAAATCGTTATGTTTTGAAAAATAATCATGGCTTAAGTAAGCATGGTTGGTCACCACCAAATGGGCTTGTCGAGCTTTCTTACGAGAAAGTAAGTAATAGTCCAGCTCAGACCAGGGCCCTTTTTTCAGTAGTTCTGGGTGCTTATTCGACCGAATTTTTTGCCAAAAAGGATGTTTTTGTTTAGCTGAAACGATTTCATCCAAGTCTCCAGATTGACTTTCTGTTAACCACACCAAGACCTGACACAAATAAATGGAACTGGTAGGGTCCAAAGTGGTTTGTTTTAATAAGTAATTGATGGTTTCTAAGTCAACATAATGTTGCTGGCTTTTTAAAATGGCGACTGTTAAGTGACTCTTTAGCAATTGGTTCAAAAAAACGATATCCTTATCCACTAATTGGTCTTGAAGTAGGATAGAATAAGTCGAAATGACGACCGGCCGCTGAATTTGACTCATGAAAGCAGCTGGAACAAGATAGGCCAAACTTTTACCGCTGCCAGCCGGGGCTTCAATAATAAGTTGTTGCTGGCCTGCTTCTATAAAATGCTGGTATATCTTATCCATCATTTGCGTTTGATAAGGGCGAAGTTCCATTTGGCCTTCAAATAAAGCCTGCTTACTGGCCAAATCTTTGGGATAAGAGCCTTCTAAGCCAGATTCAACCGATGAACGCAAGCGATTATCTTTGAGAGTAAGTTCCTCAACATGAATATAGTCATCATCTAAGCTTGGATCAGATGCCTCCAAAGCCTGGACAAAAAATTCAGAACTGTCATAAGTTAAGCTGGGCGTCAGCTCAACCAGCTGACTAAGGCAAGATGGTGGAAGTTGCTGAACCTTTTCCAAACATTTTACTAATAAATAAGCAGTTGCGCGAGAATCTGCGCCAGCGTCATGGGCATCTTCTAAGCCTAAGGCCATGCCCTCATTAAGAGCTTGTAAGCTATATCCCTTTTGCTGGGGAAAAAGGATCCGACTCAAAACGACCGTATCCATGGCCTTGTTTTCCAAGAGAGGTAAACCGGCCTGCTTCATCTCATGATTTAAAAAGTTCAGGTCAAATGTTACATTATGGGCAACAAAAATATAGCCTTCCAGCAGCTGGTGAATATACTCCCCCACTTCAAAGAAATAGGGAGCATCTGCCACCATTGCATTTTTTACTCCCGTTAGTAATTCAATTTTATGAGGAATCTGTCGTTCTGGATTAATCTTAAATTCAAGAGTATCTTTGACTTCATTGTTTTCAACAAAGCTACATCCAAATTGGATGACCCGATCCCCCTTTTTATAGCTCGATCCAGTCGTTTCCAGATCCACAACCGCAAATTTCATCCCATGCTTCACCCTTTTTCTAACTCTAGCGCTCGATGATGATTAGACTTGCTGGCTCACCCAAGCAAGTAGGCTGTTTTGATTATTGGCCACTTCTTCATTCAGCACGGCCTCTTCCACTTGATTTAAAATTTGTCCTAACCATGGGCCTGCTTTTTTCTGGCAGAGTTGAAGGATTTGATCCCCATTCACTGCCAAATCTTGCTTAGAATAAATAGGTAAATTCTCCCATCTACCAACCAAAGCCTCTTGATCAGTGGAAAGGCCCAAGCCCCCTGCTAAGTATTCCGCTTGCTTAGCAGCTTCAATACCAATGTCATACAGCTGTTTATTGGTCCAAGTATCTTGCAGGCGAAATAATAAGCCCCGGTAAACAGCCAGGGCTTGCTTTATCACTTGATTGGAAGTTTTCCAAGCCTTTAAATTGGATTTTAACTGGACGTCCTCCCAAGCAAAATAATAGGCGATGATAGCCCACACGCTGGCCTCAGTTGGCAGTTTGACCGGATATTGTGCTAATTTTTTTAAATCGGAGGCATGATCTTCAAAGCTAGGACAATAGCGGTACATCTGACTTTCAACCATGCTCATCAAGCCTTTTGCTCTCGCTTGACCCTGCATTAATTTTATAAATTCAATATGGATACGCTCGACCGCAATTTTTTCTAATAAGTGAGCATCTTTCACTAAAGCGTCAAAGGTTTCACTGTCAATTTCAAAATCCAACTGACTTTGAAAGCGCACCGCTCGCATCATGCGCAAGGCATCTTCATTAAAGCGTTCTTCGGCACAGCCGACCGCTCGAATGAGGCCTTGTTCTAAATCTTCTAAACCATGGAAAAGATCAGTCAAATGCCCCCTTGAATCTAAAGCCAAAGCATTGATTGTAAAATCACGCCGCTTTAGATCTTCTTCCAAGGATCGGACAAACTGAACCTGGTCAGGACGTCTAAAATCAGCGTAAGTCCCTTCAGTTCTAAAAGTTGTAATTTCATAAGAATCAGATCCAAATAAAACTAAAACCGTCCCATGTTCAATGCCAACATCAATGGTTTTATTAAAAATTTCTTTGATCTCAGCTGGGAAGGCAGATGAAGCAATATCAATATCATTAATCGCTTGGCCGAGAACGGCATCTCGCACACTTCCACCCACAAAATAAGCCTCATAACCTGCTTGTTCAATTTCTTTTAAGACAGGAACAGCTTTTTTGAATTCATGGTCCAAGGGAATCCTTACTTTTTCTCGCATCTACTCACCATCAGTTTCATTATTCAGAATCTACACGTTCAAAACGATTAGCGTCTCGGCTATTAAACTTAGCCATGACTTGGTCAAAGGCTTCTTCCAGATCAATGTCGAGGGAATTGGCCATGGAAATGATAACAAATAATACATCGCCCATTTCTTCCGCCATGGCTTTGTCGTTTTCACTTTCTTTTTTCTTTTTTTCACCATAATAATGATTCACTTCTCGGGCTAACTCTCCCGTTTCTTCGGTCAAACGGGCCATCATGGCTAGGGGTGAAAAATATCCCACTTTAAATTGAGAAATATACTCATCGACTTCTTTTTGCATACTTTTTATTGTTTTTACCATGGTGAATCCTCACAATAATTATTTTGATCTTTGAGTTGGTTTAATTTGTCGGTGAAAGTAATGAAAGCTTCCTCATCCTGGTTTTCTAAAGCATGATTGATTTCTTCCATCAGTTGTTTGCAATAAAAACCATATAAAAACTCATCTAAGGCATGGTCGACCCTTTCTTGAACTTCTTCCGGAACATGATCATTCCAACTGTAGTACGGGTTGTCTTCGATCACCGTCAGATAGCGCTCTTCCATCCAAGCCCCTTCAAATTGTAATTCCACATAAATGTCATGATGCCAATTCAAACGTATATCATGAAAGGCTCTTTCTGGGTTATGAAAGACTTTTCCATCCTTGTAAAAAGAAAAATCCGGGCTGTCTACAGACTTAGCAGCGATCACAATGCCTCGAGGGGATTGGTCAGCATGTTGAACAAAATGGACCTTATCCAAGATAATTTTATGGCCGTGTAAATAATTAAGAATCATATAAGCGCCACGATGTTTTAATTCTTCATGGTCTAAAAACCATTTTAAAAATTCTTTTTTTTCTTCAATACTTACTTTTTTATCCAAACTCATCCTCCTTTAATTAAAAATGATTGGCTTCGCGTTCGAGTCTTTCAACTTCCAATAGCTTGAAATAGGGGGAGTGAGGATCTAAAGTCAATGCCTGATCTAAAGCTGACGCTAATAGATCCCACCGGCCCTCCGCTCGCATGAACTGGCAATAATCTTCTAAAAACTCAATAGAATCCTGCCATTGTCCCTTGGCTTTTTCAAAAGAATCTAAAGCCTGGTCATATTCTTCCAATTCATCATAAGCACGAGCTTGTAACCACAGGATGCTAGGATCTTCAAAATCAGCATCCGTTGCCCTCTGGCTCAATTCAATTAGTTTTTCCCACTCCGCACGCTGAGCTAAAAAGCGCATATAATCAATTCGAGTTTGGAGATGCCAGGGATTCAGCCTAAGAGCTTGATCAAAATAGTGTTCACGCTCGCTATCTTCAGCTTCCCCTTGACTAAAGAGGGCCAGCAAATGATAAATTTCTGCCGATTGATCATCCACTTCTAAAGCCTTTAAGAGAACGTGATAGGCTTGGTCGGTCTGGTGATGTGCCTGCAAGGATTTAGCTAAATAAATATAGGCCGTACTATAGGAAGGATCGAAATCCAAAACTTTTTCAAAACTTTTTATGGCCGGATCGTAATTTTCCAGTTGAAAATAGCATAGGCCGAGTTGGAAATATTTGTCAACGTTTTCTTCCTCTTCAATAGTAGTGAGATAATAATCAATAGCTTCTTCCCACTCTCCCATAGCGGCTAGAGATTCAGCTAGGCGAAAACTAATTTCGCCTTTATTGGCAAAGTCTACATCTTGACCAACCAAGCGTTGATAAAAAGGCAGGGCTTCGGCAAAACGCTGGAGGGTAAAATAGAGTTCAGCCAATGCGAATTGAACCACCGGATCCTGATCAGTTAGGTCTGAAGCTTGTTGTAATTTCATTTCAGCTACTTCATTCAGCCCCTGACTTAAATACATATCCGCTTGTAATAATAAAGAATGGCTATAATACGAACTATCGGTTTGAACTTGGTCAAGCCAAAAAAAAGCTTCCTCCAGATTTCCATCATTGAAATAAATTTCGGCCATCAAAATATTCAAATAATCATCCTGGGGATTTAACTGCAGTAATTTTTCCAATAAAGCTTCTAAATGACTGGTGAAACCCATCGCATACAGGGCTTCAGCCAGTCCTAAAAGCTCTTCGTAACTATCCTCCATTAAAGCCTCTTGAAAGTAAAGGTCTGCTTGTTCTAAATTACCTATTTGAATGCTATCAATCATGTGTTCTGCAGCAGACATCTTATCAACTCCACTTCATACCCATTAATTTTATCATAGTTTATGGTTCTTTTTAATCATTTGCTAGCAAGGACCAATCATGAAAAAGTGCTTGCATAGCTTCAATCGTCTATCTTATTTCATAAAGCCCTTAAGTAAATAATAAAGAGGCTGTATACATTATACAGCCTCTGTTGGTATTATCGATAAAACTAGTTTTTAACAGCGTCTTTCAATCCTTTACCAGGTTTGAAAGCTGGGACTTTAGTTGCTGGGATTTCAATTTCATCACCAGTTTGTGGATTACGTCCCTTACGAGCTGCACGGTCGCGAACTTCAAAAGTACCGAATCCGATGATTTGTACTTTTTCACCGCTAGAAAGATTGTCTTGAATAGCTTCAAACACCGCTTCAACGACAGGTGTTGCATCTTTTTTCGTTAGATCAGTAGCATCAGCAACTTGGCTGATTAAATCTGCTTTATTTGCCATATGTCGTTCACCTCCTACAACGTGCGTTATTTAACCATAATAAGAATGGTTGTTCAGAACGAAGAATTCATTCTTTAGTAAAGATACCATATAAAGCTTGTTACATCAATACTTTTCATCACTTTCCAGCCTAAAAAGCTTAATTTTTATTTCTGAAAATAAATCTTAAAGTCGTCCCAGTGAAATCAAAGGCTTCGCGGAATTTATTCTGCAAATAGCGCTCATATGAAAAATGGACCAAATCTTTATCATTAACAAAAATCAAAAAGGTTGGCGGTCCGACAGCTACTTGAGTGCCGTAATTGATACGTAATTTCTTACCCTTATCAGAGGGGGGTGGATTTAAGACAATAGCTTCTTGGATCACTTCATTAACCAGTGAGGATTGAATTTGTGAGCGATTATTCTGATAAACATAGTCCACAAGAGCTAAGAGATCTTTGAGTCCCTTGCCTGTTTTAGCAGAAGTAAATAAAATAGGAACATAATTTAAGAAAGTAAAGCCCATTCGGATTTTATTTTCAAATTCTTGTTTGGCTTTTTCGTCTTTTTTATCCTGTGTATCCCATTTAT
>JBHWOX010000017.1:0-25509 GCA_043424615.1 Atopococcus sp.
CCTGTCAATTTTGTGGGTACGGCCAGTGTAATAAAGGATACGCTCAGTAGTGGTAGTTTTACCAGCATCGATATGCGCCATGATTCCTATATTACGGGTTCTCTCAAGTGGAAATTCTCTTTTGGCCATTTAATAAGTTCTCCTCTCTCGTTTTGAAAATATATGTGATTACCAACGGTAGTGAGCAAAAGCACGGTTCGCTTCAGCCATTTTATGAACATCTTCACGTTTTCTTACTGCAGCACCAGTGTTGTTAGCTGCTTCAAGAATTTCGTTAGCTAGACGTTCAATCATAGTGGTTTCTCCACGAAGGCGTGCATAGTTAACAATCCAACGAAGACCTAAAGCAGAGCGACGTTCTGGGCGAACTTCCATTGGAACTTGGTAGTTTGATCCCCCAACACGACGAGCTTTAACTTCTAAAACAGGCATAACATTTTCCATCGCTTGTTCGAAAACTTCTAATGGATCATTTCCTGTTTCTTCTTTGATTATATCAAATGCGCTATATAAAATCTTGGATGCTTTAGAACGTTTTCCGTCAACCATGATTTGATTAATTAAACGAGTCACTAATTTTGAGTTGTACACCGGATCTGGTGCAACGACACGTTTTTGAACGGGTCCTTTACGAGGCATACGCCATCCTCCTTTCGGTTATTTTTATTTATCAATCTATTTATTCTTTAGGTTTTTTAGTACCGTATTTCGAACGACCTTGTTTACGTCCTTCTACTCCAGCAGTATCTAAAGCTCCACGTACAACGTGGTAACGTACCCCTGGTAAGTCTTTTACACGTCCTCCGCGTAATAAGACCACACTGTGCTCTTGCAAGTTGTGTCCTTCACCAGGAATATAAGCAGTCACTTCAATCATGTTTGACAAACGAACACGAGCGTATTTACGTAAAGCTGAGTTCGGTTTTTTAGGTGTCATGGTTCCAACACGAGTACAAACCCCACGTTTTTGAGGTGAGTTCACGCGAGTTGGTTTTGATTTTAAAGTGTTATACCCTCTGTTTAAAGCTGGTGATTCTGATTTAGATGCTTTAGATTTACGAGGTTTACGAATCAATTGATTAATTGTAGGCATGATGTTTCCTCCCTTCCTCTTGAGTTTCTATTTTCTTATTTTCAAGACCACACATCCAGGCGGTTCATTTGCCGCCAAAATAATTAATCGCTCATCTGAAGCGATTGGTGTGAGGTTTTTATGTTCTAGTCCTTGGCTTTTCAAATCGGCAACGTCCCAAAAGAATAGAACACCTTAAGTAATTTAACACTTTAAGGGCGGACTGTCAACTTCTTTTAAAAGAAATAAAATAAAAAATTCAGCTCTTTTTGGCGTATGTATACAGTGACGTTCTTTTAAAGGAGTGATGATGATGTTTATTCAACTTATCTTGATATTTCTCATGGGTGCTTCCCTGGCTTCCTTTGCCTGCCTCATCGGCTACCGCTTGACCCTAGGCCAGTCTATTATCCTTCCCTCTTCTCAATGTGACCGCTGTGCCAGTCCCTTAGCTTGGATGGATGTCATTCCTGTCGCTTCCTATCTCTTTTTAAACGGTCAAAGCCGGTGCTGCCAGCAAAAACTTTCAAAAGCCTATTTAATAGTAGAACTGATCGGTGGTTTAGCCGGTTGTTTATTAGTGCTCTATGCTTCTTATGACCGTCCGACAGCCGTTCTCGCTGGTCTGCTGGTCTTTTTCGGTATTGCCATGACCATTAGTGATCTCAAAGCCTTCCTCCTGCCCAACCCCCTCATGTTCACTTTTTTAATCTGCAGCTTGGCCTATGTCCTGCTCTTTTTGCCCCAGCTCTTTTTCTGGCGACTGCTGGCCATGGTCGCTGTCTTTTGCTTGATGGCTGCTTTAGTTTTCTGCCAGCCCAAAGCCCTAGGCGGTGGCGATGTCAAGTTGATGGCCATTCTTGCCCTGCTTTTAGGTTTAGAAACATTTTTTCTCAGCCTGCTCATCGCCTCCAGCCTAGGCCTTTTAACTTTTACTTGGAGTCTCTTCCACCACCACCGCCTCCGCTATCTTCCTTTTGGTCCTTTTTTATTTGCCGGCAGTCTAATCAGTCTGTTTGTTGACCGCCTCCTTTTCTAATATAATGAGGAAGAATAGAAAAGGAGTGACCTTATGCGCCGTTTTTATACTTCTGATCCAGAAAAACGCTTGGAACTTGTGGTAGAAAGAGGCTATGCCTCAAAAGACACTGTCGACCAGTTAGAAGAAGGGCTCACTTTAGACCGGGCCGATCAAATGATTGAAAATGCCTTTGGGGTTTACGGGATTCCTTATGGCTTAGCCTTCCATTTCTTAATTAATGATAAGGAATATGTCGTGCCCATGGTCACAGAAGAACCATCTGTGATTGCTGCAGCCAGTGGGGCGGCCAAAACCATCAAAAAAGCGGGTGGATTTGATGTGACCGTCCACAGCCGCCAAATGATTGGCCAAGTCGCTTTAATGGATATAGACGAAGACGACATGCCAGAACTTGAAAGCAAAATCCAAGCCCACAGCCAAGAGTTGATTGCCATCGCTAACCAGGCCTATCCCTCGATTGTCAAAAGAGGAGGCGGGGCACGGTCCATCCAGACAAAAATAATCCCTGCCACCGACCGCCAACAGGCATTTTTAGTGGTTTATTTAAGCGTGGACACCCAAGAAGCCATGGGAGCCAATATGCTGAACACCATGCTGGAAGCTTTAGCTGATGAATTGGAAGAAAAAACGGCAGCCACCGCCCTCATGTCCATCTTATCCAATTATGCCACCGACAGCTTGGTCACTGCCAGCTGCCGCCTTCCTTTAGCAGACCTCAACTATAAAAAAATTCAAGGGGACGAACTCGCTAAAAAAATTCAAGCCGCCTCAGAGCTCGCCCAAGCTGACGTATACCGAGCAGCTACCCACAACAAAGGCATTATGAATGGGATTGATGCGGTCGTCATCGCTAGCGGGAATGATTGGCGGGCAGTCGAAGCAGGGGCTCACGCCTATGCTGCTCGAGACGGCCACTATCGCGGCTTATCACAATGGTATGTGGACGAAAAAGACTTAGTTGGAACAATCACCCTACCTTTAGCGGTGGGCAGTGTGGGGGGGTCTATCAAACTCCATCCTTACGCCCAAGCCAGCTTTGAAATCATGAAGGTTGACTCCGCCAAAGAATTATCTGCCGTCATTGCCTCGGTAGGCCTTGCCCAGAACTTTGCGGCCATCCGCGCCCTCGTTTCCGAAGGCATCCAAAAAGGGCACATGGCCCTGCAGGCGAAATCCTTAGCTATAGCAGTGGGCGCCGAAAAAGATGAAGTCCCAGTGGTCGTCCGCCAGCTCAAACAAAGCAAAAATATGAACCAAGCCACAGCCAAAGAAATTTTAGAAAAATTGCGCCAAAACTCATAAAAATAACCCCCTCGCTGGAATCTTCTCCAGTGAGGGGGTTTTTACGATTGGTAGGACTGGTAAGGCAAGTCGGAGATCTTCTAAATTCTCCCCACTTGCTTAAATTTTTTAATGTAGTTGTATTTGTTTAAGGTCACATAAAGTTGACGTTTCCAGTGCTTATCTTGGTCGTATAGCAAGGCATTGTAAACTTCATGATTGCGATAGCAGTCCTGAATATTTTCCCAGTAAGGGGTTTTTCCAACCACTGCTTTGGTTAAGACTTTAGGAATAGAATTGAAGAGAGCGGCCTTTTCCGTCTGTTGGAAAGGCATGGGCTGCTCGAAGAGATAATCTTCCACATAAAAACGGGAGACATTAGCCCCTCCTGCCGTTACATAATAGTTGGAAATACCTAAACGAGGATTTAATTCCAGGAAGTTAAACACTTGCTGGCGGCTGTCATAAATTAAGTCAAAATTAGCAAAGCCTGTCCAATTCAAGGCCTCCATCAAAGTACTGGCATCTGCCAAAACTTTCTGTGGCGCTTCTCCTGTCAAGATAGTGAGATAATTTCCTAGAGCCAAAGGAGTCGGATCTTCCACCATAATTCGTCCAAAAGAATAGAGTTTAATCTCTTGGTCGTGAGGCGAGCGGTAGAGAGTAATGGTCGCCTGCTCCGGCGGCCGGGAAGAGATAAAGTCTTGTAAAACTATCTCATCCTGGTAGCCAGCCTGACGAATCAAGTTGATAGCTGCTTCAGCTTCCGCCCGATTCTCACAGATAAAGACTTTCTCCTTGCCTTCAAATTCTAAGTTTTGATAAACGGGTGTATTGGCAGCCTTGACCACATAAGCTTGGTCTGCTGGGAGCAAGGACAAATCACCGTCAGAATCATAAGTGCGAGGATGAGGAATCTGGTGTTTTTCACAGACCTCATAAAAACTTGACTTGTTCACCGCGCGGTTTAAAGTCTCTTGGTCCACATAAGGCACCAGCCAGTCCCCTTCAAAAATAGCTCGCTCTTTGATGACTTGCTCAACAAACCAGTCATCTGACCCCAAGATAATTTTTTGAGTTTGGGGATACATGTCGTCTAGGCGTCGTTTAAAGCTTTTAGCCACTTTAGGAAAGTCATCCAATAATTCAGAATATTGGTGCTTATTCATAATGCTAGAATGAGTGGTTGCCCCTAAGTCCTCGCGAATAATCACTTCAGACTTTTTGCCATAGGCTTCATGGAAGGCTCGCGCGATACTGTAGCTACCTTTATTGGAGCCGATAATTACCGGAATAAATTCTTTAGTTGTCATTTTTTTGTCACCTCAATTGGATTATTGGATTCGATACTGGCGCTCATGGCCTTCAATGCCCGCTAGCACAACGGGACTTGGATCTTGGGTCAAATCGAGAGCCTGGTCACTGCCATCCTCTACTAATTGGTCTAAGTAATGGTCTTCATAGTCCTCTACAGAAATCTGTTGGCGCTGGTCAAAAAGAGCCTGAACTTCTTCTTTAGGAAGCTGTTCTGCAAAACCTTCCACTAATTCCAGGCTGAAAAATTCAGCCACCGCCCCGGATCCGTAAGAAAAAGCCCCCAGACGGTCGCCAGCTTTTAGGTTGGGATCATGGAGAAGGGAAGACAGCAAGCTGAGATAAAGTGAGCCCGTATAAATATTTCCCACATTTTTTGAAAAGAGACGCGCTTTTTCATAATGAGCTTTTAAGACTTCTTTTTTCTCTTCCGAAGCATCCTTCATCACTTTTCTTAAGGCTTTCTGCCCTAATTTTGTAAAGGGGAGGTGGAAATTAAAGGATTCAAAATCTTCTACCCCCACATGGTGTTTGTCTTGGAAGGCTTCCCAAACTTCTGATAAAACATCCAAATACTGCACGCTAGAATATTTCCCTTTCACTTCTGGATAAGGAGAATAATTAGGCCGCCAGAAATCCATGATGTCACGAGTATAAGGGACACTATCGGGATTCACTACTGCAATCCGAGGCTCTTCACTGACTACCATGGCCACAGCACCTGCTCCCTGAGTCGTTTCCCCGCTGGAATGCAGGCCATACTTAGCAATGTCCGAAGCCACCACTAAGGCCTTGCTGCCGGGATGGTTAGCGATATGGCTGACTGCTAGCTGTAGGCCAGCTGTCCCCGCATAGCAAGCTTCCTTCATTTCAATCGACCGGGCAAAAGCTTGGATACCTGTCAATTGGTGGAGGTAAACTGCCCCTGCCTTGGACTGGTCGATAGCGGATTCTGTCCCTAAAACAACCAAATCAATGGCTTGGCGGTCTTCATCATCTAAAATTTGAAGGGCAGCATTCGCCCCCATACTGACCACATCTTGGGTCAAAGGAGGCACAGCCATTTTTTCTTGGCCGAGTCCGATGGTATATTTATCTGGATCTTCATCCCGCGCTTTGGCGAGTTCGATCATATCCATATACATAGGCGGGATGTATAAGCCTATCTTGTCAATTCCGATATTCATTCGTTTCATCATTCCCTTTTTCTATTTGTTTACACCTGCTATCTTATCAAACGTTCGGCCTTTTGACACTCCTTAGCTCTAAGCGTCGGCCTTCAGCTTGATGGCTCGGTCGACCAACTCTTGAGCCAAGATAAATTGGGAATCAAGGGTTAAAGGGCTAAGCTGGTCAGCATTTTTAGAATGCTCCACCACCGATAATTCCGTACAGCCCAAAATCACCCGTTCAGCTCCCTGGGCTAAAAAGTTTTCGATTAAACGGTTATAAAGGGGATAGTTAATCGCTTGAGAAGATTTTACATCATCATAAATCAAGGACATGATTTGTTTTTCGGCCTGGGCATCAGGCAGCAGCACCTTAATGCCATATTTTTCTTCAATCAGATGATAAATCCCTGCCTGAATGGTGCCAGAAGTTGCCATTAAGCCCACGGTTTCTACCCCTTGGTCTGCTAAAGACTGACCCACCAGATCAATCATGTTCAAAATGGGGACAGGGCTTCGTTCTTCTAATTCCTCCCAGAAATAGTGAGCGGTATTGCAAGGAATAGCGATAAAGGCCGCTCCCAAATCTGATAACTTTTTTACAGCTTCCATTAAAACTGGAAGAGGAGACGGACGGTCCTGAGGGTGGAGGATATAGTCCGTACGGTCAGGCACATCCGAATTATTCCAGACCACATAATTCAAATGGTCTTGGTCTTTCGCAGGTTGGTGAATATCGTTGATTAAGTTCAAAAACACCGTCGAAGCTACTGTGCCCATCCCACCTATAATTCCACAAAACGAGTCCATACTTATCATCCTATCTATCTAAATACTAGTATCTTTTTCTACAGTTAATATTAGCATAATCTCAACAACTTTTACTTTAAACTTTACTTAAATTCCCTTTGTTTTATTGAGGCCTAAAAAGCAGGCCAAAAATAGGGCTGGGGAAACTTTAAATGAGCAAATAAAAAGGCTGTGCTCTCACACAGCCTCTATTTTGATTTTATTGAGGATTGACTTCTTCTTCAATATCCTCTTCTTCAATGCTATAAATATTTTCGCTTTCAATGCCAATTTCTTTCGGCTCTAACTGGCGGTAACGTTCCATACCGGTACCCGCTGGAATAGCTTTCCCGATAATAACGTTTTCTTTCAAACCAGTTAAGTGGTCGACTTTTCCTCTTAAGGCAGCATCTGTTAAAACTTTAGTGGTTTCTTGGAAAGATGCGGCTGACAAGAAGGAATTGGTTTCTAAAGCGGCTTTAGTGATTCCTAAAATCAACGGACGAGCTGTTGGTGGAACTTCTCCAGCTTTTAAGGCTTTTTCAGAGATTTGACGGAATTCATCAATATCCATGGTCGCTCCTGGTAAGACATTGGTGTCGCCAGGTTCAAGAATGTTTACTTTTCTCATCATCTGACGGACCATGACTTCCACGTGCTTGTCAGCGATTTCTACCCCTTGTGTTCGGTAAGCTAACTGAACTTGTTGGAGGAGATAAGCTTGAGTCGTCAAGGAATCAGTCACTTCCAGTAACTCTTTCGGATCGATGGATCCAAGGTTGATAGCTTCCCCACGGCGGATATAGTCTCCTTCTTTCACCAGCAAGCGAGCATTAGCTGGCAAGCTATAAGTTCGATCATCCGTAATTCCTTTAATTTCAATTTCCACGGTATGGTTGGACGCTTTTTCTTCCACATGAACCACTTGGCCGGTGACTTCAGAAATAGTCGCTTTCCCTTTAGGGTTACGAGCTTCAAAAATCTCCTGAACCCGTGGCAACCCTTGGGTAATGTCTGCTCCTGCAACCCCTCCGGTATGGAAGGTACGCATGGTCAACTGGGTTCCTGGCTCACCGATGGATTGAGCAGCAATCGTACCGATCGCTTCCCCAACTTCAACCTCATTGCCTGTAGCAAGGTTACGGCCATAACATTTTTTACAGACGCCATTGTGAGAATAGCAGTTGAAGGCTGAACGAATCCAAACCTTAGTGATGCCTGCCTCCACAATATTTTTAGCAATCTGTTCACTGATGATGTCATTTTCTTTCACCAAAACTTCTTCTGTTTCAGGATGCAAGACATCATAGCGGGCATAACGGCCCACAATACGTTCATAGAGGGTCTCAATTTCACGGTTACCATCCATAATAGCGGATACTTCGATTCCTGATTGAGAACCACAGTCTTCTTCGCGGACAATGACTTCTTGAGCCACGTCAACCAAACGACGGGTCAAGTAACCGGAGTCGGCCGTTTTCAGAGCCGTATCCGTCATTCCTTTACGGGCACCGTGAGTCGAGATAAACATCTCTAAGACGGATAAACCTTCACGGAAGGAAGAAATAACCGGTAATTCCATGATTTGCCCTGAAGGAGAGGCCATCAAACCACGCATCCCTGCTAATTGGGTAAAGTTAGAGATGTTCCCCCGTGCTCCAGAGTCGGACATCATGAAGATGTTGTTGTCAGATTCCAAAACTTCGCTTAATTTGGCTTGGATGTCATCTTTCACTTTTTCCCACACACGGATAACCGCTTCATAACGCTCATTATCAGTGATCAACCCGCGGCGGTACTGTTTGTTGATATTATCAACTTGGGCATCCCCTTCAGCCACAACCTGAGTTTTTTCTTCCAAGACAGGGATATCAGCGATACCAAAGGTAATCCCTGAAAGGGTAGACATTTTATAACCCAAGTTTTTCATTTTGTCTAACATTTCAGAGGTTTCAGACACAGAGAAACGTTTGAAGACTTCGGCGATAATTTGTTGGAGATTTTTCTTTTTGAAAGGCCCAACCAATTCGCGTTCTTTCAATGCTTCTTTAATGTCTGTCCCATAGTCCACAAAATATTTATCTGGGGTTTTATTTTCAATATTGAAACTGGTCGGTTCATTCAAGTAAGGAATTTCAGCCGGCATGATTTCATTGAATAATAATTTACCCACAGTGGTCAGTAAGTATTTTCCTTGTTGTTCTTCAGTGAAAGGTTTTTCAGCCAAGTCGTCTGTTAAGACAGCGATACGAGTATGGTAGTGAACATAGCCCATCTTCAAGGCTTTGAAAGCTTCACTGACAGATGAGAAGGTGGTTCCTTCTCCAATTTTTCCTGCTTTTTCCTTGGTGAGGAAGTAGTTCCCCAAGACCATATCCTGAGAAGGGGTTACGACGGGTGATCCGTCTTTAGGGTTCAAGATGTTTTGTGCCCCTAACATGAGGATACGAGCCTCAGCTTGTGCCTGGTCACTTAAAGGAACGTGGACGGCCATTTGGTCACCGTCAAAGTCGGCATTATAAGCCTCACAGGCCAGAGGGTGTAAGCGAATGGCTTTTCCTTCCACTAAAACAGGCTCGAACGCTTGGATACCTAAACGGTGCAAGGTCGGTGCCCGGTTGAGCAGAACAGGGTGTTCTTTAATGACCTCTTCCAAAACTGGCCAAACATCAGGATCTTGTTTTTCTACCATGCGTTTGGCTCGTTTGATATTGGAAGCCAATTCTTTTTCAACTAATTCTTTCATGACAAAAGGTTTGAATAATTCTAAGGCCATCTCACTTGGCAGACCACATTGGTCCATGCGCAAGTTCGGCCCAACAACGATAACTGAACGACCAGAATAGTCGACACGTTTACCAAGTAAGTTTTAACGGAAGCGTCCTTGTTTCCCTTTTAACATATGGGAAAGAGACTTCAATGGACGGTTCCCCGGACCTGTCACTGCACGACCACGACGGCCGTTGTCGATCAAGGCATCGACCGCTTCTTGCAGCATACGCATTTCGTTTTGAACGATAATATGCGGTGCATTCAAGTCCAATAAGCGTTTCAAACGGTTGTTGCGGTTAATGACCCGGCGGTATAAGTCGTTCAGGTCAGAAGTCGCAAAACGTCCCCCCTCCAATTGAACCATGGGACGTAATTCAGGTGGGATAACGGGTAGGACATCTAAGACCATCCATTCCGGCTTGTTAGACGATTGGGCAAAAGCATCCAAAATGTCTAAACGACGAATGTCTCGGGTCCGTTTTTGTCCTGTTGCGGTTTTCAATTCTTCACGTAAGTCTTTGATTTCTTGTTGGATGTCCACGCGTTCTAACATCGTACGAATGGCTTCTGCTCCAATTTCAGCATGGAAACGTGTGCCGAATTCAGCTTTTAACTCGCGGTATTCACGTTCGGATAAGAGCTGTTTATGCTCTAAAGGAGTGTCACCTGGATCGATCACGATATGTGATGCGAAATAGATGACCTCTTCCAAGTCACGCGGACTCATGTCGAGGATGAGTCCCATGCGGCTTGGAATGCCTTTAAAATACCAGATATGAGTCACTGGAGCGGCAAGTTCAATATGGCCCATTCGTTCACGGCGAACGTTGGAACGGGTCACTTCTACCCCACAGCGGTCACAAACGATCCCTTTATAATGGATACGTTTGTATTTCCCACAGGCACATTCATAGTCCTTAGTTGGACCGAATATGCGTTGGTCAAATAAACCGTCTGTTTCAGGTTTTAGTGTTCGGTAGTTAATGGTTTCAGGTTTTTTTACTTCTCCATAAGACCAGCTACGGATTTTATCCGATGAAGCCAGTCCTATTTTGACAGAATTAAAATTATTTACATCTAAACTTGTACTCAAGGGGCCAACCTCCCTTAAATGTCTTGACTGAGCTGCCCAAGCTCGTGGAGTGTATGACACCAGGTCACCCACTCTTTTTAGTTACATTCTATTCGTTTGTCTTTTCGGCTTCTTTTTCAGCTCGGATACGGTCTTGTTCTGCCTGCATTTCTTTTAAGGAGTCTACCCGTTCCATGTCGTCCATCTCATCATGTTCTAGGTCAATCACTTGGTTTTCTTTATCCAAAACATTCAAGTCCAAACCAAGGGCTTGTAGTTCTTTGACTAAGACACGGAAGGATTCTGGCACGCCTGGTGTCGGAATCGGCTCTCCTTTAACGATGGATTCATAGGTATTGGTTCGTCCTTGGACGTCGTCGGATTTGAAGGTTAGAATCTCTTGCAAGGTGTAAGAAGCACCATAAGCCTCTAAGGCCCAAACCTCCATCTCACCGAAACGCTGTCCTCCGAATTGCGCCTTACCACCCAATGGTTGTTGGGTGACTAAGGAGTAAGGTCCAATGGAACGAGCGTGTAATTTATCATCCACCATGTGGGATAATTTCAAGAAGTACATCACTCCGACAGACACTTTATCATCAAAAGCTTCGCCTGTTCGGCCATCGTAGAGAACTGTTTTAGCATCCTCGTCCATGCCGGCCTCTTTGACAAAGTCCCACATGTCTTGTTCTTGAATACCATCAAAGACAGGAGTCGCTACATGGATACCCAATTGACGAGCAGCCATACCAGTATGCAATTCAAAGACTTGACCGATATTCATTCGTGACGGTACCCCTAATGGGTTCAAGCACACATCAACTGGCGTCCCGTCAGGTAAGTAAGGCATGTCCTCTTCTGGTAAGACAATGGACACGACCCCTTTGTTCCCGTGGCGTCCGGCCATCTTATCTCCCACTTGGATCTTACGTTTTTGGGCGATAAAGACACGCACCAGCATGTTCACACCTGGTGATAATTCATCCCCGTTTTCACGGCGGAAGACTTGAACATCACTGACAATTCCTCCCCCACCGTTAGGAACGCGGAGTGAGGTGTCACGGACTTCACGAGCTTTTTCACCGAAAATAGCATGCAAGAGTCGTTCTTCAGCTGTTTGTTCAGTCATTCCTTTAGGAGTAACTTTTCCTACTAAGATATCGCCTTCGCGAACTTCCGCTCCGACGCGGATAATGCCTAATTCATCTAAGTCTTTCAAGGCATCTTCCCCGACGTTAGGAATTTCACGGGTGATTTCTTCAGGACCTAATTTCGTATCACGAGCATCTGATTCATACTCTTCCAAGTGGATAGAAGTATAAACGTCATCGCGAACCAGACGTTCACTCATCACGACCGCATCCTCAAAGTTGAACCCGTCCCAAGTGGTGAAAGCCACCAGAGGGTTGCGTCCTAAAGCCATTTCTCCTTTTTCCATGGAAGGTCCATCAGCAAGGACTTCAGATTTATCCACCTGGTCGCCTGCTTTTACAATTGGACGTTGGTTGAAGGATGTTCCGGCATTCGAACGGCGGAATTTAGAAAGCTGATACTCTCTTACATCGCCACTTTCTTCACGGACTTTGATACGTTTAGCATCAACGTATTCAACGGTTCCGGCTTCTTCCGCAATAATAGCAGAACCAGAATCGTGAGCTGTTACATATTCCATACCTGTTCCAACTAATGGCGCTTCTGGCTCAATTAATGGAACCGCCTGACGCTGCATGTTAGCTCCCATCAAGGCACGGTTGGAGTCATCACGCTCTAAGAAAGGAATACAAGCCGTCGCTGGAGACACCACTTGCTTAGGTGAAACGTCCATATAGTCCAAACGGCTCACGGGCATTTCCAAGTTTTCGTCTTTATAACGAGCCAGCACTGAATCTTCAATGAATTTATTGCCATCCAAAGGCGCATTAGCCTGAGCCGCGACATATTGGTCCTCTTCATCGGCTGTCAGGTAGTCGATCTCATCTGTTACAATCCCTTTTTCGCGGTCCACGCGACGGTAAGGAGTCTGGATAAAACCATATTTGTTAATTTTAGCGTAAGAAGCTAAAGAGTTGATCAAACCAATGTTAGGTCCTTCCGGTGTTTCAATCGGACACATACGGCCGTAGTGAGAGTAGTGGACGTCACGCACTTCCATCCCTGCGCGGTCACGGGTTAATCCCCCTGGTCCTAAGGCAGAGAGACGGCGCTTGTGAGTTAACTCCCCTAAAGGATTGGCTTGGTCCATGAACTGAGACAATTGTGAACTTCCAAAGAATTCTTTAATGGAAGCGGTCACTGGACGAATGTTAACCAATTGTTGAGGGGTGACCTCATTGGCATCATTCAGGGACATCCGTTCACGAACAATTCGCTCCATCCGGCTTAATCCGATACGGAATTGGTTTTGAATCAATTCTCCTACTGAACGAATACGACGGTTTCCTAGGTGGTCAATATCATCAAAGTCCCCAATCCCTTGTTGCAGACCGAGGAAGTAAGAGGTTGCAGCCACCATGTCCGCTGGAGTAATATATTTCACTTCATCTGGTAAGTTGGTGTTACCAATCATGTGGACAACAATGTCCGGATCATTTTTCGAATAGACCTTGATGATCTGAACGTCGAAGTCTTCAGGAACCACCGCTTCATCATTGGGATGGAGGGTAACAGTGTTCAAGCCCGCTTCTAAATGAGGGCGTAAAAGTTCTAAGGCATCACGGTCTAAGAAAGTGCCTTCTTCCAGAATAATTTCGCCTGTTTCAGGATCCACTAAGTTTTCCGCTAAGGTTTGTTCATACAAGCGAGTCATCAAGTTTAATTTTTTGTTGATTTTGTAACGGCCGACAGGTGCCAAGTCATAACGGCGAGGGTCAAAGAAGCGGTTTTCAAGTAAGTTACGAGAAGAATCCGCAGTCTTCGGCTCACCCGGGCGAAGGCGTTCGTAAATGTCTTTGAGCGCTTCTTCGGTGCGGGTATCTTCAGGATTTTTGTGGACATCTTTTTCGATGGTTTCTTCCAAAGTTGGCGTATGACCAAACAATTGTAAGATTTCATCATCAGAGTCAATCCCTAAAGCACGAATTAAAGTCGTCAACGGAATTTTACGGGTTCGGTCGATACGGATGTTAGAAATACCTTTAGAATCTGTTTCGAATTCTAACCATGCCCCGCGGTTAGGAATAACCGTTCCAGAAACACCTTCAAAGCCATTTTTTTCTTCTTTCGGGCTGAAATAAACCCCTGGTGAACGAATTAGCTGAGAAACAATAACTCGTTCAGCCCCATTGACAATAAATGACCCTTGATCCGTCATTAATGGGAAATCACTGAAGAAAATTTCTTGCTCCTGAACCTCGCCTGATTCCTTATTCACCATGCGTAAGGTCACCATTAAAGGTGCGGAATAGTTGGTGTCTTGCTCACGTGATTCATCCACATTATATTTTGGCTCTTGGAAGCGATAATTCGTAAATTCTAGAGACAAGTCTTTTGAAAAGTCCTCGATAGGAGAAATTTCATCAAACATCTCTTTCAGACCCTCATCAACAAACCATTGGTAAGAGTCTTTTTGAATTTCAACTAAATTAGGTAGTTCTAAAACTTCATTGATACGGGAATACGAACGACGAGTACGGTGTTTACCATATTGAACGTCATGACCTGCCAATGCCTTCACCTCTCCATTTTAAGCTTCAGTTGGTACATTACAATTCGATTACAAAGATGACAATTTCCTTACAAAAAGCGGATTCGCCTGCTTTTAAGACAAAAAAATACAAAAGGATCGCTCTCTCTTTGGAACAATTCTTTTGTATACTATATTTCCAAACGGACAATAGATCGCCGGAAATTTTTCGAATAACGCATTTAACTTAACATTATTGTTTGAAGAATGCAAGCTTTTTTCAATATTTTTTAAAGAAAAAACCCTCCCACAGTGGATGAAAGCCATCTCTGTGTGAGGGAGAGTTTAATTAGCTGTTTTATTTAGCTGTTTAGCGGTCTTTTCTTAGCGTTTTTTAGTTGGAATACGACCATTATTGTAAACATTGCCGTAATATTCAACAATACCGCGCGCTACAGCATCAGCCATTTTGTTTTGGTAGTTTTGGTTTTTAAGTTTTTGCGCTTCGGAGTAATGGTCCATGAAGCCCAATTCTAATAGAACTGCTGGCATTTTTGCTTCGCGTAAGACCGCAAAGGTATTGGTTTGAACGCCACGGTTGACGGCACCTGTGGCACCAATCAAATTGTCGTGGATTAAATGAGTGATATAAGAACTGTTCACTAGGCGCTGAGCGTTATTGTGGTGGTTCTTATTGTATTTAGAAGGGTAGCCTGTTGAGTATTCATAGTAGTAATTCTCAATCCCTTGGGCGGCGTTTTTACGTCCCATGGCGTTGTGGTGGACAGAAACGAAAAGGTCTGCATTCATTTGGTTGGCTTCAATTGAACGGTTAGCCAAAGAAATAGCCTTATCGTTTGTACGGTTCATGTAGACATCCACCTCAGGCATGTCATACTTGCTTAACTCGTTTTTAATTTTGTTAGCCATATTTAAGTTGGCATTTTTTTCAATTAAGCCGTAAACATTACCGCCACCGCCTGGGTCACCGCCACCATGACCGACATCTAAGTAAATTAAGAAACGACGGTCGGTTTGGGTAGGCTTGTAAGGTTTAGCTTGAGCATTACGCACCACTAAAGTTTGACCAGAACGTAAGTTAGAAGCATCTGGACGGCTACCATTCGCATTGGAAATATCTGACACTTTCACACCAAACTTGCGAGCGATAGAGTTGATGGTGTCCCCGTGTTGAACCGCATAAGTGGTTTTAGGAACTGTTACCCCTTCTTCTTTTTCAGAGATAACTTTTCTTCCAACGGCGATGATTTGATCTTGACCTTCTTGAACGACACGACGTTCAGTTTCTTGACGGCCGACTTCTTCGCCTGCTTGGTAGCTCACTTCATAAGTGACTTCTTCGATGCGGTCTTGTCCTTCTTGGATAGTTTTCTTTTCACCTAAAGGAAGAGAAGAATCGTCTTGGTAGCGCACCCCATGTTTTTGGGTGACCGTGTCACGCTCGATTTTTTTAGTTATCGGTTGAGTTTTTTCTTTAGTGCCGACTTCAACCACTTGGTTTTTAGCTTCTTTGGTCACTTGATTAGAAACTTCCACCGATTGAACTAATTCCCCATTTTCATAATGGTCTTCGTAAACAACTTGACGTTGGCCATCTTCACCTTCAGACACCACTCGACGGGTTCCTTTTTCTAAATCAGGATTTTCAACATAGTCGATGCCTGCTTTAATGGTGATGGTGTCCGTACGCTTAACTACTTCACGCACCACTTCAGCCGGAGTCTCTTGGACATCCTTATCGTCAGCCTCAGCGGTTGGAGTATCAGCATCGTCAGCTACTGGAGTGTCAGCATCATCGGCTGCTGGAACTTCTTCTTTTTCAGCAGGCGCTGGTGCTGGTGTTTCAAAATCAGATTGGCCTTGAGAAGAGCTAGAAGATAATTCTTCTCTTTGCTCTTGGTCAGCCGGTAAGTCATCAGAAGCATCATCAGAGCTATCCTCTTCAATGATTTCTTCCTCAACGACTTCAGTATCTGTGACCGTTGGCTCCCCTTGCTCTTGATCTTGAACGTCATCGGTTGGCGTTTCGCCCTCTTCTTGAATAGAGTCGTCAGTAGGGGTTTGTTTTTCGTCTTGACCTAAGTCATCCGCCTCATCTTGAGCTGGTGTTTCAGGAAGGTCCTGAATCTGATCGTCTTGATCATCAGTCGTTGGCGCTGGAGTTGGAGGGGTTGGAGTTGTTATTGGTGCATCACCTTGAGGTAAAACAGTAACTTCAACATCGTCATCTGTTAACTGAGCGAGGTCGGCATCTTCATCAATTTCCACTTCCACAGCAATTAAGCTAGAAGACGGTTGACTTGCCGCTTGGACATAAGCCTGGTCAGTTGGCTGGGTAATCATCACACGATTTTGTCCTGAACGGTCGATGGTATCATTGTTACGGGCAACCACTTGGCCATTAGCAAGTAATTCTGCCACCACTTCTGGACGGACTTCAATCATCCAACCTTCAACAATGAAGTTAGGATCAGCAATACCATTAGCTGTTGCTAAGTCCCAGACAGAAACACCCGTTGCTTGGCTAATTGCCCAAAGAGTGTCCCCCCAGCGAATGGTATATAGACCATCTTCAGCGGTTTGCCAGTCGGCTTCAATCTGATTTTTAACCGAGTCGACAGAGTTAGCCGTCCACACTCGACTCGTTCCCTGATCATTAGCCGCTAAAGCCGCCGCTTCCGTTTCTAAAATTGGTCGGGCTTGGCTAGTATATTGGTAGCTAGAAGAAAGACCACTCAATATGGTCGCTGAAAACGCTACTGCCGCAGCTGCTGATCCAACCTTCCTAAAATTAAATTTCATCTCATCATTCTCACTTTCCGTATGTAATCATAAGACTAAAAACATTTTTACTCCATTTTACTTTAAGCTATCGGCCATTCAAAGTCTATATCTGAATTGTTACGATTATTTTACAAAGCGTTAAGTTAAGGTGAAGGCAACCTTTTTAACTCAATAGAAAGGGGGGCAGATCCAATCATCGGTCACCCTGCAAACAATAGAGAGCAAACAAAAAGAACAGTCCGTTTAAAGACTGTTCTTTTCTTTATAGCAGCTGATCGTATTTCTAGTTTTGAAGCTTGCTATTTATTTGATCTGATGAATTTAATTATTCATCTTCTTTTCTTTTTTTCTTTAGGTTCAAAGCAACTCCCAATCCAGTCATGAGAGCTCCTAGACCTAGAGTATTGACAAGACCTGTTTGAGGAAGATCTCCAGATTGAACATCTTTATCAGTAGCATCTAGCTTACCATCAGCGTTCGTAGCTGCTTGGTCATCTGCTGCTGCCGTGTCTTTTTCTGGAATAACGCTGCCTGGAGTTTCAGCATCTGTGCTTCCTTCACCTTTGTTAGCACCAGTTTCTGTACCGGTGTTATCGGTAGTGTCACCGTCAGTGCCTGAACCATCTTGGCTACCAGTGTCTGATCCAGTGTTATCACCAGTGTCTGAACCGCCTTGGTTACCTGATTCTGATCCGGTATTGTCTCCAGTATTTTCCACTTCACGGACAATCATCCATACCTGTGCAGCATCAGTTGTTCCATCGGCATAAGTGATAGTCACATCGATGATTGCATCCCCTGCTTGATCTGTTGTAGGTAATTCCTGTCCTTCATTAATTGTAACAGTGTATTCACCTTCATCTAGGCCAACCACCTTGATAGCGGCAATGACATCAGCTTCAGTCAGGCTATCACCAATTTCTTTCACAATTGGGTGAGATTCGATTGGATAAGTAATCTCTGTGTCACCTTTCTGTTTTACATAGATCACTTGATTCGCTGGGATAATGCCAGATTTATTACCGTCGGTAACGGTAACGTCCCCATTATCAGCGACTTCTACTGTTGCGTCCGCTGGTAAGTCTGGATTCGCTTGGCGAACCGCTTCTTCAACCGCTGCTTTTTCCGCATCAGTTAAGTGAGCAGGGTCTTGAACTTCGACTGCTGTTGGTGCAGTTAAGTCAAGAGTGGTGTCTTCGTCAATCGTTTCGGCTGGACGAATGCTGTCGTCTTTTGGATCGGTTCCTTTAGCGATTTCCTCTTCGTCTGAAACGCCATCTCCATCATCATCTGGATCCACTACATCCGGTGTGCCGTCACCATCGGTGTCACGTTGAACTTTCACGGTGACAGTGTCCGTGCTGCTTGATCCATCTGGATTAGTGGTGGTGACCGTGATCTCTAACTCGCGCTCTTCTTCGTCAGCTCCCCAGTCCGTCACACTTGGTGTGCCACTGATGGTGCCTGTAGAAGGGTCATAAGTTAAGCCATCTGGTAAAGCACTCACTTCAACCGTCGTGTCTGGATCAGCAGGAGTAATCACCACATCTTCAATTGGAGTATTTTCAACGCTGGTTTGTGAGCCATTGCTAATGGTTGGACGTTCAATCGGTTGAATCGTTTCGGCTGGACGAATGCTGTCGTCTTTCGGATCGGTTCCTTTAGCGATTTCCTCTTCGTCTGAAACGCCATCTCCATCATCATCTGTATCCACTACATCCGGTGTCCCGTCACCATCGGTGTCTCTTAGTATGCTAACAGTAATCGCTTGGGTAGATTCGTTGCCTGAAGCGTCGACTGCTCTAACAGTGGCTGAGATATCTTTACTTTCTTCCGCTCCCCAGTTTTCTGTGGAATCTTTGGCTACAGTTCCTTCGATTTGTTTAGTCTCTGGATTATAGCTTAAGCCTGTGGGTAATCCTTCTACAGTTACAGTCGCTTCTTCATCTGTTGTAACTGAAGCTGGTGTGATAGCTTGCCCTTCTATCACTTCTATATTATCAGCTGTGATAACTGGTGCCGTGGTATCAATTGACGGATCTTCACCTACAACGACCGTTACATTTATTTTATCCTCAGAATTATCTGGATATTTTACAGTTACTGGAACTTCAAAGCTTCCTGAGGTAGTTCCATCTGGAATAGCGGCTGTATTATCAATGATGATTTCTGGCTTGCGCGAACCAAAGAGAGACTCTGCCACATATTCTGGAGTTATTGTCACGGCATCAACAATCTCTTGTTCTGTTGTTGTTTGACCATATTCTTTATCAATCGCTTTAGCTTGTGGTTCATGTTTTTCAGAGATTGGATTGTCATTAACATCTGCCGTGTGCCCTTCTACAGGTACGATAAACGTTTGGCTTCCACCCGGTAAGTCTGGATCTGTTATCACTAATGTGATTGGACCATCCACTTCAGTACCTGGTCTAACACTGATGTCCCCATAAGCTGAGATTTCTGTGCCTATGGCTCTCCCCATCTCATCTCTTGCTGTAGCTCTCGTAGGTGTTATACCTGATTTGTTAGTAATTTTTAAACCTGTTTGTTGCTTATCATCAGTAGGTTTAACAGTGTTAACAGTTCCAACCACTTCTCTTTTGTCTCTGTTGTCATCCACATTAGCTTGGTGACCTTCCACTTCAACAGCAACGCTTTGACTTCCATTTGGTAAATCAGGGTCTGTTACTGTAACTGTAATTGGTCCATCAACATTTTGACCTGGTGTTAACTCTACTTCACCGGTCGCCGGATTAATTACTGCTGGAACATTTTGACCATCTTCATCTGTAGCTGAAACGTTAGTCGCCGCAGTTGAATTATTAACAATGACACCTGATCCTTGTTGTTCCTCTGTTGGGCTAACTGTTTTTTTAGCACTTTCGTCAATCGTTATTTTGACTTCATCTTCCCATACAGCATAAACAGTGGTTGGTTGATTAAGAGTAGCTAAATCTACATCTGGTGCTGTCGCATCTGCTGTAGTTGCCCAACCTTTGAAGACTTTACCAGCTTGAGTCGGTGCTTGTGGTTCTTGTAATCCATCACTTAAGTCATCTGTTTTAGTAGATGATCCATCAGCAAATGAACCACCATTCGCATTAAAGGTGACTAATTCTTCTTGTGACCAGATCGCATAAACAATCTGATGGCTTTCTACAGGTGTGGTGTCCGTAAATTTAAGTTTACTGTCAAGCTCATTGAAAGCCTGGCTGGTTGCAGTTGTTTTATCACCTAGGGCTGCTTTACCTTCAGCGGTCACCCAACCTAGGAAAGTTTTGTCCGCTGCAGTTGGGTTGCTAACAAAACTATCACCGGTACCTGCTTGGATATTGTCTCCAGCAAAACCATTAGCAACATAGCCTTCTTCACCATAATATTTCACATTATCTGGCACGACACGAACCGCTGATTCGCCTGAAGCTAGTTGTCCATCTGTCGCATCAAATAAGACACGGGTTCTCACGCGTGTTTCAACTGTATTTGAAGGTAGGGATGAACCATCAGAAGCGTTAAAGAGTAGCTTCATGTCTTTGTAGAGTTTAGGTGCTGAGCCATCTCCAGGTGCTCTTAATTCGCTAACTTTGGTTAAATCAATGTCATAAGGGAACACTAAGAAATTCTTACCGTCTACAGTCACGCTCACCACATTATTTGTGGTTATTTCACCATTATTATTATATTCATTTGCGGCTGCTTGAGTTTTACCAATATAGGTAATATTTTGCGGATTGGTATAGCGCAATCTGATATTCCCACCGTCATACTTGGTATAACCGATGATGTTGGTCGTATTTTTCATAAAATCTGCAGCTTTAGCCGGTGCTAAATTAGGATTAGCGTAAACGTCATCCGCTCCAGCTATATAGTCATTAGTGAAAACTTCTTGATATGGAACATAAAGAGACTTAATGATTGACCCCACTGATGAGGTGTTGGTTTGGTCAACCCAAGTTAATCCTTTGTAATTTTCTGTTCGCTCAATAGGCTTATTGTCTCTGTAAGTCACATAAGAAGTTCGTCCATCGATTAAATTCCAATTAGAATCATAGGCTTCGACGATAATATCTGAACCAAATAATAATTGTTTGGTGTTGATATAGAAATTACCGCCTGTGGTTAGGGTAGATCTATTAGGTACGCCTGTTAAGACATTATCCGTATCGTTGTATTGCCACAATCCACCTTTGCTAAAGTCTAACTCGCCTGGTGTGCCATCTTTTAGGGTGTATTTGAGTTTAAAGCCCCCGCCTGATCCAGATTTATAGAGATGCATATTAATGTTGCGATCATTTTGGATTGTTAAAGTAGCTGCTCCTCCGTTTAATTCGGTCGCATTGTAAACGGTCGGATCACCAAAGAATATTTGGGCTTGACCTTCTGAGTCATAGGGAAGATATACTCTCATGGTTTGGCCAGCTTTTAAAGTTCTACCTTCATTAAAGCTTAGTTGATAAACACCATCTCTATTTGTTTCTGTTAACTGCGCAAAGTTGGCTGCGTCAGAGTCATAGCTACCATTGTAGTAACCATGGGTGGTGTGAACAAAGTTGTATTGGTCATCAGCAATTTGAACCATGATTTGGTCTTTATCAGGTATTTCACCAATATCAAGTATTATAGAGTCGCTATTTGAAAGAACACGATCTTGGGCAATAGTTGTTTCATATACTGCCCAACCGGCTTTATTTGGATTGGTAAATCCTGATGAAACAGAAAAATCTAATTTATTTTCGTTGACTATCTCTGGGTCGGCGGAAATCTTATCTTTGTCGATGACATAGTCAATGGCTGTGAAGTAAAAACCTTCTAAAATAGTATATTGGTCATGTTTAGGAATGTTGACAACTTTAACGCCCTCGCGATTAAATCCTTCCGGACCAATGACCACATAGGCGTATTTGCCATCAGCGGTAACATTAATCTTATCTCTGGTAATCGGAACATTTTGAGAGTAAGGGGACATTTTTTTGCCATCAGTCAAGACATTAACATAGCCAACATTTCCTCTGTCGTCTTCCTTCATGTAATCCAAGAGTTTGATGTCAAAAATTTGGGTAAAGGCTGCTTCTTCACCGTACATGGTTGGTTTAGCTATAGCGAACATACGGTTACTAAAGTATTCGGTTCTTAAAAGACCCGTATTAGATAAATCACTATACTGCTCAGGATTAGCAATAAATTCCGTCATGAACGACTTCTGTCTAGCGATATCTTTACTGGCAGGCTGGAAGCCCCCTTTTAAGAAACGAGAACTGATCTGATCTTTGATCGGAATGACAGTTGAACTGGTGTAAGTACTATAGTCCAAAGCAGTGTCACCAGGAGCATGGGCATAAATGCGTACACCGTCAACATCTGTGACTCTCATTTCAACAGGATAATTTTTATCCGCTAAATCGGTGAGGCTAACCCCTTCTTTTAGGACTAAGTTAATAGGCAGATTGGAACGGTTTGATGCTCTGTACATGGCGGGGTCTTGGATATTCAAGATTCCGATGTCAGTGCCATTAAATCTTTCCAGTGTAAATGGTCCTCTACGTTTTCCAAATATTTGTGACCGGTCATAGTCAATATACTGACTCAATTCTCCGAAGTTGAACAAGGCTCTAGCCCAAATATTATTGGCAATAGTTGCTTCACTATAAATTAAGCGAAGGTTGGTTCGTCCGTTAGCATCAATAAAAGAACCGCCATAAGAAAGGTCGGTCATTTTAACAGGATCTGCACCCGAAACTCTGACCACTCTCTGGTTATCTTCAACCGCCCAACTACTCGTATCTTTGGGCACCGATTTCCAGTTTGCTGCAATTTCTTCTTCGCTATCGATAGGATTTTCTTCATTTGCTGCGGTGGTATTAGCGTCTGGGTTGACAACGTCCGCTGCTGCTTGGAGTTTTTCTGGCTGATTTAAAGGCGCCACTTCCAAAGCTGCTGGATCAGACTGGTCAGCAGATAAGTTTTATTTCACATCTGCGCTTGCTTTATCTTCTAGCTCTGGAGATGAAGTGGCACTTTCATCTTGAGAAGACTGGCGATCTTGTACAGAAGAGTCAGATGACTCAAGCGGTTGGTCTTGCTGGTCTGCAACTTTCGACTCTGTTAGGGCAGCCTCCTCTTCTTGACTGGAGCTGACCTCAGTTGGAGTGGCTTCAACACTCTCAGCTGCTGCACTGACCATTCCCGTTTGACTAGTAAAGACAAGTCCTGCTGCTACAGCCACTGAAGCGACACCGACACTCAATCGCTTAATGGCATATTTATATATTTTATTCCCCATCTTTTCTTGACGGAGATGATTATTATTTTTTCCTACCATAAATTCCTCAACTTCCTTATTTTTTTCCACAAAAACACAGTTATCCAAACATAATTGTTTCCTCTGCCATTCTATCTTTAGAACAGTTATAAGTCAAACGGTTAAAAAAGCATTTTGTTATTGATAAATAGTTCAAAAGCCTTCTATACCGTCACATTAGGGGCATTCATCATTCTTATCAAAAATAAAGAGTGAGTCCGATTAAAATAATTAATCAATAGTTTTTTAAACGTGCGTCAGAATTTTGTTCCAAGTTCTGTCAATTCCTTTTCTAAAAAAAGAACATTTCCTTCAACTGTCTTTAAAATAATAAAAAAGCAAGACCCGGTTAGGGGTCTTGCTTTTTAAGAGCTAAAGTCTAAACTCTTTTTCTATTTTTTCTTTCTTCTAGAGAATTGGCTGAAACCAAGGCCTGAAAGAATAGTCGTTGCTGCTAGTCCGAGGAGGTGGGTCGTGATACCTGTCTGAGGTAGAGCCTCTTGGCTTGAAGCAAGATCTTCGCTTGCAGCTTTAACTGCAGTTTGAGCTTGGACTTGAGCTGGTTTTTGACTTGGAGCTGCATCTTGTCCAACTTCTGCCTGACCTGGTGAAAGCTCTTTTTGCGGACCTTCCACAGGAACAAGGATGGATTGTTGGATTGCAGCTAGGTCAGGATCATTAATGGTCACAGTGATTGGACCTTGGACATCCTTACCTGGAATAACTTTGACATGACCATTTTCATCAATGCGAACTGGGATATCTTGACCATTTTCATCTTTAGCGGTCACTGTTGTATCTTTACCAGGATTAACCACTTTGATACCCGTATCTTGTTCATCATCGGTCGGTTGAACCGGTTTGACTTGGGTGTCGTCTATGGTGGTTTTATCTTCCGGTGTGTTAGAAGAATCATCTGGAGTCACTTCAGATTTGTTGTCATCTTGATCTTTGTCATGACCATTCACTGGAACTTGAATGTCTTTCTTACCATCTGCTAAGTCCGAATCATTAATGGTGACGGTGATTGGGCCGTCTACGTTAGTTCCTGGTGTTACTTCCACTTCACCTGTCTCTGGGTTGATGACAGCTGGGATGTCTTGGCCGTCTTCGTCTTTAGCAGAAACGGTGGTGTCTTGACCAGGATTGTCAACGATGATACCAGTGCCTTGTTTCTCGTCGGTTGGGTTAACAGGAGTCACTTTAGAATCATTGATCTCTGTCTTAGCTGGCGGTGTTTCAGATCCGTTATCGTCTTGACCTTTGTCATGGCCAGTTACTGGAACTTCAACCTCTTGTTTGCCGCCCGGTAAATCAGGATCTTCTACAGTTACGGTGATTGGGCCGTCTACATTAGTGCCCGGAGTGACTTCCACTTCACCTGTGTCTGGGTTGATGACAACTGGGATGTCTTGGCCGTCTTCATCCTTAGCAGTTACAGTAGTGTCTTCGCCAGGGTTGACAACGGTGATACCTGTGCCTTGTTTCTCGTCGGTTGGGTTCACTGGAGTGACCTTAGAGTCATTGACTTCTGTTGTTGGAGGTGTTTCAGATCCGTTATCGTCTTGACCTTTGTCATGACCATTCACTGGAACTTCAACCTCCTGTTTACCTTCAGGTAAGTCTGGGTCATTGATTGTTATAGTGATTGGGCCGTCTACATTGGTTCCTGGTGTGACTTCCACTTCGCCTGTCTCTGGATTGATGACAGCTGGGATGTCTTGGCCGTCTTCATCTTTAGCAGTTACAGTGGTGTCTTTACCTGGGTTTTCAACAGTGATACCGGTGCCTTGTTTTTCATCGGTTGGGTTAACAGCTTTCTTACCATTTTCGTCGATTGTCGTCTTCTCGCGCACTAAGTCGGTTCCTGGAATAGTATCCTGAGACCCATCTGGGTAAGTGATGGTCGTTGTTCCGTCATTACCAACATCAACGGTGGTTGGGGTTTGACCAGCTTCTGGCTGAGGGAATTTGTCCTTGTTGGCTTCCTCTACGCCTTGCTTAACTTGAGCTTTTTCATCAGGAGTTAAGTTATTTTGGTCGCCAACCGCAGTCTTATCAGTCGGAACAGTCGGTGTGATTTGGTCTGCTTGAGTTGGGCCAGCTGGTTGACCATCTTTGTTGTCGTCTTGACCAGCCGTATGGCCGTTAACTGGCACATCATAAGATTCTTCACCATTCGCTAAGTCTGGGTCTGTGATAGTGACCTTGATTGGACCATCAACATTTTCACCCGGAGTGACCATTACTTTACCGTCTGGGTCAATCTCAAC
>JBHWOX010000018.1:0-66005 GCA_043424615.1 Atopococcus sp.
GCCTTTTAATGCTATACTACTAGTATTGCAAAATAGACTATTAATGTCAAAAAATCTAACTTTAAAATTTAATTATACTAGTAAAAAGCCAAACAGACAAAACTATGTCTTTATATGATAAAATTAAAACGATTATCGACTCATCGTTTACTAGATTATATATAGAAAAGGAAGCTTATATCATGACTGATCACAAAGATAATATTTTTCATTTTATAGGAATTAAGGGCTCGGGAATGAGTTCATTAGCAACGATTTTATTTGATGAAGGCTATAGGGTGCAAGGATCGGACGTGGAGACACACTTTTTTACCCAAGTCGGGCTTGAAGAAAGAGATATTCCCATCCTTCCTTTTGACGAAGATAATATTCAAGAGGGAATGACTGTCATTTTAGGGAATGCTTTTCCTGACAGCCACCAAGAAGCGGTCCGTGCCAAGGAATTAGGGCTTGAAATTTACCGTTATAATCACTTTATTGGGAAATTAATTGAAGATTACATCAGTGTTGGTGTAGCGGGGTCCCATGGTAAAACTTCAACGACTGGCTTACTGGCCCATGTATTAAGTGGGATTGATAAAACCTCCTATCTGATTGGAGACGGGACCGGCCGAGGTGTGGAAGATGCTAAGTACTTCGCTCTAGAAGCCGACGAATATCGGGATCACTTTTTAACTTATTATCCTGACTACGGTATTATCACGAATATTGACTATGACCACCCTGACTATTTTAAAGATCTAGACCATGTGATGGAAAGTTTTAATGCTTACGCCCGCCAGGTGAAAGAAGCAGTTATCGCTTGCGGGGATGATGAAAATTGCCGGCATTTGAAGACGGATACTGCCATTTACTACTATGGATTATCAGAATCCTATAATGATTTTGTGGTAAAAAATATTGAGAAAAAAGAGGTTGGCTCTGTTTTTGATATTTATTATCAAGGTAGTCATTTAGGTCAATTTGAAATTCCATTATTCGGGGACCACAACATTCGAAATGCGACGGCCGTCATCGCGGTTTGTTATTTTGAAGGGGTGGATATGGATACGGTTCAGCTCTTGTTTTCTACTTATCAAGGGGTGAAAAGACGCTTCAATGAACAAATTATTGAAGGTCAGGCCATTGTTGACGACTATGCCCACCATCCCAATGAAATTGATGCTACCATCGATGCGGCTAAGCAACGCTATCCTGGAAAGAAAATCGTCGCCATCTTCCAGCCTCATACCTTTTCGCGTACCCAAGCCTTGATGGGTCGTTTTGCGGATTCATTGGCACAGGCTGACTATGTTTATTTAGCTCCCATCTTCTCTTCAGCCCGTGAGCAAGAAGGAGAGGTCAGTATTGAAGACCTTGCTCAAGCCATCGACAAAGAAGTGGTCGTGATTGAAGAAGATGAAGTGAAGCAACTTTTAAATCATAAGGAAGATGTCATGCTCTTTATGGGGGCAGGAGACATTCAAAATTATATGTACGCTTATATTGACGCTTTGAATGAATCAAAGCAATAAGTTGATAAGTCAAAATAAAGTACCCTTGTATTGATTGCTTTTGGGTCTTTGCTTGAGTCATTCTTTCAAAAGAAAAGATTCAAGAAAGGACCAAGCTCAAAATCAAAGCAAGGGGCTTTATTTTTTTAGCTTTATTTAAAACCTTTTAAGGGAGAGAAATCTCAAGACTTCTATTTGTAAATAAACGCTTAAGAATCTTGCTGCGGCCTTTATTTTCAATTAGCAGGGGCATTTGATAAAATGAATAGAAGGAAGAAAGGATGAGACGATGGCAGAACAAAATAAATTATTATTAGTGGATGGTCACTCTCTTGCATTTCGTGCTTTTTATGCCTTACATAATGCGATGGAGTCTATGAAAAATAGTGACGGCCTTCATACCAATGCTTTGTATGGTTTTCATAATATGATCCAATCAAAAATGGAGGAAATCCAGCCGAATTACGTTTTGGTTGCCTTTGATGCGGGACGTACCACTTTCCGCCATGAGAGTTTTGCTGAATATAAGGGTGGACGAGATTCCATGCCCGCTGAGTTATCGGAACAAATGCCTTATATTCGCAGCCTGTTGGATGCTTTGGGGATCAGTTATTATCAGCTGGATCAATATGAAGCGGATGATATTATCGGGACTTTAGCAAAACAAGCAGATGAGGCTGCTTTTGAAACTGTCATCATGACGGGAGATTTAGACTTAGCTCAATTAGCCAGCGACCATACCAGTATGCATTATCAGAAAAAAGGAGACTATGACACCATTACGCCAGAATTTCTACTTGAAAAATATGGCTTTAGACCCGACCAGGTGCCTGATTATTTAGGTTTGAAGGGGGACCCCTCTGATAATATTCCAGGTGTTGATGGGGTAGGTGAAAAAAGAGCGAGCAAGTATCTGAAAGAATATGGCAGCATAGAAAATCTTTATGACCATATGGATGATTTAAAAGCTTCGAAGGTGAAGGAAAATCTAATTGAGCAAGAAGACCGCGCTCGTTTATCGAAAAAACTAGCGACGATTATGCGTGAGGCTCCTTTAGAAATTTCACTCGAAGACCTGGCTTATCATGGTAAAAATGAAGAAAAACTGATTGAATTTTATAAAGAGATGGATTTTAAATCTCATTTGGAAAAAATGGATGTTTCTTTTATTGACCAAGAGAAGGTCGAGCCAGCTAGCTATGAGTGGGTCGATCATATTGAGGCGTCCATGTTTGCTGAGCAGTCTGCTCTTTATGTTGAAATGCTGGGAGAGGATTACCACCAAGAGGATATTGTGGGAGTGGCTTGGGGAAATGAAGACGCCATTTATTTGACTGACATTGAGACCGCCCAACAATCCCAGATTTTTAAGGATTGGTTAGCTAATGATGACTATGAAAAATATGTATTTGATGCTAAGGCGACCATTGTCGGTCTTTATCACTATGGCTTGAGCTTAAATCATGTGGCTTTAGATATTTTACTAGCGGATTATTTATTGACCGCGACTGATAATCGTGAGGATGTCTATTTGGTAGCCACCAACCATCACTATCAGGCCTTAGATAGTGACCAGCACATTTATGGTAAAGGAAAAAAACGAGCCTTGCCTTCAGACCAAGAAGTCCTGCACCAGCATTTAGCGAATAAGATTTTAGCTATCTATAGCCTGGCCCACAGCCTTCATGATGAATTGGAATCCAATGATCAAATGAGCTTGCATGATGATATTGAATTGCCCCTGTCTAAGGTTCTCGCTCAGATGGAGATTAGAGGGATCCGGGTTGATGCAGACCAACTCAAAGCGTTAGAAACAGAATTTGACCAGATTTTATGTGAGCTCAAAAGCTCGATTTATGAAAAAGCCGGGGAAGAATTTAATCTTAATTCCCCCAAACAGCTGGGTGAAATTCTTTTTGATAAGATGGGCTATCCTGTAATCGCCACCACCCCATCAGGGAATTATTCCACTTCTCAAGATGTCTTGGAAAAACTTCAAGACCAAGCGCCAATCGTGGATGATATCCTTCAATATCGCCAAATTTCTAAGATTCAATCCACCTATGTGAAAGGATTGCTGGAAGAAATAGATGAGGATGGACGCGTTCATACTCGCTATATGCAAACGGTCGCCCGGACAGGTCGCTTGAGTTCAGTTGATCCTAACCTACAAAATATACCCGTTCGGACCGAAGAAGGACGGCAGATTCGTAAAGCTTTCACAGCTAATCATCCCGATTGGCTCATTTTTGCTTCGGACTATTCTCAGATTGAGCTCCGAATTATGGCTCATATTTCTCAAGATGAGCATATGATTAAGGCTTTCCAAGAGGGAATGGATATTCACTCAGCTACGGCCGTCCGTATCTTTGGTTTGGAAGACACTGAGCAAGTCACTCCTAATATGAGACGGGATGCTAAAACCATTAACTTTGGTGTCTTATACGGCATGAGTGATTATGGCTTGTCTCAAAGTTTAGGCATTTCTCGTAAGGAAGCCAAAGAATTTATTGATATTTATTTTAAACGCTATCCTGGAATTTCTGACTATAAAGAGAAAATTATTCGAGAAGCTAAAAATCAAGGTTATGTTGAAACAATCTTTCACCGTCGCCGTTATTTGCCTGATATTAATGCTAAAAACTTTAACCAGCGTTCTTTTGCTGAACGGACAGCGGTTAATACACCAATCCAAGGTAGCGCTGCTGATATCATTAAATTAGCCATGATTGAAATGGAAAAACGTCTTAGCCAGGAGCAAATGGAATCAGAAATGCTCCTACAAGTGCATGATGAGTTGATTTTCCAAGTGCCTCCCGCAGAGTTAGAAAAAATGAAAACCCTAGTGAAAGATGTCATGGAAAACATAGTGGACCTGGCTATTCCTTTAGAGGTTGAAAATAACTATGGCGATAATTGGTACACCGCTGATGAGTAAGCTGATGAGTAAATAGGAAGGGTGAACATGATGCCAGAATTACCTGAAGTTGAAATGATGAAGCAAGGCTTAAATGACTTAGTGGCTGGTCGTTTGATCGAATCGGTTGAAGTCAATTGGGATGCCATTATTGAAGAACCTGATGTAGAAACATTTAAGAGTCAACTCATGGGCCAAAAAATAAAAAAAATTGAACGAAGAGGGAAATACCTCATTTTTAAGTTAAGTGATTATGATTTGATCAGTCATTTACGCATGACTGGTCGCTATATGTTAGCAGAAGAAGAAGAGGTTGAAGATGAATACAGCCATATCATCTTTCATCTTAATGAAGGGAAAAAACTAATTTACCATGATATCAGAAAATTTGGTCGGATGGCTTTAGTGGATGAAGGCCTGTCGGTTGTCTATAGCGGTATCCGAAAACTAGGTCCTGAACCATTTTTCGATGACATCAATATTTCTGAATTTTCAGAAGCCTTGCAAGAAAGAACGTCTGCTATTAAATCTGTCTTACTCGACCAGTCTTTTATAGCGGGATTGGGGAATATCTATGCTGACGAATCTCTTTACCGGGCGGCTATCCATCCTGAAATGCCGGCTAACCAACTGACCCGGGATGAAACGGTTCGACTTTATCTGGGTATCATTGAAATCATTCGTCTAGCGATTAAAGAAGGCGGCTCAACCATCCGGAATTATAAGAATGCCTTTGGTCAAGAGGGACAGTTCCAAAATTATTTTAAGGTATATGGGCGTGAAGGAGAAGCTTGTGATCACTGTGGTAGCCTCATTCAAAAAATTAAAGTGGCAGATCGTGGCACCCATTTTTGTCCTCAGTGCCAAGTCAAGCGTGAACAGTCATGACCGCTATTATCGGTTTAACTGGAGGCATTGCCTCTGGGAAAAGTTTAGTTAGCGCCTATTTAAAAGACTTGGGCATCGATTTGATTGACGCAGATTTGATTTCTCGCCAGCTGGTAGAGCGAGGTCAATCGGCCTTGAAAGCCATAGTTCAACAATTCGGGGCAGATATCTTATTGGAAGATGGCCAACTCGATCGCGGCAAGCTCGGCCAAATGGTTTTTTCCAGTGAGCAGCAACGGAAAAAGTTAGAAGATATTCTCCATCCGCTGATTCGCAAAGAAATCATCCGCCAACTGAATCAGTTAAAAAAAGACCAGCCCAGTCTCATCGTATTAGATATTCCTTTGCTCTACGAAAGTAAATATGATGATGGGGTGGACCAGGTTTGGGTCGTTGCCGTGGATGAAGCCACTCAAAAACAACGGTTAATGAAAAGGAATCATTTATCAAGTGAAGAAGCTTGCCAGCGCATTCAGGCCCAAATGCCTTTGGACGAAAAAATGGCTAAGGCTGATAAGATTATTGATAACAACGGCAGGATAGAAGACACTTACCGACAAGTGGACCGCCTACTTCATCCTTACGCTATTTAATTTTATAAACAGCCACTCTTCAATGGGAGTGGCTGTTTGTCTATCCAGCAGTCCAGAGATGCCTTCAGGTCAATCAAGCAAAGACTTATTCACAGACTAATGGTATTTATGATAAAATAAAAGATGAATGTCAGTGTAAAGGAGTGGGAAAGGATGAAGTGCCCTAGATGTGAGAGTGATGCGACTCGAGTCATCGATAGCCGACCTGCGGATGATGCCACCAGCATTCGACGGCGGCGTGAATGTGATGACTGTGGCTTCCGTTTTACAACCTTTGAACGCATCGCTGAAACCCCCATTGTCGTGGTAAAAAAAGATGGAACCCGAGAAGAATTTTCTCGCGATAAATTACTCCGTGGTGTTGTTCGCTCAGCCGAAAAACGGCCAATCTCCATGGACCAAATGGAAGCTTTAGTTGAAGACGTGAGTAAAAAAATTCGCAAAGATAATAAAAATGAAATTCCATCGAGTGAAATCGGGGACTATGTTATGGATTTATTGATCGATTTAGATGAGGTGGCTTATATTCGATTTGCGAGTGTATACCGCCAATTTAAAGATGTCGATACTTTTATGAATGAAGTTCAAGAATTAGAAAAAAAGAGAAGTTCCAACGAAGAATCTAGTCAGTAAGTAAAAAGGGGGGGACATCCATGACCTATGACTGGAAAAATATCTCACCCAACGATAGCTTTCAAATTAATGGTGGGCAAAGCTTGTCTCAAGAAGACCAAAGAACGATGCACTTATTGTATCTTCCCATCATTGGTCGGGAGGCTTATAGCTTATATATGCATTTTAACTTGATTCGAGACTGTTCTGATGGACAAAATCATTATTTGAAAGACGTCTTTTCAATCTTAGATTTGGGAATCCAAGATTTTTTCAAGGCTCGTATCCATTTGGAAGGCATCGCTTTAATGGATACTTTTAAGGAAAATGATCATTATCTATTTGAGATAAAAAGACCTTTAGGGAGTCAAGCCTTTTTAGAGGATGATATTTTGAGCCACATGCTACTACAAAAACTGGGTCAGTCAAGCTTCCATTATATCGTTGACCAGTTGAGCGAAGAGTCTGTGGACCGCTCTTCCTATGAAAAAATTAGTCGTCGTTTTATAGACGTTTACCCGTACAGCATTAACCGCATGTCCCTAGATGAGGGGGCCCCTGAGGTAAATCTCCAGCAACATTTGCAGGCTAAGCCGCCTCATATTTCTCAAGAGGAAAGTTCTTTTGAATGGGATGTTTTTCTTGAAAGTATTCGTTCTTCTTTCCTCAAACTAGAGCAAGTCGAAAATCAAAAGTTTAAATCATATATTTTGTTTCTCCATGAATGCTACGGCATCAATGAGTTAGAGATGGGACAATTGCTGATGAGGGTCAGTGACTTAAATACCGGTGAGATTCATTTGGATAAATTAAAAAGTTTCGTGAGAGAGAATTACCAAGTCCAAGCTTCAAATGACTTTGATCAATTTATCGATCCCCCGGTAGGAAAAACCACCCCCAGCCTTGACGAGCCATCAGCAAGTGATCAAGCCTTGATTCAAGCCAGCCAAGATAATAGTCCAGTGGAGTTTTTAACTAGCATGAAGGAACAATTGGGAGGCTATGTTTCTTCTAATGAACGATGGGTGGTCGAACAATTAGTGGACCAGTCTCAGCTTCCCCCGGCAGTTATTAATATTTTATTGCATTATATTATTGTGGTGAAGAAAAACACTTATCTCCACTCTAACTTTGCCAATCAAATTGCGAACGATTGGGCCATGAAAAAGATTGATAGCCCCCAAGCGGCTTTGCAGGCTGCTCGATCATTTGCAAAAAAAAGGGAAGAAACGAGCCCGTCGTATCGGCGGCCATCGTCTAAAAAACCAGCTAAACATCGTGCTCTTCCAGATTGGAATCGGGAAGAAAACTATCAAGATCATCCGGTGAGTGATGATAATTCCCAATCCTTGAAGGAACGTATTCAGGCTTTGAGAGAAAAAGTCAATAAAGAAGGTGAATAAATGGATAATATGAGTGATCGCTTAAAAAAATATATGAACGAAAGAAATTGGACAGAACAATACCAACTTCTCATCCAACAAGCCATGGCTGATGCCGATGTTCAAGCTTTTATTGAGGAGCATGAAGATCGTTTAAGTGATGAAAGCCTCATTCGGTCAGCGGCTAATATTTATGAATTTGTCCAAGAAAAAAATAAAGCCAAGCAGCAGGCGAAAACTCTTGCTCCAGGCTACCAACCACAGCTGGTCATTAATAAAAATCATATCGATGTGACCTATGTTCCAACAGCCTCCAAGCAGGCAGCTATCGAACAAGAGAAGAAGAAGCAGAGAGTTTCTACTTTCCATATGCCTAAGCATACCCAGGATGTGGCTTTAACGGATGTGGATATGACCCAAGAACGTGTGCCACTGATGGATGCTATTTTACAATTTATTGAAGAATTGACAGATGATCCTCAACTCCAAAACTACCATCCCGGCTTATATATTCATGGACCTTTTGGCGTAGGAAAAACCTTTATTTTAAGTGCTATGGCGAATGAATTAGCCACTTACCATTTTCATTCCGTTTTAGCTCACCTCCCTTCATTTTTTCATCAAGTCAAACAATCAATCTCAAGCAATACCACTGGGGAAGTGATTGCTCCCCTAAAAGAGGCAGATATACTGGTACTCGATGACATTGGAGCAGAAAGCTTTTCAACTTGGGAGCGGGATGATGTTCTCGGAGTGATTTTACAACACCGCATGCAGGAAGAAAAAACGACTTTTTTCACCTCCAACTTGACCTTAGAAGATCTAGAAAGTCATTTGACTTATCCTTCTAGAGGAGAAGCTGATCCCCTTAAAGCCAAACGTTTGATTGAGCGTGTGAAATTTTTAGCTCGCCCCATAGAATTAAAAGGATCTAACCGTAGACACTCATCATAAGGAGGATAACATGACTGAAAACTTTACCACTTCCCACCAAAAAAATCACCGTTCCATTCGCTTTTTCAAAGATCAGCCAGTAGATCCTGCTGTGAGAGATGAAATCTTTCAAGTTGCTAGTCGGACAGCTTCCAGTATGGGCATGCAAACCGCGAGTATTATTCGGTTGACTGATCCGAAGAAAAAACAAGCAGTTATGGAGGTAGCAGGGCAAGCTTATATTGCCAAAGCTCCTGAATTATATATTTTCATTATTGACCTCTACCGCCATGTTAGAATTGCGGAGGAAAAAAATAATCAAAACTGCCAGCCCAGTCTGGATCATTTTTTGCAAGGCTTTGCTGATACCCATCTGATGGCTCAAAATATGATGAATGCTATCGAATCCTTTGCTTTAGGAGGAACGTTTTTAGGAAATGTATTAAATGATCCCCAAGCCATCATTGACCTATTAGGCTTGCCTCCTTATACTTTTCCAATCTTGGGAATGATTATGGGAGTAGTTGATGACCACCCCCAACTCAAGCCCCGACTTCCTATGGAAAAACGGCTGTTTGAAAACAGCTATCAGACCTATGATTCATATTTGGATGAAATAAAAGACTATGACCAAGAAATGACAACTTATTATGATACACGAAAGAAAAATCAACGGTCGGATTCATTCTCTAATCAAGTGTTAGCCTTCATGAGCACTTCCAATCCTAAACGTGAGGAAATATTAAAAGTGATTCAAGACCAGGGCTTTGATTTGGCCTTTGATATCAGTGAAAAATAATAAAGACCTGCTCGAATTAGCCCCTTGCAAATAAGAAATGGCTTTGATATATTTTAAATAACTTAATAGATTAAAGATTGCAAAAGACTACTTTAGTTGATATTGCCCTTCAGCGAGGGATTGGATGGTGGAAAATCCTGGGCGCTTAATTAAAGACCACTTTTGAACGTTTAACATTATTCAAAGTTGAACCGTGAGGCCGCGTTAGAGTGAATGAGAATAAAATTTTTAATTTTATTGAATTTGGGTGGAACCACGGTGCGCACGTCCCATAAAGCTTAAAGCTTTATGGGCGTTTTATTTTTTAAAAAAGGAGAATGTAAAAATGGCAATGATTCAACTCACACTACCAGATGGTGCAATTAAGGAAGTAGAAGAAGGAGCTAGCACTCGTGATGTCGCTGCTTCTATAGCTAAATCTTTGGAGAAAAAAGGTTTATCAGGTGAACTCAATGGGCACTATCTTGCTTACGATGATCCCATTCCTGAGAGTGGTGACTTCCGCATCATTACCACTCAAGATGACGAAGCCATTGACTTACTGCGTCACTCAGCCGCCCATATCTTAGCCACTGCTTTACGCCACATGAAACCGGATGTGAAATTCGGAGTAGGACCATTTATTGACAACGGTTTTTACTATGATACAGATGCTGCTGAAGCAGTAACCGAAGATGATTTAGAAGAATTAGAAAAAGAAATGAAGAAAGTAGTGGAAGCGGACTATCCTTTCGAAGGGCAAGCCGTTTCACGCCAAGAAGCTTTAGACATTTTTGCGGATGACCCTTATAAGGTTGAACTCATCAATGACCTGCCAGAAGATGAAGTGATTACCATCTATCGTGATGGAGATTTTGTCGATTTATGCCGTGGGGGGCACGTGCCGTCGACAGGGTATTTAAAACACTTTAAGCTCTTGTCAGTTGCTGGAGCCTACTGGCGTGGAGATTCCGACCGTAATATGATGCAAAGAATTTACGGGACAGCATTCTTTACTGCGGAAGAATTGGAAGAGTATTTACAAATGCGTGAAGAAGCTAAAGAACGTGACCACCGTAAGTTGGGTAAAGAATTAGATATCTTTATGATTGACCCAGAAACTGGATCTGGTCTTCCATTCTGGCTACCTAAAGGAGCGACTATCCGACGTCAAATTGAACGATATATCGTCGATAAAGAAGTGGAATTAGGCTATCAACATGTCTACACCCCTATTTTAGCTGATGTAGATCTATACCATACCTCTGGCCACTGGGACCACTATAAGGATGATATGTTCCCTCCAATGGATATGGGAGATGGGGAAATGCTTGTTCTTCGTCCCATGAACTGCCCTCACCACATGCGTATCTATGACCGGGATGTTCACTCTTATCGTGAATTCCCAATCCGTATAGCAGAATTGGGCATGATGCACCGCTATGAAAAATCAGGAGCTCTTTCTGGTTTGCAAAGAGTTCGTGAAATGACTTTAAATGATAGTCATATATTCGTTCGCCCTGACCAAATTAAGGAAGAATTCTCTCGGGTTGTCAACTTAATGTTGGAAGTATATAAAGATTTTGATATTACTGATTACAGCTTCCGTCTCAGCTACCGTGACCCCGAAGACACTGAAAAATACTTTGACGACGATCAAATGTGGGAATATGCTGAAAATATGCTAAAAGAAACCATGGATGAATTGAATTTAGACTATGTGGAAGCAGAAGGAGAGGCAGCCTTCTATGGACCTAAATTAGACGTCCAGGTAAAAACCGCTATTGGTTTAGAAGAAACCCTTTCTACCATTCAATTGGACTTCCTCTTGCCAGAACGCTTCGACCTCACTTATGTGGGTGAAGATGGTGAAGACACCCACCGTCCGGTCGTCATCCACCGTGGAGTCGTCTCTACCATGGAACGTTTTGTCGCCTACCTGTTAGAAGAGTATAAAGGAGCCTTCCCAACCTGGTTAGCACCTGTTCAAGCGGTTATCATCCCTGTATCTGCTGAACACCATATGGATTATGTTTCAGACTTGGCTAAACAAATGAAACAAGCTGGAATTCGAGTGGATGTGGATGATCGTAATGAAAAAATGGGTTACAAGATTCGCCAATCTCAAACTCAAAAAATTCCTTACCAACTTGTCGTCGGTGACCAAGAAGTTGATCAATCAACAGTTACTGTTCGCCGATATGGTTCTGAACAAACAGAAACGATGTCAGTAGACGACTTTATGTCTATCATCAAAGAGGACATCGACACTTACAGCCGTGGGAATGATAAATAATTAAACAACTTTCACTCTCGTCAGTGGTCACTGGCGGGAGTTTTTTTACAAGGGGAAGGTTGAATGAAGGACTAAATCATGTGTCGCAATCTTTAAAGGTAAAAAATAGCCGGAGGTGTCAAAGCTGACCCCTTTCGCCGCTTGTGTTATTTTAAGAATGAAAGGAAAGGAAGGATAAGAATGGGTGAATTTAAAAAAGTTTATAGTACGAAAGCCGAAAATGTGGGTGGCCGTCAAGGGAAAAGTCGTCTAGCAGATGGTTCTTATGAGGTCGATATTGCTATGCCAGAAGAAATCGGTGGCGATGGTCAGGGTCAAAATCCTGAACAATTATTTGCCCTAGCCTATGCGGCTTGTTTCAACAGTGCTTTAGAGGGGGTTAAAGAAGCGGGAGGATATGCTGATCACCCTGCTAAAGTCAATGTGGTGATTGATCTATTGAAGGAAGAAGACCGTCCCGTTTTTAAATTGGCAGGCCATATTGAAGTCGCTATTGAAGATTTGGATTTAGAAACCGTTCAAAAACTTGCGGATAAAACTCACCACGCTTGTCCTTATTCTCTTGCCACCCAAGGCAATTTGGATATAGACGTTCAAGCTGTTGATTTTGAATAAAACAAAACTTGTTTTGCTGGCAGCATTTAACTAGGTCGATAAAACTTAGAACAGAATAATCACTTGAAAATCAGTTATCCTCAGCAGGATAGCTGATTTTTAGCTTTTCTTAGGGATATGGCCATAGAAAAAATCACAACTTTTGATATAATGGGCTCAAAAGGAGTGAGTAAAATGTCGAATACTGCTATAAGAAAGCATGCTTTTGCGGTTGTCAGAAATAATGCTTGGAAAATTTTACTGGTCAGCCTCTTGCTTACTATTATTTCTATGCTCGTCAGTGGTCTTTTTTCACCAACGCTTAATATTAACACCCAAGAGATCAATCAATTGGTTGAGCAAGCGGACTATGAGAGCATACTCAGCATGTATGGGGGCTCATCTTTTCCCGTTTTAACTCAGGTATTGAATGTTGTCGTGATGCCTTTACTCACTGTTGGGGTGCATTACTGGATGACCTTGCATTTGTCTGATACTGGCCAATATAACTTGAGTGAATGGTTTGCCACTTTTTCGCGCAATACCAAACCTGCTTTTGTTAATGTCATTTTTTATAATATTCTTGCTACAACTCTTTCATTTATTTTAACTGTTTTTTGGTTTATCATCGTTTTCATCCTGGCAGCCTTCACTTTTCTGCCGAGTATTATGACAGATATGGAAGGCGGAGCCTTTGAACCCTCTGCTTTCAGCTTGATGAGTATCTTTCTGCTAACGATTTTATCTATTTTCGTCTTGATCATGATTAGGATGTTTGTTCAATTATATTTCTCTCTTCCTAATTTCATTGTCTTTGACATTGGGGATATATCATTTGGAGATGTTTGGCGTTTGAATCGAACACTGTTAAAAAATAAGATGGGCCAAGCGATAAAATTATTTATATGGTTTTATCTCATTTATTTCTTAGCCGCATTAGTCAGTATGGTGTTGGTCGGTTTATTTGTTTTTCTACTTTATGCGATGGGAGAAGCTGGCCTTGGCGTTTTTGGTATTTCTGTCATCGCCATTATAGGGGGACTTATTTTCTTCTTGCTGCTAGTCGTATTATCCATCTTATTCTCTTGCTTGATGGAAACGGCTTGGGCGACCTTCTATCGGGAGACGATGAAAGAAAAAATCGACCTGTTGGAATATGAATTTCCACATATTAATTTCAGACCATTGACCGCTCTAGGGATGAATGAAAGTGCGCAAATAGACGTTCATGCTCCTAACTCGGGCGAGTTTTAAGATATCAAATGATTTAAAAGGATTGTGACTAATCACAATCCTTTTTTAATGCATGCACGAGCAGCCCTATCCATTGAAATTATGATAAAATGACTTAAAGAGAAAGATGGACAGGAGGTCTTGATCATGCAACTCACAGTATTATCGACATCTGATATTCATGCTTACTTCACAGCTAACGATTACTTAAATCCAGACCATAAATTAAAGGCCGGTTTATCCCGGGTGGCTTCAGTGGTGGAAGAGGAACGATCACGGGCTTTGGACCCTGTGCTTTACATTGATAATGGGGATTTAATCCAAGGATCTCCTTTGTCACACTTTTACCAAGAGCAGGGAGTGGCTAAAAAATTAACGGCCGGCCTCGATGCTTTAGAAGCTGATGCTTTTTCTTTAGGAAACCATGAATTTAATTATGGACGGGAATTTTTAGAAAAAGTGATGTATTCCGCTCGCTTTTTAACTGTCTGTGGGAATGTGTTAATCAATGGAAATCCCGCTTTTGGCCCTGCCTTTATTACTAAAAAATATGGCCATGTCAAGCTTGGAATTTTAGGTTTAGTCACACCTCAAGTTGTTCATTGGGAGGATCCCGACCACCTTCGAGGGCTTACTTTTGTCTCTGCTTTGGAGGCAGCTCAACGCTGGGTTCCTATATTGAAGGAACAAGAAAAATGCGATTTAATCATTCTAGCCTACCATGGTGGTTTTGAAAGAAATCCTTGGACAGGGGAAGGTTTGGAAGGTCAAGAGGGTGAAAACGAAGCGCTAGCTCTATTAGAGGCTGATTTGCCCATTGATTTACTGATTACTGGGCATCAACACCTTTTATTTGCTGATATTATCAATGGGACTGCCGTCGTCCAATCGGGATACCAAGGAGAAGCGGTAGGGAAAACAGTCTTTGACATTTCCCGTGATGAAAACAATGATATTGTTTGCCAAGTGGCTAGCTGTGAAAATATCATGACTGCTGATTATGAAGAGTCGGAAACCATTCTAGATATTTACCAAAAAGATGTCACTTATTTGAACAAACAGCTCAGTCGGGTGATTGGGCATTCAGACGGTCAGTATAAGATAGAGGATGTTTTTGAAGCTCAGCAAAGCAATCATCCCTATATTGATTTAATTAATCATTTGCAAAGTGAGTCCTTAGGCACAGATCTATCTTGCACCGCCTTTTTTAATGACCACATGACTGGTTTGGATCAAACGATTACTGTCGGTCAAGTCTTATTGAATTATCCTTACCCAAATAAAATATGTAAGCTATTGCTGTCGGGCAAAGAGTTAAAAGACATTTTAGAGTACAATGCGCGTTACTTTGATTTAACAGCTGATCAGCAGTTAACAATAGCCGAGGATTATCTCCGACCCAAAAAGCAAATCTACCATTATGATATTTTTTCAGGGATTGATTATGAGTATGAGATCGCTCATCCGAGGGGTCAACGTCTGGTCAAACTTCTCTATAAAGGAGAAGAGGTCAAAGATGATGACCAATTGACCCTGGCTGTAAATAATTTTAGAGCCAATGGCGGGGGAGGCTTTCCTCATTATAGCGCCGACAAAATTATTGAAAGACAGGACGTGCCGATCTCTCAGCTGCTCCTTGACTATATTAAAGAAAATAGTCCTTTAAAATATAAATAGGCTTGCACAGCTGAATGAACTGTGGTATATTATGTCAGTGAGAAAAAAAGCAGAAGCACCCGCTTCTCGCCTGAGGGATGAAGTTCCTGGGCTGATATCAACAAGCACGAGATAGAGAAAGTGTCTCTATTTAGTGAACGGATGATAGGAACGGGTATGCTTTTGCGTATCCGTTCTTTTTGAACGGCCACAAATATTAGAGAGGTGAATCATCATAGCAAATAAAAAAATTATTTCCAACGAAAGCATTCGAGCACACGAATTAAGAGTCATTGATGATGAAGGTGAACAAATTGGTGTGATGTCTAAAGATGAAGCACTGGATTTGGCTTATGACAGAGGATTAGATTTAATCTTAGTTTCACCTAATGCCAAACCCCCAGTCGCTAGAATTTTAGACGAAGGTAAGTATCGCTATGATCTTCAGAAAAAAGAGAAAGAACAGCGAAAAAACCAAAAAACGCAAGAAACTAAAGAAATTCGTATGAGTCCGACCATTGAAGAACATGATATGAATACCAAACTTCGTCAAACCCGTGGATTTATCGAAGATGGTAACAAGGTTAAAGTATCCATCCGCTTTCGTGGGCGTGCGATTACTCATAAAGAGATCGGTCGTGAAGTTTTAGAAGAATTTGCTAGTCAAATCACCGATATAGCAGCTATTACGACAAAACCTACTATGGAAGGTCGTAATATGATGATGATGCTTGAACCAAAAAAAGATAATTAATTATTGGAGGGATTATTATGCCAAAACAAAAAACACATAAAGGAATGGCTAAACGTTTCAAAAAAACCGGTTCTGGAAAATTAAAACGTGGCCACACTAAAACCAGCCACTTATTCGCTAACAAATCACAAAAACAAAAACGTAAATTAAGAAAAGCAGCTTTGGTTCATAAAAGCGATCAAAAACGCATCCAACAAAAATTAGATACTTATAAAGGATAATTGAGGAGGTTAAGAAATGGCAAGAGTTAAAACTGGTTTCACACGTCGCAGACGTCATAAAAAAATCTTAAAATTAGCTAAAGGTTACCGCGGATCAAAACACCGTTTATATAGAACGGCTAAACAACAAGTGATGAAGTCTGGTAACTATGCTTACCGTGACCGTAAACAGAAAAAACGTAACTTCCGTAAATTATGGATTACAAGAATCAATGCGGCAGCTCGTCAAAACGACATCAGCTATAGCCAATTGATGCACGGTTTAAAAGTAGCTAATATCGATATTAACCGTAAAATGTTAGCTGACTTAGCCGTAAACGATGCGGAAGCTTTCACTAGCTTAACTGAACAAGCTAAAGAAGCAATTGCTAAATAAATGATATAAATTTTAAGGTGTGAGTGACTCACACCTTTTTTAAGTTTAAATGCCCTGCCTTTCATAATTAACCTAAAAGGGTTAAAATAAAGAAGAAGAAAGAAAGGATGAATGGGAATAATGTATTATGTACGTAATGAACGACATGGTGAAGAAATTAATGATGCTCGAATCAATTTAGCCATTGAATATTACTTACTCAATGAAAAAGAATTAGATGAACCCATCATATTCTTTTATATCAATGATAATGCAATCATTGTTGGAAAAAATCAGAATACTTATGAAGAAGTCAATACAGATTATGTGGAAGAAAATGATGTGACCGTTGTTCGTCGTTTTTCCGGTGGAGGAGCCGTTTACCACGATTTAGGGGTGTTGAACTTTTGCTTTATTACCAAGGATGATGGGAAGTCTTTCAGAAACTTCAAACGTTTTACCCAACCCATTATTGATGCTTTACATGCCATGGGAGTGGAAGGCGCAGAACTGCAAGGAAGAAATGACTTAGTGATCAATGGTCAAAAATTTTCTGGCAATGCCATGTATACTAACAATGGTCGGATGACCGCTCATGGAACGTTAATGTTGGATAGTCAGATCGATGCCGTTGTGAGCGCTTTGAAACCCAAAAAACATAAGTTAGAATCCAAAGGAATCAAGTCTATTCGTAGTCGGGTGACGAATATTAAACCTTATTTAGATGACGAATATAAAGACATCAATAGTAAACAATTGAGAGAAAAAATATTACTTTATTTATTTGATGTGGATGATATTTCAGAGGTGAAAGAGTATCAATTAACTGAAGAAGATTGGAAACACATTGATGCCTTTGCCGAAAAATATACCGCTAACTGGGATTGGAATTATGGGGAATCACCTGCCTTTGATTTAGAGCGGTCTGAGCGACTCTCCATTGGAACGGTGGAAGTGAAACTGAATGTAAATAAAGGTAAAATTACAGCCATCAAGATATACGGTGACTTTTTCGGTATGGGGGAAATTTCTGATGTGGAGGACGTTTTAACCGGCATTGACTATGATGCTGAATCCATCCGCCAAGCCTTATCAAAAGTAGACATCAACCATTATTTCGGTGATGTACCGGTTGACGACTTAGTTCATTTGATTTATTAGTCATGTTTTTTTAATCCATAAAAAAAGTGAGGCTGCCACAATTGTGTGGCAGCCTCACTTTTTGATTATTTGCGTTTACGACCTAAACCAATGGCATTTTGCATTTTAGCTAGGGTTTTATTAGCTTTGAGGCGGGCTTGTTCAGCCCCTTGGTCTAAGTAGTCATCTAATTGACTAGATTCCATCAACTGCTGGTAACGGTCTTGAAGAGGTTCAAGGACATCGATAACAGCTTCAGCAATATCTGCTTTGAAGTCCGCATAGCCTGAAGATTGGTAGTCAGCTTCCAATTCTTCGATGCTGCGACCAGAAAAGGCTGAGAAGATGGTCAATAAGTTGGCAATAGCTGGACGATTTTCGGGGTCATAGGAAATCCCTTCGCCGGAGTCTGTCACTGCTGACTTGAATTTTTTACGTATGCTATCAGCAGGATCTAGCATTGAAATAAAGCTTTTGGTTGACCGGCTAGACTTAGACATTTTTTTAGTTGGATCTTGCAAGGACATGATGCGTCCACCCGATGCTTTTGTTGGGATGTAAGGCTCTGGGAGGACAAGCAAGTCATTTCCTTGGCCGTATCGACTATTAAAACGTTCTACAAAATTACGCGTTAATTCTAAGTGTTGTTTTTGATCTTCACCCACAGGTACCAGTTGGGCATCATATAAGACAATATCGGCCACCATCAGTGGGGGATAGGTCAGCAAACCTGCAGAAACCATCTCTTGCTTAGCAGACTTATCCTTAAATTGGGTCATGCGCTCTAATTCTCCCACAGAGACATTGCATTGTACCAACCAAGCCGCTTCTGCATGGGCAGAGACTTCAGATTGGATAAAGGTGGTCGACTTTTCAGGATCAATGCCGGCAGCAAAGTAGAGAGCCGCCAGAGAACGGGTTTGCTCTCTTAATTTTAGACGATCTTGAGGGACGGTTATGGCGTGCTCATCAACAATACAGTAATAGCACTCATATTGATCTTGTAAGTCGACGAAATTTTTAATTGCACCAATATAATTACCTATGGTTGGTGTTCCACTGGGTTGAACACCAGAAAAAATAATATCCTTCATACTTTAAGCACTCCTCACTAGTTTACAAATTCATTATAGTCAATAAAGGAGTGGATTCAAAGCTAAAAAGTTAATTCTTTGCTTTCAAGCCTTTACTTCTTTATGTAAACACTGTAAAATAGTAAGTAAGAGATGAGAAATTATGGGAGGAGATTTTACATGATTAAACTATACTCGTCCCCAAGCTGTACTTCTTGCCGAAAAGCAAAAGCTTGGTTTGAAGATTATAATCTCGAATATGAAGAACGTAACATTTTCCAAGATCAACTCAGCCATGAAGAATTGAAAATGATCCTTAGTATGACAGAAAATGGAACGGAAGATATTATTTCAACTCGTTCCAAAGCTTTTAAGCAACTAGATATAAATATTGATGACTTGACGCTGAAAGAATTATTTGACGTTTTAGATGACCATCCTTCAATTATTCGCCGCCCAATAATTATGGATGAAAAACATATGCAGGTCGGTTTTAATGAAAATGAAATTAGACGTTTCCTACCTCGTAAAATTAGAGCCTATGAATTAGAAAAAGCCAAGCTTGAAGCTGGCGTTAATTAAAAGAACATTTCTAAGACCCTTTTATAGAAAAGGGTCTTTTTTTATTCTTTTTAATCCTTTCATTGTCATTGTCAATCTTAAACTGAGCGAAGAAGAATTGTAATTAGCTTAATTGTTTGCTAAACTATTATTTTGTGAACGCTTTGACTTAAGAATTTTGTTTTAAGCCTATATGAGGTATAATTAAGCTATAAATGATTGACATTTCCGCTTATGTTTATATCAGTTTTATGTACACCGATAATAAATAGCTAAATGAGGTGTTATTTTATGGAAATGGAACATATCAATGAGAATACAATTCGGGTATTGATCGATGATGATGACTTAGAAGAGCGTGGGATCACCATGCTTGATTTATTGGGCAATCAAAGTCAAATTGAAAGTTTTTTTTATAGCATTTTAGAAGAAGTCGACATCGATGACTCTTTCCGAGAAAACGACATGATTACCTTCCAAGTCATTCCGAGCCAAAAAGGGTTGGAACTATACATTAGTAAGGATGGAACGATTAATCCGAATCCTTATGCTAAATTAAATAACCAACAAAGCCAGCTTGAAAAAGAAATTGAAGACCTTCAGCAAGCTGATGATATCCAGGGAAGCCTACCACAATCATTGAAAGACCATGCCTGGTTGTGGAACGATCAAAATACGATCAATGAAGATGAGGAAGAAGAGGACGATAGTTCCTATGAGCAAAGGGAATCCATTTTTATCTTTGATGACTTTGAAGATGTGATTGTCTTTGCCCAGCATGTGGATCTTGAGAACGGTCTATCCTTCTTACATGCTATGGATAACCATTACTATATCAGCCTCATTCAATTCGTCGATGAATCTTTAGAATATGAACTGCAAGCTGAAAAAGCTCAGGCCTTGGAGTATGGTGAAGAATCTCAGCTGACTTTTCTATCATTGGAAGAGTATGGCCAAGAACTCATGAGAGGGAATGCTCTCGAACTCTTACGTTCATATTTTACTCAAGATTAAGTATAAAAGTTAGGAAGACGTTGAGCCGCTCCTCATACTTCCTAGCTTTTTTATTTTAAAAACAAATCTACCTCCTCAATGCGTATTTAGCAGTAGGAGGTTTTATGATGTTTATTGGAATGAACCCTTCACAAGAACTCATCCGAGCAGACCAAGCGAAAAAAAATGAACGCTATGTCTGTCCGTCCTGCCAGCAAGACTTAATATTAAAACAAGGTCCTATTAAGCACGCCCATTTTGCTCACTATCAGCAGTCGACCTGCCAAACATTTTCTGAAGCTGAAAGTGAGGAACATTTAAGAGCGAAATTACTATTGTTCAAATGGTTGTCACAAAGTTTTGATGAGGTGGAAATGGAAGCTTACTTAAGCGACCTCTGTCAACGACCTGATTTACTTTTCACAGATCAGCGGGGCTTAAAAATATGCGTGGAAATTCAGTGTAGTTCACTATCTTTGCAAAGGATGGTAGAACGTACGACCAATTATCTCAAGCATGGTTATAAGGTGTGGTGGATTTTAGGTAAAAACTTAAATATTCAAAAAGATCAAGTCACCCACTTACAAAAATCATTTATCCATGGCTTAAATAATAAATTATGCTTATTTCATTTAGATTGCGACCGCCAACTCATCTTCACTTATACTCACATTCAATGCTCTAGCTATGGGAAGTTGTTTTACCAAAGTCGCTCTTTTCCTCTCTCGACTAGCACTTACGACGACTTGCTGCACTATTGTTGGCATGTGGAAGCCCCTCAGCTTTCCATAGAGTCCAATCTGTCTCTCTACCATAGAAAATGGATGCGAGCCTTGAAATTTAGGCAAAAAAACATGCTTCCTCTCATTGAAAAGCTATACCAGCAAGGTCAAAGTTTACAGACCTGCTCGCATTTGATTTATATCGATCTCGCCTATGATTGTTTGTTGGCTAGTCATCCCATGCTTTGGAAATTTAAGTTAGTGTGCTGGTTGAGAGCTGGGGGAATAGAAAAAGAAATCCATCTGAGTGACTATTATGGCTATTGCCAATCATTGAAAGTGGACTATTTTATCATGCCTTTGGTGGATCAGTCTTTTTATTTCAAGTGGTATGATCAATTTTTAGAAATGCTAGTAAAAGAGGGCTATATTCGTTGGTTATCTGCTAGTCGTTTTCAGCTCATTAAAGACCTGGCTCCTTATAAGAATGAACAGGAGAAGTTAAACTGTCTGAATGCTTTATGATAGAATAAAGCCAAAACTAGAGGAGTGGTGTAAATGGCAGATGTCATTGAACTTGCCAGCCGTGACCAAATGGACAGTCGTTGGATGTGGGATTTATCTTCTATTTTTGAAGATGACCAAGCTTTTGAAAAAGCCTTTCAGGAATTAAAGCAGGACATGAATCATCTGAAAGATCATGAGGGACAATTGGACCAATCTTCTGACCAGGTCGTCTTTGCTTTAAAACAGATATTAGCTACGGGACGGAAGTTAGAAAACATTTATTTGTATGCTCATTTGAAACATGACCAGGATATGACGCAAGCAAAATATAGCGAAATGGATGATCGTGTCCGTACATTAGCCGCTGAGTATTCCTTGCAAACGGCTTGGTTTCAGACTGAATTTTTATCATTAGCTGAAGAAAAAATTGAAAGCTATTTAGAGGACAATGAAGAACTACAAGCCATCAGTCATTATATTGAGCGATTATTGCATCAGAAAGATAGAATTTTAAGCCAGTCTACCGAGGAATTGTTAGCTCAAGCTTCTAATATTTTTCAAAATCCTAGCCAAACATTTTCAGTCTTAAATAATGCGGATTTAACTTTTCCAGTATTAGAAAATGAAAAAGGCCAAAGCATTCAACTTAGCCATGGCAATTACAGTGAATTTATGGAAAGTCCTGATCGCAAACTAAGAAAGCAGGCTTTTGAAGCTTACTTAAGTGAATACCAATCCCTTGAAAACACTTTTGCTTCAACTCTGCAAGGAAATGTGCATGTTCATAATTTTAACGCTCAAATTCGTCACTATGATAGTGCTCGCCAAGCGGCACTCAGCTCTAACTTTATAGATGAAAAGGTCTATGACACTTTAGTTGAGACAGTCAATCATCATCTAACTTCTTTTCACGACTATTTAGCTATACGCCAACAAAGTTTAGGTCTAGAAGAGCTCCATATGTATGATATGTATGTGGCTTTAGTCGATGATTCCAAATACAAGTGGACCTATGAAGAAGCACAGGAGATTGTTTTTGAAGCTTTAAAACCACTAGGAAAAGAGTATCAAGAGGTCTTAAGAAAAGCTTTCTCTGAAGGGTGGATTGATGTCTATGAAAATAAGGGCAAGCGTTCAGGGGCTTATTCTTCAGGAAGTTATGATAGTAAACCTTATATTTTGTTAAATTGGCAAGACTCATTAAATAGTCTCTACACTTTAGTTCATGAGCTGGGTCATTCGGTTCATTCTTACTTTACCCACCAAAACCAACCCTATATTTATGGTGATTACCCTATTTTCTTAGCTGAAATTGCCTCAACTACCAATGAGGTCTTACTCACTCACTATTTACTAAAACACGCCGAATCAGATCAAGACCGGGCAGTTATCTTAAATCAATATTTGGATGGTTTTAAAGGGACAGTGATTCGTCAGACACAGTTTGCTGAATTTGAAGATTTTATACATCAACAACTCGCTCAAGGACAGCCTTTGTCTGCGCAGTTTATGAATAAAAATTATTATTCTCTCAATGAAAAATACTATGGTCCCGCTATTGTTCACGACCAAGAAATTGAGATTGAATGGGCTCGCATTCCTCATTTTTACTATAATTACTATGTTTACCAGTATGCCACCGGATTCTGTGCCGCCTCTACTTTGGCCCAACAGATTCTTGCGGGAGGAGAGGGTCTTGAGAAATATCTTTATTTCTTGAAAGCCGGGCAAAGCGATTACCCTATCAACATTATGAAAAAAGCTGGAGTAGATATGACCCAAGCGGACTATCTTGACCAGGCTTTCCAGGTTTTTGATTCTTATCTAGCGGAATTAAAAAATGTCTTATAAAAAAGCGACGGGAAGAGTCATTGTGATGACTTCTCCCATCGCTTTTTTTAATCGAAATAGCGGTCGTTTAATAATTTAATCGCATCTTGCTTAGAAGATTGAACAGAGAGTTCTGCTTGATGGCATAAAGAATGCAACATTTCTTTATTAATGGCATTTTCAATCAGATATCCCACACCACTGTCAGATGAAGTGTAGACGATGCAAGAAGGCGTATCTAGGATATTCATTTCTTGAGCTAATTTTTGATCAGCAGTAAAACGTTGGTTGACCCATTGTGATTGAAAGTCTTCCTTAAACATTTCCAAATCAATATGGGTATCTTTGGCAATTCGTTCAAAAGTTTTCAAGCCAATAGGGCATTTATAATCAAAAATGGCCTGCTGCAATTTCATTAAAAACTCTCGTCCAAATTTTTTGCCCTGCATGGATGCAGCATAGAAACCTAGGGCAGCTGTATAAGCATTGGTATAATATTGGTTAGCTTCTTGGAAAGAATAGGATAGTTGGTCTCTTTCCAAATGGTGTTTTATTATTTTTAAGTTTATAAAAGGAATAAATCGAACGGAAACTTTTTCATAGCGTTCTCTTGCAAATTCCGCAATTGTTTTTTCCGAATCATAACAAACATATCCTAGAGGATCGATGAAATGATAGATTTCGATTAAACGTCCTTTAGCTTCCACAGCGTCACCTCTTTTCTATAAGATTTTCGCTTGCTTATTCAATTGAGTAATCCAAGTTTATCAAAAAATGTTTCAAAAACTGAATAATATGCTTGATTACAGCATTTCTAACCATTTATTGCCCAGATTGATTTAAATAGTGAAAAGCTCTGGCGATTTTACTCGGGCTGGGTCGTTTGGCAAGATTATATTTTTCTAAGATATCATGGAAGATTTGTTTAGCTTTTTTGTCGGATGTCGCTTCAACTTCCAATTCGTAATCTTCAGCTTGGTTATATTCGCTCCAATCTAACACGACCAAATAATCTTCAGCCCTAAACTGATTGCGGTGGGTGGTCATAAAGGTTTGATAGACCAGGGCATTGGCATCAATCTTCATCTTTTCAATTTGATCTTGGATATCTAAAGGGAGAATGATGCTGCCATCTTCCACCCAACGTTTGCCCTCACTATAAGTGAGGGCATGGTTGAATTCCATTAAATGTTCACCGTGGGGAATTTTGAGAGTGACTTCGGCACTTTGTTCATTAAAAATACGAATGCGTAGGGCAGCTCCATGATCTTTTAAGTCCAAGGATGGGCTGTCAAAATAATAGTTCACTTGGGTCCAAGATTCAAATGATTCTTTTTCTTTCATGCTGTCTAATAAAAGATGAAACTCGTCTCGGGTTAAAAGATTTTTATATTCGATTTCAATCTCTTGGCTCATAAATAACTCCTATTTTTTACTGTGATTATGGTAGAATGGTTTTTGTATATATTATAGCGGAGCCAAAAAGAAGTTCAAGAATGAAGGAGCATAGCATGAAAGTCGCCTTAGTAAAATATTACACACCCAAGGCTAAGCGGATTGAACATGATTTGATTCAATATATAAAATCTTATGATGAGTTGGAATTTGATCAATCTTCTCCCGATGTTGTTATTTCGATTGGGGGGGATGGCACCATGCTATCCGCTTTTCACCAGTACATGGATCAGTTAGATCGCGTCAGATTTTTAGGAATCCATACGGGGCATTTGGGTTTTTATACGGATTGGCGGGAGTACGATGTCGATGAATTGGTCAAAAGTCTGGTCTATGAAACAGAAGAAAGTGTGTCTTATCCTGTTTTAGATGTTGAGATCAATTATATGAATAAGAAAAAGACGGACCACCGCTTAGCCTTGAATGAAGCTAGCTTAAAAAGAGTGAATGGGACCTTAACCTGTGATGTTTATATAAAAGATCAGCATTTTGAACGCTTTAGAGGAGATGGTCTGTGTATTTCGACCCCCACAGGTTCTACTGGCTATAATAATTCCTGTGGCGGGGCCGTCCTTCATCCTTCTTTAGAAGCCTTGCAATTAGCGGAGATCGCTTCTATTAATAATCGGGTTTACCGTTCACTTGGCTCGCCTTTAATCATTGCCCCTTATGAATGGATCACCTTAAAACCTGTCAATTCAGAAGGTATACGGGTATCCATTGACCAAGAAAGTCGAGCGTCTGATACGATTTCATCCATGACTTTTAAGATAGCTTCACAGCGCGTTCATTTTGCCAAATATAGCCACACTCCTTTTTGGCTGAGAGTAAAAGACGCTTTTATTGGCGACCGCGATAACTAAGAAAACGGAGGTTTTTATGACTATTACCAATGAAGAGAGACACGAGATTAATTTAGACCAGATTATTAATCTCTTAAAAGATAAAAATTATAAAGACTTTGATGAGATTTTCCTAAACTTGCATGCCTATGACCAAGCGCAAATCTTTCAATCATTAAATGAATATGAAAGAAGGGCCATCTATTATATTTTAAGTCCTGAAAAAATGGCAGATTTATTTGACATGCTAGCTGAGAATGCTGAATCTTTAGAACCTTATTTTTATGAGATGGATGTCAATTATTCAGCTGAACTTCTTGAAAAAATGTTCACCGACAATGCAGTGGATACTCTGGAGCATTTAGATGAAGAGAAAAGAAGAGAGCTTTTAGCAAAAATTGATCCAGAATCCCGTAGAGAATTTAAAGAAATCATGAATTATTCAGATGATTCTGCTGGATCCATCATGACGACAGAATATATTTCTTTGAATGCTAATTTAACAACCAAAGAAACCATGGAAATTTTAAAAGAAATCGGTCCGGATGCTGAAATGATTTATTATTTATATGTCGTCGATGCTATCGGGCATTTACTAGGGGTCGTGTCCTTGCGTGATTTGGTCGTCAGCTCCAATGCTATGACCATGGGAGATATAATGATGGACGATGTGATTCAGGTTCATGTGGACGATGACCAAGAAGATGTTGCTCATATCATGCGAGATTATGATTTCCTCGCTTTGCCAGTGGTCAACAGAGAAGGCCAGCTGGCGGGAATCATCACGGTGGATGATATCGTAGACGTTATTGATGAAGAGGCTGCTGAGGACTATTCAGGTTTAGCGGGGGTAGATGTTGATGAGAAACACGCGACTCCTTTTAGTGCAGCTGTCAACCGTATGCCATGGTTGGTTTCACTACTCGTTCTCGGTTTAGGGACGTCGAGCTTAATCTCTTATTTTGAGGGTTTAGTCAGTGAAGTCGCGGTCCTTGCTGTTTTCATATCATTAATTACTGGGACTGCCGGAAATGCCGGTACCCAATCTTTAGCCGTAGCTGTTAGACGTATCAGTTCAAGAGACCAGCAGGATCAAAGTTTTGGGAACTTATTTATTAATGAATTGATTGTTGGAGTTTTGACTGGTCTGGTCGTCGGCTTGTCAGCAGCTTTAATTGTGGGCTTCTGGCAGCAAAATGTTTATCTGGGCTTAATTGTCGGTATCGCTATGTTCTTTGCTGTGATTATGTCCACTTTAGCTGGGACATTTGTACCCATGCTGATTGAATCTTTAGGCTTTGATCCGGCGGTAGCTTCCGGACCATTTATTACGACTTTGACAGACTTAACTTCCGTTTTTATTTATTTCACCGTGGCTTCTATCTTCCTTCCTTATCTTTTATAAAAATAAAAACACAGGCGGTTGAATCGTTTCTCAACTGCCTGTGTTTTTTTGACGATTTTTATTATTAATTTAAGTTGATATACATTTTATGGTGGGGAATACCGACAAAATCAAATCCATCTTCATCAGAAAGTTGGAAGCCATTCTTTTTATAGAATTCAATCGCGTGATCTTGGGCATCCATTTCTAATCGTTTAATATTTAATTCATCTTTGGCATAGCGTTTAATTTCAGTTAAAATATCACGTCCGTAGCCAGATCCTCTGGCAGCTTCAGCAGTAGCCACGCGTTGGACGCCATGAGTATGTTCGTCTCCAATTTCTGGGTGGAGTCGTGAAGTTACGACTGCTTCTCCATCTAAGTAACCGACCAAGTGATGGCATTCATCATCGAAACCGTCAAGTTCATCTTCTTTACTCCATGATTGTTCTTCAACGAACACGCTATGGCGTAATTTAAGGGCATCTTCATATACTTTTGAATCGGTTCCCTTGGTCCATTCAAAATTTAATTCGCTCATGAAACTTTCATCCTCCTTAGATTGGTAAAATAATAATAACAAAGAATTATTTTAAATTCACCTATTTTTTGGGTATTTTGCCATCCTTAATAAAAATTTATATCTTCATTATGATATACTGGAAAAGTTATAAATGAGAGGACTGAATCTTGATGGATAAAAGCTTAAATAAAAAACAACTCCAGGACGAAATTAGCCGCCGCCGTACTTTTGCGATTATTTCCCACCCGGATGCGGGGAAGACAACCATGACCGAACAACTTCTTCTTTTTGGGGGAGCGATTCGCCAGGCGGGAACGGTTAAAGCAAAAAAAACGGGTAAATTTGCGACCTCTGACTGGATGGATATTGAAAAAGAACGTGGTATTTCCGTCACCTCTTCTGTCATGCAATTTGATTATGACGGGCACCGGATTAATATTTTAGATACTCCAGGCCACGAAGATTTTTCAGAAGATACTTACCGAACCTTGATGGCGGTGGACAGCGCTGTCATGGTGATAGATTCTGCTAATGGGATAGAGGAACAAACCGAAAAACTATTTAAGGTATGTCGGATGAGAGGCATTCCTATCTTTACTTTTATTAATAAATTAGACCGGGTAGGGCGAGACCCTTTTGAATTGGTTGAAGAATTGGAAGAGGTTTTAGACATTGATGCCTACCCTATGAATTGGCCGGTGGGGATGGGGAAAGAATTACTTGGTTTATATGACATCTACAACCAACGACTTGAAATTAACCGGCCAGATGTCAACAGCCAGGAAGGGGAAGATTTTGTAGTTTTTGATGAAAATCAAGATATTCCTGATGACCATCCGATCAAAAAAACCAGCCTCTACCAGCAAGCTTATGAAGAAGCTCAGCTATTATCGGTAGCGGGAAATGAATTTGACCCTGAACGCATCCGAGCTGGAGAACTGACACCGGTATTTTTTGGTTCGGCTTTAACAGAATTTGGTGTTGAAACCTTCTTAAATGCTTTCTTGGATTTTGCTCCTCAACCGTCTAACCACCTAGATCAGAACGGCCAGGAAATTCCAGCCGTGAACGATAAATTCTCAGGCTTTATTTTTAAAATCCAAGCCAATATGGATCCTAAACATCGCGACCGCATAGCCTTTTTAAGGATCGCATCCGGTGAATTTGATCGGGGGATGGATGTTTCCCTAGCCCGAACAGCTAAGGACGTACGTTTGAATAATTCCACTCAATTTCTTGCTGAAGAAAGAGAGACTGTTTCAACGGCAGTAGCTGGCGATATTATTGGATTGTATGACACTGGAACCTTTCAAATCGGGGATACCATCTATGAAGGCAAGGATCCTATCGTCTATCCTGACCTCCCAAGCTTTACCCCTGAATTATTTATGACTGTGCGGGCAAAAAATGCCATGAAACAGAAGTCCTTTTATAAAGGCTTAGAACAATTGGTTCAAGAGGGGGCCATCCAACTTTATAAAAGATATCATACAGAAGAATTTATTTTAGGAGCTGTTGGTCAACTTCAGTTTGAGGTTTTTGAACACCGCTTAAACACCGAATACCATTCTGAAGTGGTTATGGAAGCTTTAGGACATAAGGTCGCCCGTTGGATTCGACCAGACCAGCTGGATGAGAAAATGGCCTCTAGCCGTAATATGTTAGTCCGTGACATTAACGACCAGCCTTTATTCCTTTTTGAAAGTGATTTTGCCCTCCAGTATTTTGAAGGTAAGCATCCCGAAGTTGAATTGAAATCTTTATTATAATAAAAAAACTCCTTCCAGCAAGGACCCATTCTATGATGACAGGTCTGCTTGGGAAGGAGATTTTTTTATTTATCTTTTAATTCTTTTTACGATGAGAGTCAAGAGCAATAATGGTATCGCCTTCACGGATACAAGTTCCACCGCTTGGGACAACCAATTGGTCATCTCCTCTCAAGACGAGGATAATTAGATAGTCGGAAGGTAAGTCAAGCTCTTTAATTTCATGGTCAACCCATTGGTGGTGGCTGTTGATTTTGAATTCCACCAAGTCGGTTCCAGTGGGGTCAAAGTATTGCTTACCAGCAAAAACAACGGTGTCCCCCTCTAGTAATTGGACATTCCCACGAGGAACAATAGTCTGACCGTTTCTGATAATCTTAGCTAAAATGAAATCGAACTCTAAATTCAAATCATAAATATAGCGGCCAATTAAGGAACTTCCTGCCACAATTTCAGTTTCTAAGAAACCAATTTCACTCTTGTCTTGGTAATAGTTAAAGGTTTTTAAGACGTTATCGTCCGGATCAATCATATCGAGTTTTTCAGAAGCGAAGGGTAGGATACTTCCTTGAATGAGAGCGGACAATAAGCAAATATCAAAGACGATATGGAAAATATCATTAGCAATGGGGGCTTCGGAGTTCACAGCCACGATTGCGAAGGCAATAGCGGCGGCCCCTCTTAATCCAGCGAGCGAAATGACGGCTAATTGATTATTTCTTAATTTGAAGGGAATCATCAATCCATAAACGGATAAAGGACGCGCCACAATTGTCATAAAAAGCATGATGGCGAATGAAATCGGCATCATTTGGACAATGGACGCTGGGTTGGATAGCAAACCAAGGATAAAGAATAAACCGATTTGGGCGAGGTTTGTCAAACCATCAAAGAAAAAGACAACTTCACGCTTACCAATAAACTCTTTATTTCCAATGTAAATACCAAAAATATAAACAGCTAGGTAGCCATTTCCGTTTAATTGGTTGGTTAATTCATAGGTTAAAAGGGCAGCGGCGGCTACAAAAATAGTCAAGAGACCCTCATCAAAATTTAAGTAGTCCAGGGCTCGAATGAATAGCCATCCAATAGCAAAACCAAAGAGCAAGCCCAAGCCCACCTGTAATATAATGAGTAGGGGGATGTTGACATTTAGTCCTTGGAGTATTAAAAGGAAGATGGTAACCATGGTATAGGCGGTCGGGTCATTGGAGCCTGATTCAAGTTCTAACAGAGGGGCCGTGTTGTATTTTAAGTTAAGATTGCGCGACTGTAAGACGCTGGAAACACTAGCAAAGTCAGTAGACCCTACTACTGATCCGAATAACATGGCTTCTAAAAGAGTGAAATCAAAAACCAGGTAGATAAAACCTCCGGTGAGCAAAGCAGTAGCAATCGTCCCTAAAAAACTAAGGGTAATTGCTTCTTTAGCGACAGGTTTAGTCATTCCCCATTTGGTTCCAAAGCCTCCATAGAAGATGATAAACATCAAAGCAAGGGAAGCGATATTGTCAGAAAAGGCGAAGTCGTTAAACTGAACGCCGAAGAAATTAAAGGCCACTCCCAGCAACATAAAGAGGAGAAGTTGGGGAACCTTCAACGTGTCTGACAGACGAATGGCAACTAAGGCCAGGACAAGAATAAGTGCAATGAATAATAAATACACTCAAACACCAACTTTCTATATCTATTCAATTTTGTCCTTTTCAGTATAGCAATAGAGAGATCTAATTTCTAATATATACACAATAAAAAGTCCCAGTAACTAAATGTTGGGAAGTTCTACTCCCAGCTGTTCATTTGATAGTGGAGAAGAGGAAAACAAAAAAGCTGCCTTTTTGAGGGTCATCTCAAAAAGGCAGCTTTTAATATGACGGGCTATAAATCACCCTTTTACGAGGCGAATCATGCATGCATGAGTATCTCTTATTTCTCAGACTCAGACTCTGAATCTTTGGTATTTTCTTCTTCTTTTTCTTCGCTTGTATCGCTCGAGCTATCTTCATCGTCTGCTGCTTTGACCACAATTTGACCGTCTTCCATAACTGCTTTCATGTGGTTGGTTTCTCCTTGGTTGAGATAGTATTCCGCGATACGGTCTTCGATTTGTTCTTCGATCACTCTTCTTAATGGACGTGCTCCTAAATCTGGATTGTAACCTAATTCAGTAAGTTCTTTTTTCACTTCATCTGACACATCGATGGACATATCTTGACGAGCCAAGAGTTTGTTAACGTCAGCAATCATCAAGTCCACAATGGACAATAATTCTTCTTTAGTCAAGGCAGTGAATTCCACGATAGCAGTGAAACGGTTGAGGAATTCAGGTCGGAAGTAGTTAGTCAATTGATCTTTGATGGAGTTTTGACGACCTTCTGCTTGAGCACCAAAGCCAACATTAGCTTCAGCATTGCCTGAGCCAGCGTTTGAAGTCATAATAATGATCGTATTCTCAAAGCTGACTGTACGGCCTTTAGAATCTGTCAAACGTCCATCTTCCATGATTTGAAGGAAGATATTCAATACATCAGGGTGAGCTTTTTCTACTTCATCGACTAAGATTAAGCTATATGGATTATGGCGCACGGTCTCTGTTAATTGACCGGCTTCATCATAACCTACATATCCAGGAGGTGAACCAATAAGTTTAGAAGTCGAATGTTTATCCATAAATTCTGACATATCTAAGCGGACATAGGAATCACGGGTTCCGAAAAGTTCTTCAGCTAGTACCTTAGCTGTTTCAGTTTTACCTACTCCAGTCGGACCAACGAAGAGGAAGGATCCAATAGGTCGACCTGGACGTTTCAAGCCCACACGTGAACGTTGGATCGCACGAGACACTTGTTCGATAGCTTCGTCTTGGCCAATAATATTTTCTTTCAGATTTTTAGCTAAGTCTTTCAATTGTTTTTGTTCTTGTTCTTGAATTTCTGCGACGGGTATACCCGTTTGTTGTTCGATAATTTCGATGATGTCCTCAGCAGTAACTTCTACATCGTCTTCATCAGAAGATCCACTCGTTAACATCTGACCATATTTTTCCATTTGGTCTCGGTAGTAAGCCGCATCTTCAAAGTTTTCTTTTTCGGTTGCTTCATTTTTCTTCTGCTCAGCTTCCATTATTTTTTGTTTAATGGCATCTGTATCGACCGGGTTTAATGTTAGGTTTTTCTTAGAACCGGCCTCATCCAAGAGGTCAATGGCTTTATCCGGCAATTGACGGTCTTGAATATAACGAGCAGATAATTCAACAGCATCTTCAATGGCTTTGTCGGTATATTTAACATGATGGTAGTTTTCGTAATATTTTTGAATTCCTTTTAGAATTTGAATAGCCTCTTCAATCGAAGGTTCATCCACCATGACAGGTTGGAAACGTCTTTCGAGTGCGGCATCTTTTTCAATCTCTCGGTATTCATTGAGGGTTGTTGCTCCAATTAATTGAAGCTCTCCTCGAGCAAGAGCTGGTTTTAAGATATTACCTGCGTCCATATTGCTACCATCAGCGGTTCCGGCACCCACGAGTTCATGAATTTCGTCGATGAATAAGATAATGGAATCATCAGCAGTTACTTCATCGATTAATTGTTGCATGCGTTCTTCGAATTGACCACGAATGCCTGTGCCTTGAACCAATGAAGCTACATCAAGGCGGATGATTTCTTTATCTCTTAATTTTTCCGGGACATCTTCTTCCACTATTTTTAGGGCGAGCCCTTCAGCAATTGCAGTTTTACCAACCCCTGCTTCACCAATAAGGACAGGATTGTTTTTACGTCGCCGGTTTAAGATTTCCACCACGCGAGTGATTTCATTATCGCGTCCAATCACCGGATCGATTTTGCCTTCGCGGGCGAGTTGATTAAGATTGGTCCCGTATTGCCCTAAAAGACTATCGTTTTGAGGGGGTTGTTGACCACCTGAGGCTTGAGTTGGAGGGACCTGACGAGCTTGTTCTTGATTGCCATACATTTGGCGGAAGATATCATCGAAGTCACCAAAGCCAAATGGATTTCTATTAAAGTTGTTCATCATTCGACCACCACCTTGTTGATTTTTTAATGCTTTATAGCAGCGAGAACATAAATTAAGTTCTATATTATTTCCGTTTTGATTCACATGAAGATGGATCGTAGCGGGATTCTGTTTACAATTCTGACACTTCATCTTACGACCTTCTTTCTTTATATATTCTATTCTTTTCATAAAGTTTAATGACAGAGAAGAATAAAGTCAAAAGCTGTCTTTGACTAACTTTGACCTTACATATCTATTATACCCCTTATATTGAAAATATCAAGCTTTTTTAAGAATTAATCTAACTGAATGTCCAAGCTTGACAAAGGCAGTCCTTAAGATAATGTAACCCTTTCCAAAACCTTGTTTTATGCTAGAGTCAATGATATAATATTTTTGGATTTGATAAAAATGTGAAGAAAGTGGGATTGAAGTGATAAAAAATATATACAATATTATTGCTGAAACGGGGATTCACGCACGGCCAGCAACAATGTTAGTTCAAACGGCTAGTAAATATGAATCAGACATTGAACTTTCTTACGACGGAAAAACAGTAAACTTGAAGTCCATCATGGGAGTAATGTCTTTAGGGGCCGGCCAGCATGCTGAAGTTGAAATAGCCGTTGATGGGCCGGATGAAAAAGAGGCAGTCGAAGCAATTGAAGCGACTTTAGAAAATGAAAAATTGATATCATAATCATCTTCCTCCATACTACTATGGAGGTTTCTTTTTTGTTGACGGAAAGTAGGAAGCGGATGTTAGATTCTAAATTATTACCGATCATTGAACGTTTAATCGCGATGACCAAAGATCAGACTGATGATATTCAAAAGAGAGAGTTTTATATAGGAAAACAATTAGTGGTCAGAGTCTTTTTTTACCATATCACTGGCCGCTTTAAAGTGACCGACCTAGAAAAGGGGACGGATCTTTCTTTTGACTATCTTGATCTAGCCGCGATTGAAATTTATGACAGCTTGCAGGCCCATGAGTTAAGAAGTCTTTAAATTAAGCTGGATTTATATTATTATTATCCTGATGGAGTGCGTTTGCTACTCCTATTTTGTATATTAGGAGAGTAATATGACGTTTTTTTCTCATTTTAAGCCCACCTGGATGGTGGAATCAATTTATAATATTACACCTGCAGAATTGGTTAAATATAATTTTAAGGGGGTTATGGCTGACTTGGATAATACCCTGGTCGCCTGGAATAACCCTCGTCATGATGACATCACTATCCAGTGGGTGGAACAGATTAAAGGCTTTGGTATTCCAGTCGTCATTGTTTCCAACAACCACTCCGACCGTATACGTCCACTAGCTGATGCTTTGGATGTTTCTTTTGTGAGTTCAGCTTTCAAGCCTTTATCGCGAGGATTTAAGGAGGGTCAAAAGCACTTAGACCTTCCCAAAAATCAAATTTTGATGGTGGGAGATCAGTTATTGACTGATATTTTTGGTGGAAACTGCTATGGTTTGGATACTGTTCTGGTTAAGCCTATCGTCCCTACAGATGCGGGAGCCACCCGCTTTAATCGTAAATTTGAATCTTTGATACTGAAAGCTTTACTTAAAAATAACCAAGATATGAAATGGAGGCATTCACTGGATGAACCGCTCAAATCCACACATGATTAAGTGCATCGGTTGCGGTGCTGTTTTACAGGATGAAGATGAAAATAAAGAAGGCTACCTTCCTTCTTCAGCCCTCAAACAAGAAAATGAAGACCGAGACTTATATTGCCAAAGATGTTTTAAACTTCGACATTATAATGAATTATTAGATATAGAATTAGATGAAAATCAATATAAAGAGATTTTAAATGAAATTTCTAATCGGCAAGCCTTGATTGTTTTGGTGGTCGACTTATTTGATTTTGAAGGAAGTTTTATCCAGGGCATCCAACGTTTTGCCCTCAATAATAAAATAATGATTGTGGGGAATAAATTTGACCTTCTCCCACTATCTACCAAAGAATCAAGCATTCGCCAATGGGTCATGAAACGCTCTCATGAACTGGGCGTTCGGCCTGAAAAAATCTTGATTACATCTGCCAAAAAAAGACAGTATATTGATGAATTAATGGCAAGCATTGAAGAGCTTCGTCAAGGGCGGGATGTCTACTTCTTAGGGGCATCCAATGTTGGAAAATCTACTCTAATGAATGCGATTTTATCAGAGAGTATAGGGGAAGAGGCTTTAATTACTAGCTCTTATTTCCCTGGAACTACTCTGGGTAAGATTGAAATTCCTTTGGATGACGGTAGCTTATTAATAGATACACCTGGGATTATTCAAGATCAGCAGTTGAATTATTATTTGAAAGCCAAAGATTTAAAAGCGATTACCCCTCGCAAAACCATCAAACCTAAGTCCTACCAATTAAATGCAGGCCAATCTATTTTATTTGGAGGACTGGGGCGGATGGATTTGGAACAGTGCCCTGATAAATCTTCTGTCGTGATATATGTAGCAGAAGGGGTTGATTTGCATCGGACCAAAACAGCAAAGGCAGCTGAGGTGAGTGAGCGTTTAGTCGGTAGGGAGTTGACCCCTCCTCACCGGGTGGAAGATTTTCAATGGCCACTAAAAGATCACTCTTACAAGCTAAAAGCTGACCAAGACATTTTAATATCTGGTCTGGGCTGGGTCCGCCTGCCCGCCGGAGTAACGGTTCGAATGTGGGCGCCAGCTCCTGTGAACGTGAATGTCCGACCGCCAATGATTTAACGAGAAAGAGATGAAAGAATGAATTTAACTAGTAAACAAGTGGCTTTCCTAAAAAGTCAGGCTCACCATTTGAATAGTATTTTTCAAATTGGTAAAAATGGTTTGTCAGAAGAACAATTAAGCCAAATTAACGATGCGCTTGAAAAGAGAGAGTTAATTAAAATTTCTCTCCTGCAAAATACTTTAGAGGATCCTAAAGAAAGTGCTAAAATTATTGCAGACTACTGTGATGCTAATGTTATTCAAGTCATTGGACGGACCATTGTCTTATTCAAAAAATCATCCCATGAAGAAAACCGTAAGATTTCATTAGAACTGCCCAAAAAATAACGGGTGGATTAAACAAAGGAAGATAAAGATGAGTAAACAATCTACAGTAAAATTACAGCCAGCTGAAAGCCAAGTGTTGACTGAAAAACCTAAAGAAAAAATTGGCTTACTTGGTGGAACGTTCAATCCGCCACATATCGGTCATCTAGTCATTGCTGACCAAGTCCGTAACCAACTTGGTTTGGAAGAGGTCTGGTTTGTTCCCACCTCAACGCCACCACATAAAGAAGGTAAAACAACGATTGATGGTGACATGCGGGTGGATATGCTTTTGAGAGCTATCCAAGGGAATTCCTACTTTGACTTAAATACTTTGGAAATTGACCGTGGTGGTGTGAGTTATACCTATGACACCATCAAAGAATTGCAAGACCGCCATCCGGATAAAGAATTCTTCTTTATCGTCGGAGCAGATATGGTCCAAGATCTGCCTAACTGGTATAAAATAGATGAATTAATTGAAATGGTTCAGTTTGTTGGGGTCAATCGCTTAGACTATGAACGGGAAAGCCAGTATCCCATCATTTGGGTGGATGTGCCGAATGTAGATATATCCTCGACAGAATTAAGACACCGAATTTCCCAAGGAGAAGCGGTGCGTTATTTGATTCCAGCTTCGGTGGTAGCTTATATTGTTGAAAACGAGCTTTATCAAAAAGAGGGTGACTAATGTCTACTTATAGTGATTATATCAATGTCAGCCGGGAGGAATTAATCCAACTCTTGGCCTCTAAAATGAAGAAAAAGCGTTTTCAACATGTCTTAAGGGTAGAAGAAACAGGCTTGGCCTTAGCGGAACATTACGGCATTTCCAAGACTAAAACATCCATCGCTTGCCTTTTACATGACCTCATGAAAAATAATCCGGACGATAGTTCCCGCCAAAGCATTATTTCAAACAATTTACCTTTGGACTTGTTGGATTACGGCAACGCCATCTGGCACGGTCCTGTTGCTGCTGTTTATGCTGAAAAATCATTAGATGTGACAGACCCTGATATATTGAATGCGATTGCCAACCATACGGTAGGTTCAGACCATATGAGCCCTTTGGAACAAGTGGTTTTTGTTGCAGATTATATTGAACCTCAGCGTGATTTTCCGGGAGTTGAAAAAGCTCGGGAATTAGCTAAAAAAGATTTGGCTTTGGTGGTTGGTTTTGCTAGTCGTGAAACCATCAAACATTTGTTAGCTCAAAATCAGCGCATTTACCCACAGACTATCCATACTTATAATATGTATTCAACCTTATTAGGGGAGGAATTGAATGACTAAAACACCTGAAGAAATTCTAGAATTCGTTGTCAAAACGTCCGATGACCGTCAAGCTGAAGACATTGTCGTTTTAGATGTTGAAGGGATATCCATCCTAGCTGATTATTTTGTCATCATGAATGGAGGTTCTAGCCGGCAAAATCGGGCCATCACGAATACTTTGATCCAAGAGGCTGAGAAGGAAGGCATTCACATTCGTCAAGTGGAAGGGAAAGATTCAAAATCTTGGACCCTTATTGATTTAGGGGATGTCATCGTCCATATCTTTTCTAAAGAGGACCGTGAATTTTATAATTTAGAAAAATTATGGTCGGATGCTCCTATGATGAATGTCCACCAGATTTTAGAGGCAGACTAATGAATTTTGAAAGTGTTTATGATTTTTTAATGGATGAAGAGGTTTATGAACAGTGGTTTTCTTATGCCTCTTCATTTTTTAATCGCCAAGATGGTCCTTTATTGGATTTAGCCTGCGGTAGTGGCGCTTTGACTTTAAGATTAGCGTCAGCCGGCTTCGACATGATTGGCCTGGATCTCTCAGAAGCCATGCTTAGCCAAGCTCAAATGGCAGCCCAAGACCAACAGCTCTCCTTGCCATTCATTCAAGGCGATATGCGTGATCTCTCTGCCCTAACTAGAGTGGCAGGGGTCTTATGCAGTTTGGATGCTCTCTGTTATTTACCTTATTTAGAAGATGTTCTAATGGTTTTTGAACAAGTCTATGATCTTTTAGATGAAGGAGCCTATTTCTTATTTGATGTCCATAGCACCCATAAAATGGAAGAAACCTTTTATTCTTACCACTACAATTATGCAGCAGAAGATTGGGTGTTCACCTGGGAATCTTTCCAGGCCGATGAAGAATATTCGGTGATTCATCAATTGGATTTATTTAATAAGGAAGATGACGGGTCGTATCAACGCCTGTCTCGGGATGTCTACCAGTGGACACATCCCTATGAGCGTTACCTTCAATTACTCAAGCATGTCGGTTTTCAGGATATTAACATCAGCAGTGACTTTGGCAAGTCAGATGATTTGTCTCAAGCAGAGCGCTGGTTCTTTGCTTGCCAGAAATAGAGGTAGATGATGTGAAAGCTTTAGGTATTATTGCTGAATATAACCCCTTCCATAAGGGGCACGCCTACCATATCGAGCAGTCGAAAAAACGTTCGGGCTGTGATGTGGTGGTTGTGGCTATGTCGGGGAATTTTGTTCAAAGAGGCGAACCAGCTCTGATTGAAAAGTGGACCCGGGCGCGAATGGCTATGCAAGCGGGGGCAGATTTGATCGTTGAGCTTCCTTTTGCTTTTGCTTGCCAGTCAGCGGAGATTTTTGCGGCTGGCGGTGTTCAGCTCTTATCTTCTTTAGCTTGTCAAATCCTCTCGTTTGCCAGTGAAAACGGGACAACAGACGATTTTAATAATTTAGGAAAATGGTTGTGGCAGGAAGAAGAGCACTTAGCCTTGTCATTGAAAAAACAACAAGATTATCAGCTATCTTACGCCCAGCAAATGTCCCAACTTATCCAGCAGAATTTACCAGCGGAAAGCTCACCGCTGGATTGGAAGCAGGCCAATAACTTTTTAGGCTTGCTCTATAGCCGTGAGAATGCTCACTTATCTCAACCGATGAAGTTACTCAGGATTCAACGCCAAGAAGCCTCTCACCAAGACCAAAGTTTTTCGCCCAGCCAGTCTTATGCTTCAGCAAGTGCGATTCGGCGGGCAGTGGTGGAGGGTCAGCAGTTCAAGGACCTTGATGGGGTGATGTTTTCCAATCAAGCCGAGACTCTGCTATCTTCTTCATGGACGGATTGGGAAAAAGCCTATCCTTTCCTTTATTATCAAATATTGAGTCAGGGAATAAGCGGACTGGCTCAGATTTATCAGATGACAGAAGGGTTAGAATATCGCTTGTGGGAAAAAGCCAAAAAGACTGAATCTTTTACTGAATTGATGCAGGCCTTGAAGACCAAGCGTTATGTATGGACTCGTTTGCAGCGCTTGTTGATTTATGTTTTATTAAATATAAAAAAAGAAGACATGCTAGCTGAGCTTGATGAAGGCCTTAAAGTCTGCCGACTTTTAGCCATGAATAAGCAAGGCCGAGCCTATCTGAAAGAATTGAAGGAAAAAAGTCCAAGCATTCAATGGGTCAGTAATTTAAATCAGTCTAATGCTGCTAACTTTTCAATGGATATAAAAGCGGGAGATATTTATCGGCTATTACACGATTTTGATATTGAAGCTCAAGATTTTTATCGCTTTCCTCATATGAAAGATAATTAAGGCTGCCGTTTATTGACAAAGATTGATGAGGATAGTATAATTACGGTGGTTTTTTAGGAGTGTGAGAAATGAAAACAATCTGGAATTTGGATGAACTCGTTCCTTATCAGAACGAACCCATGCCTATTTCTGGACACATTGATTTAGAAGAAAAATTAGTTGATGCGAGTCAACGTATTATAGCGGCTGAGCCGACACTAATTGACGGCTATTTCTTCTATAGTCCTGACTTGGATGAATATCAACTATCCATGCAAGCTCAGACAGATCTTGTTTTACCATCAACACGATCATTAAAACCAGTTGCTTATCAGCAAGATATTCATATTAATGAGATTTACCTAGCTCCTAACCGCCAAGAATTATTGGAAAATTATGAAAATGAGGATCCAGTTTTTCTTTTGGAGGATTATAGGATTGACATTTCAGATATCTTGTTAGAAAATATAATTCTGGCTTTACCTAGCCAAGTTTTAACAGACGAAGAGCGAGAGGGGCAGGAAATGCCTCATGGTAAAGATTGGCAAGTCTTATCAGAAAAAGATTTTGAAGCGTCTCAGAATAAACAAAGACAAGAACATTCACCTTTTAACCAATTAAAAGGTCTGTTCGATGATGAAGACGCGTAATGTATTAGCATGATTAGGGGGTGTTTTTCGTGGCAGTACCAAAAAGAAGAACGTCTAAAACAGTTAAAAGACAAAGACGTACACATAAAAAATTATCAGCACCAAACATGACCGTTTGCTCTAACTGTGGTGAAATGAAACGTAACCATCATGTCTGTGCAAAATGTGGTTTTTATGCTGGTAAAGAAGTTGTTGAACAATAAAGCTTTTAAAAACCTTTTGTCTCTTGCAAAAGGTTTTTTATTTTAAATAGCTGGAAAGGGGGAGGCCAATCGTGAATTGGGGAGCTATAAAGTTTTTTGTCCTGATGATTCTTATATTTATTCTTCCTCTCGTCCTGATGTGGTATGGATCGGCCGCTGTGAGTCGGAATATGGCTCAAGCTGGACATCGTTTAAAACTCATTGACCTCATGACCATCTATTTTGTCATGAGCATCCATATTTTTTCTGAAGAATTGATGGGACAAACGGCTTTGCCTTATCTTTTTATTTTCATTTCAATCATCGGCATCCTGCTGGCCAGTCTTTTTAATTATTATAACTCTACTTTTCCTTTTGCTCATTTTTTTAAGGTGTTTTGGCGTCTTTTGGACTTAATGTTACTGGCTGGCCATTTCATTTTCGGCTTAGCTTTTTTAATCACCTACTGGTTTTAATTAGAATAGACGACGATATTTATAAGCTTCCCTAGTGGAGCTTATTTTTTTACTCTTTTTTTGATTAAAGTGGAGGAATGTGGGGGAATGTGGTAGACTACAAGCAAGAAGTGGAGGAATGAAGGTGTAGACATGCTGCTTGGAGAATTCCAACATAATATTGATCAAAAAGGGCGCCTAATTATTCCCTCAAAATTTAGAGGGGATTTGGGCGAACGCTTTATTGTGACACGCGGCTTAGACGGGTGTCTTTTTGGCTATCCCATGGCAGGTTGGCAAAACTTGGAAGAAAAACTAAAAGATCTCCCTCTTGCTAAAAAAGAATCCCGAGCCTTTGCTCGATTTTTCTATTCGGGGGCCACTGAGTGTGAATTAGACAAGCAAGGCCGGGTCAATATTCCTCAAACTTTAATTGATTATGCTCAACTTGAAAAAGAATGTATGTGCGTCGGGGTATGTAATCGCTTTGAGATTTGGTCAAGAGAACGTTGGCAAGATTTCACCGACCTTACGGCTGAAAACTTCGATGCGATTGCAGAAAATATGATTGATTTTGGCTTCTAATGGAGGAGTATCACATGCAAGAATTTAACCATATTACTGTTCTATTAGATGAAGCAGTAGACGGATTAAACATAAAAAATGACGGGATTTATGTGGACGCTACACTTGGTGGCGCCGGCCACAGCAAAAAAATTGCCCAACAACTGAGTGATGGCGGTATTTTATTTGCTTTTGACCAAGATGAAAAAGCCATTCAGCATGCCGATCAAGTCTTGCATGATGAATTGGAAAAAGGCAAAGTAACCCTTGTTCAAGATAATTTTAGAAATTTAAAAGACACTATGAATTACTTTGGTGTGGAAAAAATCGATGGTATTTTATATGACTTGGGAGTTTCTTCCCCTCAACTGGATGAAGCCGAGCGTGGGTTTTCCTACCAGCAGAACGCTCCTTTGGATATGAGAATGGACACGTCCCAGGAGTTGACGGCTCGAGATATCGTTAATGATTGGTCTTTTAATGACTTAGTACGAATTTTTAATCGATATGGCGAGGAAAAGTTTTCTAAACGAATTGCCCGAGTGATTGAAGACCGACGTCAAGAGAGCGCCATTGAGACAACTTTTGAATTAGTGGACTGTATAAAAGAAGGGATTCCAGCTGCTACTCGACGAACCGGTGGGCATCCAGCCAAACGAGTTTTCCAGGCACTAAGGATTGCGGTGAATGACGAATTGGGCGCTTTGGAAAGTTCATTGGAGCAGGCCCTCGACCTTCTAGCTGTGGGTGGACGAATATCAGCCATTAGCTTTCATTCTCTTGAAGATCGGATGATTAAGACTATATTTAAAGAATACTCACAAGCCCCTCAGGTTCCTGCGGATATGCCACTTTTACCTGACCAGTTACCTCAAGCAAATTATAAGTTGGTGAATCGCAAAGCAATTACTCCTTCTGAAAAAGAAGTCGCAGGCAACAACCGCTCACGTTCGGCTAAATTAAGAATTATTGAACGAACTGGAGCTTAGAAAGGATAACAGCATGGCAGCAAATGAAGAAATTCAATACCAATACCCCGGGGAAACAATATACAAGCAAGACAAAGTCATTCCTCTTCAGCAGCCGACGAGGACAGCTGTAAAACAAAAAGCGAGCACACAAAGCACTCGCCGCAGCCTGGTTTGGACTAAGCTGGAAAAAATATTAGCTGGTATAGCGGCTTTTGTTTTTATTTCTTGCTCAATATTTACCGTTTATACTACTAATCAAGTCAATCATTTAAATCGTCAAATCCAAAATGTGGAAAGACAAAGAGCAGAAACTGAAATTGCCAATGAAAATTTAAAACAAAATGCTCATGAACTCTCTCAATATGAACGCGTAAAAGAAATTGCAGAGAAAAATGGTTTGGAATTTAATGATGAAAATGTAAGGAACATTAGCCGATGAAAGATCAAAATCCGACGAATAACCGCAAATTAGTTATCATTGGACTGGCGTTTGTTAGCATATTCGTCTTTATGTTTATTTCGTATCGTTTTATCCGTATTATGACCACTGAAACAGTAAATGGTGAAGATTTGGGTAAAATGGTTGAAATGCAATACACCAATCAAAATAAAATCCCGGCTAAGCGGGGTGAAATTTTTGACCGCCATGGTGAATCAATAGCGGTTTCTTCAACTTCTTATAATTTGATTGCCATTTTAACCGATGAGTGGAGTCCCGATTCTAGCCACCCTAACCATGTGGTGGATAAAGAAGAAACGGCTAAAATTTTATCTCAGCATATCAGTATGAGTAAGGAAGATATATTAGCACAATTAGAGCAGGAAGGCGTCAAGCAAGCTGAATTTGGTTCGGTGGGTAGGAATTTAAGTTATGAAACAAAAAATAAGATAGAAAATGAAGACCTACCTGGGATTGTTTTTGAAGAGCAGCCGGCCCGTTTATATCCTAATGGTGTCTTTGCTTCTCATATTGTCGGCCTCGCTCAAGAAGATAAAAATCAAGAAACAGATGATTTAGTGGGCGTTTTAGGTTTGGAAGCTTTTTATCAAGATCAGTTAAGTGGCCAAGATGGCGCTATTCAATACCAGCAAGACGTTTTAGGCTACGCCATTCCAGGCCAAGATATTGGCATTGCTGAAGCGGTAGATGGGCATGATATGCACCTGACCATTGATAAATCTATTCAAATGTATTTGGAAAGTATTGTCAGTCGGGTGAATCACGACAATCCTTCAGCCGCCATTACGGCTACTTTAATGGATGCTAAAAGCGGCAAAATATTAGCCGCGACCCAGAGGGAAACTTTTAATCCTACAACTAAGGAAAATATTGATGCCACCTGGCAAAACTACCATGCGGAATATACTTTTGAACCTGGGTCGACTTTCAAGGTCATCACTCTGGCTGCCAGTATTAATGAAGGCATCTTTGATCCTCATGCTTACTTCCAATCCGGCCAGTATGAATATGCTGGAGAGATCATCAACGATGTTAAACCAGAAGGCTGGGGGAGCATTTCTTATTTAGAAGGACTGGCTCGCTCTTCCAATGTGGCTTTTGTGCGTTTGTTTGAAGAAATGGGATCTGACCAGTGGAAAGATTATCTTGACATCTTTGGTTATGGACAAAAAACAGGAATTAGCTTACCCAATGAAAATGCAGGAAGCAACCCTTATTCTAATCCCTTGCAACAAGCCAATACCTCTTTCGGTCAAGGGTTAACAGTGACTCCGGTTCAAATGATGCAGGCCTTTTCAGCCATTGCCAATGATGGAAAAATGATGAAACCTATGTTGGTTGAAAAAATGGTGAACAGTGAAAATGGCAAGGAAAAAGTTTTTGAACCTGAAGTGGTGGGTCAGCCTATCAGTGAAGAGGCAGCAGATGAGACTCTTCGCCAACTCAGCCAAGCCACCCAGCATCCCGAATCGACTTCAGTCATTCATCAAATTGATGGCTATGAGATAGCCATCAAAACAGGGACCAGTGAAATGGTAGACCCAGAAACTGGACGCTATATGCAAGGATCGAATAATCATATTTTTTCAGTGGTGGGCTTCGCTCCCGCTCAAGATCCACAATATATTTTTTATGTTACTGTTCAGCAGCCTGAACTAACAGCTGAAGCTTCTTATGGAGGACAGGTGGTTGCGAATATCTTCCGACCAGTTATGAAATGGACCCTAGACCAAAATGGGCAGGGTGAACTGGTTGAAAATTCAAATATCATTTATGAACAAATGCCTAAGTTAAGTGGGTCGAGCTTGGCAGAAGCTGAAGAAAGCTTAAGCCAAATGAGTCAAAACGCCATCATCATTGGTAGTGGTAATGAAGTGGTCCAGCAGTATCCTTATGCAGGTGCTGCCGTTTATCCTAATGATACGATTATTTTGATGACCAATGGTTCCATGACTGTACCAGATATGACAGGCTTATCGAAAAACGAGGTTTTAAAAATTTCTGAACTGACAGGTGTCGCCATCGAGGTGGAGGGATCAGGATATGTTAGCCAGCAAAGTCTCAGCCCTGGTCAAGCCCTTCAGCCAGGTGATCAGCTAAGTGTTCAATTGACTGAACAAGCTCCTCCGCCTTCAGAAGCGATAGCTGTGGATGGTTCGAGCAGTGAACAACCTTCAATTAACCAATTTAACCCGCCTTCAGACTCATCAGTCAGTATGGATGCTCCTCAAAGGAGAGAAGAAGGGGCGGAACGAAAAGAAGAAGTTGATTTAAATTCAATTATAGAATAGGGGATGAGATATGAATACTGCAGATTTGGTATGGTTTATCTTAGTAGCCATATTGTCACTCGTTTTTACCTTGATCATCATGCCGAGCTTCATTCAATATTTTAGGGAGAAACAGCTGGGTCAAACTACTCGAGACATTGGCCCGGCCTGGCACCACCAAAAAGATGGAACCCCCACCATGGGCGGAATTGGTTTTTTACTTGCTAGTATGATTGCCTATATTATTGGTGTCGTTACGACTAACAATCTGACTGCTTCCTCTTGGATGTTATTATTGACACTGGTCTTCTTTGCCGCTATCGGTTTTATCGACGATTATTTGATCTTAATCTTAAAGCAAAACGATGGCATTTCATCTAAGCAAAAGTTTATCGCTCAAATTTTAGGAGCGGGAATCTTTTTGCTCTTTTATTTTCTTTCTATTGCTGACGTTAGCCTGTGGTTACCTCTTTTTGGTGAGATTCATTCTTTCGTTATTTATACTGTTTTTGGAGTTTTTTGGATTAATGGCTTTTCTAATGCGGTCAATCTGACGGATGGTTTGGATGGCTTAGCCAGTTCAACTTCGATTGTTGCTTTATCCACCTTTGCTGTGATTGCTTATAATCAAGCGAACTCCAGTGTTTTATATTTTTGTGCGTCTCTCATTGGAGGGCTGGTCGCTTTCTTATACTTTAATAAGAAACCTGCTCAAATATTCATGGGAGATGTGGGTTCCCTAGCACTAGGTGCTATTATGGCCGTCCTGTCAATTTTATTAAAAGTAGAATGGTTACTCTTGTTGATCGGCTTACCTTTTGTGGTTGAAACCGCTTCAGTTATTTTACAAGTCTTTTCTTTCAAAAAATTTGGTAAGAGAATATTTAAGATGAGTCCTATTCATCATCATTTTGAGATGAGCGGTTTCAGTGAACAACAAGTCGTTTTAGCTTTTGTTATTTTTGGTATAATAAGTGCGTCTTTAGCACTGTTTATCTATTTCAATTAATAGGGGCTGGGCAGGGGCTCAGCTTCTTTTTTTGTGGACAAATGATATAAAAGGATAGTTAAGATGAAAAATACGGATTTATTAAAAAATAAAAAAATATTTATTTTTGGATTAGGCAAGTCTGGCATCAGTAGCTGTCGCTTGTGCCATCAATTGGGGGCAGAAGTGACTGCTTATGATTCAGCTCAGCTGAAAGGAACGGATTTAGAAAAAGAGTGGGAAGAAACATCCATCTCTTTATTTTATGAGGTGGATCCTCTGCCTTTGTTAGAAGATGACTTTGATTTTATGATAAAAAGTCCGGGGATTTCTTATGACCATCCCTTGATTAAAAAAGCAGAAGAAATAGATCTACCCATTTTAACGGATGTGGAACTAGCCTACCATCTATCGGAGGCCCCTATTATAGGAATAACAGGGACCAACGGAAAAACGACCGTCACGACTCTGATTACAGAAATCATCAACCAGTCGGATGAGCTTGGACATGCTTATATCTCTGGTAATATTGGAGTTCCGGTTTGTGATGTGGTCCAGCACATCCATTCAGATGAGTTTTTGGTGATGGAGTTATCCTCTTTTCAATTGATGGGTGTCCAACATTTTCATCCAGCCATAGCACTGATCATCAACTTGTATGCCGCTCATTTAGACTACCACCACAGTCGGGAAGAGTACGTCCAAGCAAAATTTAAGCTGTTAGAGCATTTAGATGGCAGCGACTGTTTTGTTTATAATGGCAAACAAGATGAGCTCATTCAAGTGGCTCAGTCATGCCCAGCTAAGCCTTATTCTTTTGCTAATGAGGATTTAGAAAGCTGCCGTACCTTCATCAAAAAGGGTGTGATTTATTTTGACGGTCAGCCGGTGATTGCTGTAGAAGATATCCTTTTGGCTGGGGACCATAACTTAGAAAATGTCTGTGCGGCTATCACCGTTTGTAAATTGTTAGGTGTGAGTAATGCCAGCATTCAAAAAGTTCTCAGCACTTTTTCTGGAGTTAAACACCGCCTTCAAGCTTTACCGCCCTATCAAGGTCGACGATTCTATAACGATTCCAAAGCGACCAACGTTTTGGCCAGCCAGCAAGCCTTATCAAGCTTTGATGATCCCATTATTTGGTTGGCAGGAGGCTTGGACCGTCATGAAGATTTAACTCCCTTACTGCCATTGATACAAAAACATGTTAAAGCTATGGTTGTGAGTGGAGAAAACCAGCAAGATTTTATAGACTTAGTGAAAGATTGTAAGGACATCACCGTCCAGCAGGTAGAAAATATGGCAGAGGCGGTCCAGCAAGCCTACCAGCTGTCCAGTGAGTCAGATGTGATTTTGCTATCGCCTGCTTCAGCTTCTTGGGATCAATACCCATCATTCGAAGCTCGAGGGGAAGCTTTCATTCAGGCAGTTGAAGAATTAAGACGCTAAGAATCGTGAAAGAGAGGTTATAGAAGATGAAAGTTGTTTTAAGTGGTGGGGGGACAGGAGGACATATCTATCCTGCTTTAGCCTTAAAAAAAGCCTGGGAGAAACTCTACCCTCACTCTGAATTTCTATATGTAGGAACAGAAAAAGGTTTGGAAAGTACACTTGTTCCGCAAGCGGGCCTCGATTTTGCTTCTGTCGATATTCAAGGATTCAAACGTTCCTTATCCTTATCGAATGCCCAAACCTTATATAAATTTTTAAAAAGTGCACGTGACTCTAGACAGATATTAAAAGATTTTGAAGCGGATGTCGTATTGGGGACGGGAGGCTTTGTCTGTGGTCCAATTTTATATGCGGCTAGTCGCTTAAACATTCCGACAGTCATTCATGAGCAAAACAGCGTGCCCGGTTTGACTAATAAATTTTTAGCTTCTTTTGTCGATCGTATTGCCCTATCTTTTGAAGAAGCCGGGCCTTATTTTACGAGAAACCAAGAAAAATTAGTTTTCACTGGCAATCCTCGAGCGCAAGAGGTGGCTCAAGTCAAAAAAGAACCTGTTTTAGAGGAATACGGCCTGGACAGTCAAAAGCCAACCGTCTTGATTTTTGGTGGGAGCCGGGGAGCTGAGCGAATCAATCAAATGGTCCTCCAGTCTTTTCATCATTTTAAAAAGGCTGATTATCAAGTTCTTTTCGCTTGCGGGTCATCTTACTATGATGATTTACAAGCCCAGGGCACTCCATTGGCTGAAGCCCCAAACTTTAAAATTGTGCCCTATATAGCGAATATGCCTGAGGTTTTCACTAACTTATCAATGGTCGTTTGTAGGAGTGGAGCGACCAGCTTGGCAGAAATAACCGCCCTAGGCTTGCCCGCCTTACTCATTCCGAGTCCCAATGTTACCAATGACCACCAAACCAAAAATGCCCAAGCCTTGGTTAAAAAAGGTGCTGCACAAATGTTAAGTGAGTCGGAATTAAACTTAGAACAATTTTTATATGATATTGATAAGATGATGGCCGATGATCAACTGAGAAAATCGATGGCTCAGGCTTCTTACCAGATGGGTGTACAAGATGCTGGCGACCGATTGGTAAAAGTGATGTTAGATGCTATGTCTTAACAGAAAGGAGGGCCGTAGTGATTAAAGAACAAGATGCTTACCAGTATCAAAATGAAGAAGAGAGCGAATATGTTGAAGTCGGCCCAGTTGAAGTTTGGGTAGAAGATCATTTATATGGCATCTGTCTGCTCGTTTTCCTGTTCATTATTTTATCTTGTCTTTTTTTCTTAAGTCCTCTGGCTGATGTTCGCTCTTTTCAAGTGAGGGGGAACGAACAAATCCCAGACCAGGTCTTAATCGATCAAAGCCCGATTGCAGAAGGTGATTCGATGTTTGATGTCTATTGGAATCGCCATAGGATTGCTGATTATGTCGTCCAAGAGGAAGATCGACTGAAAACTGCCAGCTTGCAATGGTCTTTTTGGAATGAATACATTTTGCAAGTAGAAGAGTTGAAAACCATCGCTTATTTGCAAAATAAGGGCAGTTATCAAGCTGTTCTGGAAGACGGGACCCTCAGACAAGATAGCCAAAAAATTACCCAAACAGATAGTCCTATCATAAAAGGAGACGGGGAAGATAAAGATAAAATTAAAGCGCTCACTCAACAGATACAGGAGTTAGATGATGAAGTCCTTGCGGCTATTTCAGAAATTGTCTTGACCCCTAATGAAGCCAATTCTGACCAAGTGACCTTATATATGAATGACGGCAACAAGGTGGTGGCTTCAGTATCTTCCTTAGCTGGCCGGTTGAATTATTATCCAGCTATGGTTGAGGCAGTGGACCATCGCACCGGGGAGTTCAACTTGGAAACGGGTGCTTACTTCACTCCTTTGAGTGAAGAAGAAATGTCATCATCTGAGGGACAAAATCAAGGGGCTGATGATTCTTCAACCGGGTCAGAGGAGCCCAAAGAAGAAGAGACTCAAGAATTGGAAAGCACGGCGGAGAGTGAAAGTTAAATCGAGCCTATCCATCCCCTCAGCCAAATTGTAACAGTCCTTTTACAAGTCTTTAAATCTCCTTTTATACTTGTTTTTTTATGGTAATATTAACTATATATGCCAATAAGGATAAATAATTTTAAATGCGGAGGTATCCATGAGTCAGAATAGAAGAATTTTAACGAGTTTAGACATTGGGACCACTTCCATTAAGGTTATTATTGCTGAAATTATTAATAATAATGTTAATGTTATAGGTGTAAGTGCCCAGCCCTCAAGTGGAATAAAAAAAGGGGTTATTGTCGATATCGACCAAACTGTTTCCTCTATTCGACAAGCCGTAGCTGAAGCTGAACGCAAGGCCAATGCCAGAGTGGAAGAGCTTATTATTGGTTTGCCAGCCTATGGACTGGACCTTCAGTACACTCGTGGTGTTGTTAAAACTGAAAATCCTGAAGCGGAAATTTCCGACCAAGATATTCAAAATGTAGTGTCACAAGCTTTGATTCAGGCCGTTGCCCCCGATAAAGAATTGATGGGATTAAACATCAAACAATTTATCGTGGATGGTTTTGATGATATCGCTGATCCACGAGGGATGATTGGATTACGCTTAGAAATTGAAGCAGAGGTTTATTCCGTACCCAAAACCATCCTTCACAGCCTGAAAAAATGTGTCAATATGGCTGGTTACTACATCAGCGATATCGTCACCCAGCCGGATGCACTCGCTGCTGCAGCTTTAAGCCGTGAAAAACAGCGGCATGCTTCAATTTTAATTGATATGGGAGGAGGGCAGACCACCGCTACCGTCTATGACAATCAGCAAATTCAATTTAGCTTTGTTGATCCAGAAGGTGGAGAATATGTCAGCCGAGATTTATCAGTGGTCTTAAACACCACCCTTGAAGAAGCTGAAAGATTAAAAATTAACCACGGCTATGCCCATCCCGCCGATGCCAATCCTGACAGCCAAATCGCTGTCAACGTTTTATCTCAAAAAGGCGTTCAGCTTATCGATGAGGAATACATCGTTGAAATCATTCATGCGCGATTGGTTCAGATTTTAAGCACGGTCTATGAGCGTTTGAATGATGAACGTTTGCTTGAGGGTGTGAGTGAAATTATTGTCTCTGGTGGCAACGCGTCCATACCAGGTTTAAAACGCGTGTTTGAAAATATATTTGAAAAAGATTTCGTTTTATTTGTTCCACAACAGATGGGGATAAGATATCCTACTTTTTCAACGGCTATCGGTTTGATACAATATGTTAAAGAGTTAGATGACGTTCAACGTCGTGTTAACTCTTATGTCAATCAAATTGACATGCACTTTAGAAGTCCAAAAAAATCTGAAAGTCTTCCCACCCCTAAGACAGAGCCAGAATATGAAGCATCTACTGATTCTTCGTATCAAGCAAAATCTCAGGGGGATAAAATCAACACAGAAGCTCAGGTCCAACAAGAAGAAAGTGACTTAACTTATCAAGATAATCATCAAGGCCGGAGTCAACCTTCTTTTTTTGATAAAATAAAAGATTTTTTCAGCAGTTTTTTTGATTAAAGTTTAGGATTAGGAGGAATTTATAGTGGAGTTTTCTTATGATACAGATGTAAATAGAAATGCGGTCATTAAGGTCATCGGTGTAGGTGGAGCCGGTGGGAACGCCGTTAACCGTATGATTGAAGAAGGTGTTCAGGGTGTGGAATTTATTGCTGCCAACACCGATACTCAAGCTTTGGAAAAAACCGGTGCTGAAACACGCATCCAAATAGGTGAAAAAATTGCGCGTGGTTTAGGGGCAGGATCTAACCCTGAAGTGGGCGAAAAGGCTGCTGAAGAAAGTGAAGAACAAATTCGTGAAGCTCTTGAAGGCGCTGACATGATTTTCATCACGGCTGGTATGGGAGGCGGTACTGGGACAGGAGCCGCCCCGGTCGTTGCTCGTATTGCTAAAGACATTGATGCCTTAACAGTAGGAGTGGTCACTCGTCCATTCTCTTTTGAAGGGCCAAAACGTAGCCGCTTTGCTGCTGAAGGTATTGAAGCAATGAAAGAGCATGTGGATACCCTGGTGATTATTTCTAACAACCGCTTATTAGAAGTTGTTGATAAGAAAACACCTATGGTTGAAGCTTTTAGAGAAGCCGATAATGTGTTACGTCAAGGGGTGCAAGGAATCTCAGATTTAATAACTTCCCCTGGCTACATCAACTTAGACTTTGCCGATGTGCAAACAGTTATGGCGAATCAAGGAACAGCCTTGATGGGTATCGGAAGCGCAAGTGGTGAAAACCGTACTTCTGAAGCAACTAAGAAAGCCATTTCTTCTCCAATGCTCGAAGTGTCCATCGATGGGGCTGAAAATGTGCTCTTAAATATTACTGGTGGCGAAGACTTATCCTTATTTGAAGCCCAAGATGCTTCTGATATTGTGATGGATGCCGCTTCTGGTGATGTTAACATCATTTTAGGGACATCAATCAATCCTGAATTAGAAGATGAAGTGGTTGTCACTGTTATTGCTACCGGTATTGACCAAGGTAAAAAACGCCAACAACCCTCACGTGAACGTCGACCGCAATCCTCATCTTCCAACCAGAGACCAGCAGAATCACGCTCGGAAGAAAGTTCGCGATCAACCAATAGACGTCAACAGCAAGATCCTTTTGCGGACTGGGATGACCGCCGTAGCCAATCCTCTGCGCGTGATCAAGAATTAGACCGTCAGCCAGCTCAAGATAATACATCAGCCCCTCATACTGATCGTGACGACTTGTTTAACTCTAATTCTCGTTCTTCAACTTCAGATGAACTAGACACCCCCCCTTTCTTTAGACGTAATAAAGATTAATTAGTAAAGGATGAGTTAAATATGAGTTTCAAAGATCAGATGAACCGCTTTTTTGCTATTGAAGATGAATCTGATGACGGCTACACCCTGGAAGATCGTCAATACTCTCACGAAGAACCGCAGAAAGAAGAACCGGTAAGACCTGTGAAAAAACAAAACAATCAAATGAAATCCACCCCCCAACAAAATGTTGTCCAATTCAAACAATCCCCTAGTCAAGCAGATATTAAAATTGTTGAACCTCGCATTTATTCTGAAGTTCAACAAATTTCTGATTTATTATTAAATGGTAAAATTGTGCTGGTCCATTTTCATAAGGCCGAAGATGACCAAGCCCAAAAAATGATCGATTTTTTAGCGGGAACCATTTATGCTATTCATGGGGATATGCAGAGAGTAGGGGAGTCCATGTTCATTTGTGCCCCAGCCTCTGTTAATATCGATGGTATTTCAGATTCTCTACTTGACCGGGATCGTTTCTAAGAAGTGGTAGAAAAATCATGATTCGATTATTACTCGGTTTATATCAACTGATTATGTATGCGATTCGTTTTTATGAAATCGCCATGATTGTCTACTTTCTCTTGTCTTGGATACCGAACGCCCGCCAGTCGACCTTATGGGACATCTTAGTCCGCCTTTGTGAACCCTATGTCGGCTTTTTTAGACAATTTATACCAGCTATTGGAGGGGTATCTTTCGCAGGAATTTTAGCGCTATTCACTCTAGGCGTGATACGTTACGGTGTCGGTGTAATTTTTAATTTTTTAATTCAAATTTTTGCTTAAAAAGTGAGGCGATAGGATGAATTCCTCTGTTTATCAGCATTTTAGACCGGATGAATATCATTTTATCGACAGTGTCTATGATTGGATAGATCAGGTTGAAAATGAATATCGTCCACACTTGACTAATTTTCTTAATCCTAGAGAACAATTCATAATAGAAGCTGTAGTGGGTCATCGGGATACGATGACCCTTCATGCGTTTGGGGGCTATCCTACCAGTGAACGCCAACGCTGTTTTTTAGCACCATCTTATTATGAGGTGGGGATCGAAGATTTTGATATTCAACTTTTTGAGATTGACTACCCTCAAAATTTCAGCAAGTTGTCCCATGGCCATATCATGGGAAGTTTGCTCAATTTGGGCTTAGAACGGAACAAGTTCGGAGATATTTTGAATCAATCTGATCGCTGGCAATTTTTAGCAGACCAGCGCATTTTAGATTTTATCCGCTTAGAGTTTAATCGTGTCGGTCGGCAGGCAGTAATCGCCCAACCACTCGAGTTGGATCAAGTGATTGAAGGAGAAGTTAAGAGCCTTGAGAAAGAGTTGGTTCTATCTTCCTTGAGATTGGATATTCTAATCAGCCAAGCTTTTAATCTTTCTCGCCAGCAGTCTAAAAAAATGATCCAAGCTGAAAAAGTGAAATTAAATTGGAAGCCTGTGGTGGATGGAGCTCTTGACATTGCGGAACAAGATATCCTATCGGTTCGAGGATTTGGCCGGGTTAAATTAAATAAGCTTTTGGGAAAAAGCAAGAAGAATAAATGGATAGGTCAAGTTTCTATTTTAGACCGCAATCGGTAAAAGCCTTGACATCGGAATGTAAAATCGAAAGCTTGTATAATTTCTCTTTATTATTTATACTGGAAGAGTAAAATCTGCAGGAGGTGCGGAATGTTAACACCGATTGATATAAGAAACCAAGAATTCGATGGTAAAATGCGGGGCTATGACCGCCAGCAAGTCGATGATTTTCTAAGAGAAATCGCCAGCCATTTAGAAGATATGACGAAAGAAAATAAGGACTTACAAGATGAATTAGACTGGGCGGTGAAACGCTTAGATAATTTTGAAGACATGCAAGAATCCTTAAACAAATCGATCATTGTCGCTCAAGATGCTGCTGATCAATTAAAAGAGAATTCATCTAAAGAAGCAGACGTCATCTTGACCAATGCTCAAAATAAGGCCGACCAAATTTTAAGAGAAGCCATCAATGAGGCTAAAATTATAAAAAATGAGACAGATGAATTGCGTAAACAAAGCCGTAGTTTTAGACAAAGATTGCAAATCATGATTGAATCTCAATTAGAATTATTAGAAAACCAACAGTGGGATGAGGTCTTAAAAGATAAAGAGATGGAAGATTCTTCCTTGTCTCATCTTGCTAGTTTGGCAGATTCATCAAATGAAGTCTTAGAAGACCAAGCCCAAGAAGCTCAAGAAATCCAAATCACTTATGATGAGGAAGAAGAATTAATGGATGATGATGCAGGTGAAACATTGGAATCTGAAGCCAGCTTGCAATATCGTTCAGATCCTTACCAATACCAGCTATCTGAAGCTTCAGATGAAATGATAGATGAAGAGACAGAATAATAAGAATAAAAAAACAAATGTGTTGATTGGAACAGCAATCACCCTAAACTTTTCAAGCGAGTCAGTGTTGGTGGGAGACTGATAAAATAGCTAGGGTGTTTGATCATCCATGAATGAAAAGTTGAATGACCGTAAACTTTTCCGTTAGCCTGCGTTAAAGCTTGGAGAACACTGTAGTGTTAAATTGGGTGGTACCACGATAACTTCGTCCCTTGTGCGGGCGGAGTTTTTTTATTTAAAGGAGGAATATAGAATGGAAATGAAAGATACCTTACAAATTGGTAAAACAAACTTCCCTATGAGAGCTAATTTGCCGAATAAAGAAGGCGAGCGCCAAAAAGAATGGGAAGAAAAACAAATTTATGAAAGACGTTTAGAACAGAATAAGGGTCATGATAGTTTTGTCTTACATGATGGACCTCCCTTTGCCAACGGGAATATTCACATTGGTCACGCTTTAAATAAAATATCTAAAGATATTATTAATCGCTATAAATCGATGGTAGGCTATTATACTCCCTATGTGCCTGGCTGGGATACTCACGGCTTACCGATTGAACAAAAATTAAAAGAAAAAGGCGTCGACCGTAAATCCTTATCGATGTCTGAATATCGCCAAATGTGTGCAGATTATGCCTGGACTCAGATCAACACTCAGCGCGAGGACTTTAAACGCTTAGGCGTGATGGGAGACTGGGATCATCCTTATGTCACACTCAATAAAGAATATGAAGCCGCTCAAATTCGCGTCTTCGGTAAGATGGCTGAACGAGGATTAATTTACCGAGGGAAAAAACCTGTCTACTGGTCACCTTCCAGTGAATCAGCTCTGGCTGAGGCTGAAATTGAATATAAAGATGTTCGAGGACCGTCTATCTATGTGGGCTTTGATATCAAAGATGGTAAGGGAATCTTAGAAGAAGGCACCCAACTCGTTATTTGGACGACTACCCCTTGGACCATTCCTTCTAATATCATGATTGCTGTTCATCCAGATTTTGATTATGCTGTCGTCAATACTGCTGACCAAAAATATGTGGTTGCTGCTGAATTGGTGGACAAACTGCAAGATTTATTCGAATGGGAACAGGTAGATGTTGAAAAAGTGATCAAAGGATCAGATTTAGAGTACTTAGTATGCCAACATCCTTTCATTGACCGCGACAGTTTAGTGGTCAACGGCCGCCATGTCAGCTTGGAAGAAGGAACCGGTTTGGTTCATACTGCACCTGGTCACGGGGACGATGACTACTTACTTGGTGTCGAATATGACATGGAAATTTATGCTCCTATTGATGATCGTGGTTACTTTACTGAAGAAGCTGGAGAATTTGAAGGAGTTTACTATGATGATGCCAATGCCATGGTGACTGAAAAATTAACTGAAAGTGGTCACCTCTTGCGCATGGACTTTATCACTCACTCTTATCCACATGATTGGCGAACAAAACAGCCAATCATTTTCCGAGCCACCCCTCAATGGTTTGCTTCCATTGATAAAATTCGTGATGAATTACTGGAAGCGATTGAAGATGTGGAATGGTTATTACCATCCGGTCAACAACGCATGCATAATATGGTTGAAGGCCGTGGCGACTGGGTAATTTCCCGCCAACGTGCCTGGGGAGTTCCTCTTCCTATTTTCTATGCTGAAAACGGTGACCCCATTTTGACTAAAGAAACCATCAGCTACATTTCTGACTTGTTCGCGGAACATGGGTCTAATATATGGTATGAATGGGAGGCCAAGGATTTATTACCAGATGGCTTCACCCATCCTTCAAGCCCCAATGGCGAATTCACTAAAGAAACAGATATCATGGATGTTTGGTTTGATTCCGGTTCTTCTCACGAAGCCGTCCTTAAGGGTCGGGAAGATCTGTCCTTCCCAGCAGACATGTATCTAGAAGGGTCTGACCAATACAGAGGATATTTCAACTCTTCCTTAACGACCTCGGTGGCCATCAACGGAACAGCTCCTTATCATTCTGTTCTTTCTCAAGGCTTTGTTTTAGATGGTGACGGTCGCAAAATGAGTAAATCAGTAGGGAATGTCATTATTCCTAATGATGTCATCCGTCAAAAAGGGGCAGATATCATCCGTTTATGGACCTCTTCCGTGGATTATACTGCGGATGTTCGTGTTAGCATGGACATTCTAAATCAAGTCTCAGAAGTTTATCGTAAAATTAGAAATACCATTCGTTTCCTAATTGCGAATACTTCTGACTTTGATCCACAAAGCGATGCTGTTCCTTACGAAGATTTAGAAAGTTTAGACAAATACATGTTCAACCGATTGAATCAAGTGACTGAAGAGGTATTGGCTGCTTATGATAGCTATTACTTCCAAAAAGTTTACCGAGAAATTAATAATTTCTGTATCACGGACTTGTCTAACTTCTACTTGGATGTGGCTAAGGACTTGGTTTACATTGAAGCTGAAGATGCTCCTAATCGTCGCTCCATGCAAACGGTGATGTATCAAACCTTAGTCAACTTGACTAAATTATTAACTCCTATCTTGCCTCACACGACCGAAGAAATTTGGACCTACTTAAGTGAAGAAGAAGACTATGTTCAATTAACCAACATGCCTGAGGTCATTAAAAAAGAAGATTCTGAAGAAGTCTTAGCAGACTGGGCTGTATTTTTAGAAGTGAGAGATCAGGTCTTAAAAGCTTTAGAAGAAGCTCGTAATAATGACTTAATTGGAAAATCATTTGAAGCCGAAGTCACTCTTTATCCTTCTGAAGATTTAAAAACGGCCTTAGAAAAATTAAACACCAATCTTCAGCAGAACTTAATTGTTTCTGACCTCCACATCCAGCCAGCTGACCAAGCTCCTGAAGAGGCCATGGTCTTTGATCAATTAGCTGTCTTAGTTGAAGCTAAAGCGGGCGAAGTCTGTGAACGATGCTGGATTACTTCAGAAAGTGTCGGTTGCTTTGAAGAAGCACCAAGTTTGTGTGAAAAATGTTATCATATTGTGAAAGAACATTATCCAGAAGCGTTAGAGGATTAATGACTGATGAAGCGACCCCAGTTGAGGGTCGCTTTTCTTTATGGCATATCTTTATGATCTATTTAAGAAAAAGTTATCTCTTTTGTGATAAATTACAAGTATGATTGGCGAGGAGGAAATGGACTATATGGACTATTATGAAAAAACAGTAGACAGCCAGTGTCTACATCAAGGAAAAATTACCGATTATGTGATTAAAAAAGTTGAATTGCCTAATGGAAAGGTAGCCACTCGAGAAATTGTCCTCCATGACGCAGCTTGTGGTATATTAGCCTTGGATGATCAAGGGAGAGCTCTATTTGTGAAGCAATTTCGCAAGGCCATTGATCGATCTATTTACGAAATACCAGCTGGTTTAATTGATCCCGGAGAAAAAGCGATAGAAGCCGCTCAAAGAGAGCTCCTTGAAGAAACAGCTTATGGTGCCGGCCATTGGGAAAAAATTGCAGAATTTTATACCTCAGCAGGTTTTTCAAATGAATATATGACTATTTTTGAAGCGAGAAATTTAAAAAAAGTAGCTGAGAATTTGCAGTTAGATGAAGATGAATTCCTACAAGTGGAAAGGTTTAGCTTGGATCAGGCGCTTGAAAAGTATAAAGAAGGGCTCATGCCAGATGCTAAAACGGTGGTTGCTCTCATGCACTGGCAGTCTTTAGAGAGATAGGTGACGCTATGGTAAAATCATCTGAAGAAAAAAATAAAATGAGTTTTATTGACCGTCAAAAAGAAAAACATCAAGCTTTTAAGAAAAATAGAGCTTTAAAAAAACGACAAAAAGCTAGAAAAAAAGCGGAAGAAAATTATGAAAAAGAATTAAATGAAAAGGGTCGAACGACAAAAAGTCGAACAAAAGAACATTCTACCTACCACCTCTGGGGCAAACGTTTAATTATTGCTAATATTGTTGTTTTTTTATTGCTAGTTGCTTTAGTTATCATGGTTTTTTTAGTATAAATTATTTAAAATGACTAAAAGCACATCCAGGAGACTTAAAGTTTCGGTTCATTATTAATGAGGAGGATTCATATGAAAAAATTAGGTTTGATCATTAATCCGGTAGCAGGTATGGGTGGAAAAGTAGGCTTAAAAGGCTCTGATGGGGAAGACGTCATAGAAAAAGCGCGAGAGCTGGGCGCTGAACCTGAAAGTGGTAAAAAAACCCTCAAAGCTTTAAAAAAACTGGAAGAGTTAAAAGACCAGCTCTTAGTTTATGTGGCTGAAGGGCCGATGGGTGAAGATGTCATCAAAGAAACGGATTTGGATTATGAAGTCGTTTATGAGACCGCTGAACAGACTCGACCAGAAGATACGGAAGAATTAGCCAAATTATTCTTGGAAAAAGATGTTGATTTAATCTTATTTGCTGGCGGGGATGGGACTGCCCGTAATATCACCGCTGCAGTCGGCTTAAATATTCCAGTCTTAGGGATTCCAGCAGGAGTAAAAATTCATTCGCCAGTTTACGGACGTTCACCTGAAAATGCTGGCGAGATGGCCTGCAAGTATCTGAGAGGCGATAACGTTCAAGTCCAAGAAGAAGAAGTCATCGACATCAAAGAAGATGCTTTTCGACGAGATGAAATTATCACTGATGTCTATGGTTACTTAAACGTGCCATATGATATCAGCTACATGCAAAATTTGAAATCCATTTCGCCTCAATCTGATAAAGAAGCTCAAACGTCTGCAGCCTTGCGAGTGATTGATGATATGGAAGAGGATGTTTACTATATTATCGGATCTGGTTCGACCAATGCCCGAATTATGGAAGAATTAGGTCTCGACGTCACCATGCTAGGCGTTGACATCATTAAAAATAAAGAACTGGTTCAAAAAGATGTGAATGAGCAAGAAATTATTGATATTATTGACGGTCAACCAACCAAGTTGATTGTGACTCCTATGGGAGGACAGGGCTATATTTTTGGTCGGGGGAACCAGCAATTATCTGCCAAAGTCCTCAGTCATTTAAATAAAGAGGATGTTACAGTCATTGCTTCACCCGATAAGATGAAGGGCCTCAAATCAAATCCTTTACTCATTTATACTGGTGATGATGAGATTGATGAAAAATTCTCAGGTTATTACCGGGTCGTTATTGCTTACGACCAATCTAAAATGCATAAAGCGGAACAAGCTTAAACTAAAAATAGCTGGCCTGATAGGGGTCAGCTATTTTTTGATGGCTGTTTTTCTTATTCCAAGACATGGACCACTGATTTTTCAGTAATCACATAGTCCACTTTTTGGTCATGTTCTTCCATGGGGATATCGAGCGTTTGCAATTTTGAGAAATAGGGAAGAACGGTAATGCCTTCGAAATCGGCTAGGACACGGTCATAAAAACCGCCACCATAACCGACGCGTTCCCCTTTATCGTTGCAGGTCACGCAGGGCATAATAATTAAATCAATATCTTCTACAGCCATTTCGGGGGCTTCAGCTGTGGGCTCTTCTGCTCCAAATGAGGCGGTGACTAAAGGATCGCCAGGTTTATATTCGTGAATCATCATTTCACCCATTTTAATGGTTCGAGGAATCCCGATTGTTTTTCCATGTGAACATGCATGCTCGATAATTCGAATGGTATCCAGTTCTTTGTTCATACTATAGAATATAAAAATATTTTTGGCCTTTTGATAGCCTTCGAACTCAAATAATTTATCATGAATGAGTTCGGTCGCTTGTGTGACATATTCACTTGATAATTGGTCGCGTTTTTCAAATATATTTTTTCTAATATCGTCTTTTGAGGTCATATCTTCACTCCTTTTTTAATTAAATTTAGTTTAACATTTAATATGTTAATCCTAAAAACTTTATCATTATAATAATAAATGATTTCATAAGCATGCCTTTTGAAAATGGGAATAGAATCATATATAATAAAGACAACATCAGGTTGAGATGGTCTTAACCTTGATGAGTATATATTAGGAGGAATTTATTAATGGCTACAGATATTGAAATTGCACAACAAGCCGAAATGCAGCCTATCGAAGATATTGCTGCTAAGCTTGACATTACACCTGACCAAATCGAACGTTACGGTGACTACATTGCAAAAGTCGACTACTCTAAAGTTCGCACTGAGGGCAATGAAGGTAAATTAATTTTAGTAACAGCAATTACTCCAACTCCAGCTGGAGAAGGTAAAACAACCACATCCATTGGTTTAGCTGACGGCTTAAACAAAATTGGTAAAAACGCTGCTGTTGCAATCCGCGAACCATCCTTAGGTCCAGTATTTGGTGTTAAAGGTGGAGCTGCTGGTGGGGGATACGCTCAAGTCGTTCCTATGGAAAACATCAACCTTCACTTTACAGGTGACATTCACGCAATTACAGCTGCCAACAACTTAATCGCAGCAATGTTAGATGCAAGCATCTACCATGGTAACCCAACTAATATCGACCCTCGTCGTGTACAATGGAGACGTTGTTTAGATATGAACGACCGTCAATTACGTACGATCATCGACGGTATTGGTAAACGTACTAACGGTGTTCCACGTGAAGATGGTTTTGACATTACAGCTGCTTCAGAAGTTATGGCTGTTTTATGTCTAGCTGAAAGTGTTGACGACTTAAAAGAACGTATTGGTAACATCGTTTTAGGTTACACTTACGACTTTGAACCAGTCACAGCTTCTCAAATCAACTGTGAAGGTGCCGTTGCTGCATTATTAAGAGACGCTTTAAAACCTAACTTAGTTCAAACATTAGAAGGAACTCCAGTCTTTGTTCACGGTGGACCATTCGCGAACATTGCTCACGGAACTAACTCTACTATTGCAACTAAAATGGCTTTAAACAATGCGGACTACACCATCACTGAAGCTGGATTCGGTGCTGACTTAGGAGCAGAGAAATACATTGACATCGTTTCTCGTAAAGCTGGATGGCAACCAGATGCTGTTGTTATCGTAGCCACTATCCGCGCGCTTAAAATGCACGGTGGAAAAGCATTGGATGAATTAAAAGATGAAGATATCGATGCTCTTAAAGCTGGTGTCCCTAACTTAATGCGTCATATCGAAAACATGCAAGACACATTTGGTATGAATGTAGTTGTTGCTATTAACGAATTCCCTACAGATACTCAAGCAGAAATCGATGCTTTAGCTGAAGAAGTTGCAGAACGTGGAGTTAACGTTGTCGCTGCTTCTCACTTCTCTAACGGTGGAGACGGAGCAACTGATTTAGCAGAAGAAGTCGTACGCTTATGTGAAGAACCAAGTGAAATTAAATTTGCTTATGACTTAGATGCTTCATTAGAAGAAAAAGTTGAAGCTATCGTTAAAAATGTTTACCGCGGTGACGGAGTAGAATTCTCTAGCAAAGCCCGTAAAAACTTAAAACGATTTGAAGAACAAGGCTTCGGAGACTTACCAGTTTGTGTGGCTAAAACACAAATGTCATTCACTGATGACGCTTCTCGTAAAGGAGCTCCTGAAGGATTCGAAATTGAAATCACTGACGCAACTATTTCAGCTGGTGCTGGATTCGTCGTGGTTCAATCTGGAAGCATCATGAAAATGCCAGGACTTGGTAAAACTCCTGCTGCAACTAAAATCGATGTTTCTTCAGACGGAGAAATTTCAGGATTATTCTAATCAGATCACAAAACGAGCTGCCTGCTTTTGCAGGTGGCTTTTTTTGTTTGCCAAGGTTTTTCTTTTTTTATTAATAATATTTATCTCAGTTGTGAATGCATTCAAAAATGGTATAATTAGAGACGTACGACTAGGCACTGTAGTGGTGCCAATACTATTAGGAGGATTATAATGGCTAAAATTTTAGATGGTAAAGAAGTAGGTAAAGCACTTAAAGATCGTGTAAGAGAAAGTGCTGAGCAATACCGCGAACAAGGTATCACACCAAAATTAGTAGTATTACGTGTTGGTGAAGATCCTGCTTCCGTTGCTTATGAAAATGCAGCAATGAAAGTAATGAAAAGTGTATCTATTGATGCAGATAACATCACATTGGCAGAAGATAGCACGACTGAAGATGTTATTGATGCAATCGAAAAATTAAATAATGATGACTCTGTTCATGGTGTCATTATGATGCAACCATTACCAGAACAAATTAGCCGTAGTGAAGTTTCTGAAAAATTAGACCCTCGTAAAGACGTGGATGCTTTAAATCCGGTCAACATGGGTAAATTAGTTGAAGGTAACCCTGATGCGATGGCACCAAGTACCCCAGCAGCATGTATGGAAATCTTAGACTACTACGACTATGACCTTAAAGGAATGGAAGCTACTGTCATTGGATCCAGCCCGGTGGTTGGTAAACCTATGTCTATCATGCTATTAAACGCAGGGGCTACCGTAGCCAATACTCACGGTGACACCAAAGACAATACTTTACACACTAAAAAATCTGAATTAATCGTTTCAGCTACTGGAGCTTTACACCTTGTTGATGAAAGCTACGTTAATGAAGGCGCTATTGTAATCGATGTCGGTTATGGATTCATCGATGGAAAAGCAACTGGGGACGTTGACTTTGATAAAGTAGAACCTCTTGCAAGTGCTATTACCCCTGTTCCAGGTGGTGTTGGTTCTGTAACAACAGCTGTATTAGCCTCTCAAGTCATCAAAGCAGTAGGCTTACTCACTGGAAAATAATTCGGCTCGCTTTATAAAGGAGAGTTTATTTTATGAAAGAATTTAAGATTGTAGATTTTGTCGACAAATTAGGTTCAAAAGAGCCCACACCAGGTGGTGGAGCAGCAGCTGGTGTTGCTGCCTCTATGGGTGTTGGTGCGATTGTCATGGCCATGGAATTTTCTAATACCGATAAATTAGAAGAAGAAGGTCAAAAAGTTTTAACTGAAGGAATCGATAAACTCAACGCTATCAAAGAAGATTTCAAAGAAATTATTGATCGCGACGCTTCTGATTTTGAACCTTTAGCTAAAGCTTATGGTATGCCAAAAGAAACAGAAGAAGAAAAAGCGGCACGTACGGAAGCCATCCAAGAAGGATTGGTCACTGCTTCTCAGCCTCCCATCGATTTATTAAATGGCTCCACAGAAGTTTTAGATCTAGCAGAAGAAGTCATCCCATACATTAAAAAAGGAATCATTTCCGATGTTGGGGTAGGAGTACAATTGATCCGTTCGGCTATGCTATCTTCATCTTTAAATATCTACATTAATGCTTCATCAATTAAAGATGAAGACACGGCTAGTCAGTACAAAAACAATACAGATAAAATCTTAGAAGACTATGTGGCTAAAGCAGACCAGCTCTTTGATAAAGTCAAAGAAGTCATCGGTGTATAGGCTTACATTTTGAGTTGTAAGATTTGAAAATAAGACAATCTGTGTTAGAATACTCTTGTACAGTCAAAGCAAAGACTTTTGTTTTTGACATGTAAATTTAATGGATGGAGTGATTAAATGAGCGAGATTCAAACTGATGATAATGGATTACGTAAAACCCCTCTATATGATTACTATGTAGAGCAAGGTGCTGATTTAACAGACTTTGGTGGATGGGCTTTACCAATCCAATTCACAAGTATTCAAGAAGAACATGAAGCCGTTCGTAACAGTGTCGGATTATTCGATGCTTCTCATATGGGTGAAGTTCGAGTGAAAGGTGACGACGCTATTGGATTCTTAAACGGAATTCTTTCTAACGACTTAACATCTGTTGATGATTTCCAAGCGGTTTATAACGCTTGTACCAATGATGATGGTGGAACTTTAGATGACTTAATTATCTACAAAATTTCTGACCAAGAAGTCATGGTAACACCTAACTCTTCTAACTATGAAAAAATTTACAAATGGTTAGAAGATCATAACGATGGTGAAGTTGAAATCACTAATGAAACTGCTGAATGGGGACTAATTGCAATCCAAGGTCCTGATGCTGAAGAAGTATTAGCTAAAGTGACTGATGCTGACTTACCAAGCATTAAAGGTTACCACTTCTCAATTAACGAAACAGTTGCCGGTGTTGAAGGTGTGGTCGTTTCACGTACTGGTTATACTGGTGAAGATGGTTTCGAGCTTTACATTCCATGGGATGAGACTGAAGGAATCTGGCGTAAATTACTTGAAGTTGGCGAAGACAAAAACATCACTGAATGTGCTTTAGGTGCTCGTGATACTTTACGTCTTGAAGGTGGAATGGCTTTATACGGCAATGACTTAAGCGAAGACATTAACCCACTTGAAGGTGGTATTGGCTTTGCAGTTAAAACTGGAGATAAAAAAGAAGCTGACTACCCTGGTAAAGATGTCTTAACTGAATACAAAACTAAAGATGCCAGCGAACGTCGCGTATCTAAAGGTTTTGAGCTTGAAGGTAAAGGAATCGCTCGTCATGGTTATGAAGTTTACTCTACTGATGGAGAAACAAAAATTGGTGTTGTAACTTCTGGTACTATGAGTCCGACTTTCAACAAAGCTATTGGTTACATTATGATTAACAAAGAATATGCGGACAACAATGATGAAGTATTAATCCAAGTTCGTAAAAAACAAGTACCAGCTAAAATTGTTAAAAAAGACTGGTTACGTCGTTAATCACCACTCACAAATCTGTTAATTAATTTATTAATTAAAAAAAGGG
>JBHWOX010000019.1:0-5120 GCA_043424615.1 Atopococcus sp.
AAGTTGCTTCCCAAGCAATTTTACAAGGACTCGCCCAAGATGGAGGACTTTTTGTTCCTCAAGATTTTCCCCAATATCAATTAGATTGGGACAGCCTCAAAGATTATAGCTATCAAGAGCTTGCATATTTTATTTTAAAACCATATTTAAGTGATTTTACAGACCAGCAAATTCAAGACTGTATTCAAGCCGCCTATGATCAAAAATTTGATACAGATGTTATCGCTCCCCTCCAAAAAGTTGGAGATAACTATCATTTGGAACTCTTCCATGGTCCGACTTTGGCCTTCAAGGATATGGCCCTATCCATATTGCCCTATTTAATTAAAACAGCCAGCATCATTCAAGATATTGATCGCGATATCATTATCTTAACCGCCACCTCAGGAGATACAGGTAAAGCAGCCATGGAAGGCTTCGCGGATGTAGAGGGGACAAAAATTATTGTCTTCTACCCTAAAGGAGGAGTGTCTTCCATTCAGGAAAAACAGATGCTCACTCAAAAAGGAGATAATACTTATGTCTTATCCATTGTTGGGAACTTTGATGATGCACAAACTGAAGTCAAACGACTATTCAACCATCCTCAGTTAACGGCAGATTTAGCCACTCACGGGGCTCAATTCTCTTCGGCTAATTCCATGAATATTGGTCGACTCCTGCCACAAATTGTCTATTATTTCTATGCTTACTGCCAATTAATTAAAAGTAAGGATATTGAAGCTGGCGAGAGTTTCAATGTCAGCGTGCCAACCGGTAACTTTGGAAATATTTTGGCGGCCTATTATGCCAAACAAAGTGGTCTCCCTATCGATATTTTAGTTTGTGCTTCTAATGAAAATAAAGTCTTATATGATTTCTTCCAAAGTTTTGAATATGATAAAAATAGAGAATTTTTCTTAACAAGCTCTCCCTCCATGGATATTTTGGTCTCCTCTAATTTCGAGCGACTTGTCTACCATGCTCTAGGAGAAGATGACCAAAGATTGAAACACTTAATGGAAGAATTAGAGGAAAAAGGAAAATATCAAATCGATTCTCAAGATCAAGCCGCCTTTAACGATTTCATCGGTCAGTATACCAGCCAAGAAGAAACATCAGCTGAAATCCGTCAAGTTTATGAGGCCACTTCCTATCTGATGGACCCTCACACGGCAGTAGCTTCTCAAGCCCTAAAAAAAGCGAGCACAGAAGGCTTATCTGATCGACCAGCTGTCATCGTATCGACTGCTAGTCCGTTTAAATTCCCTGAAGCTGTATTGCAAGCGATTGGTCAAGAGACCAGGGATTTAACAGATAAAGCTATTCTACAGGCGGTGGAAAAAGCAGCTGGAGTGGAGATGCCTGCAGCCATGGCTGAGATCCTTTCATCTCCTATTCGCCATCAAACGACCATTGAAGTCGATCAAATGTATCAACAGGTCTTAGACATTGTTAGTCAGGATTAATCATGCTGACCATATAAAAAAAACCAGTTAAACATTGGAGTTTAACTGGTTTTTTAGTTCATGAATGGTACAGCTATAGGATAGCTAAGATGATGAAGTTCAATACAAATAAGATTACGGTTAACCATATAATAGGGTGGACTTCATTCAATTTTCCTTTAGCGAATTTAACAACGATATAGGCCAAGAACCCTGCAGCTATACCGTAAGAGACAGAGTAAGCTAATCCCATAAAAACGGAAGCGAAGAAGGCTGGGAAAGCATCTTCTAAATCATTCCAATTTAATTCGGTAAAGGAAGCCATCATCATGACCCCTACCGCTACCAAAGCTGGGGCTGTTGCTACAGCAGGCACTAAAGAAATAACAGGAGCTAGGAAAATAGATAAAATGAAAAAGAATGCTGTAACAATGGATGTCAGACCTGTTCGTCCTCCAGCTCCAATTCCAGCCGCACTTTCAACATAAGTTGTCGTATTAGAGGTTCCTAAAATAGCTCCAATGGATGTTCCAATCGCATCCCCGAACAATGCTCGGTCCATTTTAGAATTAAATCCAGAACTCTGGTCCACATTTTGGGAATCAGATAAATCAAAAATACCTGAACGTACACCCGTTCCAATAAATGTTCCAATCGTGTCAAATACATCTGAAAGTGAAAAAGCAAAAATGGTTACCAATATTAAGGGATAGCGGGATGGATCAGCGAGTAGTGATCCCAAACCTTCAGAGGAAAAAGCTGCCCCAAAAACTTGGGTAAATTCTTGGAAAGAAGCCCCTAAAGATACATCTTGCCAAGAGAAATTTAATAAAGGACTAGGATCCACAATCAAAGCTAAGACAGCTGTCAAACCAATCCCTAATAATACAGCAATTTGAGTGTTTTTCATCAAAATCGCCATCATGAGGATAATGCCGAATAAGGCGACGAGGGTCATGGGATCAGTAAAAGAGCTAATGGCAGGTAAAGTCCCACCATTTCCCATGACCGATTGAATGCCCCCTTCAAAGACTTCTTGGCCAGCATCGAAAGCTTGTCCGTTAACTGACATGATACTGCCAGCATCCATACTAAAGTTAATGATGTTTGCATTTTTTAAGCCGATATAAGCAATAAAGATTCCAATCCCCCCACTTATAGCGTGTTGGAGGGTGGAAGGAATAGCATGGATAATCATTTGTCGAAATTTAGTTACCGTAATGAGAATGTTAAATAAACCACAAATAAAAACCATGGCTAAAGCTTCTTGCCAAGAGAACCCGAGTTGAAAAACAACGGTGTAGGTAAAAAATGCATTAAGTCCCATTCCTGACGCTAAGGCATAAGGAACGTTAGCAATAAGTCCTATTGCTGCAGTTGCAATAGCAGCTGATAAACAGGTGGCAATGAAAACACCCTGATAAGGCATGCCAGTTTCGGAAAGGATGGCTGGATTAACAAAAATGATATAAGACATGGCCAGAAAGGTCGTTAAACCTGCGACAAATTCTGTGCGCACATTCGTTTTATTTTCTTCTAATTTAAAGTACTCTGTCATCTTTATTTTCACCTCATAGAATATAATTTGACAAGGGCTATTATACAACAGCCCGCTCTAAATGTCGAACGTTTATTTAATATTTTTTATAATTGTTCTGTTTTAACTGAAAAACGATCCTTTTTTAATTTCTAACTCTTGTTTTTCATTATCCAATCCTTGGACGGTTATTAAAGATTGGACTTCAGTATCTAACTGCTGCCCTTCTTGGATGTTTTCACATAGAACAAATTTGGCTGCCGCTTGGCAATCAAAAATTTCTAATAAGGCACTTAATCCTTCAAAGGTACCGCCCCCTCTTAAGAAATCATCGATTAATAAGACTTGTGACCCCTTTGCTAAACTATTTCTGGATATTTCCATGCTTTGAACCACATGGGGAGCAGAGGCAGAGGTGTATTTGACAGATACGCTAGCCCCTTCAGTAACTTTGGAATCCTTTCTAGCGTAAACCACCGGACAATTCAGAGCCAAACCGACGACTGTAGCTAAGGGAATACCTTTGGTAGCCACAGTCATCACCACATCGACCTGCTGATGCATCATTCGATTAGCGATAATATGGGCCACTCGTCTTAAAGCTTGAGGGCTACCTAGGATATCTGTTAAATAGAGATAGCCTCCTGGTAATATTCGCTCATCTTCTTCGATAAGATCAATAATCTCATCGATAAATCGTTCTTCCGTTTGCCGATCGATGGCTGGTTTATAGATGAAGCCCCCGCTCACTCCCGTCATCGTCTCAATATGACCCAGCCCCTGTTGTTTGAGTGTTTCTCTTAAAATGGCCACGTCCTCACTGAGGGATGACTTAGCCGCCTGATAACGGTCGGCGAAAAAAGAATAAGACAATTTTTCATAAGGGTGTTGACTGATATACATGGTCATATCGACCAAACGTTCGCTTCTTTTAAATTTCATATATCCAACTCCATCCATATTTTTAATCTATTATATCATACGAACGTTCATCTTTTAGAAAAATTTCATCTTATCAAGAAATTGAAAGTTTGGAGGCAGATGTGTAAAATGAAAATAAAGGACAGAGAGGTGAAGAGAATGAATAGTAAACGTTGGACGGTGGTTGTTATTGCCATTATTTTAGTTGTAGCAAGCAGTATATCCGCTGTCGGTTTATCCAATCAGAATGAAAATTTAGAAAGTAGTTTTAATTCCTTATTTCAAGCGGATTCAGCCAGTGAAGTCATCATCGAAGAAGGTAGCGACAGTGAGCGAGTTTTGGTCATGAACATTGAAGGCCCTATAATGGAAAATGCGATCTCGACCGGTTATGACCACCAAGCCCTTCTTCAAGCAGCTGAACAAATTAGAGAAGATGATTCTATTAAGGCAGTTTTATTGAGTTTAGATACCCCTGGTGGGTCTGTTTATTTAACTCGAGAACTGTATGATTTATTTATGGAAATCAAGGAAGAAACAGAGCTTCCCGTCTATGCCAGCATGGGAAGTATGGCGGCTTCAGCAGGTTATTATCTTTCCGTTATGGCTGACGAAGTTTATGCCACCCCTGAAACTCTCACCGGTTCCATCGGTGTGATTATGAGCGGTTATAATATTGAGGGACTGCAAGATAAAATTGGTATTGAACCCTATGTATTCAAATCCGGACCCCTTAAAGACATGGGGTCTTCTAACCGCCAGATGACAGAAGAGGAAGAAAAAGTTTTCCAAAATTATATTGATGAAGCCTATGGGCGTTTTGTACAAGTGGTCGAAGATGGACGAGACATGGATGAAGCTAAGGTGAAAAAGTTAGCTGATGGTCGAATCTACACTGCCCAGCAAGCTCTAGACCAAAATCTCATTGATGGCATTCAATACGAAAGAGAAGTTATGGATAAAATTAAGAATGATATTGGTGTTGAGAACCCCCAATTCTTTGAACTAGCCTCTAACCCCTATGATTTTTCAAGTCCTTTCTCATTCTTTTCTTCTTCTTTTTTTGATAAATTGACGCAATCAGAGCTAGAGAAAAATATCAAACAATTGGAAGAATTGAGTCGCGTGAAAATTGAATACCGTTGGGAGGGATACTAATGGAGAAAAAATATCAGAACCAGCCCCTCCATGGCCCTGGTATAGATGAGGGTCAAGACTCCTCCCATCAGCAGCCA
>JBHWOX010000020.1:0-6588 GCA_043424615.1 Atopococcus sp.
GTCTCAGGTGGGCAACAAGATAGTAAGAAAATTGCCCACCACCCTTTTCAATTTAAAAATTTGAGTCAAAATTCTGAAATTTATAAAGAATTTGACCTTAACCACTTGCCTAAACAAGCTTTCGCTGGATTTTGGATTCGCACATTTGCCTATTTGGTTGATTTATTTTTCATCCGTACAGCCAGCCAGATTTTTTACAATTTAACTCTTTATCGCTTATTTTCAACCAGCATCAGCCAGCATTGGACTCTTCACATCTTAAACTTTATTTTTCTAATCTTATATTTCTTTTTTATGACTTACTATTTCAATGGGCAAAGCTTCGGTAAAATGCTACTTGGCTTAAGAGTGATTCGTCGAGACGGTGGAACGATCGATCGCCAAAGCTGTTTAGTAAGAGAAACAGCTGGTAGATTAATTATTAATATTATTCCATTTGTGGCTGTCTTCTTGGTTGTTGATGATCAACGGCAACATCTGGTGGATCAGTGGTGTGATACCGTCGTCATCAATGAAAAGCAATTGAAAATGCTCCAAGCTTATATTTAAAAAGGAACAGGCTATGACAGTAAACATTTACTGCCATAGCCTATTTTTTATCGACTGGAATCGCCATCTTCAAGTATCACTTTATTGACTTTGTGGTCTGGTGAGAGGTCGATAATATTAATTAAAGCCTCACCGATCTGATAAGTTTCTCCTTCTTCAAGAATTAAATCATTTTCTTCCGCATAGGTATGTAGCAAGTCATCGAGTGTTTTCCCCTTATCAATTGGAAGATTTAGGCCACTATCAACAATAACATCCCGAACTTGGGTGAGCCCTGAATACTTATTAGCGTCTTGACGAGAAACGAATTCGTCCACTCGTGGATTTACTAAAAATCGCATGACCACAAATACTAGGGCAATGGCCACTGTTCCCATGACGAGTTCGCTCATGGATGAAGCGTAAATCAACATTTTTCTAGCAATAACGAAAAGAATTAATTCTAAAATAGCTGATGTTGAATGGTAGAGAATCATTAAAATTAATTCAATTCCCACAATCAATAGCAAAGCATAACCTAAAAAGTCTTGAAAAATATCATAGGTTTCTGAAGCATTGGCTAAAAATATGCGAGTAAAATACTCACCAAAATCAAAAATACCAATCATGACTCCCACCGAAAGCAATACAGCAATAATCACTTCCAAATATGCTGTTAACTGCCTCAAATAATGCTTAACACGTCCTATCATAAGCCCCTACTCCCTCAATTCTTTTATTTTACTATCAATTTAGCACGAATCTTCAGCCTTGACAAAGTGATGAGCCTTACAAATAGTTGAGCTGGCCTTTAAAATCCTCTAATGTAGAAAAACCATAGCGAGCCATTTCATCTTCTAATTCCTGCGTTAAGCGGTTAAAAATTCCAGGGCCTTCTGACCATAAGCTAGAAGCCAACTGAACCATGGAAGCTCCACATAAAATATGTTCAAAAACATCTCGTCCTCTACTGACCCCACCAGTTCCAATAATTGAGATGGATTCATCCAGTCTTTGATAGAAAGCATGAACATTAGCAAGGGCGGTCGCCTTAACCATCGGACCACCCAAACCTCCAAAGCCATTTTTAGCTTTAATAGTCACTGATAAGTCCTGAACCACCAAAGCATTTCCAATTGAATTCATCGTGTTCACATATCTTAATGGGTAGTGATTTAAAATTTTTGCCATCTGATCAAAATGATTCAAATCAAAATATGGAGGTAATTTAAGACCCAATTCTTGGTCTACACTTGCAAAGACACGGTCCAGCAGCCGCCGACAAGCTTCATAATCATAGCCCACTTGTGCTTTACCAATGATGTTAGGGCAAGATAAATTGAGTTCAATAATAGCAGATAATGAAGAGGCTTGTACCCGGTCGATGATATGACAGATCTTATCTTCACTCATCTCTGTGATGGAAATGAAATAAGTTTTATCGGGATGCTCCTCTTCCAAAGCTTCAAGTTGTTGGATATAAAAATCGACCCCTAAATTAGGCAAGCCACTGGAATTAATGGTGTGGGGCCCCCAAGCGTGTATACGAGGTTCTTCATTGCCAGAGCGCGGATTTAAAGTCGCTGTTTTACTCACCACACTAGCAGCGAGTGACTGGTCTAAATCAATTAAATCTTGGGCTGTTGAGCAATGAACACCCGAAGCATTCATGATGCAATTATCAAATGAATAGGGACCTATCTTAGTTTTCACTGCCATATCGACTCCTCCTTCTTCCTTATTTTTTCAAATTTTTAATCATGTGTTGGCACGCCGAACGAGAAGCAGCTCCCACTTCCGTCTCCGGATTATTTTCATCTTGGTAAGCTAATATAATGGAGCGTGAAGCATTGACGACTCCGCCTTGCCCATCCTCCTTCAAATATTTTTTAATATCGGAAGCTTGGCCGGCTTGAGCGCCATATCCGGGAATAAGAAAGGGAATATCGGCATAACGATGGCGGATGGCCTCTATATTGTCAGATTGGGTGCCACCAAAAACAAAACCGATAGAGGAAAAACCCGATGCCCCTTTGTAATCTTGGGCTATTTTTTGAATATCATCAGCTATTTTTTCATACAGAGCTTGGTCTTTAATAGGAAGGTATTCAATATCATGAGCGCCTGGGTTGGAGGTACGAATTAAAACAAAGATTCCTTTATTATAATTCTGCAAATAGGGTAAATAAGCTTCCAAGCTGTCATAACCCATGTATGGATTGACTGTCATCATATCCACTTCAAAATCTCCAGTAAAATGAGCCCGGGCATAAGCTTCGGCAGTAGAAGCGATATCCCCCCGTTTGACGTCTCCTATAGTGAATAAATCGAATTGTCGTAAATAAGCTAGCGTTTTAGCATAGGCCGTCATACCAGCTAAGCCGTATTGTTCATAAAAACCAATCTGAACTTTGTAACAAGCTACTATATCTTTGGTTGCTTGAATAATCTCTTTATTAAAGTTAAACAAGCTGTCTTCAAGCTTCTGTTCCCTCATTACCTCAGGCACATAGGATAATTGAGTATCTAAGCCCACACAAACTGGACTTTTGTTTTCGGTCAGACGGTTCAACTTGTCAATAATCATTTCTTTCTCCTCTTTTCTCATCAATTCACCAGCTAAAAAAGTTTAAAAAAAGAGTCCACTTCTTTCAGTTTGGGCTGAATATAGAAGTGGACTTTATTAAAGAAAGTTTGGATAAAAAATACGAAACGATTGAAAAGCTGAAATGAGTGTTTATTTCATAAGACATCATCATACAATCGCTCCTTTTCTCTTCGACAAATATTACCTTTCTTGATTCCTTTTGTCAATAGTCAATCATAGAGCTGGTTAAAATAAAAAAAGCTGTGAGCTATATATCGCAGCCTTTTTCTTACTAGCCAAAAGTATTAAAACTGATCTCTCAAATCTCTTAATTTTTTAAAAGTTTCTAAATTTTCAGCTTGTAAAAATAGATTAATTTCTTCTTCATAGCCGATGGTCGAAGGTAAGCTGGCTTGCCCTTGGTCCACTTGGGCTTGAGCCCCTTCTAAAGCCGCTAAGAGTATAGGGTTATCTTCTTCGATAGTCAGCGCAAATTTCAAATTCGTCACGGTATACTCATGACCGGCATAAAATTTCAAGCCTTCATCTAGTTGATTAAATTTTTGCATGCTGTCAAAAGCTTCTTCATAATCACCAGTAAAGACTCGTCCACAACCGGCTGAAAACAGGGCATCCCCACAGAATAAATGTTCATCGTCATAGAAAGAAATATGTTCTTCTGTATGGCCAGCTGTTTTCAAAACATTGAAATGACGACCAAAAAGAGTAAGTGAATCCCCTTCTTGCAAGCTATGAGTATTTAATTCTTTTGTTTCAATTGGCCCGTAAACTTCTACAGAGTCATAAGCATCTATTAAGCTAGGAACTCCTCCGACATGATCTTCATGCTCATGAGTGAGTAAAATTGCTTTAAGATTGACCCCTGTCTGCTCTATGTATTGAATAACGGGCTCAGCTTGGCCAGGATCAACTACTACAATTTCTTGCTTGTCCTCCATAACCCAAATGTAATTGTCATCAAAGGCGTTCAGAGCTTTTATTTCCATAATGATCTCCCCCTTTTATAGCTACAAATACAGGCTGTGACCGTGGTCACAGCCTGAAAAATTTAAGTCATTAATGTGAAAAATCATACTCTTTACTATAAGCGATCGTCTCTTCATAGGCATCAAGCATGGCAGCAGAGGCGTTTTCCCAAGAAAATTGCATGGCATAGTCACGGGCCTGTTCGGCAATGTCAGACATCATGCCAGGATAATCCAACATATCAAGACATTCATTGAGATCGGGCAAATCTTCGCCACCATACATTAATCCATTTGACAAATGTTCGATTTGTTCAGCAGTGGGTTCAGAATAGGCTGCAATGACAGGTGTCCCTGAAGCCATGGATTCCGTAATCACTAAACCAAGAGTTTCAGATCGTGAAGGAAAAACGAAGGCGTCCGCTGAAGCATAAGCTTCAGACAGTTGCCGGCCGTGTAAGAAACCAGTAAAGACTGTCGGGGTATCGGCAAATATTTCTTCTAAGTTTTCCTTGTCCGGTCCATCGCCAATAACGGCTAAACGCACATCTTTTCGGTCCGTCATGATGGATTTTAATGCTTTGATATTTTTTTCAGGAGCTAGTCGACCGACAAAAATAAGGAGTTTCTTTTCCGTCTCGCCTTCCGTTAATCGATTACGCATACTTTCAGAATAAAATCGAGGATGGCGGTTATCAATGTCTACCCCCTTCGGTAGGACCTCCAGCCCTTCAATCCCATGCTCATCTAAAAGATCATACATAGCATCAGAAGTCACCAAGTTTATATCGGCTTCATTATGCAATTTTTTCAGATATTTCCACACCATATTTTCAAAAGATTCAAAGCCATAATGGCTAAGATAGTTCGGTATATTGGTGTGAAAGGAACAAATTAATGGAATATCATATTTTTTCGCATAATGGACCGCGCTGGCGGTGAGAGAAAATGGATTAGCTGCGTGAACAATGTCCGGTTCAAATTCTTTGAAGATTTTTCCAACTTTCGAAGTTGGGAGTCCCCAAGGCCGTTGCTTGTAAAAAAAGAAAGTTTTAGCCGGTAGGGCATAAATTTTTGCTCCTCGGTAATCTTCAGGGACATCACCCACATCGGGCGCTATCACAATCACCTCATGACCTTGAGCTAGCATATAGTCTACTGCTTTTGTTAGTCGGACCACTATACCATCTGTAGACGGTAAAAATGTTTCGGTAACAAGGGCAATTTTCATTGGAATTTATTCACCCTGCCTTATTTCCAAGACGGAGAGTTCATGACATTATTTTCTTTGACACGGTCTTTGTAATCAAGAGCTAATTGCATAATATCGCGAATGACCTCATCTGTTAACAAATGAGCTTCCAAGCCTAATTCTTCCAATGCCGTATGTTTAGCATTGAAGTAGTGTTCTTCTAATTCCACACGTGGATTTTCTGTGTGTTCGATGTTTGCATCTAAGTCAAAATACTCTTTAGCCACTTTTTGAACTTTTTCAGCTAATTCTTTCACACTGAAAGATTCAGTGATTTGGTTATAAATTAAGAATTCACCACGTTCAGCTGGATTTTCAGCAGCTAATTCGATACAACGGACGGTATCTTCAATATTAATGAATCCACGCGTTTGTCCACCTTTACCGTAAACCGATAGCGGGAGCCCACAAGCCGCTTGAATGATAAAACGATTTAAGACGGTTCCATAAACTCCATCATAGTCAAAACGGTTGTAAATGGTTTCATCTTGAGCAGTGTCTTCCGTATTGACATTGTAGACCACCCCTTGGTTTAAGTCGGTGGCTCTTATTCCCCAAGATCGGCAGGCGAATTCAATATTATTGGTGTCATGTACTTTCGTTAAATGATAGAAAGATCCTGGTTTTTTAGGGTATAAGAAAGTGTCTTTACGGCCATTATGTTCAATTTCCAAATAGCCTTCTTCAATATCAATATTAGGTGTTCCATATTCTCCCATGGTTCCTAATTTAATAAGATGGCAGTCTGGCGCGTATTCTTTAATGGCATAAAGAACGTTTAAGTTCCCTAAAACATTATTACTCTGCGTATAAATCGTATGTTTTCTAGAAATCATTGAGTAAGGAGCTGAGCGTTGTTCAGCATAGTGAACGAAAGCTTCAGGTTGGAATTGTTCAAAAACCATGGATAAGAAATCATAGTGGTTTAAATCACCTTCAAAAATTTCAATGGTTTTCCCAGAAATTTCATTCCATTTAGCGACCCGATCTTCTAAAGAAGCAATAGGAGTCAATGAATTGGAATGAAGCTCGTTGTCGATGTCACGACGAACCATGTTGTCAATAATAGCTACATCATGTCCTTTTTTAGATAAATAGACTGCTGTCGGCCATCCACAGAATCCGTCTCCACCAGCTACAATAATTTTCATAACATACCTCCGAAGTGTAATTAATAGTCTTTGGTTCTAATCATACAGTGTTGAAGTTAATATCTTGTAAATTTAATGTAAAAA
>JBHWOX010000021.1:0-59585 GCA_043424615.1 Atopococcus sp.
TTTGTTCAGTTTTCAAAGATCCACTCTTTTATAAAATGTCGCTTTGCTTTGACGCGACTTTTATATAATATCAAGCCGTCAATTAAATGTCAAGGGAAAGTAAAAATATTTTTTATTTTTTTATTTGCCTTGGCTCTTTTATTTTCGGCTGGATTTATAATATACCACCGTCTTTAAAAGAATGCAAGACTTTTTATTAAAAAAGAGCACTGACCTCTGTCAGCGCTCTCCAAGGCTTTTTAGGTTTTTATTCTGTCCCATGCCATTCGTAAAGGTTAAAATCATTCAGCCGGTCCCCGTCAAAAATATTCTCTTGTTGGCCAACCTTCTTAAAGCTTTCCGCAGTATAAAAGTGGTTTAAAGCCTCTATCTGGCAACGGCAATCCAATCGTAAAGCTTTTTTGTCGTTTTTTTCAGTGAGCTCTTTGGCTGCAGCCATTAGGTCTGAGCCGTATCCTTTGTTCTTATACTGGCGGTGAACAGCTAAGCGGTGGAGATAATAATAGTCCTGCTGGCTATCTTTCCCCCACAGCTTTTCATCCCAGTCACTTTGTTTGCTATATAAAATGAACATGCCAACAATCATATTTTGAGTGTTTCGGCCGACGTAAAGCTGCCCTGCTGCTAGTCGTTCCTTTGTTTGGTGGGAATCTTCCCCCCTTAACAAACTATTCCATTGTTGTGACCCTTGATCTTTTAACCACTGGGCCACATTCACCAGCAAGTCATGGATGTCAGGCCAGTCTTTAACTTCAGCTCTTACAACCTTAATAGTAGACATCCTTTTACTCCTTATGGATCATTTTATTCTTTAACTCTTTAGCTAACTCTTCATACCCCGGTTTGTTCAACAGGGCGAACATATTGTTTTTATAAGCTTCTACTCCAGGTTGGTCGAAGGGATTGACCGCATTGACATATCCGGACAAGGCCACAGCAAGTTCAAAAAAGAAAAAGAGCTGGCCCAGATGATATTCATCCGCTCGATCAATAGAGAGTAGAATATTGGGAACTCCCCCCTCTACATGAGCGACCATGGTGCCTTCTAAAGCTTTGTGGTTGATGGTGTTAAGGCTTTCGCCATCCAAAAAGGCCATAGAGTCCTGCTCATTGTCTGAGGGAGGTAAGTGTATATCCGCTTCTGCTTGTTCAATTTTTAAAACGGTCTCAAATAACTGCCGGCGGCCATCTTGAATATACTGACCAAGAGCGTGAAGATCTGTGGTGAAGTTAGCCATGGCTGGATAAATTCCCATTTGATCTTTACCTTCAGACTCACCGAAGAGTTGCTGCCACCATTCTGAAAAAGCTTTGAGCTTGGGTTCATAATTGATGAGCAATTCTATATCGTAGCCCTTGCGGTACAAAATATTTCGAATAGCCGCATATTGCATGGCTGAATTGTGTTCAAAATCGGCTTTCCGATATTCCTCAGCGTAATCAGTCGCTCCTTCAAGCAGGCGCTCAATATCATGACCTAGAGCTGCAATTGGCAGCAAACCAACCGCAGTCAAAACAGTAAAACGCCCCCCCACATCTGCGGGAATGCTTAAACTGGTCATTTGATGTTGGTCGGCTTCTTGTCTCAAGGCTCCATTTTTAGCATCGGTGGTGATATAAATCCGACGGCGTCCTTCTTCTTCTCCATATTGATCAAACAGTCGTTGCTTAAACAAGCGATAAGCGATGGACGGCTCCAAGGTGGTGCCTGACTTAGAAATAATATTGATGGAAAAATCTTTTCCTTCTATATATTCTAATAAGTCATTCAAATAAGAAGCACTTAAATGATGACCAGCAAAATAAACCTCAAGATGGTCATCTTGCTGCGGTCCACACTGGTTGTGGAAGCTATGGTTTAAAAATTCTATGGCTGCTCGCGAACCAATATAAGAGCCCCCCACTCCAATCACTATCAATACGTCTGACTGTTGTTGAATATCAGCAGCCAGTTTTTTTATTCTTTCAATTTCCTCACCGCTGACACATTGGGTAATGTCTAACCAGCCCAAGTATTCATGGCCAGGGCCTGTATAGGATCGGAGTAAATCATCAGCGGCTTCAAGCTGATACTGGATATAGTCCATTTCGGTGGGAGCTATAAAAGGTCCTATGGCATAGGCCGTGTTAATTTTAAGTCCCATGCTTTCACCTCTTTTTTATCATTATTCATTCACTTTATACTCTTTCAAATTTTTTAATGTTTCTTCAATCCACTCCGGCATTTTTTCAGCGATGGACTGGAAACCCGTCTCACTTTTCAAATTGCTGTAACGGGGATGGTATTTTCTTTTTTTAGAAGGTTGAATAGCCAACTCTTCTAAAGCTCGAGTTGACAAGGAAATTTTGTGGCTATACTCATCTATATCTAAAACGACCACTTCCACTGTTTTTCCTATTTTGAAAACATTTTTAATATTTTCGACAAAGCCATGAGTAATTTCAGAAATGTGGACCAAGCCTTGAGTATCGTCATCAAGTTGAACGAAGATACCATAAGGTTGGATACCCGTGACTTTTCCTTTTACTTTTTGGCCGATATGAAATCCCAATTTTGACACTTCCTTTAATTAGGCTTCTGTAATACTGATGCTTTCAATGACAACATCCTCAAGAGGTTTGTCAGCAAGATTGGTTTCGACTTTTTCAATGGCTTCCACGGTGGCCATTCCTTCAATCACTTGGCCGAAAACCGTGTGGCGGTTATCGAGCCAAGGGGTTCCCCCTTCTTCCTTATAAGTGGCCACAATCTCTTCTGGATAGCCTACTTCTTCCATTTGTTCAAGGAAGGAATCAGAAACGTCATCAGCAGTCACAATGAAAAATTGGCTGCCATTAGTGTTAGGTCCAGCATTAGCCATGGACAGAGCACCGCGCAAGTTGTAAAGATCCTCATGAAATTCATCTTCAAAACTTTCACCATAAATACTTTCACCACCAGCTCCTGTGCCTGTCGGGTCTCCCCCTTGAATCATAAAGTTGGGAATCACACGATGGAAAATTACTCCATCATAATAGCCCTCTTTAGCATGTTGAACAAAATTTTCTACTGTTTTAGGAGCATGATCAGGAAATAAGTTTACGAGGATATCCCCCTGGTTAGTATGGATGTTTGCTTGTAAGTTAGCTTGATTTTCTAATTGTGGAAAGCTTGACATTTAAAATCCTCCTCAAATTTGAATTCTTAACTATTTTACTACAATACGGATTAGAAAAAAAGATAAGGGCTGTGTGCGTGATACAGCCCTTGTCCTGGATCGGTTATTTTGCTTGATAATAGTGGAAAAGACCTTCGTCTTCTAAAAACTGTCCTAAAGCCAAAAGCTGGTCCTCCCTGCCTTTAGCGGCTGACAATTGCAGCCCCAGTGGACGGCCGTCTGAACAGGTCCATAATGGAAGAGACATGGCCGGAATACCTGTTAAATTATCGATGAGGGCATAAGGAGATAAACGATTGGCCTGATTTAAGCTTTCAAACAACGGCTCTTCCCAATCCGCTTGGTTTAATTCTTCCGCTGACTGGATGTTTTGAATAGCTTGAGTAGGATAAAGATCCTCATCTAAAGCAGGGGCTGCTTGGGTCGTGGTGGGTTGAATCAGAACATCAACCTCTTCAAAGACTTCACTCATAATAAAAGAAGCTTGGTCCCAGAGATCCAATAAAGCTGAATACTGGCTGCCGCTGATAGTTTTTCCATAAGAACGGATGGCCCATGTTAAGGGTTCTAATTCTTCTCTTGCGATCTCTTGCCCCCGGCCTGACTCAATCTTAGATAAAATCTTATCCATTTCTGCCCCATTCATTTGATAATAGGAATGGACCAGAGCCGGGATGTCTAAAGCAGGCTTCATCTTTTGAACATGAAAGCCACGGTCGGATAAATCCTGAGCAATTTGATCTACCGCTGCCATAGCCTCATCACTGTCCCATTCTGGCCGTTGAACCAGACCGATGCGTAGGGACTTAAGGTCAGTTTTCGTCTTTTCAAAATCTTTTTCTTTTAAAAGAGGCAGGCGATAAGGCATGGCCATCCATTGGTCGGTTTGCAGATGGAAAAATAAGGCCAGGGTATCTCTCATAGACTTGGTCAAGGCAAAATGACTCGCTCCACCGCCCCATGACCGCCACTGCTGAGGTCCCATGGGCATGCGTCCGGTGGTCGGTTTCAAGCCAATCAGACCAGTAAAGGAAGCAGGAATGCGAATGGATCCTCCACCATCTGAAGCTGTAGCTATAGGTAATAGTCCGCCTTGGACAGCTGCAGCCGCTCCCCCACTTGATCCACCAGCATGGTAGGAAGGACAAACAGGGTTAGAAACCTTGCCGAAAGTCTGGGAATCGGATATAAATTTAATTCCAAATTCCGGCACATTGCTTTGGCCGACAATAATAAAGCCAGCCGCTTGAAGTGCTTGAATAAAATGGTTGGAAGCCAGCGCTTGATTGTCTTTCAATAAAGCAGAACCGGATGAGTTCAAACCGCCAGCCACCAACTGACCCAAGTCTTTACTGACAATCGGTACGCCTGCAAAGGGCGCTTGAAAACGATCAAATGTTTCAGCTTCTGCTAAAGCTTGGTCAAAAAGGGTATGGTGGATGGCCTGATAGTTATCTTGACTTTTAATCTTTTCGATGGCATCTTCCACCGCCTCTAGCGGGCTAATTTGTTTGCTTTTTATTTTTTCAGCTAATGACCAAGCGTCCGTTAATTCTGTCATCTTAAACCTCTCTCAATCCTAATATTTTTATTTAAGTTTAACATATTCCTTATAATCTTCACTAGCGTCATCATCATTATTCCAGCCCGGGTAAAAACTCCCATCGCCTGTCTCATTCGCAAATTCTATCGTCTCAGGACTTTGGTAGTAATCCAATACCGTTTGAAGGCCAGGGTCATCCGCTAATTCTGGTCGAGTAGTGAAAGTCAAACGGAAGAGTTTTGAAGTGTTATCCGTGTCTTCAAAATATAAGGCCTCTTCTTTTTCTAAACCAGATTCTTTAGCCGCTGTCGCCCCCGGCATGACTAATTCCACATCAGTAATGGCTCGAGGGACCATGCCTGCCTCCATTGGAATAATGTCTAATTGCTTGGGATTGTCGACAATATCTTTTAATTCCGGAGTGGGTCCAGCCTCCTCATCGAGAGTAATTAAGCCCGCCTTCTCTAAGTGAGTCAAGGCATTGCCAAAATTCACCGGATCTTCAATAACAGCAACTTGGGCGCCTGCTGGCACTTGCTCCAAGGAATCGATACCGTCCTGCCCCCAAATTCCCATAGCTTCAACAGAAAGGTAACCAATAGGAATCAAATTTTCATGATTAGCTTCATTATAATCACTTAAAAATGGAATATATTGATAGGCATTAGCATCCAAAGATCCCTCAGAAACCCCCACATTGGGTTGGACATAATCACTCAAAATCACCGGCTCCACTTGAATATTTTCTTCAATTAAACGTTCGTTGACATTTTCCCAAATTTCGGCCGCTCGGTCGGAAACCACTCCAACTTTATAAATTTTCACATCTTCTTGATCCTCTGTCGATTCTGATTGCGCCAATTCTTCCTGATTTTCATCCGTGGATGCAGGCTGTTCAGGCTGACCGCTTTGGCAGGCAAATATAAAAATAGCAACTAGCATAAAAAGTATGATCTTCAATAATTTTTTCATTCTTCTTCCCCTTTTCTTCTTCTGCCTCTAATTTATAAAAGTAGACGCCTTAAAACAAGCTTTCTCCCCATTCCATCATCCTAATGTTTAATCAAGCCCAGCCATTTCACTATTTAAAGTACAAGTTTGTTTAACCGGCTGAAATGATGAGCGAGTGAGGAACATTTTTCTTCCTCCCTATTCATCTAAAATATGGTAATATGACTGTGAATGCTTATATCTAGAAGGAAGTGGCGTCATTGACAATTTTTAATAATTATCCTTTGGTTGCAGCTCTGTTTGCTTTTATTTTCACACAGATTATTAAAGTCCCTCTCGCTATGTTAATGGGGAGAGATGCACCTTCCCATTTGATTATTTCGACAGGAGGAATGCCAAGTTCTCACACTGCGGGGGTGTGCTCGCTATTCACCTCCCTCGTCATTGAATACAGCATCGAATCTCCCTTGGTGGCTGTTTCGGGGGTGTTTGCCAGTCTGATTATAAACGATGCTGTCAAAGTTCGTCGTCAAAGTGGTGAACAGGCTATTCTTCTTCGCCGTCTCATCACTGAGATACAACTGGCAGCTCACGAGCACAACTTCGCTAATAAGGATAAAATTATGAAGTTGTCCCATAATCTACGCCCCATTTCACTGGGCCACAAACCTTCTGAAGTTTTGGTAGGCGGCATAGTGGGAGTTTTAATTTCACTTATTTTTAAAAGTCTTTTTTATAATTAGGAGGACGGGCGATGACAGAAATAGATGATATTATCATTGTGGGGGGCGGCCCCGTTGGCTTATTCGCTGGTTTTTATGCCGGTATGAGAAATGCTCGAGTTAAAATTATTGAAAGTTTGGGACAAGTCGGTGGCCAGCCCCGCCTGCTCTATCCGAAAAAAAACATCTATGATATCCCTGCCTATCCATCCATTAACGGTCAGGAACTTAGCCACCGCCTGATTGAACAAATCAGCCGCTTCAATTTGGAAGTCTGCTTGAATGAAGAAGTGCAGACGATCGAATGGCTGGAGGAAGAAGAGGCTTATCTTTTAAGGAGCCAAGATGGAGAACATAGGGGACGTAGTATTATCTTAGCGGTTGGCGGAGGAGCCTTCCAAGCCCGCAAGTTAAAATTAGAAGAAGCGGCTAGCTTTGAAAAAACAAATTTACATTATTTAGTTAAAGATTTAGAAAGTTACCGCAATTTAGATGTTGTTATCAATGGTGGTGGAGATTCAGCTGTGGATTGGGCTTTAGCTTTAGAACCCATCGCTAAAACTGTCAGCTTGGTCCACCGCCGAGATAAATTTAGAGCCTTGGATTATTCCGTCCAACAATTAAAAGAAAGTGATATCCGTCTCTTAACCCCTTACGAACCCCATGGCATAGAAGCCGATGGTGACCGTATAAAAGTCATGCTCTTTAAAGAGCGGCGGGGTGAAGATATTCAGCGGCTAGAGGCCGATGCTTTCATCGTCAGTTATGGTTTCCAGTCTTCCTTAGGAGCTATTCAAGACTGGCCGCTGGAAAAAAGCGCTGGCCGCATCCAAGTGGATTATAAGATGGAAAGCTCACTGGATAGAGTCTTTGCTATTGGTGATGTGTGCGACTATCCAGGTAAAATTGATTTAATCGCAACCGGTTTCGGTGAAGCTCCTATCGCCGTCAACCATGCCATCCATTCCATCCATCCTGACCAATCTATCAAACCCCAACAAAGTACTTCCCTGGGGTTAGAGGAGGATGGCCATGTTTAAGGAGGAAGAATTAAGAACATTGACCCTGGACTTATTAAAAAAACGGGGAGTTGAGCTTGAAGATATTGCTAGCTTGGTGACTCAACTTCAAAGCCCATTTAACCCCGCTGTTAATAATGAAATGTCTATGTATTTCGTGGAGCGAACGCTAAGAAAAAGAGAAGTTCAAATGACCATCCTAACTGCCATCCAACTGGACATCTTAGCTGAAAACAAACAACTCATGTCTCCCCTCCAAGAAATTATTGAAGAAGATCGACCGCTGTATGGAACGGATGAATCTTTAGCTATGGCCATCGTCAATGTTTACGGATCGATTGGCCTCACTAATTTTGGCTATTTGGATAAGGTAAAGCCTGGCATCATTGGTCAATTAGATCAAGCCAAAGAAGGAAGCGTCCACACCTTCTTAGATGATATTATTGGCGCTATTGCTGCAGCGGCCGCTTCTTCGCTCGCCCATGCCCATCCAGATGTCAGCGATTCTTTCCACTAAAAATAAAATTCCCATAAAAAAGGACAGCCATTATTTTGGCTGTCCTTTTTTGCGAAAATAAGTATACAAACCGATGAAGGTTGCCTCGATTAAGATGAAAACCACTGCGAAACACAGCATAAAAAATCCTTGAGGCAGGGCTAAGATGATGGGATCGGTTGAAGGATTAAAAATCCAAGCTTCATTATTGAAGGCGATACGATGAAAAGTGACAAACATCCAATCAAAATTCAGGGCTAGTAGAACGACCAAGACAAAGGGAACAGCAATCATCCCTTTGAAAAAAACAGCTGGGGCTATAAAGTGCCCTTTTCGGTGAACCCATCGCCAATAAAAAACACTCCCGATGGCCGACAGCACTAAAACCACAGCATTCAGCATAAAGAGTCTTTTCACTTCAAAAAAATGAAAGAGCCCTTGGTCTGAGCTAGGAAAATCAGCCATGACGAGCTGATCAACCCAGGGAAAATTCAAATAAGCCATCAGCTGATGGTAATTGTCCATAAGCTGGTCATGACTCATCCCCAGCTGACCAGCTAAATCCATAGCCTGGGCTGTCCAAGAATAGAGCGGGGTAAAAATAATCACTAGACTAATAGCAGCCGAAACAATAAACAAAAGAAGAGCGAAGAGTCCCCCCCCATCCTGCCAACGCCATCTCATTAAAGGATCTCCCATTGGCTCAAATCATCAACTTTATAGGTGGGTTGACGGTCCATCTCAGCTGCTTCTTCTTTGGTCGTCAGCCCAGTAAAGACCATCAGGCTATCAATCCCATTATCCAAGCCTGCTCGTATATCCGTTTGGTAATTATCACCCACCATTAAACATTCGGCCTTATCCACCTCCAAGGCTTCAACGGCCTTGTTCATCATAATGGCCTCAGGCTTACCAATCACGGTAGCTGGACGCTGGCTAGCCGTTTCTAAAAAGGCAGAAATGGCACCCGCTCCTGGAATGAGGCCCTGGTCTGTCGGCAGACCAGAGTCGGGGTTAGTCACCACTAATTCTGCCCCGTCTTGAATCATCAGAGACGCTTGGGCCAATTCTTCATAGGTCACATGGCGGTCTAAACCAACGACTACCGCATCGACTAATCCTTCCTGCTTGATTTGAATGTGAGAGGATCTTACGGCTTCTTCAATACCCCCTTCACCAATCAAATAAACCGTTTGAACATCTTTAGTTAGCAAGTAGTCCAAGCAAGCCATGGATGAAGTATAAATTTCATCTTCATAGGCCTCTACTCCACAGTCTTTCAATTTTTGGCACACATCGGCAGGAACCTTGGTCGAATTATTGGTTAAAAATAAAAACTTCTTCTCTTTTTCTCTTAAAGCCTGAATAAAGGCAGGCGCCTGTTCGATCGGCTGGTCTCCTAAATACATGGTCCCATCCAGGTCAATAATATAGGCTTGGTAAGATTTTACCACTGGTCATCCTCCTTATTTTTTCTTCTTAATTTGGAAACTTTTATTAGCACTCTGATGCTCAACAGTTTGAGTCTTTTCTTTTGGCTGACTGAGCTCTTGTCTGACTCTTGCTTTGCCCTTATCACTTTTAGTCTTTTGAAATGATTGTTTAGACTTTACCCGTTTTTCTGTTTGTTTCTTTTTCTTCAACTTTTTATTTTGATGTGGGCGATGCTTCGTTTTGTGAGAAGATTTATGGGCTTTTGATTTTTTCTTATAATCAGGAAATACTGTTTTTTCATCTAAGCGCTCTAAAACAAAATAGTCGCAGCCAAAATTACAGTATTCATTCAAATAATCCTCCAAGGTTGAAATGCGCATATCCAGGGGAACACCCGCTGTATCACTATAATAAAACCCTCTCAGCCTTAATTGATCGAATCCTAAATCCCCCACAATAAAGTCAAACTTCTCAAACAACTGACTATAACGCTGGTTTAATTGGTCGAGGTCTAGGGCTTGATTTTTGTTTTCTAAAATTTTAAATCGCTGGCCATCGATCAGTAATTCATCCTCATGAATCATCTTGACAACCATTTCTTCCACTTGATCATCAACCATTTCTTCAATGGTCTGGTCAAACGATTTTTTATTTTGCTTCTCTTCACTGGTCTGTGACATCTCATCATTCCTATCTTTTTTGTCTAATATAGTTCTCAAGGACTTGGCGCAATAAGTCGGGATAGAGAAGGTCTGTTTGGGCTCTTTCTTTCAAGATGGGGAAAAAGGAACTAAAAAGCATAAAGTCAACCGTCACCAAGTCGTAGTGTTTGTTGGGTCTAATTTTACGATTGAGATAATAAAAGTTCTGCTGGCTATCTTGATGAATCCCAGAATATAGTATATCGCCTAAAACTTCACCTCTAAAGCCTGCACCACGGACAGACAGCTGACGCAGATGGACCCGTTGATTTTCCACGCTTTGCAAAAAGCGAATCAAATCCTGCCCGCGCAAACGGACCTTCAGCAAACGCATGGAGTGGGGGAGGCAATCGTGTAAGTCTTTGCGGCTGACACGGCCTGGTCCCAGGTCTTTCAAGAATAATCCTCCCATTAAAACGGACACCTTCTCCTGAGCGTAATCTTGAAAAGCCTGGTGAGCAAGCTGAGACAGGTCAGATTCTTGAAAATAATTCTTTTTTAAAAGATGAGGCAGTTGGCCGACTTCTATTTGGTCTAAAGCCTGGCCGCCCTTAAGGAGCCAAGCTTGGGCCTGCTCAAGATCATAATCATTTAACTCCTTATCCAAATCATATAAGCAAGCTTCTTTATGAACGAGCCGATGATTGTCAAGCTTCAATTCCACTCGTCCCATATATTTCCCACGAGCACCGCCACCAGTCAGCAAACAATCGCCGACCCAGCAGCCTTGGTCAAAAACATGATGAGTATGAGAGCCTAAAATAAGATCAAGGGCTGGAAAGTTTTTAGCCACTTTAACGTCCTCATCCTTCCCCAGATGGGAAAGCAAAATGAGTACGTCCACTTGGTCGGCATATCTTTCAACTATCTTTTGAATGCTTTTATATGGATCTAATACCTGCCACTGATTTAAGGCATAAGTGTCAGTATAAGGATAAGTCACACCAAAAACACCTAAGCAACTGCCTGCTGACGTCTGGTAAATTTTAAATGCTTGGGCCCATGGAGGGGGGGTCTGACTCTTTTGATCCAAAAGATTAGCAATCAGTAAGTCATAGCGAGCCCCAGCATAGGCCCGATTTAAATCAGACTGGCTGAGATTCAATCCCTCATTATTCCCAATGGTAGCTCCATCATATCCTAAGTCGTTCATGAGTTGAACCATTGCTTGACCTCGAGTCGCCTCCATTAAGGTATGCTGGTAGTCAATCGCATCACCTAAGTCAAAGAGCAAGCTGGCAGAAATCCCTGCCTGATGGTCAGTTTTTCGCCATCGAGCCATCAATCTTTGAAGGTTGGTCCAGCTGTGGAGATCGGAATGTACGTCATTGCTATGGTAAATGTGAATGCTTTCCATGAACACCTTAGCTCCTTCTTCATCTACTCTACCTTATTATACTGAAATAAGCAGAAGATTGAAAAGTCCAGATTCTCCTTTCCCCTCTCACCCAAGTCGCTAGAGTCAATCATTGAATAAAAAAAGACCTGTGACCGCCGTCACAAGCCTTATCAACATGTAGTTTCATTTTCAATTGTCATACTCTCTCGCTCAATCAGTCTGGCTTAAGCTTGTAAGATATGAATATCAATTCCATCAGGATGGCTTAGAGCAATTTCATCCTCGCTTATATTTTTATAAGGATAGGCGCTCTCATCCAAATGATTCATCAAGCCAGATAGATCGGGAAGAATGATCTCAAAATAATCTAAACCAGGATCAGTCGCTTCAGCTGATCCTTTCCCTTCTGTTGCCCAAGTATTATTTCCGATGTGGTGGTGGTAGTCACCCGCCGCATAAAAGAGAGCTTGACCTTTGAATTCAGATTTTAAGTTCATGCCCAAGACTTGACCGAAGAATTCACGCGAATGATCGAGATCAGCGACTTGCAAATGGACGTGTCCCATGGTCGTTCCAGCTGGGAATTTATCTTGCTGGCCACTTTCAGCCAGTTGCATCAAAGCCACTAGGTCTAAAGGCTCAGTGACTCCCTCTATCTTACCATCTGCTTGATAGTCCCATTCACTTTTATCCTTATCCGCATAAATTTCAATCCCATTTAATTCCGGGTCATAAAGGTAAACGGCTTCACTATAGCCATGGTCAGCAGCACCAGTGAGGGCCTGGTTTTGCTGTTGAAAATGTTTTAATACATAGCCTAAATCTTGGCGGTTGGGGAGTAAAAAGGCCATATGGTACAAGCCCGTTGTGGTCCGTTTTTTCGCTTGATTGTCCAGAGCTTTTAACTCCAGCAGCACTTGATCTTGACCTGCAATGCCTAATTGGGCAGAAGTCTCATCTCGATTAAAAACTTCCAGACCAATCGTTTCGTTATAAAAGTCCACCATGCGGTCGAGATCATTCACTTTAAGGACGACTTTTCCTAAATATGTCTGATCAGAAATCTGATAGCTCATCAGCTCAACTCCTTTTATCTTACTTTTTGTCAGCCTTAGTATAGCACAAGTCGGGCGGGCATACAATAGGTTTTATAGATTTTCACTAATTTTTGGTAAGTCAAAAGGAGTAATGATCCCTAAAATATCCTCTGGCTCTTCGACCTGATTCTTTTTGCTCATTAGGATAATGGAGTGGTGGCGACCATTTTTTAGGTTTTGGGTAAACCATTCATCGACTTCATAAATAGAGGTTTGGGGATGGGCTAATTTATAGTAGATAAAAATATCTTCTTTCTCATAATTTTCAACAATATCTGATATATGAATGGACGAAAGGTCTAATGCCGAATCGTGTGCGTGATTAGACAGCCAAAAAAGCAAGCCTTTATCCGCTAAGACCCCCACTAATCGTTTCTGGTGAAAGACAGGAAATTTGGAGTAATCTTCTTCGCGCAAACAATCTAAGGCCTTCGACAGCTCGTCCCCCATCTTCAAAGTCACGACCGGCCCCTGGAAATATTCGCCAATCTGGCCTGGTTGTTCCATCTTTCGGCGAATGTCAGAAAATTCATCGATGGTGGCCTGAGTGGGGATCGTTAAATCCTTCTCCACATCATAGTCTTCATGAACAATGAGGTTGCGTAATTCACGAAACACATTTAGGCGGTCGTAATATCGTTCGACGACAGGGTTACGATTTTTCAGATATCCTAATAAAGAACCAAAAGAGGCTTCCCGCCCACTGATTTCTTTCATCGACCGATGCATTTTATTGAATTCTGTTAAAAAATCACTGACTTGTGACATACTAGCCGTCCTATCTTCTATATTGATCCAGCAGCTTAAGATCAGCTGTCTGAGCGAGTTGTTCTAACAGCTTAACAACAGCTTGGTCTTCATTCGATCCAATCTCATGATTACACTGGGCCTTTAAGTCGGGATCAGCATTAGCAACTGCAATCCGATAGCCTGCTTTTTCCATCATGCTTTCATCATTTAAGGAATCACCAAAGCCCAAAGTCTCTTCTGCTTGGATCTGATATTTGTCTTGCAGATAGGAAACCGCTGCCCCCTTGCCCCCATTGATATGGTAGACATCCATCCAAGAGCCTCCTGAAGTAACAGCCGTAGAGGCAGGGTAAGCCTCCTTAATTTTTTGAACGAGCTGCTTGTTTTCTTCTAAAGTCTGTTCCGTCCACATCGCTATTTTACAAAGGGGGGCCTCCTGAGGAATATCCTTGAAATCATCCAATTCAATCATACGGTCATAATAAACTGCAAATTTATCTTGGACTCTTGGGCTTAGATCTGACCTTAAAACATAGGCATTTTTTCCACTGGAAATGGAGATATGAAAATCCTCCCGATCAGCTAAAGCCTCAGTAATTTCTTCCATATCTTCTCGTTCAACAGAAATAGCGTGAATTAATTGGTCATTTTTTACCAAATAATTCCCATTGTCAGCTGCCAAATATAATTTTTCTTTCAAGTCTTCATCAAAATAAGAAGCCAAGCGGTGTTCCACATTCCCCGATGCGATACAGATGACCACACCTTGCTCCATTAGCTTTTCCGCAATTGCTTTAAAAGCATCGCGCTCATAAGACTTATCATCTCTCAGCAGGGTGGCGTCCATATCAATACATATTAATTTGATAATCATCCCTCACCTTTCTAAATCAATTCGCTTAAAAAACTTTCCCCATGGTCAGGTCGGGTCACAGCAAAATTTTCAGCAATGGTAGCCGCAATATCTGCATAATGGCCTTGGTCTAAGCCTCCGTTTTCATTGAAGGCATGGCTATAAACTAATAAAGGAACATATTCTCTAGTATGGTCGGTCCCTTCAAAAGTCGGATCATTCCCATGGTCAGCTGTAATGATGAGAAGGTCATCCGTTCTTAGATAGCGCATAATTTCTGGCAAACGGTTGTCAAATTCTTCTAAGGCTCGCGCATAGCCTTCTGGATCACGACGGTGGCCATACTTAGAGTCAAAGTCCACCAAGTTAGTAAAACTGAGTCCTCTGAAATCCGTCTGCAAGACTTTGATTAATTGGTCTACCCCATCCATATTATCCTTGGTCGGAGTGGCTTGGGTAATGCCCTGACCATCAAAAATGTCATTTATTTTTCCAATGGCAATGACTTCATAGTTTTCTTCCTTGAGATGATCAAGAACAGTCGGGCCAAAAGGGCTCAAGGCATAGTCATGTCTTTTATCATTTAATCGTTCAAAGGAACCGGCTTGCCCATGGAAAGGGCGAGCAATAATACGCCCAATCATATAAGGCTCATCATCCGTAATGCTGCGAACATACTGACAAATGTCATATAGTTCGTCCAAAGGGATTTCATCCACATGGGCTGCGATTTGTAAGACAGGATCTGCAGAAGTGTAGACAATTAAGGCCCCTGTATCCAATTGTTCTTGTCCTAATTCTTCAATAATAACCGTTCCACTGGCGGGACGATTTCCAATCACTTTGCGACCGGAATAGTCTTCAATTTTTTGAAGAAGTTCATCAGGAAAACCATGTGGAAAAGTGCGAAAAGGTTTATCCAACTGCAGGCCGGCAATTTCCCAATGGCCTGTCATGGTATCTTTACCTACGGATTGTTCTTCTAACTTGCCATAATAGCCGGCACTATCTTTATTTTGATTAATACCGTCAATGTCTTCAATATTGCCCAGGCCTAATTGTTCTAAATTCATCAAGTTTAATTCATCCACACTTGCTGCGATATGACCAAGAGTATGGGCACCCGAATCACCAAAATCTGCAGCATCCGGCGCTTCTCCAATCCCTACCGAGTCTAAAACAATGAGATGAATACGTTCAAAAGCCATGAGTCGACTCCTTTCTTAGCTTAGATTCAACTGTTTTCATCTTACCGTAAATGAGCTTAAATTTCGCTTAAAATTCCAAATTCATAGCCATAAGAAAAAGGATGGGGCTCTGCCCCATCCTTTTCATTTATCATTCGTTTGAATATCTAGTCTTTTATTCTAATCTTTAACACTATGGGTAACATCTTTAGGCTTTCGACTGGGACGATCTGAATCATTGGCAGACGAATACTGGCTGTGAGATAATTGATGTCTTTCAAGCAAATTCATAGCCAGACTGACTAAACCTGTGACAACGGCCACATCATCCACCCAGCCGATGACCCCTAAGACATCGGGGATCAGGTCAATAGGAGAGATGACATATAAGAGCGCAAAAATCAAGATGCCTTTGACATAGAGGGGTGATTCTTTACTAAATAAGGCTCCAAACACATCTTTTAAGTTAATATTTTTTATTCGATTAAACATAAGCAACCTCCCTTACCTACTTATTATAAGAGATAAAAGTTAAAAAAAAGTAAATTTCTTTTTAAATTGCTGGTGATGACTAAAATTGGCCATTCATCATTTAAAAAGCTTGTGGTGATATCAGATCACCACAAGCTCTATCCTTTTTGCTTATTCTGCTTGTAACGCTTTATTTTTTTGTTTTTCTGCTAGCCGGCGGTTGGCTCGCGCTTGTTTGGTCGACCGGCGGTAAGCAAAGACTGTGTACATGACAACAGTGGCGAGGTAAGGAATCATAAAGATAAATTCTTGAGGAATATTAGAAAGGGTCTGTAATTGATTTCCTAACTGGTCGAAAAAGCCGAATAAACCAGAGGCTAGCATAGTGCCGAAGGGATTCGATCCCCCAACGAATGAAGCTGCTAAAGCGATATAACCCCGACCTGCCGTCATATTAGCAGTAAAGATGGTCAGATAACCCATAGATAAATGAGCTCCAGCCAAGCCTGTTAAAATACCGGAAATCGTTAAGGCGATATAACGCGTTTTTTCAACAGAAACCCCTACGGAGTGAGCCGCTTCCTCATTCCCCCCGATGGACCGTATACGGAGGCCAAGAGGTGTTTTATAGAGCAGAAAATAAATGAGAAAAACAGATAAGAAAGCGATATAAACTAAAATATTATGACCCGAAACAATACCACCTATAAAAGGTATCTTTTCAATCAGTGGAATATTCCATGTAGGGAAAGTGCCACTGGCTAAGGAAGAAGAGGTCGATTTGTTGCCAGTAATCAAGTAAAGGATAAAAACCGTTCCTCCTGTAGCTAGCAAGTTCAAGGCAATGGCCACCATAATTTCATCAGCCTTCAAGCGCATTTTGAAAAAACCTAAGGCCAAGGTCAAAATAACAGAAATGGCAATGGCAAACATTAAGCCCATCCAGACTGATCCAGTAAGAGCCGATCCAATAACTGCAAATAAAGCAGCGAATAGCATCGCCCCTTCTAAGGCCATGTTGGTGATACCACTGACAGAAGAAATGAGAGAAGCTAGAGCTGCAAAAAGAATCGGTGTGGTCGAGCGTAAGACACCAAACCAAAAGCTTGAATTACTTAATAAATGTATTAAATCCATCTTAGGCCGCTCCTTTCATTTCAGCTTCTTTTGACACTTTAATAATGCGATTTTGTTTCCACTTGCTCAAGAAAGCTTGGGAAGCAATGAGGACAATGATAATGGCTTGAACCACTGAAACAATCTCAGCTGGAACATCGGTCGAACGATTCATAATATCGGCTCCGGCACGAATATAGGCCAAGAAGAAAGCTGCTAATGGAACATAAGCCGGGTTGTTTCGCGCTAGAGTTGCGATAATCACTCCATCAAAACCATAACCAGGGGAAGAAGTCCAGAGATAGTTGTCATAGATCCCTAGCATTTCAACGGCTCCCCCTAAACCTGCAATGGCTGAACCAATGACCTGGGCAAGAACAGTAACAATACCCACGTTAATGCCCGCATAACGAGCAAAGTTTTCGTTCAAACCAACAGCTTTCAAACTATAGCCCCAGCGTGTTTTGTACATCACTATATAGCTAATCAAAACAATAAGTAATACAATCACAATTCCCCAGTGAATCCGCGTTTTAGGGATTAGTTGTCCTAAATCGACCCCTTCAGGTAAGGGAAGAGATTGAATAGCCGATGAAGAAGTATCCCGAATCACATTATTCAAAATATAGTTAGCAAAGTGAGAAATCACATAATTAAGCATCAGGGAATTCACTAAAACGGAAGCATTAAATTTCTCTTCCAACATAGCGGGAACCCATCCCAAGGCCCCTCCGACGACAATCGAACTTAATAAAATCAAGAGGATGGTCACCAAAGGCGGAAATGGACTAAAAATCCCAATGTAGGCGGCTAGCACAGCTCCAAAATGGAAGGAACTTTCAGAAATTAAGTTAAAACGATTGGCAGAAAAGGTAATGGCAATAGCCAAACCAGTAAAAGTTAAAGGAATCATGATCTCAATGACACTGCCAAAGCGTCTTAAAGAGGTTAATGGCCCCACGAATAGATTATAAACCACATTGATGGGTTCATCCGAGACAAAAACCACCAAGAGTAAGATGATAATTAAAGAAATAGCAATGGCTAAAATTGTTCTTAAAACTTCAAATTGTCTTTCTATCTTGCGGATTTCAGACCGCACTGAATTTTTTTGATTCATTTCTGCCATTAGTGGATCACCTCCGCAAGCACTTCTGCATCCATTCGATCAAGGCCAAGCATATAGCGACCCAATTGGTTCTCATCACAAGTGGAAGCATCTTCGAAATAGGCTGTAATTTCTCCATCGTAAAAGACGACTAAAGAGTCTGATACGCTGAGAACTTCGTTGATATCTGCCGAGACTAAAAGAATGGCTGTCCCGGCCTTTCTCATCTCTATCAATTCATCATGGATGAAACTGGCGGCACCGACGTCAATCCCTCGGGTCGGCTGGTCAGCAATTAATAATTCAATATCGCCTTCCATTTCACGAGCAGCGACAACTTTTTGAACATTCCCTCCCGATAACATTCGGACGGGTGTTTTTTCACTGTCTGTTCTGATTTGGAAATCTTCAATCAGCTGGCGGGAAAAATCATTAATTTTTTTAGCATCCATCAACAGTTTTGAATTGAATTCGTTTTTATCATAGTTCAAAGCGATGAGATTGCTTTCAATACTCCCATCTGGCATAACTCCTAGGGAATTACGGTCTTCTGGAATATGCTTCATCTTTAAATTTCGACGTTGTTTGATTCCATTTTGGACTTGGAGTTTTTGACCGTTGAGATAGATATCACCCTTATAACTGTCATTCAAGCCAGCGATACTATCGATTAATTCTCTTTGACCATTTCCTTCCACCCCAGCAATTCCAAGAATTTCCCCATGGCGTACATCAAAGGAAACATCATTGACCACCAGATTTAACTCGTCATTTAAAACATTCAAATGGTCGACTTTCAAGGCAATATCAGTGGGTTGGGCTTTGGTTTTTTTGACTTGTGATACCACGTCACGTCCCACCATTAAGCGGGAAAGTTCATCAATGGTCACATCAGACAGATCATAAGAACCAATCCCATTACCCGCTCTCAATACGGTCCCCCGACTACAAATGGCTTTGACTTCATTTAATTTATGAGAAATAAACACAATGGTATGGCCCGCATCACGTAAATATTTTAACTGGACAAATAATTCTTCCGTTTCTTGAGGAGTTAAAACGGCTGTCGGTTCATCTAGGATTAAGATTTTGGCACCGCGGGTCAAGGCTTTTAATATTTCAACTTTTTGTTTTTGCCCCACACTGATGTCCCGAACTTTTTGATCGGCTTGAATATTAAATTTATACTTTTTAGCCTCTTCTTCAACAAATTGACGGGCTTGCTTATAATCCAAGGCAATACCTTTAGAAGGTTCCATCCCTAAAATGATATTTTCAGTCACCGTTAGATTAGGATCCAACATAAAATGCTGGTGAACCATCCCGATACCACTCTTAATGGCATGCAGAGAATCTTTGAATTGGATTTCTTGACCTTCTAAATAAATCTTACCCTCAGTGGGTTGTTCACTACCGAATAAAATTTTCATTAAAGTGGATTTTCCTGCACCGTTTTCACCAAGAATGGCATGAATTTCGTTATACTTTAGTGAAAGATTAACATTTTTATTGGCCACAACACCATTGGGGTAGACTTTAGTAATGTCTTTCATTTCTAAAATATAATCTGTAGACATAGCTACCTCCATTTTCTTTTTGCTTTATTTCTCTTTTATCTTCTTTTTCATTGAACCGAAAGAAAAGCGAAAAACGCATTGAGCGATTCATACGTTTGTCGCTTTTCGGCTGATCTTTATTCTTTATTCAGCAGTTACAGATTGTTCAACTGCTGCGATTTCTTCATCAGACATGTCATAGGCACTCATGACTTCGATTTCACCATCAATGATTTTTTGTTCGATCTCTTTAACTTCATTGATTAATGATTCATCATAAGCCGCTTGGAAGTATTCGTTATCTGCCAAGCCAACCCCACCTTCAGCTAAACCAAGGTAGTCTGTTTTTCCTGTTTCTAATTTACCATCTAAGCGTAAGCCAATCGCACGGTGGAGTGACTCTCCAACATTTTTAAGAACTGATGTTGGAATGACTTGAGCATAGTCTTCTTGACCAGAGGCAGCATACATGGCAGCTTGGTCAGAGTCCACACCTAAAACTTGGCGATCTTGTTCAACTGCTGCTTCGATCAAGCCAACACCTGAACCTCCGGCAACGTTGAAGACGATAGAAGCATCTTGGTTGAATTGAGAGAGTCCTAATTCTTTTCCTTTAGCAGAGTCGTCCCAAGCCCCGACGAAAGAAGAACTAATCTTAATGTCTGGTTGAGCAGCTTGAGCCCCTTGAGCATAACCCACATAGAAGTCACGGATAATGTTAGTGTCCATTCCACCTAAAAATCCGATGGTACCAGTGTCAGAAGTAGAAGCTGATAAGTAGCCTCCTAAGTAAGAAGCTTCGTTGGCACTGTAGACAATAGAATAAACATTGTCATATTCGCCTGCTTCATAATCAAAATCTGTATCGAATAACCAGAAGTTAGTATCTGGATAATCTGGTGCGTATTCAGCAACTGTATCAACAAATTGAGAAGGAACGATAATGACATCATAGCCTTGGTCAGCAGCATCTAAGAAGTTGCCTTCCATTCGGGACAAGTCTGAACCGTATTCAACTACTTCCGTGTTAATGCGGTCGCCATATTCTTCTTTAGCCGCTTCAATACCTGCAACGGCAGAGTCATTGAATGATAAGTCTCCAGTTGTTTCGACTAACAATACAATATCCAAAGTGTCTTCTTCTGAGCTTGCGCTGTCTCCACTTGAGTCAGTATTTCCCCCACAAGCCACTAAGACTAATGCCACTAATAGAACAGACAACCATTTGATATATTTTTTCACGATTTTCCCCTTCCATCGTATAGACTTCAACAACAATAAATTTTATCTCTTCTGCTATTCAGCAGCAGAGTTTTTAAACTTTTGATATTCTTCATCCGTCATGTCAAAAGCTGACCCAACTTCAATTTCCCCGTTGATGATTTGCTTTTTAAGGTCGCTCGCTTTTTTGATGAGTTCTCCACTATAGGCTTCGTAGAAATAAGCATTATCAGCTAAACCGACACCATCTTCAGCTAAGCCAACTGACTGCACTTGACCATAGTCAATCTCGCCTGCCAATTCACTTTCTACAGCTAAATTTAAGGATTCTCCTATGTTTTTCATCACAGAGGTTGGAATTCTTTCGGCGTATAAGCTTTGGCCTCGGGCAGCAAAGATAGCCGCTTGGTCTAAGTCGACACCTAAAACTTGACCATCTTTTTCAACAGCGGCTTCAATTAAACCAATCCCGGCACCTGCGGCCACGTTAAAGACCATGGAGGCTCCTTGGTCAAACAATTCTGCCCCTAGTTCTTTCCCTTTGGCGTGGTCTTCAAAGTTCCCAACTTCAGCCGATACGACTTTAATATCTGGGTCAGCCGCTCGGGCTCCTTCCACATAGCCGACATAAAAGTCTCGAACCTCTACCATGTCACGCCCACCTAAGAAACCGATAATGCCCGTATCTGAAGTAGCCGCTGCCAAGTAGCCTCCAATATAAGCTGCTTCGTTGGCATTATAGTGAATGGACATCACATTCTCTAAATTACCTTGAGAGTAATCCATCTCATTGTCATACAACCAAAACTTGGTGTCAGGATATTGCTCAGCAAATTTTATGACCAACTCTTCCAAGTCAGTGGATCCCACAATGACGTCGAAATCATTTTCTGCCGCTTCTAAGAAAGCATTTTCAATTCGATCTTGGTATTCAAACTGGCGCAAATAAACAGCATCGCCGTAGTCTTCTTTTACTTTTCTAAAACCACTAATAGCCGCATCATTGAAGGAATAGTCTCCTTCCTCACCGACCACTAAGGCAATGCGCAAGGGATCATCTTGCCCGGTGGCTTCTTTTTCATTCTCAGCTGTTTCAACTGAACCACTATCATTTTTTCCTTCTTGAGTGCTTCCATTTTGATTTGCTTGCTGACAACCGACGACTAGGAAAGCGACTAAAAAGACCAGCACAGCTTTCAATATTTTTTTCATCTTTTCCACCTTTTATTTTTTCTTGCTCATTAGGCAGGGGCAATTTCTAAAGCTAATTCCATCATTTGTGAATAAGCGGTTTGACGTTCTTCCGCACTATCTGCTTCTTGAGTGACCAAATTATCACTGACAGTAAATATTCCTAGGGCGCGTTTATTAAATTTTCGAGCTAACATATATAAGCCAGCCGTTTCCATTTCGACCCCTAGAGTGCCATAATCCATTAAACGTTGGGTGTAGCGTTCATCTTCATTGCCATAAAATTCATCCGCTGATTTCACTGCTCCAAAATGAGCCGTCACATTCATTTTTTCCGCCTGTTCTTTGGCGTCAAAAAGTAAATCAAAATCTGGGGTTGGAGCAAAAGTCGTGTTCCCAAAGTGCCCTTGGAACATTTTTGAATCGGTATGGCAAGCAGTAGCAACAATAATATCTTTTAAGTTAATGTCTGCTTGCATAGCGCCAATGGATCCAATACGGATAATGCAATCCACATCATAAAAATCAAATAATTCCGAAAAATAAATAGAAGAGGATGGCATCCCCATGCCGGATCCCATAACAGAGACACGTTTGCCTTTATAATCTCCCGTATAGCCGAGCATGCCCCGCGTTTGGTTGAATAGCTTGGCATCTTCTAAGAAATTTTCCGCTATGAATTTTGCTCGTAAGGGGTCGCCAGGCATCAAAACAGTTGAGGCAATTTCTGAAGGATCTTTGGCATCAATATGTGGTGTAGGTATGTTTTGACTCATTGCACTTACTCCTTTAATTTATTTTTGACTTCATCTAACAAGGGAATGGAAGCTACCGCTCCCTTGATGGCTATAGCTAAACTGGAAGCCAGACTGGCCTGGTCTAGGGTATGTTGAATGTCGTCTTCCCCTACCAGACCGGCTAGGAAGTAGCCAGTAAAAGTGTCCCCAGCAGCTGTGGTATCTACCACTTGAGTTTTCACCGCTTCTGCTCGATAGTTTTTACCATTTAATCTCAAGCGTGACCCATGCTCTCCTAAGGTTAATAGGACATTAGCAGAAGGATACAAGTCGTGCATGCTTTGCTCAATCTTATCCGCTTCTGTTTGCTGAGTCAGGGCTTGACCTTCCCCTTCATTGATTAGGAAATAATTCACCAAGTCTAAGGGTGCTTGAAAGACATTGTCATTCATAGGAGAGGGATTGAAAGCAATCTGATGACCCTCATCACTTGCTTTTTGAATGATGTAAGGAACATTGGACACTTCATTTTGAACGAGTACCAAGACTTCTTCCTCTTTAAAATCATCAAACACTTGATCAATCATGTCGGTCGTTAATAAGGCATTCGACCCCGCTTCAAAAAGAATACAATTTTCGCCATTATGGTCAATTTGAATGACCGTGTGTCCACTATGGCCGTTCACTTCTTTCAAATAGCGGGTATCCACCCCTTCATCGACTAAAGCTTGGCGCAAGGCCGCACCATCATGACCAATGACTCCGATATGATAGACCTCTCCTCCTGCTCGAGCCAGGGCGATACTTTGATTAAGCCCTTTCCCACCTGAAAACTCTTGGTAGTTAGCAGTTGAAACGGTTTGACCCGCTGTAACGAAGTCAACCACTTCATAGGTACGGTCTATATTTAATGATCCAAAATTTAATATCTTCAAAATAGCCTCCTGAAAAGAAAAGCGCATAAAAATAAGCGCATGTATGCGTTTACATCATTTATAATACACAGACTTTTGTCTTTCGTCAACGTTATTATGAAAGCTTTTTATTCACTTTCTTTTGCATAGTAGATGGTCGCCTGGACGGCTTTTTTCCATCCGGCATGAAGACGCTCAGCTTGGGCTTTAGGCATTTTCGCTTGGAAAATATCCCCTTCTTCCGTTAGGCTTTGCAATTGGTCTAAATCCTTCCAGAATCCAACGGCTAAACCAGCCAAATAAGCGGCTCCTAAAGCAGTTGTTTCAACATTTTTTGCGCGGACAATTTTACTCTGGGAGAGGTCTGCTTGAAACTGCATTAAATAATTGTTTTCACTGGCTCCCCCATCCACATGCAATTCTTCAATCTCTAAGTCGGTATCCTGGGACATGGTTTCTAAAACATCCTGCGATTGATAGGCCATGGCTCTGAGGACGGCCTGGGCAAAATCAGCATCGCTAGTCGACCGATTGATGCCGTATATAGCCCCCCTGGCATTGGATTCCCAATAGGGCGCAGCTAAACCGGTAAAAGCGGGAACGATATACAAGTCATCAGCATGCTGAGCTTTTTTAGCCATAGCTTCACTGTCAGCCGATCTTTTTAAAAGTTTTAAGCCATCTCTTAACCATTGGACGGCACTACCCGTGACAAACACCGACCCTTCCAAGGCATAATGGACCTGATCATCAATGACATAGGCAATAGTCGTGGCCAACCGATGTTTAGAAATGGGAGCTTGATCTCCTAAATTCATGACGACAAAAGAACCGGTTCCATATGTATTTTTAGTCATTCCCGCATGGAAGCAGAGCTGGCCAAAAAGAGCCGATTGTTGGTCTCCAGCCATGCCTGAAATTGGAATACGTTGGCCAAAAAAGCGTCGTTCAGCCGTATAGCCATAAATTTCCGAATTAGACCGCACTTCTGGCAAAATAGCAGAAGGGATATGGAGTAAGTCTAAGATTTCTTGGTCCCATTCCAAATCGTGGATATTGAATAACATGGTCCGAGCAGCATTGGAGTAGTCTGTAGCATGGACCTGGCCGTCCGTTAATTTATATAGCAGCCATGAATCAATGGTGCCGAACATGAGCTCTCCTTTTTCTGCCCTTTCTTGAGCCCCTTCCACCTGGTCTAAAATCCAACGAATTTTGGTGGCCGAATAATAAGAATCAATCAGTAAGCCCGTTTTTTCCTGGATCCCATCCTGGTAACCCGCGTCAATGAGATCATCAGCAATGGCTTGGGTCTGGCGGGATTGCCACACGATAGCATGGCAAATAGGTTCACCGCTTTCCCGGTCCCAGATGACGGTAGTCTCTCGCTGGTTAGTTATACCTATGGCGGCAATATCTTGGGGAAGAAAATCTCCCATAATCATCACATCGGCCATCACCGATTGAACACTCCGCCATATTTCAATTGCATCATGTTCAACCCAACCAGATTGAGGAAAATACTGCTTAAATTCTTCCTGACTCTGAGCTCGGATTTGGCCAGTTTGGTCAACAATCATAGCGCGACTGCTGGTCGTACCTTGATCAATTGCTAAAATAAATTGTTCTTTCATTGCTCTCCCTTCTCATGCTTAAGGCTAACTGGTTTATAGGAGGTAATCGCGAATCACCATGGCCACTCCATCTTCATCATTCGTCGCCGTGATAATGTCTGCAGCTTCTTTCACCCGAGGATCACCATTGGCCATGGCCACTCCCACTCCCGCATATTGAATCATCGTTAAATCATTGAGCTGGTCTCCAATCGCCATCACCTCAGACGCTTTTAAGCCTAGTTTTTCGGTCAAATCTTTCAGGGCCTGCCCCTTATGAACGCCATGGTTAGAAATTTCCATCAACCAAGGGTAAGAAAAAGTGAGGTGATAGCGGGTCAGCAAGGATTCTTCGATCAAAACTTTTTGACTCTGCAAATGGTCTGCTTCTGTCCCCACCACGAACTTATTGAACCGGCTGAGAGCGTGGAAACTTTCAAAATCCTTCCTTTTTACCGGAGCAGTGGCTTCATCTCCTACGTATAATGAAGGGTACAAGTCGGGATAGGAAAGGGGTTCATAAACATATTCATCATCAATCACATTCATAGGAAGATCCAAGCGCTTCAGTTCTTGCTGCCAAATATGCATATCCTTCATGTTCAGTGTGTCGGCATAAAGAATCTGTCCATCGGCTGCTCTTTGTGTTTGACCACCATTAAAGGTAATGATGTAATCGTCTGGGCTAGTAAAACCAATTTCACTGACAAATTTCTTCATTGCTAAATAAGGGCGACCCGTACAAATGACGATCTTAATCCCCTTTTTTTCCGCTTGCCGCAAATAATCTAGATTTCTTTTAGAAATCTGCCGCTTGGAATTGAGCAAGGTCCCATCCAAGTCAATAGATAACAGCTTAATCATGGCTTCCCTCGATTCTCTTATTTTGATTGGGATGACTTTCGATTTTCATTCTACCAAAAGTAGGATGAAAATTCTTTGCAAAAAAAGAGCCGCCCTGATGGACAGCTCTCTCCCTTTACTTTTTCAATTTTTGTTCCTTCCCCAAAAAGCATTGACATCTTTAAAGGGCTTTAGGGCCAGTTTTTCAATAATTGCCCTGGTATTTTTCACCCTTGTAGTCTTTATAGTTGTAACGCATGGACATAATTAAGCCGATTCCCATCATATTTCCTAAAAGCGAAGATCCCCCTTGAGAAATAAAAGGAAGAGGAATACCTGTCAGAGGGAGCAGGCCGATATTCATCCCGATATTTTCTAAAACGTGGAAGAGAATCATCATGACTACCCCCGTTGAAATATAGGTATAAAATTCATTGCGGGTATCAAAGACCACGGAAATCATTTGGAAAATGAGGATGAAAAAGACGAAAATAACAAAAGTAGCTCCCAAGAAACCAAAGTGTTCGGCAATAGCCGTAAAGATCATATCGGAAGATCTTACGGGCACATAAACCTCTGAAACACCATACCCCTTGCCTGTCACTTGACCAGACCCGATGGCTTTGAAGGCTTGGACCAGCTGGTAGGAGGCATTGGAGGTATCATGATAAGGATCAAGCCAGGAATCAATACGTGAAAACTGATAGTCCTTAAAACCGAGACTATAAAGCCATTCGCGGTTATAGACGACTAAGAAAATCAATAAGCCACCAATCACAACCGCTCCCAAAGTAAAGGGAAGGATGATTTGCCAACCTATACCAGACATTAAAATCATACCCGCCATGATCGCTAGGTAGACCAGCATGGTTCCCAGGTCATTCTGCAGGAGAACGAGCACTATCGGCAAGACCGAGCAGAGGATGATTTTTCGAATCAAGATCCAATCAGACGTCGTGCTATGTTCAGGGAAACGGCTATTATGCCGGGTCACTATTTGAGCCAGTTGTAAAATATAAAATATTTTGACGACTTCTGAAGGCTGGAAGGAAATCGGTCCAATGGCAAACCAAGAGCGAGCCCCCGTTTGAGCGGCCAGGTCCCTATCGTAAAAAAACAGGACTAAGACTAAAAGACCAATCCCAATCCAATAAAGATAAGGAGTCACCTTCCAGATTTGCTTGGAGTCAAACTGCATGATGATCCCAACTGCAATGGCTCCGATTAAGTACCAGATGATATGGAGAAGGGTCGGGCGCAAGCCAGCATCACCAATTAAATTGGTGACAGAATAAATAGAAGCGACAGAAATTAAAAATAATATTAGAATACACAAAACGATGCCGTAATCAATACGACTTTCTTTTTCTTTAGGCATAGTGGATCCTCTTTCTAGTGTTAGCCTTAATTTTGCGGATCAATTTTTTGTAAAATCTCATTTTTTTCAGCTTCAGTCGTGAGCTCTTGCGGGTAAACTTTTTCTAAACGGCGGAGTAAAATCATCGGCTTTTGGGTAGAAAAGACTTGAGAAATCCGCTTCTTCTTATTTTTTTCCATTTCATCGATTTTATCTTGCCGAACCGTTTTTTGGTGGTTGAATTCATATAGGACTGAATTAATGAGTCCCCCCACTAAAATCATGATATTAGCAAAGTATAAATACAACATTAAAACCAAGACCGTCCCGATTGCTGCATTCCCTACATTCCCGCCCCCGGTGAATTGGGTATAGATCGTGAATAATTCAGACAGTAACATCAAAGCCACCGAGGAAAAAATAGATCCAGCCATGCTTTGTTTATAGGTCAAATCATGGTCGGGCACTATCTTATAAATAAAGACGAATAAAACAAAAATCACTAATAATAAGACTGGCCATCTCAAGGCCAAAAAGGTATTTAAAAGGCCGATATCAATCTGTAAAAGATTTTGTAAGAAATTCAAAATCTGCTCACCAAATATAAAAGCAAAAGCGAGAACTCCCACCACAATAATCAAAAAGATCATGATGAAGGGGGCAAGAATTCGCCCTAATAATGCATTCTCATTGGTGTCTTCCACGTCATAGACCGAATTCAAGACAAAACGAAGGCTATTAATTAAATTAGAAGCGGTCCAAAGGGAGGTGATTAACCCGATGGATAAGCCGCCTCCACTGCCACTCGTCAAATAGCCTTCCAAAATCGGACCAATAATAGAAAAAATATCTCGGGGTAAAATCTCTTGTAAATTATTCAGCAGTTCCTGTATATCGATTGGAAAAAAAGGAATAATGCTTGAAAGAACCAACAAAAGAGGAAAAAGGGCGAGCAAGGTATAATAGGTCAATTGGGCGGCATTTTGAGGTATTTTAGCCTTTCCCCAGTTCGCAATAATTACTTTTATAAAACGTATGGCCTTATCCTGCTTGCTTTCTACAACTTGTACGGACATGCTTGAATCCTTTCTATTCTCATTTTCTAGCCTTCTTTAATTCGATAGACGTCCTAGTTACTATACCATAATATCTACTGAATTTAGTGATATTTTACGTCTGATTATTTGACAAGTTTTTTATAAGAGACTATAATGATTTTTGTTACTATTCACCGGTCGTGGCGGAATGGTAGACGCGCCAGCTTGAGGGGCTGGTGGGGCGATGCCCCGTGGAAGTTCGACTCTTCTCGGCCGGATAATTAAAGATGCTAGCGAAAATTTTTCTTTCGCTAGCATTTTTTATTTTATAGGGGCCTTTGCAATAATCCCCATTCCCTTACAGCCAGGTCCACCATGCACCGCTAAAATCGATGTCAGATAACCCAAGCGATAAGAAAGATCCGGATGGTCGGCTTGGATATAGGCTTGGATGTCAAGCATTTCGTCTAAACAATCCCCGTGAGCAAAGGCAATATCACATTTAAAGTCTTGCTTTTCAACCGCTTCATCCACTAATTTTTTATATAGTTTTTTTATGCGTTTGGAGGTACGAACTGCTCCGTAAATTTCAACTGCCCCCTCTTGGTTAAAGTAGATAATGGGCTTTATTTTGAGCAGGTCACCAAGGGCAGCAGTTCCTCCCCGAATTCGTCCACCCTTTTCAATATATTTTAAGTCTTCAATAGCAGCATAAATCACTGAATGATCGGCCACCCAATTTAATTTTTCTTCAATCTTATCAGCCTCTAACCCCGCTTCGATCATTTTTAAGGCTTGATCAACCATATTTTCAATCAAGAAAGATGTCCCCTTGGAGTCAATCAAACGGATGTCAATACGGTCTTGAAACTCCTCCGCTAAATGAGAAGCTGTTTGAAAGCAACCTGATATTTTCGAACTTAAAGTAATAACAAAAACCTCATCGTAGGACTGTTGGATGAGATCTTGGTAGAGCTCAATATATTGGGCAGGTGGCGGCTGGGAAGTACTAGGCAGCTGCGGACTTTCTGCAAGTGTCTGGTAAAATTGCTTATTTTTGTCTTCATCAGGTGTGTCGACAAAGGTTTGGCCATCTGGAAATATAACCGATAGATGGAGTTGATAAATGTCCGGATGGTTCAAATACTTTTCTGCTAAGGTCGCTGTCGAATCGACAATAATTGCTGATTTCATCTTATTCAAATCCTCTATATTTAATCTTTATAATTAATGTATAGCGAAGGAATAACTTTCGCAAATAAAAGAGTCTATGGCCAGGCCATAGACTCTTTTATTATTCTTTTGATTTCAGGATTGTTCAGCGGGTCGGAGTGTTTCTTCCAAGCAAATAAACATTTCGGTTTTTATGAACGATCCGCTTTTAGAAAAAATTTATGATTTTTGAGGAAGCATGGTTAAGGAAATACGATGGCGGTTCAGGTCAATATCATCAATCCAAACCGTCACGATATCTCCTACGGCTACCACATCAGAAGGGTGGTTGACAAATTGATGGCTTAATTTAGAAATATGGACCAAGCCATCTTCTTCCACACCAATATCAACAAAGGCACCAAAGTCCACTACATTGCGGACAGTTCCTTCCATTTCCATCCCTTTTTCTAAGTCTTCTAAAGTTAAAACATCCGTCTTTAACAGAGGACCAGGGCTTTCATCGCGGTAATCACGCCCAGGCTGGGCGAGAGCAGAAACAATATCTGCTAGAGTTGCTGCCCCTAAATCTGACTGTTCTTGCAGACGTTTTTTATCCAAGGCCTGAATTTTCTCCTTGGCCTGCTCTGTCCCAAGATCTTCAATTTGGAGGTCTGCCCACTCAATGATTTGAGCTGTTTCAGCGTAGCTTTCAGGGTGGATGGCGGTGTTGTCTAAAGGATTTTGACCATTTGGAATGCGCAAGAAGCCCACCGCTTGTTCATAAGTTTTAGCCCCTACCCGCGGCACCTCTTTAAATTGCTGGCGGTCAGTAAAGACGCCATGCTCATTGCGGTAGTCTATAAAATTTTGGGCGGTCGTCTTGTTCAAACCAGAAATATGTTGGAGCAAAGCTTGACTAGCCGTATTAACATTCACTCCTACCTTGTTCACTGATGTTTCAATGACAAAATCTAAGGTGTCGGTCAACTCTTTTTGAGAAACATCATGCTGGTATTGGCCCACCCCCAACGATTGGGGATCTATTTTCACTAATTCCGCTAAAGGATCTTGTAGGCGGCGAGCAATAGAAACGGCTGATCGTTCTTCTACTTGCAAGTCTGGAAATTCTCGCCGAGCTTCTTCACTGGCCGAATAAACCGATGCTCCCGCTTCATTGACAATGACATAAGCCACTGGTCGGTCAATCTGCTGTAATTGCTCAGCAACAAAAGCCTCGGATTCACGGCTAGCTGTTCCGTTACCGATAGCAATCGTGTCGACCTTATATTTTTCAATCCAATCTAGCAATTGTGGACCAGCGGCTTGGCGTTGTGATTTACTCGCTGGGGGATGGGGGAAAATAACCCCCACATCCATTAATTTCCCCGTAGAATCAATGACCGCTAGCTTACAGCCGGTACGAAAAGCAGGGTCTAAGCCTAGAATGACTTGATCTTTTAAAGGAGCCTGCAAGAGCAAGTGAGTCAGGTTTTCACCAAAAACTTTGATGGCTTGTTCTTCGGCCGCTTGGGTGAGTTGCTTTCGAATTTCTCTTTCAATGGCCGGTTTAATAAATCGTTTATAGCCATCAATGACCGCTTGTTCAACAAAATAAACCGCTGGCCCAGAAGATTCTTTAGGAATGGACTTGTTCACTAGATAATCAGTCACCTGTTCATCATTCAGTTGGATGCTGACGGTCAAGATGCCCTCTTTTTCTCCACGGTTCAACGCGAGGATCCGGTGAGACTGAACCTGAGACAACCTTTCTTGGAAGTCATAGTACATCTGATAGATGCCCTTATCGTCTTTTTCCTCATCTTTAAGCTTTGAAGTGAGTACCCCCACATGTTGGGTAATTTGACGGGTTCGGGCACGAAAAGCTGCGGAGTCACCCGTTTCTTCCGCAATAATTTCATGGGCACCATCTAAGGCGTCTTGGCTATGGTTGACTTCTTTTTCTTCATCCACATACGCTTGAGCCACTTCGGTTAAATCTTCCACTTGGGGGAAGCTTAAGATGTCAGCTGCCAAAGCATCCAAACCTTTTTCCCGAGCAATGGTCGCTTTGGTGCGTCTTTTTTGCTTGTAAGGCAAATAAAGGTCTTCAACTTCTTGCAATTTTTTAGCCTGGCGGATAGCTTGTTCTAATTCGTCCGTCAGCTTTTCCTGATCAGCAATACTAGATAAGACTTCATCTTTCCGCTTTTCTAAATTTTGAATGCGTTGGTATGAATCTTCAATATTTTTGATTTGAACTTCATCCAAAGAACCTGTCGCTTCTTTACGATAGCGGGCGATGAAAGGGACAGTATTGCCTTCTTCCAATAAGTTTAGAACGGCTTCAATCTGTTGGTCCTTGAGATCCGTCAATTCTTGGCTCACCAGCGTTAATAATTGTTGGTCATTACTCATTATTTAATTAAACTCCATTCTATATTCTAAAACTCATCAAGCTATTTTCAATTTCAGTAAAGGGATCAGTGGGATTCAACCATTTCCGACGGTTGCCTAAACAAGCCATGATGTGATGAACCCCTCGTTCGGTTAAGACTTGCCGCCAGTGCACATGTCCCATGATATTATACTTGACGGGATAGTCTTGCCACAAACTTTCGTAAGACTTGGCTCCCAGATAAGCATTAATATAATCATACAGCCGGTGTGGCAGGGGAACGACAAAACGAGGATGGTTAGCCACATGCGTCATTAAAATAACTTTTCTATCCCCGACACTTTCCAGGTCGGCCTGCAATTGCTCTTTCATCCACTGGCTCACTTGGCGGTCGCTCTGTCTCCATCTCACATAGCGGCGGTCATTCCATTCCGCCCACCGGTATTTTTTACGTTCAAAATCTGATAAATTAAAGCGCTCAAAATCTCCATAACCATAATCATACCATCCCGCTGAGCCACAGACCGCCCAGTCATCATTCAGGATATAGGGGCGATTAATTAAATTTTCTTCTTGCTGCAAAAAATAATCTAAAATCTCCGGAGCTTGAACGGACGACTCTGCTTCCTGCCAAAATTCATGGTTGCCAGCGACAAAACGAATGGGGATAGCCGTAAGATCAGCTAGTACTTTCAGAAAATCTTGGCTTTTTCGATAATCATTGCTCAAATCCCCCGCTAGCAAGAGCAGGTCCACCTGCCGTTCCTTTAAGATTTGCCCCAAGATAGCAGCATAATCAAAATTTTGCCCCATCCGTTTATTATTTCGATCGAAGTGAAGATCCGAGATAACAGCGATTTTCATTTTTACTATCCTTTATTAAATACAAAACATTTTGAAAAAATATAATTTAAAATGACCACGATGATTTGGCTGGCTAACTTACTAAAACTGGAAGGCCAATGAAACACACCTACCATCAACCACAAGCTGGCCATATCTAAGAAGGCCGACAGAGCGCGAAAGGAAAAAAAACGAATCATTTCGCGAAGCACACTCGGCCAGTCTTTTTGCTTGGATTGAAAAACAAAATATTTATTAGTCACATAAGCAAATAAAATTGATAGAAGGATGGCGGTCGCATTTGCCCAGAGATAATGCACACCGAATCCTTGATTTAATACAAAATAGACCAGCAGATTGACTAGGGTCGTCAGTCCCCCTACCACCAGATAAGAAAGGATTTCATAAAAAGAAGAGCGCTTAAATTTCTTGTACATAGTCATCCAGCTTAGATTTTATTCATCATAATTTTATCAATATATTGATTGTGGTTTTTATGGAGGATGAGTTCTGCCCGTGAACGTGTCGGTAAGATGTATTGGTGGAGGTTAGTCAGGTTAATGGTCTCCCAGATATGGCGGGCATTTTTTAAGGCTGCCACCCGGTCTCCTTGAGACAGGGTGTGATAATAGTCTTCAGGGTGGTCTGCGGCTAAATCTAAGAGGATTTCAAACCGTTCCAAATACCATCGTTCAATATTTTTTTCTTCAGCATCCACATAAAAGCTGAAATCAAAAAAATCAGATGCAAAAATAAATTCATTCCCCTGCAGTTGGAGCACATTAATTCCTTCGACAATTAAAATATCGGCCTGGTCAATTTCGTAATATTCATCTTGCAAAATATTATAGGTCCGGTGGGAATACTTAGGAACCTGAATGGCCTGCTGATAAGCTTCACCATTTTTCACTCGAGATAAGAAATTAATCAGGGCCGGCATGTCATAACTTTCAGGGAAGCCCTTTCGTCCTTCCAAGCCCTTTTCTTCCAGTATGGCATTGGGATATAAAAAACCATCCGTCGTAATCAGTTGAACCTTTTTATCACGATAGACTTGAGATAAAAGTTCTTTAAGAAGGCGGCAAAAGGTCGATTTTCCGACGGCTACACTACCCGATACACCAATGATGTAAGGGACTTTTTTTTGATTTTGTTTAAACTTAACTCCTAATTCTTGAATTCGTTCTTGGTAGTGACGGATATAAATGCCAAGAATTTGAAGGATGGGGAGATATACTTCTTCAATATCACTAAAGGTTAAGACATCATTAATCGAAATAAATCGTTCAATGTCTTCAGCAGTGACCTGGACATCAAAGGGAATAGTTTGCATTTCTTTCCACTCTTGACGGTTAAAAATATAAAAAGATTTTGATTCATCCATGATGGCTTAATACTCCTTGCTTGACAACAGTGGCTAATTGTACTCTTCCTCACCCTCATAATGAGGAAAGAAGACAATTTAGTGATAGTTTGCAGAGGTCATGTTAAAATAATAACTAAATAAAGACTGTTTAATGAATATACCAAATTTTACAGTATTTTTTAATAAGTAGTTTGCAGGAGGGATGAGGCAAGGTGAAAACAGCAAGCGGACAAGCACACGGAAAAATCATACTGATTGGGGAACACGCGGTGGTCTACGGCCAGCCCGCCATCGCTCTCCCCTTCCCCTCGGTTCACGTCCAGGCCCAAATCGAAGAAAAAGAAGGAGAGATTGAATTCGTCTCTGATTTTTATAGTGGGCCTTTAAGTCAAGCACCCGAAGATCTGGAGTGCTTTCCAAAACTTCTACAACAATTGGAAGATGACCTTCATTGGCCGATGAAAGATTTTATCGTGACGATCAATAGCTCCATTCCGACCGGGCGGGGATTAGGATCTAGCGCTGCTGTAGCGGGTGCTTTAGTAGAAGGGCTTTCTAAGTATTTCGACCAGGAGCTCAGCTCCAAACAAGCCCTCCATTATATTGATTTTAGTGAAAAAATCACCCACGGAAATCCTTCTGGCTTAGATGCTCGCATCACCCAGTCTCATCATGCCATTTATTATGTCAAAAATCAGGAAATGACGCCTTTTCCTATGACCATGGACGCTTTTTTAGTCGTTGCAGATACTGGCCAGCTGGGAAAAACTAAAGAAACGGTAGCCGATGTTAGACGGCAAGTTGAAAATAATGAAGGAAGCAGCCGGCAGGATATCGAAAGTTTGGGCCAGCTCAGTAAGCAGGCCTACCAAGCCCTGCTTGATAAGCAGCCCGATACCCTAGGCAAAGCCATGAACCAAGCCCAGCTTCACCTAGACCGCTTAGGACTATCCAGCCCGCGCTTAGATCATCTCATCTCCACAGCCCAAAAATCTGGTGCTTTAGGTGCTAAATTAACCGGAGGAGGGCGAGGGGGATGTATGATTGCTCTCTGCCAAGACCAGGCTCAGGCCCAGGATCTGGCTCAACGATTAAAAGAAGAAAAGGCTAGCCACACTTGGATCTATCAATTACAGACAGGAGAATCTCATGTTTAAAAAGAGTAAAGTACGTGCCCACACTAATATTGCCCTGATTAAATACTGGGGAAAGCAAGATGAAGAATTTATTATTCCCTTAAACAGTTCCCTCTCTCTGACCTTAAAAGACCTCTATGCCGAAACTTCTGTGGAATTTAGTGATGACTTTTCCGTAGATGAGTTTTATTTAGACGGACAGCGTTTAGAGGGTAAGGCTCTCGAGAAGGTTCAAGTCATCTTAGACTTGGTGCGCCAACAAAGTCAAAGCCAAGCCAAAGCCAAAGTCATCAGCCAAAATTTTGTCCCTACAGCTGCTGGTTTAGCGTCATCCGCTTCAGGTATGGCCGCCCTGGCTGGAGCCGCTTCTTTGGCTGCAGGCTTAGATTTAAGTAAAAAAGAGCTGTCTCGTTTGGCCCGCCGAGGATCTGGATCAGCCTGCCGCAGCATTTATGGTGGTTTAGTCCAATGGCAAAAAGGAAGCACAGACGAAGATTCTTACGCTACCCCCATTGACCCCGCTGACTGGGGCTTGGGCATGTATTTTATTCTCATCAATACGGCTAAGAAAAAAATATCTAGCCGCCAAGGCATGAAACAAACCGTTGAAAGTTCTCCTTACATTGAAGCCTGGGCACGTTCAACAGATGAAGATGTGGAAAAAATGAAGGCGGCTATCCATCAGCGGGATTTCACCCAAATGGGCTTACTCATGGAACGATCCGCTTTTAAAATGCATGCCACAACCATGGGCGCTATCGAACCCTTTACTTATATAACGCCTGAAAGTTTAGCTGCCATCCAATTTATCCAATCCTTGAGAGAGGAAGGCTTAGAATGTTATTTCACCATGGATGCGGGGCCAAATGTCAAAATTTTAATTCAAGAAAAAGACAAGGACGACATCGGCCAGCGTCTTATTGATCGCTACGGCCAAGACAAAATCCTTTATTCAGCTGTCGGCCCTGATATCCAAGAAATCAGTCCAGACGAATAGGAGGCCCATATGTCATTCCAATGCCACATTCCTGGTAAACTCTACCTAGCCGGCGAATATGCCGTTACCCAACCCTACCATGCGGCCATAGTCTTTGCTGTCGACCGCTTTATCAGCTTGCACTTAGAGCCTTGCCCTAAAGACCAAGCAAGCATCCAGTCTACCGGCTTTCAAGACCAAGCTTTAGGATGGAAACGGCGGGGAGATGACTTTCAATTAGAAAAAAAACAACCCGCTTTAGATTTTCTCGTCCACCTTATCCGCTTTGTCGAATCATACGCTAAAAGCTGTGGCTGCCAACTGGCTTCCTATCGCTTAAAAATTAGCAGCCAATTAGACAGTTCGGATGGTAAAAAATTCGGTTTAGGATCTAGCGGTGCAGTCAGTGTCGGGATTAGCCGAATACTGTCAGATTTTTACCAACTCCAACTGACTCCCCTTCAAATATTTAAACTAGCGACTTTGGCCCAGCTGGCTTTAGGGAAAAATGGATCGTTTGGAGATTTAGCTGCTTCCAGTTTTGGCGGTTGCCTCTACTATCAATGTTTTGATAAGCCGGCTCTGCAGCAGCTGAAAGAAAACAAATCTATCTCAGAATTAATTGACCTGCCCTGGAAAGGCCTAGTCATCCAGTCCCTTAGCCTTCATCCCGACTTACAATTAGAAGTCGGCTGGACCCAAGAACCTGCCTCTACCGATCAATTGGTAGACCAAATGGAGCAAGCAGAAGAACGAGCAACTCCTTTTTCCGAAAAAGAATTTTGGTCGGCCAGCAATCGCATCGTCCATGATTTAGTTCCTGCCCTGGAAGAAAACCAATTCGAGAAAATAAAAGACCTGCTGGCAGACAACCGCCAATGGCTAAAAAAATTAGCCCACAACCGTCAGATGGTCATTGAGACCCCTCTCCTCCATAAATTAATTGAAAGCAGCCTGCATTTAGGAGGAGCCGCTAAAACTTCTGGAGCAGGAGGAGGAGATTGTGGGCTGGCCTTATTCAATCATCTTTCTCCTAGCCAGCGTCAAGCCTTGCACCAAGAATGGGAGCAAGCCGGTATTTTACCCCTAAATTTATCCATCTATCAACCCTAAGGAGGATGCTATGACTTCCGAACAACAAAACAGAAAAAACCAACACGTCTCCGTCGCTGAAAGTTTTTATGATGACCATCCCTCTTCTGCTTTTTTTGACTTGCGTTTTGTCCACCATAATTTCCCTAATATGGACGTTGCCGATGTAGACCTCAGCAGCTCTATCGGTCCATTAGAACTTTCTAGTCCTTTTTACATTAATGCTATGACAGGAGGAAGTGATTGGACCAAAAACATCAATGGGAAATTAGCCCAGGTGGCCGCCCATTGCCAGATCCCTATGGCTGTAGGTTCACAAAGCGTGGCTATCCGTCAACCGGAAATGGCCGAAAGTTTTTCCATCGCTCGAAAGAATAATCCTGATGGTCTCATCTTTGCCAACATTGGAGCCAACCACGACGCTGACGCTGCCCTTCAAGCCATTGATATGCTGGAAGCTGATGCTTTACAAGTTCACATCAATGCTCCTCAAGAAATAGTCATGCCTGAAGGAGATCGGGAATTCCACCAATGGTTTGATCATTTTGCTGACATCATTGACCGGGTTGATATTCCCATTATTTTCAAAGAGGTTGGTTTTGGTTTTAGCCAGCAAGCCTTACAAAAACTGGTCAGCTTGGGGGCTGAAATCATCGATGTCGGCGGACGTGGTGGAACCAATTTCGCTCAGATTGAAAACTTTAGAAGAAAACAACACAAGTATGATGATCTCCTTTTCTGGGGGCAAACCACTCCAGAATCCTTACTGGAAGCCCATAGCCTGGTCAATGAGATTGATATTATAGCCTCTGGTGGCATTAAAACCCCTTTAGATATTGCTAAATCCTTAGCCATGGGAGCCCAAGCCATCGCCATGGCAGGTGAAATGCTACATGTTCTCTTAGAGGATGATGTTGACGGTCTGATTGAAAAAATTGAGGGCATGAAAGAAGAACTGGCCGGCATTTACTGCTTGCTCGGAGCAAAAACCACCGCTGATTTAAGAAACACCGACCTGATTATCTCTGGTGAGACCAAAGACTATGCCCAAGCCAGAGGCATGGACAGAAGCTATTACGCTAACCGCTTTAAATTTTAAGACTTTTTCAAAAAAAGTGAGCGCTTAAAAATATAGCTATAAAAAAGATCCCATCCCCACAATGATTTGTTTAAAGGAGTTTGCCATGACTAAAGTATTTGTTATAGGTGCAGGGGTAGCGGGCCTATCCGCTGCCATTCGCTTGCAGAGTAATGGCTATGATGTTGAAATTTTCGAAAAATTAAGCATGGCCGGAGGAAAAATGCATTATATCAAGGACCAAGGTCATACTTTTGATGTTGGTCCCACCATCGTCATGTGGCCAGAAGCCTATGAAGATGTCTTCCGCTTTGCTGGCGTTGATCCTGCAGATTATATCGATTTTATCGATCTTGATCCCATGTACGAAGTGGTCTTTTGCGACCAGCCCAACCGCCATTATAAAATGTCTAATAACTTAATGGAGATTATGGCCATCATGGAGAGTAAGGGGCCAGAAACGGCGGCCGGTTTCTTGAATTATTTGTCAGATATTTACGAACGCTTTTTGGTGGCTAAAGAATCATTTATCCGCCGCCCCTTTAGAAATAAATCTGATATTTACAATCCTCATATGATTAAAGAAGCCCTCAAATTAAAAACTTTTCACAGTGCTAACCACATGTTAGCTAAATACATAGACGATAAGGATATCCAACAAATGTTGGCCTTCCAAACCCTATATATTGGTGTGAGTCCTGAACAAGGACCTTCCTTATATAATATGATGCCCATGTTAGAGCTGTTTTATGGAGTGAAATATCTCAAAGGTGGCATGCATGCCATGGCTCGAGCCATGGTCCAATTGTTTGAAGAATTGGGAGGAAAGATTCACTATGACAGCCCTATTGAGGAAATCATGATTAAAAATCAAGCCGTCCAAGGGGTCCGTATAAACAATAAGCTTATTTCAGCAGACTATGTCATCACAGACGCAGACTTCCCCTATTCAATAACTGAATTGGTGCAGGATCCCCCCTCCCGTGGAAAATACAGCCCGGATTATGTCGATCAGATGGATTATTCCTGTTCTTGTTTGGTCTTTTATTGGGGAGTTAAGGCAGACTATAGCCATTTAGAAACTCACACTTTCGTCATTGCGGAAGACTTAGACCAAAATATGAAAGAGATTTTTGATGGCTCACTCATTGAAGATCCCTCCATATTAATTACCATTGCTTCCAATGCTGATCCTGATATGGCACCGGAAGGAAAATCATCTTTTTATGTTTTAACACCTGTGCCCCACCTAGCCATCGCCCAATACGATTACGATTCAGCCACTATCAATCATTATCGGGAAAAAATCCTATCCACTTTAGAAAGAGTGGAAGGGTTGGAGCATATCCGCCAAGATATTTATTTTGAACACTATTTCAGTCCGAACGATTTTAAAGAGCAATTTAATGCTTATAATGGTTCAACCTTTGGCTTACAACCCACACTCAAGCAATCCGCCCACCTCAGACCCCAATCCAAGTCTAAACACTGTCAAGGCTTGTACTTCACGGGCTCTTCTACCCATCCTGGAGCAGGTGTGCCTACCGCCCTGGAAGGGGGACGAATCGCAGCAGATGAGCTCCGCCTGGATGTCGAAGGCATCAACTACCATCAGGACGTCGATTAGCCCTATGCAAAAAGGCCAGGCCATAGCAAACACCCGGCCCTTCCCGCCAATAAAAAGCTAAAACCCGTTAGAGATACTCTAACGGGTTTTATTCTATACTATTTTTTACTATCTATTCTCTAATTATGAATGGAAGTGATTGAGATAGGTTTGGGCAATGTTTTCAGCGGTGAAGCCAAAGCTTTCTACCACTTCTTGACCTGGACCAGACTTACCGAAACGATCAATACCTAAGCATAGGCCTTGGTCGCCAGCATATTTATGCCAACCATAAGTTGCTCCCATTTCAATGGTCATGCGTTTTTTAATGGAAGAAGGAAGAACTTGTTCTTGGTAGGCTTCCTCCTGCTCTTCAAAGACATTACGAGCAGGCATAGAGACCACTCTGACGCTATGCCCTTCTTCTGCCAGTAAAGCTTGAGCTTCCAAAGCTAAAGAAACTTCTGATCCTGTCGCTAGAAGAATCCCTTCAATCTCAGCTTCCGCTTCTGAAAGGATATAAGCTCCCTTGGCCACTCCCTCTTCTGCTAATTCAGCAGTTCCTTCTAAAACGGGTAGACCTTGGCGAGTCAAGACCAGCATATTTGGACGGTCTTGACTTTGAAGGGCAAGCTTCCAAGCGGCTAAGGTTTCATTGTAGTCAGCAGGACGGATAACGTTTAGGTTGGGCATGGCTCTGAATGCAGCCAGTTGTTCAATGGGCTCGTGTGTTGGCCCATCTTCTCCAACCGCAACTGAATCATGGGTTAAGACATAAGTAACGGGTAAGTGAGAAAGGGCTGCTAATCGAACAGCTGGTTTGAGATAGTCAGAAAAGACAAAGAAAGTTCCGCCGTAAATGCGGCTGCCACCGTGTAACGCTATCCCATTCATCATGGCCGCCATGGCATGTTCGCGAACCCCAAACCAAATATTAGATCCAGCTGGATTGTCTGGCATAAAATCTTCATCTGCCGTAATCATGGTCTTATTGGAAGAAGCCAGGTCGGCAGACCCTCCCCATAAATAAGGAATAGCTTCAGCTAAAGACTGGATGATGGCTGAACTTGAAGCACGAGTGGCTTCAGCTTTTTCATCTGTTGTCTTATATGTCAAGGTCTGATCATAATCTTCTGGCAGAGCTTGGTCCTCATAAGAAGTCATCAAGGCTTGAGCTTTTTCAGGGTGTTTGTCTTGATAGCTCCCGAAAACTTCTGCCCATGCCACATAAGCCTCTTGCCCACGGTCACTGACCGCTTGCTTGAAGTGGTCTGCAATCTCTTTAGGCACTTCAAAATCATCTGAAGTCCATTGGTAGATTTCCTTCACTTGCTCAAAGTCTTCTTGACCAAGTGGAGCACCATGGACAGCGTTAGAGCCTTGGTTTTTTGAACCATAACCAATGATTGTTTTCACTTCAATTAAAGACGGTTGCTGGTCTTTTTCTTTAGCTAGGTCGATCGCCTCAGAAATGGCTTGCAGGTCGTTTCCATCTTCCACTTTTTCATAATGCCAACCCTGAGCTTCAAATCGTTTTTGAATGTCCTCACTAAAAGATTGGTCTAAGTCCCCATCTAAGGAAATATCATTTGAATCGTATAAGACTATTAATTTTCCAAGTTGGTGATGGCCAGCAAAAGAAGCAGCTTCATAGGAAATACCTTCCATCAAGTCCCCATCAGAAGCTAAAACATAAGTGTAGTGGTCGATAATTTTTTCATCTTCATTGTATAAAGCAGCCAAATGACGCTCAGCCATCGCCATACCAACAGCGGTTGCAAAACCTTGGCCCAGTGGACCTGTGGTGGCTTCTACTCCATCGGTAAAGTGAACTTCCGGATGGCCAGGAGTTTTAGAGCCAAGCTGGCGAAATTCTTTTAGATCGTCGATCCCTAAATCATAGCCTGACAGATAGAGCAAACTATAAAGCAAAGCTGAACCATGACCCGCTGATAAAACAAAGCGGTCACGGTTGATCCAATTAGAATCTTCAGGGTTGACATTTAAATGACGAGACCATAAGGCATAAGCCATGGGGGCAGCCCCCATAGGTAAACCAGGGTGGCCAGAATTAGCCGCTTCAATTTGGGCAATCGATAGGGTGCGTAAGGCATTGACAGCTAACTGATCCATTTCATTAAACATGATATTCTCCTTCTTAAGCTTGGCGATTTTTATAGTCTTCCCAGTCTTTCATAAAACCATCAATTCCAGAATCGGTCAGAGGATGGCCGTATAATTTAGAGAACATTTTACCAGGAATGGTGGCAATGTGAGCGCCTCGGCGGATAACTTCTTCTAAATGTGCCGGTGTACGGATAGAAGCCGCGATGATTTCACTATCAAAGTCATATAAATCAATGGCAAAACGTAAGTCTTCAATCAAAGCATAGGCATCTGTTCCAATATCTTCTAAACGTCCAATGAAAGGGCTGATATAAGTTGCTCCCGCTTTCATAGCCAAGACCCCCTGAGCCAGGGTAAAAATCAAGGTACAATTGGTTTGAATCCCTTCTTGAGAGAGGGTGTTGATGGCTTTTAAGCCGGCTTCAGTCATCGGAATTTTTACAACAACATTGTCCGCCCAAGCCGCTAATTCGCGTGCTTCTTCAATCATCCCATCAGCATCCAAAGCCGTAACTTCAGCAGAAACAGGTCCTTTAACCGTTTGGCAGATGTCTTTGATGACTTCCTCAAAATCACGACCTTCTTTAGCAACCAAGGATGGGTTAGTCGTGACCCCATCTACCAAACCTAATTTATTAACAGCATTAATCTCATCAATATTAGCAGTGTCTAAAAAGAATTTCATTAATGAATGTCCCTCCAACTTCTATTTGTTTTCATTATAGCAATCCTTGATTCATTTACAATTCCTTAACAAAGCTTAAGCTAAAATATCTTGCCCCCGGCTAGCTCCAATGCGGTCAGCACCGGCTTCAATCATTTTGACGCAATCTTCATAGGTGCGAATACCCCCAGAGGCCTTCACTTGTAAGTCATCGCCCACAGTTTCTTTCATGAGGCGGACATCTTCAACTTTTGCGCCCCCATCCGCATAACCAGTAGAGGTTTTCACAAAACTAGCCCCAGCAGCTTGGCTGAGCTGGCAGGCTTTTATAATAAGTTCTGGGGTTAAACAAGCCGTTTCAATGATCACTTTCACTGGATGGCCTTGAGAAGCTTCCACAATTTGACGGATTTCATTTTGAACCTGATCTTCTTTCCCGTCTAAGAGATAGCCAACATTGATCACCATGTCTAATTCTTCAGCCCCGTTTTTAACCGCTTCTTCAGTTTCAAATATTTTAGCCGCTGTGGTTTGAGTCCCATGAGGGAAGCCAATCACTGTGCATGCTTTGACGTCAGAATCCTGCAGCAACTCTGCCACTAAGGCCAAGCGGTCAGGCGAAACACAAACAGAGGCTGTCTGTTTTTCAAGGGCGAAAGCAACGCCTTCTCTTATTTTTTCTTCAGTCACTTGAGGGCCTAATAAAGTGTGATCAATTTTTTTAGCTAAGTCAGCTTTATCCATATTATTCTTTTCCTCCATTAATCATTGTCATTATTTTTTCTTTTTCTATGGTCGTTCAATTTTTTCTAGCTGGCCATCCCGTCCCACTAAAACTAGATCTGCCACATTTAAGAATAGACCGTGTTCAACCACACCAGGAATGGCCTCTAATTCAGCTGCTAAGCTTTCTGCTTGAGTGATTTTTCCCAAATGTAGGTCTAAAATATAATTATCATTATCCGTCTTAAAAGGATGACCTTCTTCCGTCAATCGACATTCCGCTTGGTAATTCTTTTTATTCAGATGTCTTTGAATCAGCTTATAACCTGATGGGATAACCTCAACGGGTAAGGGGAAAGCCCCTAATTGTTGAACTAATTTTGATTCATCTACAATCCAAATCACACGGTCAGAGTGATAGGCGACCATTTTTTCAATGAGATGAGCTCCGCCCCCTCCTTTTATTCCATTCAATTGAGGGTCAACTTCATCTGCTCCATCAATGGTGAGGTCAATATGGTCGACTTCATTTAAGGATTTCAGAGGAATGTTGAGAGAGCGAGCTTGGTCAGCGGTGCGCTTGGATGTCGTCACAGCTTCAACACTAAGCTCGCCAGCTTGTACTTTTTGGCCTAACTTTTCAACCATATAATAAGCCGTCGAGCCGGTCCCTAAGCCCACCGTCATACCATCTTCAATATAATCGACCGAGGCATAGCCCACTTCTTTTTTTAATTCATCCATCCACTCCAACACTCCTTTAATATTTTCTTCATTTTATCATGGACCCTTATTAATGTCATGGTGGGCCAAGTCTGCCAAAAAGTCTCACTTCTCACAAAAAAACTCGCTAGAAAAAATTCTAACGAGTGCTTGTATCGATCAGGCATTTATTGTTCACCAATAATACGAACTTCTGTTTCTAAATCGACATCAAACTTATCTTTAACAACCTCTTGCACATAGTGGATCAGATCAATATAGTCTGTCGCCGTCCCATGGTCGACATTCACCATAAAGCCAGCATGCTTGGTTGATACTTGAATGCCTCCAATTTGTTTGCCTTGTAAGCCAGCATCTTGGATAAGTTTGCCAGCAAAATGGCCCGGTGGTCGTTTAAAAACGCTCCCACAAGAGGGATATTCAAGGGGTTGCTTACTTCTTCTTAAGGTCATCAATTCATCCATTTTTTCCCAGATCTCATCAGCATTGCCTTTTTCAAGGGCAAAACGACTTTCGATGATAATGTCATCGGTGGCTTGAACCCGGCTATGGCGGTATTCAAAATCCATCTCTTCCTGGCTGTATGTTTTCACTTGACCCTTAGCGTCTAAGACCGTCACAGACTCGATGCAATCTTTAACCTCACCCCCATAAGCTCCAGCGTTCATATAAACGGCTCCTCCTACGCTGCCAGGGATGCCATAGGCGAATTCTAAACCAGTTAAACCGGCGCGCTGAGCGGCTTCTGAAGCCTCAATAATCGTGGCCCCACTTTCCGCTACAATGGTTTTTCCATCCTGTCCAATATTATTCATATCGGTCAATATAATGACAGCATGACGGATGCCCCCATCACCCACAATTAGGTTTGAAGCATTGCCTAAAACGGTCCATTCAATATGGTTAGCAGCTAACCATTTGACCACTTCGGCCAGCTGGTCTTTATCACTGGGGAAAATAATCGCATCAGCCGGTCCACCTGTCCGTGTAAAGGTATAATGCGATAAATTTTCATTGAGTTTAATCCGAGCCTCAGGAAAGGCTTGGGTGATATCTTTTAATTCCATGACTAACCTCCATTCATTTTCATTCTTTGACCTTATAATAGCATTAAAGATTCAGATTGAATAGCTGGGCTAAGGAAGGTCGGTTTTCTGGATGATGAGGGTCTTTTAGTCGATGTGGTCAGCCCACAGCTCTAACAAGTCTTCATATTCTTGACCAAAAGCTTGGATGTGCATATCCCGACTCAAGCCGTGCTGGCTGATTTCAAAATTGATTTGCAAGCATTGGCTGGGTAAGTCTTCTTCAGAAACAGACCCCCATTCCAATACGCATAAGCCCTGGCCATAAAAATATTCATCCAAAGCCAAGTCACTCACACCCCCATCTTCCAGCCGGTAGAGATCAATATGATACAAGGGGAGTCGCCCTTGTTGGTATTCGCGGATAATGGTGTAAGAAGGGCTCTTAATGGCTCGCTGGATGCCTAGCCCACGAGCAATCCCCCGAGTAAAAGTCGTTTTGCCAGCACCTAACGTTCCTTCCAGCCGGATCAACTGACCGGCTTGAACAAAATCAGCTAAAATCTCGCCTCTTTCTAAGGCCGTATCTTCATCAATGTCCTGCCATCTTAATTCTTGCATGGGATCCCTTCTTCTCCTTAATGATTAACCATAGCCATTTTTGCAGTCACTATGGCCACTTCATAAACATCATCTTCTGAGCAGCCTCGTGACAGGTCATTGATGGGTTTGCCCATTCCTTGAAGAAGAGGCCCTAGGGCGTTGAAGCCACCCAAACGTTGGGTAATTTTATAAGCAATATTCCCCGATGATAAATCAGGAAAAATAAAGACATTAGCCTGGCCGGCAACTTCAGAATCCGGCGCTTTAGAAGCAGCAACAGAAGGAACAATGGCGGCATCGAATTGTAATTCCCCGTCAATAGCTACTTGAGGGGCTTTTTCTTGGGCTAAACGTGTCGCTTGCTGAACTTTTTCTACATCTTCTCCGCCAGCAGAACCATAAGTAGAATAACTGAGCATAGCAACTTTTGCCGGTTGGATACCGAAAGCTTCAGCCATACGGGCACTTTCCACCGCTATATCCGCCAGTTCTTCAGCAGTAGGCTTAGGGTTTAAGCCGGCATCAGCATAGTAATAGCGCTCGCCGTCTTCTTTGTACATAATAAAGGACCCACTCACCAAACTCAGATCTGGGCGAGTTTTTACTATTTGTAAAGCGGGACGGACTGTATCACTGGTTGAATGAACCGCTCCAGACACCATACCGTCCACTTTGTCCATATAAACCAACATGCTGCCGAAATAATTAACATCCAAGAGAATCTCTTCAGCTTCTTCAGTAGACACTTTTCCCTTACGACGGTCGACAAAACGTTCAACCATTTCTGCCTTGTCTGCATAGTTTGCTGGGTCATAAGCCTTCATACCAGCAATGGACCAGCCTTTTTCATTGGCCAAGGCTTGCAGATCAGCCTTTGACCCTATTAAGACTGGCTCAACTATTCCTTCTTCCTGCAAGCGGACTGCCGCCCCCAAGACACGGGGGTCGGTCGCTTCTGGGAAAACGATACTTAAGTCTTGACCTTTGATATCATTTTTTAATTCATCTATTAACGTCATCAAGCCAACTCCTTTAAGCTTTAATAAAAATATCCTACCACAGACCCCTGCACTTAAGAAGGCAAAGACTTTTATTCGCCATTCAAAGCTTCAACAGGGTCTTTTTTAGCCGCCATACGAGACGGGATAATGCCACCCAACAGAGTCAAGACCAAGGCAATGACAATCAAAATCAATGCATGCCATGGATTTAAGTGGGCGACTTGTTCAAGTTCAGTAAGGCTAGCAATCGCTCGGTTAATTGGGATAGACACGAGATAAGCTAGACCAACACCTAATAAACCAGAACTTAGGCCAATGATAAAGGTTTCAGCATTAAATACTCTGGAAATATCTTTTTCACGCGCTCCCAAAGCCCTTAAAACACCAATTTCTTGAGTTCGTTCTAAAACAGAGATATAAATAATAATCCCAATCATCAGCATAGAAACGACTAAGGAGATGCTCGCAAAGGCAATAAGAACCAAGGTGATGGCATTCATCAATCCCCCTGACAAGTCAGTGATCAATTGAGCAAAATCTGTGACAACCACTTTTTCATCTTCATCGTGTTGGTCATTCCATTGCTGCAAATGGTCTTTTATGACCGCCTTACTTTCAAATGAAGCGGGGTAAATATAGACTTCTTGCGGCAGTTCATCATTCCCTAAGTAAGCGAGCAGGTCTTCCTTGCTCATGGAAAGTTGCTGTAAATCCTCAGAAACGAGAGAAGGAGAGGCTTGACCTCCGCCTGGTGCAGACATATTTTCTGAACTGACCTGGGTCAAGTCTCCTGGATTGACCCCTGCCTCCTCCACTTGGTCAAAGGCTTGACCCGTTAAAAGATTGCGATCAGCCTCTTTTTGATCTTGGACGATGGCAGATTGCTGGGCATCAGCAATAAAATTCTTAGCTAGAGCATCTGTATAATAGAGCCCTCCCAGCTGCTCTTCCTTGTTTCCATCTTCTTTTGGTCGAACAATCCCGACGATAGAAAGGTCTAAATTCTTATCTTGCTGGTAGAGCTGATCCAGTTCTTCTTGTTCGACAGCCGGCCGGTAAAGGTCCCCTTCTTTGCTATAAAACTGGTCATTATATACCAATTGGTAGGACTTGCCGAGTACTTGGTCAAAAGCGAGTGGCTCATCTTCTTTAGCGTCAATTCCTAAGCTGTCTAATATTTTTTGGTCGACCTGATTATAATTATCAACCACCAGGAGAAGACCCCTCTCATCAGCTGGCCACTCTCCGGCCAATAAGTCATATTGCTTTTGGGCAAAAGATAAGGGATTGGCTTGAGGAAGGTAGGGTAAAGCATTGAGCTGGCTAGTTTGATCATCAACGGCTACCACTTGTCCCGCTTGTTCAGTTAAGAGCTGGAGTTTGGCCGGTCGTTTGTATTGCACCCCTTGCAGCAGGTCGGTGGGGATAGCTTGCAGATGTTTCATGTAGTCTTCGCTAATGTCATTAGTAAACTCAAAACTTTCAATCATATTCATCAATTGACCCGGGTAAATATGATTGTCTTGAGGGAATTCTTCCTTATCCTTAAACAAGTCATTAAAACTATCTTGCTGATTTTGCAAATTGTCCATGGCGAAAGCTTGGTCTTCTATCATCAAAGGATATTGGGCTAAAGAATTTTCCTCAAAATTTTCAATTTGTTGGTTCAAACCATTAGATAAGGCAAGAATGATAGCCACTCCAAATATGCCGATTGAAGCAGCAAAAGCAGTAATAGCGGTCCGCACCTTCTTGGTGAGAATGTTTTGCCAAGATAATTTCAGGGCATTCCAGAAGGACATCCCACTTTTATTCAGCTCATAGCTCTCCCCGTCTTCCACTTGAGAATGATAAGGCTGGCTGTCTGCTATCACTTTCCCGTCTGAAAACTGAATAATACGGTCAGCGTAAGCTTTAGCTTGGTCGATGCTGTGGGTGACCATGACGATTAACTTATCCTGGCTAATTTCAGTTAACAAATCCAATATTTCCTTGGAGGTTTGACTATCGAGGGCTCCCGTCGGTTCATCAGCTAAAATGATATCCGGGTCATTGGCTAGAGCTCGAGCAATGGCAACCCTTTGCATTTGACCTCCAGACAGCTGCTGAGGTTTTTTATGCATATGGTCTTTTAAGCCGACTCGTTCCAAAAGTTCTTGGGCTTTGGCTTGTCGCTCCTCCTTGGAGACATCAGATAGGGTCATCCCCATTTCAACATTGGCCAAAACGGAGAGGTGGGGAATCAGCTGGTAATTTTGAAAAATAAAACCGACTGAATTATTTCGGTAGGCATCCCAGTCTGTCTGAGAAAAAGCAGAAGTTGATCGGCCGTGAATGAGAAGTTCCCCTTCATCATAAGAAAGCAAACCGCCAATAACGTTGAGCAAGGTTGTTTTTCCTGACCCACTTTCACCCACCACCGCCACAAATTCATGGGGGCGAAATTGTAAATCGATATGGTCTAAGGCTTGCAGCTTAAATTGTCCTGTTTGAAAGGATTTGCAGATATTTCTGAGTTCAATCATGCTTGACTCCCTCTCTATTATTTGTCAGTGCTAGTTTACAGGAAATTTCTAATGATTTGCTAAAATTTAGCCATAAATACAAGAAACTTGACGGTTTATTAGTAGAATGACTACAATATGTAGCAAGACGTTGTAAGTAGTGATTTTTAATGGAGGGGTAAGATGATTTTTGAAAACATTTTAGAAAGCATTGGACATACGCCATTAGTGAAGTTAAAACAAGTCGATGAAGATGCTGGGGAAGTTTATGCTAAAGTCGAAAGTCGAAATCCATCTGGTTCAGTCAAAGACCGCCCTGTTTACTATATTATGAAACACTTATTAGACGAAGGGCTAGTAGAAAAAGGTGGGACTATTATCGAACCCACTTCCGGTAATACAGGAGTTGGACTAGCCATGGCCGGAGCAGCCCTGGGCATCCATGTTATTCTTGTCATGCCAGATAGCATGAGCCAAGAACGCCGCCAATTAATGAAAGCCTATGGAGCAGAGTTGGTCCTCACAGAAGGGGCTGGCGGTATGCAAGCGGCTTTAGATAAGGCTGAAGAATTATCCAAGGAAAAAGAGGCGCCTATCTTTGGCCAATTTAGCCAAGAAGCGAATGTTCAAGCCCATATTGAAACAACAGGACCTGAAATCCTTGAAGACCTCCCTGATGTGGACGGTTTCGTAGCTGGAGTGGGAACAGCCGGAACAGTTTCAGGAACAGGACAAGTTCTAAAAGAAAAAAATAAAGATATCCAAGTTTGGGCGGTAGAACCCGCTGATTCTCCGATCTTAAGTCAAGGCCCTGAGCACGCAGGTTCTCATAAAATTCAAGGGATTGGCGCTAACTTTGTTCCTGACCTTTATAACGCAGAAGTGATTGACGACATTTTCCTGGTAGAAAATGAAGAAGCCATGGAAAGTGCCCGTCGTTTGGCTAAAGAGGAAGGAATTTTAGCTGGAATTTCTGCTGGAGCCAATGTTTTAGCTGCTCGCCAACTAGCTAAACAGCTCGGAGCCGGCCATAAAGTGGTCACCGTCTTACCAGATACGGGTGAGCGTTACCTTTCTTCAGGACTATTTGACTATGACGAATAAAGACCATGCGTATTGGGTGGAATATGCTAACTATTTGATGAAGACTGATGCTGCTGCTCCTTCTTTTGAGGAAGCCATGCATGTCTATCCCACTACTATCGCCCTCAGAGCTCATGCTCATGCCCACCAGCTTTATTTAGAAGGTGATCGGGTCAGTGCACGGAAAATTTCTGAAGAAGCCCGTCGGATGAGCGGAATTGAAATCCATCCCGGCGCCCAGATTGGTGACTTTGTCTTCATCGATCACGGCATGGCCACCGTCATAGGTGAGACAGCTGTCGTCGGCGATTATGTCAAGATGTACCATAATGTCACCTTGGGCGGTACCGGCAAACAACAGCACGTTAAACGCCATCCAACCATTGAAGATCATGTGGAAATTGGAACAGGAGCCGTCGTTCTCGGCGATATCACCATTGGCCACCATGCAAAAATCGGGGCTAATGCTGTCGTCCTAGAAGATGTTCCCCCCTTTGCTACTGCCGTTGGAATCCCTGCTCGGATCATCTTCCATTGCGATCCCGAAGACCCCGAGGATTTGAAAAAAAATCTAAAAGAATGATCCTTGACCTTCAAAAAAGAGGCTGTGAAAAATCACAGCCTCTTTTTTTGGATTGGCCTTTAGCTCGGCTTTATTTTTTCAACTGTCTGATGAGATGTTCCGCCGACCGTCTGCCCTGCTTCATATTGAGCTGGGCATTGTTATTGGCATATTGGGTTGGAAAAATAAAATGCCCCATAAAATAGACTTGAGGTAAAAAGCCATAACGTGGGCTAATCAGCTGTGTTTCCGGCCAGGTCACCGCTACCCCCTCACCACTTTCAAAGTCAGAGCTGAGATAGTGTTTGTTATATAGATTTCGAAGGAGAGGGTCCCTTTTCACTGCTTCAGATATTCTCAAATCAAAGCCCGTGGCATTAATCAAAGTATGGGTGTTTTCATGTTGAATCCCATCTAGATAAATATCAAAGCCATCCGTTTCTTCATTCCATTGAATATCTGTTAAACCAGATACAATTCTCAGCTTATCCTCTTTCATCCAATCAAGAACCATCCCCATCACCGGATAGGGCACCACATTACGGAAATGTTCGACATAGGGACGTTGGTCTTGATTATACGCTTCCTTATCCTCTTGGGACAAGCTCTGATAAAGATCAGGCAAGAGCGGGGTCAGGTATGAAAAATACTCTTGAACAATTCCTACTTCCTTGGGCTGGCTATAATACTGGCGGATATTTTCACTCAAGTCCCCCACCGCATGCTGCTGGCAAGTGAACTCCCAATCAACACCATAAGCCTCAAAGTCTTTTAAAACTTGCTGGTAAATCTCTTCCAAAGGGATATTATATGTCTCTTGGCAACGGTGGGCTTCTATCCAAGCTTCATCAATCGATGATTGATAAGGCTCCCCTTGCAGAAGCACTTTGGTTGGGGTAAAGGGAGTGGTGCGCACATATAAAGTGAGCGGCTGTCGGAAATCATAATGCTTATCCAAATATCTTAAGATATCGAAGCTCGTTGCTCCGCTTCCTATAATTCCAATGGAGCGACGATCATCCAAAGAAGATAACATTTTATTAGCGGGATAAGGTTGGCGGATAAAAGAGGGATAGGAATCGAGATGATAATAATCAGCATAAGACGGGTGGCCGATAGCAAAGAAAACGGCTTGGTAATCATCTGACCATCCTTCACCCCCTTCTGTTTGTAACTGATAAGTAAAAGAACTTCTCCCATCAGCTTGCATAGCCAAAGCTTCCTGGTCATGGGCTTGAAAGTCCACAACTTTTTCCTTGATGACAGTCACTAAAGGGTGGTTAAAATAAGGCAAAAAGCGATCATGCAAATAGGCCCCATAATAAGGGCGCGGAACTAGGCCCTGAATAATTTCTTCATCAACCTCATGCTCTTGAAGCCAGTCCACAAAATCATGAGGACGGTCGGGGTCACAAGATATCCGATCAGCGGATGAGTTTAACCACAGACTATCATCATCCTCTTCATAGGGGAGACCTTTGGAGGTTTGCTCACGATATTCATACACATCAATGGCTTCAATCTCTTCCAAAGGAGCGTCTTCAATCAAGCTTCTAAGTACACATGAGCCAGCCACTCCAGCTCCAACGATAGCAATTTTCATAGCTTTTGACTTCCTTTTCTTATATTTTATTCGACCGGTTTTTCTGGTAACTGCCAATCAATAGGCGTTTGGCCAGAAGTTTCCAATAATTGATTGGTTTTCGAAAAAACCCTCGAACCGAAAAAACTGATGTGGGCGGAAAAAGGACTGGGATGAGAAGAGCAGAGGACAAAATGTTTGCTTTCATCGATCAATTCTCTCTTAGCAATGGAAGCATTTCCCCACAAAATAAAGACCACCGGCTGGTCTTTTTGATTCAGTGACTGGATGACAGCATCTGTCACTTCTTCCCAGCCCTTGTTTTTATGAGAATGAGCTTGACCACGTCGGACCGTTAAAACTGTATTAAGCATCAAAACACCTTCATCTGCCCATTTTTTCAAGTAACCATGCTGGACAGGCGGATAAGCTAAATCATTCTCTAATTCTTTATAAATATTTCTCAAAGAGGGTGGAAGATCGACCCCAGGCTGGACAGAAAAACTAAGGCCATGTGCCTGCTGTGGGCCATGATAAGGATCCTGCCCTAAGATAACTGCCTTGGTATCAGCATAAGACGTCCACTGGAAAGCCGTCCATATATCATACATAGGTGGATAAACGGTCTGTTCCTTATACTCGCTTTTCAAAAATTCTCTCAGCTGTTGGTAGGAAGCCGTAGCTGTTGCCTCCTTTAAAATGGCGGACCAATCATTTTCAACTGGTATCATTCCATCACTCCTTTTCCCTCTTATCCTATCATTATTGGGTAGAAAGATGCATAAAGTCTTTTAATTTCATGACTAATTCTTCAATTTCATCAGAGGGCAGAGAGGAAAAGCTAATATAGATAATGCTTTGGTCTTCTGGAGAAGCCGATCGACTAAAATCAGAAAGGAAGGCCAATTTAATTCCTCCGTCTCTCGCTAATTCTTTGAGTCTATCCGCTTCAAAAGTAATAGAAGGTTTAACCAGCAGGCTGAGCCCCGCCTCCTCCCCATATAAAACAGCTTGGGGGTCTTGCCGTTGAATGGCTTGAATCAATCGATCCCTTTTCTTTTTGTAAAATCGTCTCGACCGATTTAAATGCGTGCTTAAATGTCCTTGAGTAATAAATTCTGCCAAGGCATATTGGGTAAAGGTGTTGAGTGAGCCTGATAATCTTTTAAATGTTTGCTTAAACTGTTCACTTAAAGCTTGTGGTAAGACCATATAGGATAGGCGGATGGACGGAGATAGAAGGCGGGTAAAACTCCCCAGATATAAGACTTGGTTATGATGGTCCAATTGGGCTAAAGGAGGAATGGGTAGACCAGAATATTTAAATTCTCCATCATAGTCATCCTCAATAATTAAACGATCTCCATCTTCCCTGGCCCATGCAATCAATTGTTGGCGCTTGTCCAAGGGCATGACCGAACCCGTAGGAAATTGGTGGTTAGGCGTGACAAAAGCCAGCTGGCTATCAGCTTGATATAAGTCAGCCATTTTTATCCCCCCTGCCTCTAAAGCGATGGGATACTCTTTAATCCCCCTTGATTGAAACAAGTCAGCATAGCCGTCATATCCAGGATCTTCAATGGCGATGCTATCATATTGGGGACACATCTTAAAAAAAAGATCAAATAAATACTGTGAATTCGGACCAAGAACAATTTGATCCATGCTACAGGGGACTCCCCGAGATTGGTTGAGATAGAGAGCTAGAGCATGGCGCAAATCAGCCAATCCCTGACTCCCTGTTCCTTTTAATAGGTCTGATGAACGGTTTTTAAATAATTGGCTATATATTTTTGAAAAAACTGAAAAAGGAAAGAGTGAAAGATCCGGCGTTGAGCGGGTTAAATCATATAGAATGGGTGGTCCTTTTTCTTCTAGTCTTTCGACTTTTTGCGGCGAACGATAACGAATACCCGCTTCTTGGAAATGGACATCTTCCACAAAATAGCCCTTACGTTCTTCCGACCGAATAAAACCTTCAATCATCAGCTGGTCATAAGCATTCATCACAGTGTTTTGAGAAATGCCATTATCCTCTGCCAACTGGCGTTTACTAGGGAGCTTCTGGCCAGTGACCAATTCCCCGACCATCATTTTATTTTTAAGTTCTTCATATAATTGAATATATAAAGGCTGTTGATTTTCAAAATCTAAATGAACAAACATCTCCGCTCTCCTTCTATCTGGTACCATCATTACGTTCCAATCTGACACTTACAATAGTATCAGATTTATCCTAAAATAACATCAATGTTTGGAAGGAGTTCATAAACAATGCCAAAAAAGATACTTGTCATTAATGATATACCGGGGGCAGGGAAGGTCGCCGGAAATATAAACCTCCCACTTTTTGCTGCCGGTCGCTTTGAAAGTTCCATTCTCCCCACTTTAATCTTGTCAAAAAATACTGATTTTGACCAAGGAGAAGTGGTCCGCCACAGCCTAGGGGAGGATTTCCAGGCCATGATGGATCACTGGCAGCAGGCGGCCATTGATTTTGAAGTCTATACCACAGGCTTTTTTAATTCCATTGACCAGATCCACCGCTTTGGCGCTTATTTTGACCGCTGCCTAGATAAAAATCCTCACAGCCGGCTTTATATTGACCCTATCATGGGAGATCACGGCAGTCTCTATCCAGGATTTAACCCACACATCCCTCAAGTCATTGGCGACTTATGCCAGGATGCTTATGTCATTGTCCCCAATTTAACAGAAGCTTGCCTCATCACAGGCTTTGAATATAAAGAAAAAATGACCGATGAAGAACTGGCAGAACTTTCTCAAGCCTTGGTCAAACTGGGCGTTGAAAATGTCGTCTTAACCGGTATTGAAGGGCAAGAGGAAGAAGAACAGATTGGCTTCTTCTATTATTCAGGCCCTGACCAGTATGAAAAAGTTCTTCATAAAAAATATCCTTATCATTTCTTTGGAACGGGAGATATGGCCATGTCCTTGATTATTATCTGCCATGAATGGGGGCTGTCATTAAGAGAAAGTCTCCAACAAACGGGACACTGGATTGAAAAAGCGTTGGAATCAACCATCCAACTCAACCGTTCCTTCCAAGAAGGTGTATTCTTTGAATCAATTATTTTAGATGTCGCTCAATTTGCTTACGATCAAGCACAAAAGGAGAATAAAAATGACTAAAAAATATATTAGCTATGCCATGGCGACAGCTTTGACTGTAGCCTTATCCATGCTTATCATGATTCCTATTCCTGCTGTCAATGGTTTTGTATCCTTGGTTGATGCCGGCATCTATACTTCCGCTTTAGTTTTTGGTCCACTGGGTGGCTTCTTCGTTGGGGCCTTAAGCGGGGGGTTAATTGACCTCTTAGCGGGTTATTTCCATTGGGCTATTTTTTCCTTCTTGATCCACGGCTTGCAAGGCTACATCGCTGGTAAAGTCAAAGACCAAGGGCCTTTCGCCAAAATTTTAGGTCTCTTACTTGCCTGCGTGGTCATGGTGCTTGGCTACTTCTTGGTGTCCTGGGCCATGTACGGCTTGGGATCAGCCTTACCTGCCATCTTAAGTGATTCCATCCAATCCATTACGGGCATGCTGATTGCTCTTCCCCTTTCCCAACTTTTAAAAGCAGCTCTACCGACCAGCAGAGCCAGCTATTAATAACTGAAAGCCTTCTCAACCATTAAAAATGGGACACTTTTTTCTTCGCCTTCGTTATTAAAGCTGATGGGTGGATGGAAGAAAGGAAGGCTGTTATGGATACTAGCCTATTTATTGAAGCTGCCATTGATATGATTTCCAATGTGGGTTTCCCTATTTTTGTATCCCTTTATCTCCTACAACGAATGGAAAAACAATTGGAAGATATGGTCGACGCCATCAAGCAACTCAACGAATCCCTCTCTCAACTCCATCAGCAAGCTGCTCAAGATTGAGCAGCTTGTTTCTTTTTAAACCGTCAAACAGACCCTTTCATCATCATATTTTTTAAGCGCTTACATCCATGCTATGATTAGGTTTGTGCTAGTTGTTATGATATACTGACGATGGAGTAAAAAGAAAGGGAGTTATATATTATGACAAGCAAAAATTTACAGCATGTCCTCGTTGAAAGTTTGGCTGAATTAAAAGAAAAGGGTCTCTATAACGATATTGACACCTTGGATGAAGCTAATGGTCCTGAGATTTCAATCGAAGGTTCAGAGCTCATTAATTTATCTTCCAACAACTATCTGGGATTCGCCAAGGATCCTGATTTAATTCAAGCAGCCAATGCTGCTACTGAACAATACGGTGTCGGGGCCGGGGCTGTCCGTACGATTAACGGCACCCTCCCTATCCACAACGAGCTAGAAGAAACCTTAGCTCAATTCAAAAAAACAGAAGCAGCCATCGCCTTACAATCTGGTTTCAATGCTAATATTGGTACCATTCCTGCAATCATGACCAAAAAAGATGCGATCTTATCTGATGAATTAAACCATGCCTCCATTATTGATGGTTGCCGTTTGTCAGGAGCTAAAATTATCCGTGTGGCTCACCAAGATATGGATGATTTAAGAGCGAAAGCTAAAGAAGCCACAGAATCTGGCGACTATGAAAAAGTCATGTATATCACAGATGGGGTCTTTTCTATGGATGGAGACTTAGCTAAATTAGATCAAGCCATCGATATTTGTGAAGAATTCGATGTCATCACCTATGTCGACGATGCCCACGGTTCAGGTGTGATGGGCGAAGGAGCCGGCACTGTCAAACACTATGGATTATCTGACCGCATTGACATCCAGATGGGAACCTTGTCTAAAGCCATTGGTGTTGTTGGAGGTTATGTGGCTGGTAAGCAAGAACTCATCGACTGGCTCAAAGTCAGAGCACGTCCTTTCCTATTCTCTACCTCCCTCACCCCATGGGCTGCTGCTGCAGCTAAGGCGGCCGTTGAAAAATTAATGGACTCTCACCAAGCGGTCGACAAATTATGGGAAAATGGACATTATTTGAAAGAAGGCTTGAAAAAACTTGGTTTTGATATCGGCCATTCTGAAACACCAATCACCCCTGTTATCATTGGGGACGAAGTAAAAACTCAGGAATTTTCTAAGCGTTTAGTTGAAGAAGGCGTTTATGCTAAATCTATTGTCTTTCCAACAGTTCCACGTGGCACAGGACGTGTGAGAAATATGCCGTCAGCTGCTCACACTAAAGACCAGTTGGATCGAGCTCTGGCTATTTATGAAAAAGTAGGTAAAGAATTAGGTGTGATTTAAACTTTAAATGATCAATCTCAAAATAAGGAGAGAAAAACGATGGGGAAAATTTTAGTTACCGGTTGTAATGGTCAGGTAGGTTCAGATTTAGTGAGACGTTTGCGACAAGATTATGGAAAAGACCAAATCGTCGCCAGTAACTTATCTGCTAATGAAGAATCCCATACTTACACCGAGGGGATTTATGAAAATCTTGACGTTCTGGACATGAAACGCTATAAAGAAATTGCCGAAAAGTATGATATCGAAGGAGTTTTCCATTTAGCAGGGATTTTATCTGCTGTTGGTGAAGAAATCCCTCAAAAATGTTGGGATGTTAACGTTAATGGGGTTATCAACACCTTAGAATTAGCTCGTGAATATGGTTGGAAAGTCATGACGATCTCTTCAATCGCGGCTTTTGGCGATAGCACGCCTCTTGACCAAACTCCGCAGGTCACTATCCAACGACCATCGACCATGTATGGAATCACCAAAGTATCCTGCGAACTCTTATGTGACTATTACTTCAAAAAATACGGCGTAGACACCCGCTCTGTCCGCTTCCCTGGTATTATTTCTTACGATACCCTACCAGGAGGAGGAACGACCGACTATGCCGTTGAAATTTACTATGAGGCACTAAAAAAAGGGTCTTATCAATCCTTTATCGATAAAGGGACCTATATGGATATGATGTATATGCCAGATGCCATTGACTGTTTGATCCAACTTTATGAAGCAGATGGGGATAAATTAATTAACCGTAATGCCTACAATGTCAGTGCGATGAGTTTTGAACCGGAAGAAATTGCGGCCAGTGTCAAAAAATATCTGCCTGATTTTGAAATGGGTTATGAGGTTGATCCCGTTCGTCAAGGCATTGCAGACACATGGCCGAACTCTTTGGATACCTCAGCTGCTGAAGAAGAATGGAATTTCACGACAGCCTTTGACTTAGATAAAATGTCCCTAGATATGCTAGAACATTTATCTGAGAAATTGGATATTCCCTTTGAAGCACAATAAATAAAAAACTTATAAACCTTCTAGGGCTTGCAAATTGACGCAAGCCCTTTCCTTTTGTCTTAAAAGAGGCAAGTCATTTTAAGCTTTGTTATACTATGAAGGGAATACTGTTAGGGGAGAGAAACAAGATGGACGTTTATATGCACCCCACTCGAGAAAATAAACACCACTGGATGGTGGTCAATGCTCAAGGTCAAAATTTATACCATATCCAAGGCCGTTGGGGGCGTTTAGAAGACCGCGTTCTTCTGTACAACACTTCGTCAGAGGAGCTTTATCGGGCAACCCAAGTGATTTTATCCCTGTTCCCAAAATTTGAGCTCGCTGCGGCAGGAAAGCCTTTCGCCTATCTGAGTAAACACCCGGGATTAAGAGGCTCCTATTTTAAAGTCAGCTCCTTAGGCTGGACCATTCGTTGGCAAGAAGAAAATCATTCCTTTAAAATTTATAAGAAAAAAGACGTCTTAGCTGACATCCAAAACTGTTTGGGCTATGGAAAAAATCATTATTACATCCAAGTGAAAGAAGAGGAAAATACGGCCGTCATCTGCTTGCTGGCTAGTTTGTTAGACCATTACAGTCCCAGCTTAGAAGCTTCACCTCCAAGAAAATCACTTCCTCCAACCGAAGATAGCCCTTCCTATTTCTACCCCTACAAGATTGACCATTCAGTTGACA
>JBHWOX010000022.1:0-3067 GCA_043424615.1 Atopococcus sp.
CCGTCTGAAATGTATTTTAAGTTGTTCTTGTGTATAGTGCGAGCTATGGGTCAAGGCTTTTTTTCTGTAAGGATACCTAGTTGATCTACAATATTCATTAAAAAGGTTATCCTTTCTCCCATTTTTATGCTTATTCACCAAAAATCATTTGACTATATACTTGTGAAACCTATTTTCATTATTTTGTCATTATAAAAATTATAAATGTTATTAAATAATAATCAAGACGAAGCCCATGATTGATACGATAATTAAGGTAAAAATTAAGATCGTCGCAGCAATAATATTATTTTTGAAATTTTGGATGGGCTCATCAAAGGATTCATAGACCCGGTTTATAAAACGGTAGGATTCCAAATACTCGTAATAGGCAAAGCCAAAGGTAAAAATTCCCATGACGATTAAAATCCCGCCCATAATTAAGGCCCAATCGCTAGAATCAGAATTTTGTAGGGCTTTCCCTAAAGTGACTCCTGCTCCTGAAATCGCAAAACCCGTTCGAATCCAGGCCGCAAAGGTTCGTTCTACAGCATAGAAGGAACGACCACGAGCAAAAGTAGTTCTTTTTTCAGCGAGTATTTCGCGTTTTTTTGTATTGGGATTTTCAGGGAATCGTTGATTATCTGTTGACATAAATCCTCCTTAGGAAAATCGAAAGCGTAAGGTGAAATGTAGCCGGTCATTAAAGATGAAAAGGGAGCGGTCAATAAACCGTCCCTTTTTATCCCTTTATAAATCTTTAACGACCCTAAAACCTGCATTAGAAGTAGAGGATAGGGCTGTATTAGAATTTCGACCAGCTGTTCGATAACGTTTACAGTAAGAATGGTGACATAGGAAGGAACCCCCACGCATGGCATAGATTTGCTGGCTAGGTAGGCGATTTTCTTTAAGAAAATCAAGGCTGCTTTTCTCCTGAAATTCTGCCAAGGAGATATGACCAGGATTCAGACACCATTCCCAAACATTTCCAATCATCTGATAAAGACCATAAGCATTGGGTTCGAAAGTTTTTACAGGGGCAGTAGCTAAAAAGCCGTCTTCAATTGTATTATGAGTTGGAAATTCTCCCTGAAAGGTGTTGGCATGAAATTGATTGTCTTGTAAAAAATCATCTCCCCATGGGAAACGTTGCCCTTTTTTACCTCCACGAGCGGCGAACTCCCATTCAGCTTCAGTCGGCAAACGCAAGCCAGCCCATAAGCAATAAGCAAAGGCATCATTCCATGAAACATGGACAACGGGATGATCCATACGGTCGCTGATAGAAGAGGAAGGTCCTTCGGGTTTCCGCCAGCTGGCATCTGCAACCTCGTACCACCAATCGGTCCCATCGACTAAACGGGAGTCTTCTTTTGTTTCTTCATCTAATAGTAAATGAAAAACATGAGAAGAACCAAACCGCTCGGCATCTGTCACATAAGCTGTATCTAAGAAAAATTCTTGAAATTGAGCATTGCTAATGGTAAAGGGCGATATAGCAAAAGGCTCGAGCTCAACTTCAAGGGCAGGGCCTTCACGGTCATCTTTAAATCCTTCTTCGCTATCTGTGCCCATGGAAAATGTTCCGCCTTCTAATTCAATCCAATCGATATTCAATTTATTCATCTGCTTGTTCTTCTTTTTTATTCAATTCAGAGACATAGGATTCATAGTCATCCATCCAAGCGAGTTGTTCCCAATCGCCTGTCGGACGGTCGGCAGCATTGTCTTGAGCTTCACCTTCAGTTGAACGGCCACTTTTGACATATTCAGCTAAAGCGGCTTTTAATTCTTCAACCACATCAGGATATTCATCAATCACATTGTTTGTTTCACTGACATCATCTCTAAGGTCGTAAAGCTCAGTCGGTTTGAAAACAGATTTAAAGCTTTCTTCTGTCCGGTCATAATCCAAGGACAAACCACCATCAGTCACCAAGATTAATTTCCAGAAATCACGACGAATAGAAAAACCACCATTACCAGATGAATGGATGATATCTTCACGAACGGCTTGATCTTCACCTTTCCATAAATTTAAGTTAGAGTATGAATCTTCAGCGGTATCATCAGCAATATTGGCATCTAAAATTTCTGCAATCGTTGCGTAGAAGTCGGAGTGAGAGACCATATGGTTCGATACTGATCCGGCTTCAATGAGTGGAGGGTAAGAAACAATAGTAGGCTCACGGTGTCCGCCTTCCCAAATATGCATTTTATGACCGCGGTAGCCCATGGATGGGTCATGTCCTTTTTCTTTAAGCGCTTCAATGTCAATGATGGATGAAGCACCGTTGTCTGAAGTAAAGATGAAAATAGTATTGTCAAAAACATTTGCTTCATCTAATTTATCAATAATTTCTCCCACATAAGAGTCTAATTGTAAGACGAAATCACCATAGGCCCCTATGCCTGATTTTCCACGGAAACGTTCTTGTGGAATGATGGGACCGTGAACCAAATGGTTAGGATAATACAAGAAGAAAGGTTCATCCTCTTCAATAAAATCGTCTAAGACTTCGAGCGCTTTTTGTTGCATAATATCTGGCGTATAATAAGGGCTACTTTCTGGAGCAGATACACCAGGTTCAATAGTTGTCGGCTTATCTGATCCAACACGGGTAATATCATGATTTCCCATGACGTTAACTGGTTCAGAAATGGCACGGTTATTTTCAATAATGACATATGGCCCTTGGTCTAAAGAGGCAGCTGTTCCATAAAAATAATCAAAGCCATATTCTAAAGGGCCATAGCTGATAGGTTTAGAATAATCAATATCTAAACCACGGATAGCAGGTTCTCCACCTGTATTTCCAAACAAACCATCCCGTCCCTTTTGAACGTCAGGTTCATCGTCAATATAGTCTTCTTTTTCAATCCCGTATTTTTCATAGTCTTTTTCATCTTTTAAAGCCCAGTCCAAGCCTAAATGCCATTTCCCGATGTAAATTTTGGTTTTATTTCGCACTAACTTCAAGCGCTATGTTGCACTAATAGAACAAAAAAAGACTATTTCGCTAAATGAAATAGTCCTTTTTATTACTTATTTTACTCCAATGACTAAACTATCTCGTGCAGCTTC
>JBHWOX010000023.1:0-11758 GCA_043424615.1 Atopococcus sp.
TTGTCTGCACAAGAGCCTTGAATGGCTCCCCATCATCAACAGCACACAAGACTTCTCACCATCCATCACCTGCCCTTTCTACCCCCATCTCACACCTCCACCATCTTAAAGCAGAATTAAAAACAACACTGGAAAGAGTTATCATCTGGTTTGAAATTGCCAAAGGGAGTCAGGGCTGCCTGTTTCCTCATGGGGCTGTGGATATTCTGGATGTAAACCACAAACTTGACTACCTCGCTCAGAATGCAGAAGGAGAAGACACAAAGGTAAAATTCAAGATAGATAAAATGATCAGTGCAGATGACCATAATTATCAAACAGAAACATAACTTTTATTCCAGAAGAAAACACCCATATGATATACTGACGTACAAAGTATCTTTAAATCATCTATTAAATTGGGGGGAGTTGAAACCATGAACTCGAATTCAGTGGTTCTATTTGATAATATTGTGGCGGCTTCTCTCATGGATCAACCTTATCCTCAATCTGAAAAAACGGCGGAAGCGATGGTCCAAAAATTAATGGCTTCCTATGCATGCTTCCACCACCGTGATGTCAGTCTCATCTTTGGATCCAAGGGCTTTGCTGTGCCTTTGGGTGGAAAAATGAGAAAGTCAGATGATGCGCCAGCTTCTTTGATCTCTCATCCTCTGAAAGCTTTGGCTGATTTTTCTCACTTAGATTTTCAAGCGGGCTCTTTTGAAAAAAACGCTCGGGCCCAGCAACTCTATCAGGCGGCAGAAGAATTAGATCAGAAATTAAATGGCGATTGCCTGATCCGCTTTTGTATGGGCTCTACTTTTACTTTAGCCGCTCAACTTTACTCACCTGAAAAAATGATGAAGGCGATGATTAAGTCTAAAGATGAGCTCCATGATTTCCTTCAAAGTTTGCTGGACTTACAGTTTGAAATGATTGATCAATTTTCACATATTCCATCGCTGATATTTCACTTGTCAGATCCTCTGGCATCTCCAGCTTTAATTAGTCCCAGCTTTTATCGTGAATTCGCTGATCCTTATTGCCGGCAGTTGGTTCAAGCCATTCACTCACACCAAAAAGAAGTGACCTTACATATTTGTGGGAATACGACCAAAATTTTGGACGATATGGTTGAAACAGAAGTCGATATTCTTTCCTTAGACCAAGCAGTTGACTTAGGTGAAGCCAGTCAAATCATCGGCAAACGAGCAGCTATTTTAGGAAATGTTGACCCGGTCGGTGTTTTACAAGAGGGTCAAATCAGTGATGTTCAAGAGGCGGTCAAAACAGCTTATGAAAAAGCGGGAGACCACCCTGGAGGTTTCATTCTCGGACCGGGCTGTGATCTGCCTTACCATACACCTGTTGAAAACCTACAGGCTTTTGTCCAAGCCGGCCAGCAATACTCTTAATGGTCTGGCTTTTATTCCATGAGTTATTTAACTGCTTCGGCAGTTTGATAAAAATATTATTTAATGGGGGGTAAATAATGAAGAAATATATCAAATCATTATTTATGCTGTGTGTTGCTTTGTTATTTTTAGTTGGATGTAGTTCTGGCGGCGGATCTTCAGAAGAAAGTGCTAATACTGAAGAGTCAGCCACAGAAGAAAGTACGGCTGGTTCATCAGAAGAGGCGGATAGGGAAGAATCTTCTGCTGAGGAAGAATCTGAAGAATCTACAGACGGTGGGGATGCTGTTACCCTTCAAATGTTGAGTCCTGGTTATGATGAGGGCTATTTGCAAGCTGAATTAGATGCAGCTATTGCTAAATTTGAAGAAGAAAATCCTAATATCAAAGTTGAAATTGTTTCAGCAGGTTGGGATGAATTGAACTCTAAAATTGTTCAATTATACCAAGCAGGGGAAGCGCCAGACTTGATGATGGCAGGTTCTCGTTCTATTCGTCAATTCGCTGAACAAGGGGTTCTCGAAGACTTAGGACCTTACATGACAGATGAATTCAAAGACACTCGTCTTGAACAAGTGATGGAATCTGCTCAAGTCGGTGGAACTCAATATGGTATTCCTTTAGCCTTATCTTCGCGTGCTTTATTCTACCGCACAGATCTAATTGAAGAACCACCAACCACTTGGGAAGAGTTACTACAAACAGCTCAACAAGTTTCAGAAGAGCATGATATGTATGGTTTTGCTATCCCGACTGATATCGGGAATGGTGCTCATGAAATTATGAACTTTATCTACCAAAATGAAGGTCGTATGGTGGACGATAATGGTGACTTCACTGTTAACTCCGCTGAAAACGTTGAAACATTAGACTTCTTAGCTTCATTTAATGAACAAGAAGGCGTTATTCCAAATGTTGTAGAAACGGACCGCGAAGAACAAGCCACCATGTTCTCTAATGGGGATTTAGCAATGTTTGTGACAGGGTCATGGGAAAAAGAAAACTTAGATGCGACAGCTGAAGAAGCTCCATATGGGGTGGTTGAATTACCAGCTGGTTCGACTAAAGCGGTTAACTTGGTAACAGACTCTTACCTAATGTCATCTATCTCTGAACATAAAGAAGAAGCTTGGAAATTCATTGAATTCATGGGAACGGAAGACATTCAACGCTCTATTTCCGAAGCTTACAACTGGATGCCAGTTTTAAAAGCTGAAGTGGATGATGAACGCTTCCAAACAGACTTCATGAAACCGTTCTTAAGCATTATGGAACATGGGGTTGCTGAACCACAAGTTCCTAACTGGGACCAATTTAACGAATCCTTCTTAATCGCAGTTCAACGTGCGGTTGGTGGAGAAGCAAGTGCACAAGAAGCATTAGATACAGCCCAAGAGGAGGTTTCTCAGTAAAATGGAAAGTAGACGACGCCTTACACCCTACCTTTTAATGCTACCGGCTGTCGTCCTTCTATTAGTCTTGTATGCGATTCCTATCCTTACAACGATTATCCAGTCTTTTAGTGAGGTTAATATGCTCACCAATACGCAAGAATTTATAGGTTTGGCCAATTATGGCCGAACCTTTTCTGATTCTACCTTTTATCGCACATTAGGAACGACCATTAAATATACGGTCTTGACCGTCTTTTTTAAGATGACTTTAGGATTTATCTATGCTTATGCCCTATCTAGTGATATGTATCTTAAAAAAACATTCCGCTTTTTAATGCTTATTCCTTGGGCCATTCCTCAGGTAGCTGTTGGTAGCTTGTGGACCTGGATTTTAGATGGACAGTATGGCTATTTGAATTATTTTCTTCAACAAATCGGTCTGATCTCCCAACCCCTTTCATTTTTAGCTGAACCCCGCACTGCTTTTATCTTTGTGGCTTTGGTGGATGCTTGGGTAGGGATTCCTTTGATTGCCTTGACATTAATTTCAGCCTTTGAAGCTATTCCTAAATCGCTTTATGAAGCGGCTCAAATGGATGGCGCTAATGCTTTCCACCAGTTTAAGGATGTGACCTTACCTGGTATTTCTAAGGTTTTCTTATCCCTTTTAACTTTAGTGACCATATGGACTTTTAACTCATTTAATATTATCTGGGTCTTGACCCAGGGAGGGCCGATGCGCTCGACCGAAACATTAATTATTCGGATTTACCGCGAAGCCTTTTCAAACTTCGATATAGGAATGAGTGCGACCTTGACGGTTGTTGCAGTCTCTATCTTAACTGTCCTAACCCTGTTGTACTTGAAAGGGGGTCAAGAGAAGACAAATGAATAAAAGCTTAAAAAAAATAATCAATACGGTGATCGCTGGGTTACTTGTTTTAGTTTTAATTTTTCCAATCGCTATCTTATTGAATACCTCCTTGCAAACCTACCAGCAAACTCGGCAATGGCCACCGCTCTGGTTTTCTAATCCCCAATGGGCCAACTATGCAGAAGTTCTTGTTGGTGACCAATCCATTGTTCGTCCCTTGTTAAATAGTTTGTATGTTTCGACCTTGACCATGATCATCTGTGTGCTAGTGGGCGTTTTAGCCGCTTATGCCGTTTCCCGCTATAAGTTTTTCGGAAATAAAACATTCTTAATTCTTGTTATTTTAACTCAAATGTTTTCACCTGTGATTCTGGTTACCCCCATGTACACTATTTTTAGAGATTTAGGCTGGATTGATTCCTTGAATGGGTTGGTCTTAGCGAATGCGGCGACCTCCCTACCCATGACCATATGGTTGCTGTATTCTTTCTTCTCTCAGGTGTCCATCACTTATGAGGAAGCAGCTTGGATGGACGGGGCTTCTCGTTTGCGGGGAATTTTTGACGTGATTATTCCCATATCATTGCCGGGTATTTTCACAGCCGGACTCTTTGCCTTTATCATGGCTTGGGGGGATATTGTGTTTGCTCAATCCTTCATTGTTAATCCGGAACTGCGAACCATGTCATTGGCTTTGATGAACTTTCAGGATTTATATAAAACCTCTTATGAGCTCCAAATGGCTGCCTCCGTCATTTCAAGTATTCCGACCATTTTGATTTTCCTGGCTATTCAAAACTACTTGGTCCGTGGCATGTCCAACCAAGGATTGAAAGGATAATATTATGAGTGAAATTGTATTAGATCATATTGCAAAATCATACCAAGGTAAAGACTATGCCGTTTCTGATATTAATTTACACATTCGCGATGGTGAGTTTATCATTTTTGTAGGACCATCAGGTTGCGGAAAGTCGACGACTCTTCGGATGATCGCTGGTTTAGAAGAGATCACAGAAGGAGAGCTCATCATCAATGGTGAGCGAGCCAATGACCAATCGCCAGCTGAAAGAGATCTGGCCATGGTTTTTCAAGACTTTGCTCTTTATCCTAATATGAATGTGTACAAAAATTTGATGTACCCTTTGAAAATGCACAAGATTGATAAAAAAACAGCCGAAGCCAAGATTAAAGAAGTGTCTCAATTGCTTGGTTTGGACGATTTACTCCATCGTAAACCTTCCCAATTATCTGGTGGGCAAAAGCAAAGAGTGGCCTTAGGAAGAGCTATCGTTCGTGAGCCTAATGCCTTCTTAATGGATGAACCCTTATCTAACTTGGATGCTAAACTTCGGGTGGACATGCGCTATGAGATTTCTCAGCTCCACAATAAGCTCGGTTCAACTGTTATCTATGTCACCCATGACCAAACTGAAGCCATGACCATGGGCGATCGGATAGTGGTGATGTCTGACGGCGCCATCCAACAAGTAGGGACACCTAATGAAATTTATGACACTCCTGCCAATGTTTTTGTTGCAGAATTTATTGGGACCCCAAAAATTAATATGTTTGACCGCCAGATTAAAGATAATCGCTTAATCTGGTCTGACCAGCAAAGCATTTCTTACTCCGACCGACCCCTGCCTGACCAGGCGGTTAAGGTGGGCGTTCGACCTGAAAACTTACGGCTGGTGGACGGCCAAGATTATCGGGTGGAATTAATTGAAAACCTGGGGTCTGAAAAATACATCTTCTTGGAAGGAGATGGCCGGCAAGTCATTGCCCGTGTTAATTATGATGATTCAGTTGCCGTCGGAGAACAATTCAATCTTGAAATTATTCAAGCTGAGCGGGTGAATGTTTTCGCAGCAGATACTGGTCAAACTCTTGAATTGGAAAGTGTGAGAATGTAAGATGACTGCTTATTACCTATCCGTAGACATTGGGGGCACTTTTATTAAAAGTGCCCTTTATGACCATGAAGGAAGCATGCTTCACCGTTTAGCTTCCATCCCGACCTCTTATTCAGAAGCAGGCTTGAAAGAAGCTCTGAGCCAGCTAGTGGCTGAAGGTCAGGATTATTTGGTCGACTTTCGGAAAGCTCAAAAGGGCAAGGAAGAGAAGTTGTCTGTAGACGATCAGCTGCTAGCAGGCCTAGCCCTCTCTACAACAGGAATCATTGATCCCACGACCGGGGCTTATGTGCGGTCGGGGAGCTTTCCTTTTATGATCGGCGTCAATCTCCGCCGTTATATTGAAGACCGCCACCAGCTTCCTTGCCGGGTGATTAATGATGGCCAAGCTGCTCTATGGGGAGAAATGTGGCAGGGCAACTTGCAAGGAGTTGACAACGGACTTTTGGTCACCATTGGGACGGGCATTGTGAGCGGCCATGTTTTTAATGGGCAACCCTACTTTGGTGCTCATGGCCAAGCTGGAGAACTTAGCTCTGTGACCCAAAACGAGTATGAACCTTATTTCCCTGTTAAATACTCTTCCACCGTTTTTATTGAACAAGCAGCAGATTTGCTGGCTTTGAAAGATAAGCAAGACGGCCAAGCTGTTTTTGATGCCTTGGATCAAGGTCATAATGACTTGCGTTTAATGTTTGAATCTTATTGCCATCGTTTAGCTTTGCTGTTTTTTAATTTAACCGTGACCTTAGATCCTGAAATCATCGTGATGTCAGGGGGAATATGCAGGCAAGAGCGATTTGTTAAGGAAGTCCAGCGGCAATTCCAGCATGTTTATCGCAATAAATCAGCAGACGTCTTAGGGCCTTGCCAGACCAATCTAGCGGTGAGTGCTGTTTTGAGTGATGCGAATCTGCTGGGCGCTCTATTTTATTTGCTGGATCAGCAGTAAAGGAAACTTAAATGAAAGAAAAAGGGCGCAAGCTCTAAAGAATTGAGAATGGAGAAAAGGATATGGTAAAACGTTTATTAGCCTGTGACGCTGAAGATTTTAATCACATGACTAAAGAGGAGCTCTTGCAAGCGATTCGTGCTTCGGAAGGTCGGACAATATTGGCCGAGGTCAATGGAAATGTTTCTCCCACCCCTTTTAATGTGACCAATGCGGAAATCGCCCGCGCTTTTAGTGCAGATATGATTCTGTTGAACAAATGCGACATCCAACAGATCCATATTGGGGATTTACCGGAAACGGATGAGCCCATCCGTTTGTTGAAAAAATTAACAGGCCGGCCGATTGGAGTTAATTTGGAGCCCATTGATCTTTCTCAAGAGACCACCCATGACCGGTCTGACATAGCGGAAGGGCGTAGGGCGACAGTCGAAAATTTCAAACACCTGCAAGCTTGTGGCTTTGACTTTGTATTGTTGACGGGCAACCCTTTTTCAGGGGTTTCAACGGCTATGATTGCCGAAGCTATTGGAGAATGTCGCCAGCATTTTTCTGGTCTCATCATGGCTGGTAAAATGCACGCCGCAGGGATTTCTGATGATATATTTGACCGGGACATGATCGACCGATTTATGGATCAGGGCGCAGATATCCTTCTCTTCCCCTCAGCTGGGACAACTCCTGGTGTGACTGTTGACCAGCTTCGTCAAGCGACCCAGTGGGTACAAGCTCGAGGCAAATTGGTGGTAGGGGCCATTGGAACTAGCCAGGAAGCTAGCCCGCGGCCGGTCATCCGACAGATTGGTTTATGGAATAAAATGGCTGGAGTGGATATCCACCATATTGGAGCCACAGGATATGCCGGTATGTCTCCTTATGAAAATATTTATGAATTATCCATGGCCGTTCGGGGCCTGCGTCATACAGTGCGTATGATGGCAGCTTCTAATGACCGTTTCCGACCAGATATGAATGATTTTTAAGGCAGGAGATCATTTTAGTTCTGCCGAAGATTAAATAAAAGCTGTGACTAAGCTGTCACAGCTTTTTTATTAGCAAAGCTATCAAAAAATCCTTATAAAAAAATGACTTCATGAAGACACTAGTCAGAGGGCTCAAGTCGGTTTAGGTAGGAAGCTACATCTTTGAAAAATCTTGTCCTCAAACCAACATAAATTTTCATAGTAATTCATGATTGTTTAATATATAATGTATCCGTATGAGAATTTTTAAAGGATTGTGGGCCTTGGCTCACTAGCATTGATTTGAAAACATGAAAGGGAGCGATAAAGATGGCAGAAGTGACTGTTTTAGACCATCCATTAATTCAGCATAAATTAACAATTATTAGAGATGTTAATACTGGAACGAAAGATTTCCGTCAAATTGTTAATGAACTCGCCCAATTAATGGCTTATGAAATCACCCGGGACATGCCTTTAGAGGATGTTGAAATAGAAACGCCTGTAGCTAAAGCAAAGCTCAAACAAATTGCAGGTAAAAAAGTGGCCTTGATTCCTATTTTACGTGCAGGCTTAGGGATGGTGGACGGAATGTTGGACTTGATTCCAGCAGCTAAAGTCGGCCACGTGGGGATGTACCGTGATCCGGAAACCTTAGAAGCAGTGGAATACTTTGTTAAACTGCCTTCAGATATTGAAGAACGTCAACTCTTCGTTCTTGACCCTATGTTAGCCACTGGTGCTTCAGCCATTGCCGCTATTGATGCTTTGAAAAAACGTGGGGCTGATTCAATGAAATTTGTTTGCTTGGTAGCTGCACCTGAAGGGGTTAAAGCCTTGAAAGAAGCTCATCCTGATGTTGATATCTATGTAGCCGCTTTGGATGAAAAATTAAATGAAGATGCTTATATCGTTCCCGGTTTAGGAGATGCTGGGGATCGTTTATTTGGTACTTTATAAGAAATTCAAAAGAACCTTATTTTATAAAAGAATGTGTGCTATTATGAGTTTGTCTGTCAAAATACAGACAAACTCATTTTTTTTAGACAATTAAATTGGATAGGACATTTGCTATCCGTTGAAAGCTTTATAGGGTGAAGAGATGGGAGAAATTGGTGTTCAAGCCGCTTTAAAAATAATGACTGATTTTATTTTTATATTTGTGACCTTCTGGGCGATTAGGGGCGTTCGGACGGAGAAATGGCTGAAAAAACATTATGTGCCACATGGACAAGTGCTTTACATTTTCCTGTCGATTGCTATCGGCTATAATGTCAGCAATTTTGTTTATGGCCTCATCATTTCTTCACAAAACCTAGTTTTTCTATTCTAAAAATAAAATCAATCGGAGGCAATCGAACTTATGGATACAATTATTACTCGTGGGGGCAATAAGCTCCAAGGTTCAGTCAAAGTTGAAGGCGCAAAAAATGCGGTTCTACCCATTTTGGCCGGAGCTATTTTATCTCAAGAAGGCACGGTTTGCTTAGAAAACACACCGATATTAGCCGATGTCTTCAATATGGAAAAAGTATTGAATCACTTAAATATAGCTACCCGCTTTGACCAAGCAACAAAACAATTTTATTTAGAATCGGCAGAAGAGGTAAACTCAGACACGCCTTATGAATTTATGAACAAAATGCGAGCTTCTGTCATTGTCACAGGGCCATTATTAGCTCGTAATGGTTATGCCAAAATTGCGATGCCAGGGGGTTGTGCGATTGGAACCCGTCCCATCGACCTACATCTCAAAGGTTTTGAAGCCTTGGGTGCCAACATCACGGTGACTAATGGTTACATATATGCGGAAGCTGACGAATTAGTGGGGGCAGATATTTACTTGGACTTCCCCAGTGTCGGTGCCACTGAAAATATCATGATGGCTGCGACTATGGCTAAAGGGACAACCACTCTTGAAAATATCGCCCGCGAGCCTGAAATCGTCGACCTGGCTAACTTTTTAAATAAAATGGGAGCTCAAATTACGGGAGCGGGCACCAATACCATTAAAATTAAAGGGGTCGACCGTTTAACAGCGACAGACCACACCATTATTCCTGACCGTATTGAAAGTGGAACCTTTATGGTAGCTGCAGCGGTAACGGAAGGGGATATCTTCATAGAAGATTTTGTAGTGGAACATAATACGCCCTTGGTTTCTAAATTGAGAGAAATGGGCGTGGAAATTGAAGAATTGCATGATGGGGTCAGAGTTTTAGGGCCTTCCCAATTACAAGCGACAAATGTTGAAACCATGCCTTACCCAGGGTTCCCGACTGACATGCAATCCCAAATGACTGTCGCCCAGCTTTTAGCAGATGGAACATCAACCATGAAAGAAACAGTTTTTGAAAATCGCTTTATGCATTTGGAAGAATTAGCTAAAATGGATGCTTCTTTCACAATTGACGGCCAAAGCGCCATCATTCAAGGGAATACCAATTTACAAGGCGCAGCAGTCGAATCCACAGATCTCCGTGCAGCGGCAGCCTTGATCATTGCTGGTTTGAAAGCTGACGGATTTACCCGTGTGACTGGCCTCTCCCATCTTGACCGAGGTTATTACCGATTTGTTGATAAATTAAAAGCATTAGGTGCTGACATCGAACGTGTCGACTTAGACGAAAATATGAATGAAATTGATATTAAAGAAAAAATATTTGAACAACAATAGGTGGTAGTGATGAATCGCGACATATGGAATCGGGCGAAAAACTTGACCTTATTTTTAATTTTATTTGTCATTGCGCTGGTGGTCCTGCTTTTAATAGGGGCCATGATTGGATATGGTATCCTTGGTCAAGGGAACCCCTTTCATGTGCTAACGCCATCTTTTTGGTCCAATCTTTTCCAGCTGATATAATTTAAAAGAACAGATTCGCCTTGCTTTTACGTATGTATGAAGCAGGAGGCGATAAATCATGAATAATGTTTCTTTTGTTGGTCGCTTGACTCGAGATACCAGCTGTTCCACGACAGCATCAGGAGGCAAAAGGCTTAATAACTGCTTGGCTATTCCTAGGCCCTATAAAACTGAAAATGGGGATGATACTGATTTTATACCCATCGTAGCTTGGGATAAACGAGCGGAGCTTATAGAAAATTATTGTGCCAAAGGTCATCGGGTCGGCTTGTCTGGGCGAATGCAGTCTCGTCACTATCAGAATAAAAATGACGAACGAGTGTATGTCGTAGAAATGCTAGTGGATCAAGTTGAATTCTTAGAATCAAAAAAAGAGGGGGAAAATCAGCCTACTGACTTTTCAACGACAGCTCAACTCCAACCCTCTGACATGTAAATGAAACTATTTGAAAGTGCCCCTTAGCGGGTGCTTTTTATTTTGTCGCAAAACGAAGGAAATGTGACCACTTTTCTTTCTATTTGTCAACAAAAGACTTATACTTAATGAAAGAAGAAGAGGAGTGGAAGTCAGACCATGAATGATGAAAGTCTTCGTCAAAACCAAAGCATTCTATACCCCCAGTCTCTTTCGGCCGAGCTGGCAAATGCCATTACCCACGGAATAGCCACTATTCTTAGTATTGTTGCCTTACTTTTTTTAATTGATAAAGGGATGGACCGCGATTCTTGGCAAGCCGTGACGGCCTATATTCTTTATGGGGCGTCCAATATATTTTTATTTTTATGTTCGACCCTCTACCATAGCTTTTCATACACCTCCGCTCGGAAAATTTTTCAAAAATTTGATCATGCAGCTATATATATTTTAATCGCAGGGACTTACACCCCTTATTTGGTCACCGTTATTGGAGGGAAAATGGGACTCATTTTCCTAGTGGTGATTTGGATGATGGCTCTAAGTGGGATTATTTTTGAAGTTTCGCATACGGCGCGTTTTCCTCGGCTGTCAACCTTTTTATACCTAGCGATGGGCTGGTGCGGCATTTTTCTGGTGAAGCCGTTGTGGCAATTGGCTGATAAAAGATCCTTACTCTGGCTTTTAATTGGAGGTCTCTTATATTCTATCGGGACTATTTTTTATCGTAAGAAAAGCCAACCTTGGATGCATGTCATTTGGCACCTTTTTGTCATGGCAGCTGCAGCAGCCATGTTCATCTCTGTTTACTTTTATACTTAACGACTCTAACTTTTATTTTAAATAAGCCAGTTAGGCTAAGGTGGAACAATTTTTCATAGAGAATGTAAGAAATCCTCAATTTATAAAACAAAAAAAGAGAGCGACGCTCAGACCTGAGTGTTTTTACACCAGGAAGAGTTAGCTCTCTTTTTAATACAGT
>JBHWOX010000024.1:0-16988 GCA_043424615.1 Atopococcus sp.
TTACAAGGATTGGTGGGGGGAGAAAAGATTCCCTTGTTGGAAAATGAAGAGATGGTTGAATTCTTGCAAGAAGAATATGGTCTGACGCTTAACATAAAAAAAGACGGATCCTTTGCCATGGTAAAAAGGGAGCCTGTCGATCAAGATTTTCTATTCCCTTCCAGCCAATTAGCTTTAGAATTATTTCAGCAAGAAGGTTACGACTTAAGCCAGTCAGAAATCGTTTTTAACTCGCCCATCGTCCTGTATTCCTACCGACCAGTGGTGGATGCTTTCATCAAAGAAGGCATCGTAAAAGAAACGAACGGCATTCACACGGTGGATATGCAGGCCTTGGCAGAACTTATGGTGGAAGAAACTCAGTGGGCAGATATTGGTCTTGATCAAATTTACGGCTCAATTATGATTGACACGACTGATCCCAATCAGTCTAATTCTGGCAATATGTTTTTAGGTTTGCTCGCCAATTCTATGAATGGGGGCACCATTCAAAATAGAGAACAATTAGAAAAAATAATTCCTGACATTCAACATATTTATAATAATATGGGCTACATGCAAAGTTCTTCTGCCGATATGTTTAACCAGTTTCTTCGTCAGGGGATGGGGTCATTTCCTATCATCGCCGGCTATGAAAATCAACTCTTAGAATTTTCCCTTACAGACGCTGATGTTTATGAACAAGTGAAAGATGATATTGTTATACTTTATCCCACTCCTACGGTTTGGTCCAGTCATGTCGTCATGTCATTAAATGAAGATGCTGAACTTTTAATTGATGCTCTTCTGGATCCCAAAGCACAAAAAATGGCTTGGGAAGAGCATGGATTTAGAACAGTTGTCTCAGGAACAGCAGATGTTAAGCAATTTCAAGTCCCTGGTGTCGCTGAAACCATTCCTTCCGTCATCGACATGCCCTCTTGGCCCATGATGGAAGATCTGATGACGGCCGTCCAATAGGAGGAAAAGACATGGAAAAGAATAAGAAAATTACTCTCGATAGCTTGATGCAGGATTCTGCTAATCAACCCTCATTAAAATCAAGCGTTAGTTCGAATGAAGTCGTCCAATCAGTCCAAGAAGAAATCAACCAATTGTCAGTCGAAGACCGCCAAGAGATTGATCGGATTAAGGAAGACTTGGATGTTCGCAATACCAATGAACTAACCAATTTCGGGATAGAAGCTCAACGAAATATTGCTAAGTTTTCTTCTGAAGTCCTTGAAACCATCAGGGTTAAAGACACGGATGAGGTGGGCGACAAGTTAACGAGCCTAGTTTTACAAATTAAAGAAGTAAACTTTGATGACCAGGCAGGATTTTTTAGCCGCCTCCTTCATCGAGGAAAAAGTCAAATTCAGCGGATCACTATGCAATTTGATTCTGTTAAAGACACCATCAATAAATTAGAGGCAGAACTTTTAGTCAGTCAAAAAAATCTGCAAAAAGATATCGCCATGATGGATAAATTGTATGATGAAAATGTTTCTTACTTCCAAAAATTGCAGCATTATATCATTGCTGGAGAAGAAATCATTAAAGAAATGAATGAAGAAATTATTCCTCAACTTCAAAAGGAAGCCCAGCAATCTCATGATGATATGGCGATCCAGGTCGTCCATGATTTCAGCGAATCGGTGAATCGTTTCGATAAAAAAATTGATGATTTGAGACGGTCAAAAACAGTAGCCATTCAAACGGCTCCACAAATAAAGTTAATTCAGAATAACGATCGCATGTTAGTAGAACGAATTACAAACACGGTGAATACCACCTTGCCAACTTGGAATGCTCAGGTTTTAATTGCTCTCGGCTTACAAAATCAGCGCCAGGCTTTAGAACAAGATAAATTAATCACCGAGGCGACGAATGAGATGATGAAAGAGAATGCTGATAAACTTCATCAAGCGACGGTTGACACCACACGCTTGGTTAACCAGGCATCCATCGATGTTGAAACTTTAAAACATGTGAATGCTGAATTAATGGACACCATTAATGAATCCATTAACATTAATAATCAGGCTAAAGAAGCTCGCCAGCAAGCGGCGGTAGAAATTGCTCAAATCGAAGCAGAGTTAAAAGAAGCCTTAATACGTGCCACACAACCTTCACAAGTCGACTCTCGCCGAGTGGATGTCACTCCTTAACAGACAAGCTTAAAAATAGAAACACCCGCTGTTCAATCTTGAACAGCGGGTGTTTTTTCTTTTAAAAGATGATGGTATAAGAACGGCAGCACGGATCTAAAAGCGAATCCTTCCTAAGCCAGAGGAAAGAAGGTGTAAATAATACCGCCTATGGCACCTGTTAAAAGAATAATACGAATGGGATCAGTTTGATATTTACGAATGATATAGAAAGAAATTGCAAAAATAAAAAAATTAATCATATTTAAATTGGACCATGAAGGAGCTTTGGAACCAAAAAAGGCGGTGAGTAAGATGGTCATACCAGCTGAAGCAATCAGAGCGACAATAGCCGGACGAAGTCCCTGAATCAGACGCTCAACGATTTCTAGCTGACGAAAGCGATGGTAAAGATAGGCCAAAGCCAAAACGATGATGAGTGAAGGGGTCACAATGCCTATGGTAGCAATGATTCCACCTGGAATTCCGGCCACTTGATTTCCAGCAAAGGTGGCGGCATTGATTGCAATGGGGCCGGGGGTCATCTCTGAAATCGTTAGTAAATCAACAAATTCGGTAGGGCTGATCCATCCATATTGTTCCACTATGTTTTGCTCAATCAAAGGCAGAACGGCATAACCCCCACCAAAACTAAGACTTCCAATAATAAAAAACTGGACAAATAATTGAATGTAAATCATTTAACTCTCTCCAATCAGTGACTTTCTTTCAGATGAATAGCGATTGAAATGATGGCCGCCGCTAGCAAGATATAGATGACATTCACATTAAAGATTAAGCTCGCAACGAGAGCGGCGACCATCATGCTGATTAAAATTTTATTTGAACTTTTAATGATCTGCAGAGCTAAGTCCAGGACCACGCTCAAGATGATGGCGGCAATACCTGCCTGCATGCCGGTCATGATATTTTGGACCAAGGGGTTGTCACGGATGGCCAAGTAGATATAAGAGACCAGGGTCATAATAAGTAAAGGGGGCAGGGTGGTCCCCAATGTCGCTACTAAAGCGCCAGGGACTCCTAATAAGGTATAGCCGACAATAATTGAAGAATTAACGGCGACAGGACCTGGAGCAGATTGACCAATGGCAATTAAATTCATCATTTCATTTTCGCTCATCCACTCTAAATCATCTACAAATCGACTTTTCATAAGTGGGACAATGACAAATCCTCCACCAAAAGTGAAAGTGGATAATAAAAAAGTATATTTAAACAAATTTAAATAAGATAAAGATGCTTTCATGATTTTCCTCCTCATTTCCATCAGTTTATCATGGATAAAGGATTTATAAAGCGGTTCCAACTTTGTATTATTATTTTTCTATGCTAAATTTATAGTAAATTATTTGGACTGGAGAGATATAGATGAGCTTACATTTTGTTTTAGCGCCCGATTCTTTTAAAGAATCTTTGAGTGCTAAAGAAGTTGCCCAAGCCATGGCCAAGGGGGTTAGCAAAATATTTCCTGACGCTCGCATTGACCAAATCCCCATGGCTGACGGTGGGGAAGGAACAGTTGAAGCTTTAGTCGATGCGACCAAGGGCGAAATGAAAACCATTGAAGTAGATGGACCTCTCCAAGGTCAAAAAGTTGACGCTTCATTTGGAATTTTAGGAGTGAAAGATACAGCCGTGATTGAAATGGCTGCAGCTAGTGGTTTAAGTTTAGTGGAAGCAAACCAAAGAAATCCCCTCCTCACCACGACTTATGGAACCGGCCAGTTGATTAAGGAAGTTTTAGATTATGGTGTGAGAGAAATTGTCATCGGTATTGGCGGCTCAGCCACTAACGATGGCGGGGCGGGCATGGCTCAAGCCTTGGGAGCTAAACTCTTAGACAAGGATAGTCGGGAAATTCCTCGAGGAGGAGGCTATTTAGACCGCCTAGATCATATAGATCTGACGGATTTAGATGAACGTTTAAATGAGGTCAAAATAAGAGTCGCCTGTGATGTTAATAATCCTCTATGTGGCCAGGAAGGAGCCTCGGCAGTCTTTGGCCCTCAAAAGGGGGCGGATGCGGACATGGTAAAAGAATTAGACACCAACCTTCAGCATTATGCTCAGATTATAAAAAGAGATTTAGGAAGGGATGTCGCTCATATTGAAGGAGCTGGAGCAGCTGGGGGCTTAGGGGCCGGTTTATTAGCCTTTACGCCGGCATTTTTAGAAACAGGTGTTCAAATTGTCATCGATACGGTCGGACTCGATCACTATATAAAAATGTGTGATTATGTGTTGACGGCAGAGGGCGGAATGGACCAGCAAACTCAATATGGAAAAACTCCTTTTGGCGTGGCTCAAATTGGAAAAAAATATGGTAAAGCCGTTTTTGCTATGGCTGGAACTTTAGGTGAGGGGACGGAAATCCTACATGATTTAGGAATGACGGCTATATTTTCAACTACACCCTCTCCTATGAGTTTAGACCAAGCTTTAGCAGAGGCGGCGTCAAATGTTGAACGAACCTCTGAAAACATTGCCCGTATGATTCAATTGATTGAAAAAAATAAAGAAAGTAGTGAAAAATAATGGAAGAATTGGTCACAGTCAATGCTTTGGGGGCCTGTATAGGCCTAGTTTTATCAATTATTTTAATATTTAGAAAGGTCCCTCCTATTTATTCTCTCATGCTGGGGGCCTTAGTCGGTGGTCTACTTGGGGGGGCCGACTTAGTTGAAACCGTTAACTTGATGATCTCTGGTGCCCAGGGCATGATGACATCGGTCTTAAGAATTTTAGCGGCGGGGATCCTCGCCGGAGTCTTAATCCAATCGGGCGCCGCGGATTCCATTGCCCGTCATATCATTCAGTGGGTAGGAAGTCAGCGAGCACTTTTAGCCTTATCTTTGGCAACTTTAATACTGACAGCAGTCGGGGTTTTTGTAGATATAGCCGTTATCACTGTGGCTCCTATCGCTTTAGCGGTGGCTAAAGAAGCCTCTATTTCTAAACCTTCCATCTTACTGGCTATGATTGGAGGAGGAAAAGCGGGTAATATGATGTCCCCTAATCCCAATACCATTGCTGTTTCAGATGCCTTTCAATCTCCCTTAACGTCAATCATGCTAGCTGGGGTGATACCGGCTATAGTTGCTATTATGGTTACTTTCTTTTTAAGTCGGTCATTGACTCAAAAAGGTTCTCAAGTTGAAGCCGGTGATTTGGATGATAGCCAAGAAATGGATCAGCTTCCTAATTTTTTCTTATCCATTTCAGGCCCTCTTGTAGCCATTTTATTACTGGCTTTACGGCCGATAGCCGATATTAATATTGATCCCATGATTGCTTTGCCCTTAGGAGGAATAGTGGGAGCTCTGCTATTAGGTAAAGGAAACCATCTGATCGATTATGCTCAATATGGATTGGGCAAAATGACTGGAGTAGCCATCATTTTAATTGGAACCGGGACCATTGCCGGCATCATCCAAAATTCTACCATCGGAGATTTAGTCATCTCCTTAGTGGAAGGGTCAGGCTTACCGATTTATCTGCTTGCTCCTTTAGCTGGGATAGTCATGTCCGCAGCGACAGCTTCTACAACTTCAGGGGCAACCGTCGCTTCCCAAGTCTTTGCTCCAAGTTTATTACATTCCGGCGTGAGTGGCATTCAGGGGGCAGCCATGATTCATACAGGTTCAACTGTTTTAGACCACTTGCCACATGGCTCTTTCTTCCATGCGACGGGAGGGTCTGTGAACATGGCCTTTAAAGAAAGTTTGAAACTGATTGCTTATGAATCCTTAGTGGGCTTAAGCTTAACTTTAACTGCCACCCTCTTGTACGGTCTCCTTGGATTTGCTGGATAAGGAAAAGAGGTCATGTCCTTTAACATGACCTCTTTTTAATTTAAATTATATAGTCATTTGCTTTCTTTAAATTTGGAGGAATTCAATCACTTAATTTTGAACAATTTGATAGTCTTCATGGATAAGGTTAATCTTTTCAATCCCATCTGTTAAATGGAGGTGCTGGGATCGATCGATTAAAACAGCTTCGACATCAGGAATAGAATTGATAAATGATAAAGCTTTTTCAACCCCCATGCCCATGGCTATGGTTGAAAGAGCATCGGCTTGTAAGGACTGATTGCAGACGAGAGTTATAGCAGCTAAATCATTCTCAAAAGGATAACCAGTCTGTGGATTGATAATATGGTGATAAATCTGATCCCCTTTTTTAAAATAACGTTGATAAATTCCTGAGCTGACCACCGATCCTCCTTCTACTTCAATGCTGGCTACCAAATCACCGCTTTCTCCAAAAGGATTTTGGATGCCGACCTGCCAATTTTTAAAAGGATCAGGATGTGTCCCCACAAATTTCAAATTCCCCCCCAGATTGATGATGGCTGAACGGACTCCCGCTTGTTCTAACTGCAAAGCGAGTTGATCAGCGATATAACCTTTAGCCACCGCCCCTGGGTCCAACATCATTCCTTCTTTTTCTAGCCCCAGTTTATCTTGTTTGGAATCAATTGAGATAGCTTGGTCGTCAACTAAGGATTGGGCGCCTTGAATAGCTTCTTCTTTAGCTAGTTCTTCTTTCTCTATGCTTTCTTTCCACAAAGTGGATAGGGGACCAATGCTTAATTGTAAAAGCTTTTCATCAGATAGACTGGCGATTTTTAATGACTGTTGGATTAAATCTAAGCTACTTTTTTTTACTTTGACCTTGGATTGACCGGCTGCCTGATTTACTCGGTAGATATCTGAATGGATGTGATCCATGGATAAGTCTTCATCCATTTCAAAAATATAATCAAAGGCTTGATCCATTGCTAGAGATGGATCTCCTTCACTTTTATATATAGTGATTTGATTGACCGTGTCAAAGGCTAATTCCGTTCGGCTGCTTGCTGTTTGCTGATGGGCTTGACAAGATGTTAAAATGAAAAATATTATCAATGTCAGTAAAATTTTTAAACTTTTCATAACAAGACCTTTCATACATAAAATAAGTGGGCTTTTCATAGATCTTAAAGAAGGGAGAATTGATGAATGAAGGTGAAATCCATCAGTATATGTGCAATATTAGCCGCATTGGCCAGTATCATCGGCATCATTGAAAGTTTCTTTCCACCTTTAATTCCTTTCGTGCCAGGGAGTAAGCTAGGATTAGCTAATGTCGTGAGTCTTTTGGCCTTGAACTTTTTATCTAATAAACAGCTCTGGGCCATTGTTTTCCTTAGAATAGCCATCGTCTCCCTTTTGTTGACCAATATAAACGCATTTGCCTATAGCCTGTTTGGAGCTCTTTTTAGCCTAACGATCATGATTATTTTAAAAAGATTTAATCCTCACTATGTCAGCTTGATTGGAATTTCGGTGGCATCTGCTCTCGCTCATAATATTGGCCAACTAGTATTGGCTGCCATCCAAGCTCAGACTTTTTTAGTATTTAATTACCTGCCTTGGTTAAGCATTAGTGGGTTGCTAGCTGGTTTTTTAATGGGACTTCTCGCTCACTATTTAAGCCAACGTTTATCTTTTATAGGGGAAGGGGCTTATTATGAAGGAGATTAAGTCACTACTCAAACCCTTGGACTATCTCATCATTTTGGCCAGCGTTATCTTAGCCTTCCTACCATCTATTTTGAGTTGGAAGTCTCTCACTCCAGATTCCTCACGATCTTTAATTGCAATAGTAAAAATAGAAGGAAAAAAGGTTGATGAATTCTACCTACATGAAGATGCGGGTCATCGCTTAGAGCTTTACGAAGCTGATGAGGGACAATATACTGTGGTTGAGCAAGACAATCATCGAATTCGAATCAAAGAAGACAATTCCCCCCAACAATATGCTGTTCAACGATCGTGGATTGAACAAGCAGGGGACATCCTCATCAATCTTCCTCATCAAATCATTATTGAAATTCATCATGAAGAGGGTGCGCCCTCGGCTGATGATATCATATTACCCCATGGCTAAATACAAAGGAGTGCAAGTCAGCGAAAAACTGCTTGCACTCTTGTTTATTTTATTGTTTTAACATGAAGGGGTTCTCGCTCATCAATCACCTGTGGGGCTTCTTGATGGCCATATATTCTTGGGGCAAAATGTTTATCAATCCAAGGTGTAAAGGCATTCATAATTAAAACGCCAAAGCCAAAACCACCCGGGAAATTAAAAATGATTCGGATGATAAAGGTTATGGTTGCGGCCCCTATAGCAAAAACGTGATGACCTTTAGGACTGATGGGAGTCGAACTATAATCAGTCACCATAAAAACGGCACCAAAAACAAGAGTGCCAGATAAAAGATGGCTGCCGATAAATTGTAAATCAAAAGAAGACCATAAGGATGCTAGAATGGCGATGGTTAGCATGTAAACAAGGGGAATGGTAGGTTTAATGACCTTCACCAGGACTAAGTAGATAAAAGAAAAAAGGATAGCAAATTTTGAGGTTTCACCAATCGGTCCTCCCAAATTGAATCCAAAAAATAAATCAGTTAAAGAAGGTACAGTATCAGGTACTGATTGGGCAAAGTGTCCAATTGATTCTAAAGGTGTTGCTGTACTTATAGCATCTGGACCCGGTAAAACCCATTGAGTAATCCAAGGAGTAAGTAATAACTTCTGCATCACTCGAGCAGAAACGGCGGGGTTAAATCGATTACGCCCTAATCCCCCGTCTGCTTGTTTAACAATAAGAATGGCAAAAGCGGTTCCTAAAAGAAGGGTCCATAGGGGAGCGGTGGAAGGTAATGATAGGGCTATAAGGTAACCTGTCACAGCAGCACTCCCATCCAGATAATTCACTGGTCGTTTGGACCACAGGCTATATATGAACTCGAAGAAAATTGCTGAACTTATTCCCACTATAACCATGAGGAGAACTCTCATCCATCCGAAAAAATACATCCCAGCTAAAGTAGGAAATATGAGTGCTATAAGGACATGAATCATCACTTTTTGACTGGTGTGGGCCTGTCTAAAATGAGGGGCTTCATCTTGCCTTAAATCCAGAGATGCTAATAAATCATTTTCAGTATGCATAGGCTTCACTTCCTTTACCATCTAGTCCTAATCGTCCTGTTCTTGAATTTGTATGGCTTTTTTTGCTTTTTTAATATTATCTAATAAAGGAATATGAGACGGACAGATATAGGAACAATTTCCACACTCAATACAATCCATCGCTCCTAATTCCTTTGCTTTTTCAATATCTCCATGTTCATAGGCATTTGAAATTAAAATAGGTTGGAGGTTAACTGGGCAAACATTGATGCATTCTGCACAGCGAATACAGTCTGTTCGTTGGTGTCGGAGATTTTGTTCCTTATTTAGAATACTGATGACCGAACTTCCCTTAGTAATAGGTATAAAACCGGTCAAGATGGATACACCCATCATGGGACCGCCATGAATAATTTTGGAAGGAGTAGAGTCAAACCCTCCGCAATCTTCGATCAAGGATTGGATACGAGTACCAATACGCACGTTTAGATTTTTGCTCTCATGGAGAGGGGAGCCAGATACAGTGGTTACCCTGCTGATTAAGGGACGACCATGGGCCAAGCATTGATAGATGGCTCGAACTGTTCCGACATTTTTTACTATGCAATTGACATCTGCTGGTAGGCCAGCGGGTGGCACTTCCCGCCCCGTGACGTTTTCAATGAGCATTTGTTCAGCCCCTTGTGGATACAAATCATCTAAGATGGCTATTTCCATCGAAGCTTTGTCGGCAATAGCCTGGCTCATGGCTTGGATACAATCTTTATTTTGATGTTCAATCCCTATATAAACTTGACTGCCAGGAAATAATGATTGGACATATTGAGCACCCATAGCAATTTCATCTGCTTTTTCAATCATTAAGCGGTAATCGGCTGTCGAAAAAGGCTCACATTCAGCTCCATTAATGAGGATGGTATCAATTAATTCATCGGTCTGTAATTTAACATCAGATGGGAAGGTGGCTCCTCCCATTCCCACAATTCCAGCCTTACGAATAATTTCTTTCTTTTCATCGGATGACAACTGATCCACTTGGTCAAGATCAAATAAAGGTTGGTCACATTCATCTAAATAGTCATTCTTTACCACCACACAATCGACCTGCCCACCAATGCTTGGATAAGGACCTATGTCTACGACTTCTCCAGAAACAGACGATATAATATTTGCAGAAATGGCATCACTGTCTTGGGCCAATTGGCTACCAACCAAGACTCGGTCACCTATTTCTACCGTCACTTCAGATGGGGCTCCAATATGCATATCCAAAGGAAAATAAAGATATTCAGGGACACTGGCTTCTTCAATCACTTTGTTTTTGGTCAGATCTTTAAATGTGTCAAGATCAGTTCCTCTCGTTCGGAATTCAAATAAATGCTTCACGTCTAAACTCCTTTAAAAAATGATTGTGCTAATATTAACATGCTTATTAGCTTGAAAAAAAGTCATATCCCTTATAAATTAATTACGGTAAATATAGGATAGGAAGAAGTTGACTAGAGATGAATATTGAAATTATTTCTGTCGGAAAATTGAAAGAAAAGTACCTAAAAGATGGAATAAATGAATACTTAAAGCGAATGAAGCCTTATGCTAAGTGCCAGCTGATTGAAGTAAAAGATGAAGCAACAGCTGAAGACATGTCTGCCACAGAAATCGACCAGCTGTTAGCTATTGAGGGCGAACGAATTCTTCACCATGTTAAAGCCGGCAGTAAAGTTATTGTTTTAGCTATTGAAGGAAAATTAATTTCTTCTGAAGAGCTGGCCGAACAGATTAAGGACTATGCGACCTACGGATCTTCTAAGCTAACTTTTATTATTGGAGGGTCACTTGGCCTGCATGACGAGGTCAAAAAAAGGGCGGATTGGACTATATCGTTCGGTCGAATGACGCTCCCACATCAGTTGATGCGCTTGGTTTTATGTGAACAAATTTACCGATCTTTTCGTATTATCCATGGTCACGCCTACCATAAATAAAGAAAGAAGTCGCAACTTGCTAATAAGCAGTCGCGACTTCTTTATATTTTATATGGTATAGGCAGCTAAATCTTTTTGATAGCGGGCGAGCTCTTCTGGTCGACAATAAATATAGTGTCCAGGAGTAACTTCATGCATGATTTCTTGACCGGTGGTTTCTATTCCTTGATATTTCACCCGTTGACGTTCTTTTTCTGATAAAGGATCAGGTTGAGGGATGGCTGAGATTAATGATTTGGTGTAGGGGTGGAGGGGATGGTTAAATAATTCATCCGCTGAAGCAATTTCTAACAATTTTCCTTTATACATCACGCCAATGCGGTCAGAGATATATTTCACCATGGACAGGTCATGAGCAATAAAGAGATAGGTGAGATTTTCTTCTTCTTGCAATTTCTGCAAGAGGGTGACGATTTGGGCTTGAATGGAGACATCTAAAGCTGAAATGGGTTCATCAGCAATGATCATCTTAGGCTCCACAGCTAAAGCTCGGGCGATTCCAATTCGCTGACGTTGCCCCCCTGAGAATTCGTGGGGATAGCGGCTAGCATGAGATTTATTTAATCCTACGCGGTCCAAAAGATCATAAACTCGGTCTTTTCTTTCATTTTCTGATTGGACTAAGTGGTGGACATCCAAGCCTTCAGCTATGATATCTAAAATTTTCATGCGTGGGTTCAAAGAAGCATAGGGATCTTGGAAAATCATTTGCACTTCTTTACGATAATCTAATTCTTCTTGCTCTTGCATATCAGCGGTCACTTCTAAGCCATTAAAATGAATCTGCCCACTAGTGGGCTCAAATAATTTCATGATGGCTCGACCGGTTGTGGTTTTACCTGATCCAGACTCTCCGACCAGGCCAAAGGTTTCTCCTTCCTTTATATAAAAACTCACATCGTCTATAGCTCGAACTTCACTTTCTTTGCCAGCATTATAAATCTGGTTTAAATGGCTGACATCTAGCAAATGCTGGTTTTTATTCATGGATGGTCACCTCCTGTTCTTTAGCTTGCTGGTCTAGATAATCTCGGTATTGGGCATGTCGTTTTTGAATTTCAATGGGTTTGTCTACAGCTGGCGCCTGTGGGTGGGCTAACCATGACTTAACAAAATGGCTGTCAGAGATTTGGAAATAAGGCGGTTCTTCTTCAAAATCAATAGCCATGGCGTAGTCAGAACGTAAGGCAAAAGCATCACCTTGAGGAGGGTTCAATAAATCTGGAGGCGTTCCAGGAATGGAAGTTAAGAATCCCTCGGTGTCAGTCGTTGGCATGGAAGTAATCAAACCCCAAGTATAAGGGTGTTGAGGGTTGTAAAAGATTTCCATGACATTTCCAATTTCTACGATTTGGCCGGCATACATGACAGCCACTCGGTCAGCGACTTGAGCAACGACACCCAGGTCATGGGTAATAAAGATGATGGAGGTATCCATTTCTTCTTGTAGCTCTTGAAATAATTCTAAAATTTGGGCTTGGACCGTCACGTCCAAAGCAGTCGTCGGCTCGTCAGCAATTAAGACTTGTGGTTTATTGATCAAGGCAATAGCGATGACAATACGTTGACGTTGTCCTCCAGAGAATTGATGAGGATAGTCATGCATTCTTTCCTTTGCCCGACCAATTCCCACTAATTCCAGCATCCGTTCAGCTTCTTTAAAGGCTTGCTTACGACTTTTATTCTTGTGAATCATGAGTGGTTCAGCAATCTGCTCACCAATTTTTAAAACGGGATTGAGCGAGGTCATGGGATCTTGAAAAATCATTGAAATATCATTCCCACGAATCTTCAACATTTGTTTTTCGGTTTTGGCCAATAAATCCTGGCCATTGAAAGTAATATCTCCTTCTTTAATAAAGGCATTCTCAGCTGATAAGCCAATAATCGAGCGGGCGGTAACCGATTTACCGGAACCCGATTCACCGACTAAAGCAAGGGTTTCTCCTCGAAAGAGATCAAAACTGACCCCTCGTATGGCTTGCACTTCTCCGGCGTAGGTAGAAAATGAAAGAGATAAATTATCAATGTCTAATATTTTTTCAGTCATGTTTTTCCTCCTAATCTTCTACAATTCTTGGATCTAAAGCGTCTCTTAAACCATTTCCAAATAAGTTAAAGGCCAAGATGATAATTGAAATAGCAAAGGCCGGATACCACATCAAGTGAGGTAAGAATTGGAAGGTTTTATAGCCATCATTGATCAAGGTTCCTAAGGATGCCATCGGTGAAGGAATCCCTAAACCGATAAAACTCAAGAAGGCTTCAAAGAAAATGGCCGACGGGATGGAATAAATGGTTTGAATGATAATGGTTCCTGAAATATTGGGTAGGATATGTTTGCTGGCAATTTTCATGCCACTTTGTCCTAATGAACGAGACGCTAAGATATATTCTTCATTTTTCAATCGTTGGGTTTGGGCGCGAACCACACGGCCCATTGGAATCCATTCCGTTAAGCCTAAAGCTAAAATAATAGAGGTCAGTCCTGGTTTAAGAACTAATAAAAGGAGGATCACCACGACTAAGTTCGGAATACCAGAAAAGATTTCCAGTATTCTCATCATGATATTCTCTGTGCGGCCTCCAATCCAACCAGCAATTAAGCCATATGGCACCCCAATAATTAAGTTAAACAGGGCAGCCATAATTCCAATAAATAAGGAAACACGTGTGCCGTAAATAATTCGTGAAAAGAGGTCTCTACCTAAAGCATCTGTTCCTAAGATAAAAAATTGATCAGCTGGAACTCCTTGCTCAGCATAACGGTCCACCGCTTCACCAGCCACTCGTGAGATTCCGTCGAATAAGGACCAATCAGACAAGGCTGGGATTTTAGGAGGCAAATTAGCGAACTGAGGATTTTGCTCGGCATAGTGGTAGGGAGCAATCCAAGGAGCTAAAAGTGCGATTAAGCTGACAATAATAAGAATAATCAAAGAGACCATGGCGATTTTATTTTTCTTTAATTTACGCCAAGAGTCCTGCAAATAGGTTAAAGACGGTTTTGAAATTTTTTCCATGTCGGATTGACTCTGCGAATGAATCGGGTCAAATTTTTCAACAGGAATAGAGGGGATGGTTTTTTCTCTTAAATTGGCCATTAGCTTTCACTTCCTTCTTGTCCAGTACGAATACGTGGATCGATGATGCCGTAAAGGATATCTACGAGCAGTAAAACAGCTGTAAGTAAGAACGAGTAGAGCAAGGTAATTCCCATAATGGTCGGATAGTCATTGGTTAAAATGGACTGAACAAATTGTTCTCCAATGCCAGGGATGGCAAAAATATTTTCAATAACCATGGATCCTGTCATTAAGGCGACCGTCATAGGGCCTAACATGGTAATCATGGGGATTAAGGCATTTCTCAAGGCGTGTTTGAAAGCGGTTTGAGTTCGGCTTAAGCCTTTCGCTCGTGCAAGTTCAATATAATCGGTCGACAGGACTTCAACCATTTCTGTTCGGATAAAACGCGAACTTTCAGCTAGGGGCGAAATGGCTAAGGCAATGGTTGGTAAAATGGAGGACCAGAGGCCGTCATTCCATAAGGCGATAGGAAAGAGCCCTAAACTAACAGCAAAAATTTGCTGGAGAATAACTGCAAAAACAAAGTTAGGAATGGAACGTCCGACAATAGCGATAAAAGTAGCAAAGGAATCTATCCATGTTCCTCGGTTCATGGCAGCTATAACACCCAAAATAATACCGAAGACTGATCCTAAGACAATGGCTTGAAAGCCTAATTGAAGGGAAGGACCTATGCGACTAGCTAAGAGCTCAGTGACGGGAGTGTTATTGAATTGGAAAGAAACTCCCAAATCTCCTCTCAAAAGATTCAGCATATAACGGCCATAGCGAACCAACAATGGATCGTTTAACCCATATTGCTCATTCATAATCATGATTTGCTCTTCGGTCATTTTCGCTTCATTGGTATAAGGGGTTCCAGGTAGGAAATTCATTAAAATAAAGGTGATACTAGCAATTATAAATAGGGTGAGGGCCATATAGAATAGCCGCTTGAGTATAAATTTCCAAAAAGATCGACTCATTATAATGCTCCTATTCTTCAGTATTGTCATGGATGTCGGCAGTACGGAAATCATATTCATTACCGACCGCTCGCTGGGTTAAGTTTTCTAAATGAGGGTTGAGTAGTTGCATGTTTTGGGTCTGGTAAAGGGGATCCAAAACCGCATCTTCGTATAAAATTCGGTCTGCTTCAATCATATCTGCATAGCGTTGGTTAGGGTCAGCTGCGTGAATACTTTTGGCGGCTTGAATTAATTCATCGTAAGTGGGGTTAGAATATTTTGCATAGTTGTAAGGTGACTCACTTTCCCATAATTCGAGGAAATTCATCGCTGACGCATAGTCTGCAATCCAACCTGATAGAACGATATCAAAATCTCCAGCTCCTTCGCGGGAAATTCTATTTTTAGAGGGAACATTTTGGATGTCCAAGCTCACCCCAGGAAGGGCTTGTTGAACTTGACCTTGAATATATTCGGTGACTCGTTTGGTCCCTTCGGAGTCAGAAGATAAGAGGCCGAAGTTAAGTTCTTCCACCCCTAATTCTTCCTTAGCCAATTCCCAATGCTCTAGAGCTTTTTCTTCATCATATCTTACTTCAGCTCCCACATCTTCGACGAAATCAGCTCCGGTTTCAGGATTGAAAATAAAGTTTGATGGAACATAAGATGAAATGGCTTTTGAACCATCACCTAAAACTGCTGTCACTAATTCTTCATTATCAATAGCATAGTCAATCGCTAAGCGGAGGTTCTTATTTTGTAAATAGGGGTTTTGATGGTTAAAGCGGACATAATAATTTGACGCTTGTTCTTGAATATTGATATCTGGGTGACTAGAATATTGACGGGCGAGTTCTCCTTTTAAAGGAGCATTATCTGCTTGACCTGCCAAAAACAAGTTGGCTGAGGTCGACACTTCTTTAACGACCTGAACATTGATTCGATCGATGGCAATCTCATCGGCTTTGAAATAATCAGGATTTTTGACTAAAGTCCAAGACTGAGAGGTCCCATCCCAATCTTCAAATAAATAGGGACCTGAGGAGATCATTCGGTCTGAATGAGTAGCAAATTCTCCGTCCTGACTTTCGACATAGCTTTGATTTAAGGGGTAAAAAGATGGGAAAGCGAGCAGGTTGATTAAATGAGGGGTAGGTTGGGTGAGCTGAATTTCTATGGTGTAGTCATCTAAAGCCTTCACCCCAAGTTCACTTTTATCTTTTTCTCCTGCCATAATTTCATTGGCATTGACGATGGTTTCTGCGAGATAGGCATAAGACGCTGCGGTAGCGGGGTCAACCAAACGTTGGACGGAATAAACAAAGTCGTGGGCCGTGATAGGATCTCCATTGGACCATTGGGCGTCTTCTCTCATCTTAATAGTATAGGTTAGCTGGTCCTCTGAAATTTCCGGCATCTCATTGGCTAAAGCAGGCGACACCTGATTTTCACTGTCTTCCCAATAAAGGCCCTCGTATACGTGGCCAACCATATTACCTGATCCAATATCAGTGATAGTCGATGGATCCATTCCTAACAGCTCCGCTTCTACTATCCAATTCACTTCTTTTATATTAGGGTCTTCCGTCTTGGCTGAATAACAGCCACCGATAAGAAGGACGGAAAACATACTCACAAGGAGCATTATTCGTTTCATCATCTTATTGACTTCCTTTCAACATTATTAAAAAAGCACTAACATTATACGTCAAAGTTGATAATAATACAAAAATTGAAGTCCTTGTCTTTATGAATCATTAGGGAAAATAAATAAGGAGGAAAGAGGAAGTGAAAGACCCAGATCGTAGGACCTAAACTAGCCTACGAGAGACCAATATTTCGCTAATACTCG
>JBHWOX010000025.1:0-105298 GCA_043424615.1 Atopococcus sp.
CGTGTGTATAAAAAAGGCTGTGACTTTATGGTCACAGCCTTTTAATAAAATTATTCTATTTTTCAGCTTCAACTAAATCATTGACTTCAGTCACCATTTGTTGAGTCGCTTCATCAGCAGTCAATTGACCGCTCGCTAATTGATTGACGGTATTATAGATAATCGCTGATAATTCATTGTAGTAAGCAGGTACCCCATTAGGGAAGACAGTTTCTACACGTTGAGCCATATCTAAGAAAACGTCACCATGTTTACCAAAAGCACCGCTTTCATTTAAGCTTTCGATAGCTGACGTACGAGTCGGGTTATTTCCTGTATCTTCAATTAATTTTTCTTGAGTTTCTTTAGAGGTATACCATTTAACAAATTCAGTTGCAGCTTCTTTGTTTTCACTTTGAGCTGAAACTCCTAAAGCTTCAGTAAATGGTACGGTTACTTCTGAAAGACCATCTTTACCTGGAAGTTGACCGGGTTGGACTTGGTCGACCACTTGAGAATCTTCTTCACTTTCCACTGAGTTTACAAAACTTGATGGGCCGATCATAGAAGATGTTTCACCTAAAGTAATTTTATTATAAGCATCGAATCCATCCCCATTGACTAAGGCTGGGTCGATTAATTCTTTAGCATGTAAGTCTTCAATCAAGGATAAAGTTTGAGCGGCAGCATCTTCATTAAGGGTGCCGTCATCATTAAAGGTTTGTCCAGCATAAGTATATGATAACCATAGGTAAGTGGTGGTAGCATTTTCATCGGCTCCAGAAGGAAGAGCGATTGGGTATGCAATATCGCCTGCTTCTTTGATAGCTTCAGCACCACTGATAACTTCATCCCATGTTTCTGGGTAAGCTTCCACGCCCGCATCATTAAAATGTTTCATGTTTTGGAAGGCAATACGGAAGTCATTAGAATATGGAACAGCATAGTAAGTGCCATCAGATTCAAATTGTTCCAAGGTTGGGATATCTTGAACGGTTTCTTCATCAAGTTCTAAAGCTTCTAACCAACCGGCTGATGAGAATGAACCTGCCCAAGACCAGTCCACTTCGATAACATCCGCAGCGGCAGTTCCCCCTGCAGCAGCAGTCGCTACTTTATCATGGATATCATCCCAAGAGGTTTCTTGCATCTCAACTTCAATACCTGTAGAGTCTGTGAATTCTTTTAATAATTCATCTGAAGGAACTCCCCATTCCGGAATCATGACAGAAATGCTTTGTCCTTCAGCGTCAGTTGACGCTTCTTCAGAATTTTCTTCTTCAGCTGACGAATCGTCTGAACTTGCTTCGCTGCTTCCCTCAGCCGACTCTTCAGTACTTTCTTCACTACTGTTGGATTGAGATGGGGCTTGAGGGGCTCCACACGCTCCAATGACAACGGATACCACTAATAATAGTAAAAACGACCAGACTTTCTTAAAATTCTTCATAATTTTTCCTCCTTAATAAATATAAATAAAGCAAAATGTTCGCCCATCACCACCTTTAATGACTGTATTAATCTTATCCTTTGACTGATCCTTGAGATAAACCTGCAACCAACTGACGTCTAAAAACAATAGCAATAATGACAGGAGGGATAATCGTTAAAATCCCACTGGCGGCAATCATGCCGTATTGGATAGTATCTCTTCCCATAAAATCAGCCATAACCAAGGTGACCACCTTACTCTTATCAGTTGAACTCAAAATCATTGGAATTTGATATTGACTCCAACTGGATAAAAACATCAGCAAGAGGGATGTGAATAAAATGGGCCCTGATAAGGGTAAAATGATATCTTTCAATAGCTGCCATTCGGAGGCGCCTTCCATTTCTGCTGCTTCAAATAATTCTACAGGAAGGGCATTAAAATAGTTATAGATAATCCAGGTATTCAAAGGGAGAAAGGCGGTGACATAGATGACAGCAATCCATTTTAAGTCATCCAACCAACCCCAACTGGCAAAAATGGTATAAATGGGCACGATAGTTGCAAAAACTGGAATAACCATGGTTAGCATTAAAGCAGCTAATAGGAAATTTTTTAACCTAAACTTATATCTAAAAAAAGCGTAGGCAGTAAAAAAGGAAATAGGAACACCTATTAAAATGGTTAAAAAAGCAGCTGTTAAGGAATTCAATAAGCCTCCTGCCAGAGACTCATGAGCGTTGGATTCAGGATTAAAAATCTCAGCATAATTGCTAAAATCCAAACGGGACGGCAGGATATTCAAATTACTGGCCAACTGTTCATTTTCTGGGGTCAGACTGATGACGATTGCCCAGATAATGGGCCCCAAGGTAAAAATTAAAAATATAATCACTGCTAGCCAGTATAAGAGCCGCTGTTGATTTTTCTTAATCATTAATTGACCGCCTCTCTACTGACTAAAGAACGAATATAAAAAACTGAAATAATAGCAGAGAAAATCATAATGACGTAAGTGATGGCCGAACCAAAACCAAATTCCAAGAATGAAAATAAATTCATATAGTTATAGATTAGTAAGGTTTGGCTGTTCAGTGAATAGCCTACAAAAGAGACAATCTCATCAAAAACATTGAGGGCAGCAATCGTAATCTGCATCAAAACCACGATGATAGAAGGTTTTAGAATGGGTAGGGTGATGTCCTTAAAGGTTCGCCACATCCCACTGCCTTCAAGTTGGGCCACTTCATAGTAGCTATGCGGAATATTTTGTAAATGGGCTAAAAGAATAATGGCGCACATGGGAACCACTCGCCAGGAAACGATAATGGCCACCACCAACATGACCAACCATCGATTGTTGGCCCACAAGATGGGGCTGTCAACAAGACCAACAGTCATTAAGAGTTTATTCATCAAACCGTAACCCGAATAAAAAATAAAATCCCAAATGATCCCATTCACCAAAGGAGGTAAGGTCCAAGGAATGATAGCGAAAGAAGTCAATAAAGGGGTCACTTTAGTCTTTTGGTTCAGTAATAAAGCCACAAAAATAGAACCGACGAGCGAAAAAATGATAATAAAGATCGACATAACCAAGGTGTTTTGTAAGGCCGTGTAAAAGTTCCCATCTTGTAAAATTTCAATATAGTTTTCCAAACCTATGAGCTCTGTTTCCATTGGTTTGGTTAAGTTAAAGTCATATAAACTGTATTCGAAGGTCCGGACGATGGGATAAAAGACCAATCCCACCATAATGATTAAGGGCGGTAGCAGCATGAGATAAGCGAGACCTTGTTTACCTTTTTTCATCGATTATTTCCCTCATTTCATCACAACTTACTATTCCGGTTCCTATCCCTAAACGATCCGGATGTTCAAAAGCGAAAGCTTGGAGCCGTGTTTTCACATCGCTGGCTTGGACGTCTTCCCTCTTTTTATAAAATATGTAGCGGTAGGGTAAGTCCGCTTGAGCCTCTTGAGACACTATATGAAAAAAATCCATGAATTGGCGAATACGGGATTTTTCTCCCAAAACTTCTTTTAAGGGAGGATAGAGCAACCAAGACTGGCAATAAAAATATTCAAAGTCTTGATCAGGAAAATGCCGGTCAAAAAAATGAAGGGCTCGATCAAAAGAATTCAAGCAAGCTGAAGGAGATAAATCCTGCCCGTACATAATATGAACACTCAACATTTTTTGCTGTCCACTCATATGGAGGTCATCCAGGAGGTCAGAAGATAAGGCAGATGAATCTAAAGGCTCAAACTGTAAGGAACCTAGCTTAAATATTTTTAGATGGTAGATACGAGCGAGCCACATCTTATCTTCAGCGCTAAGCCCCCAACTCTTGTGGTGGTTTTGATAGTAAGTCAACCGCCATACTAGATCTTCCACCGTCTCATTCAACACCTGTCTGTCTATTTCTAAATCTTGATAGATTGAATCAAGCAGAGGAAGGGCCGTCAAGTATAATGGCCAAGGAATATCCTCAAATTCACTTTCCACCGTATAATCCCGGGAAAGAAAATCTTCCATATGCTGAAGGGTAGGGGGTTGAATATCACTCATTTTTAAATCAAAGAGAGCGCTTACATTTAAAAAATAATCGAGCTTCTCATAAAAATCTTGGTCTGATATTTCTTTCAGTGCCTTACCATATAAAGATAATAATTTTTCCATGCCGTATACACCTCTATTGTATAATTTTACCATTAATTTAATATTATAATCGCTCATAATTTCTATAATACAAACGGATTTATGATTTATAATGATAGTTGAATAAATCTACTCTGTGCTATTATAGGATTGTAAGTAGTTAGAGGAGTTATTAAAATGGAAAAAATCAAACTTGAATCGATTGAAAAAATATATCCCGGCCAGGAACAAGCAGTGATTGAAAATCTTAATCTATCCATCAAAGATAAAGAATTTATCGTCCTCGTTGGTTCATCTGGTTCTGGTAAATCAACTGTTTTACGAATGATTGCAGGTCTGGAAGAAATCACCGCCGGAAATCTTTATATCGATGGAGTGGTAAACAACCACGTTCCTGCCAAAGATCGTGATATTGCAATGGTTTTTCAAAACTATGCTCTCTTTCCCCATATGAATGTTTATGAAAACATTGAGTATGGAATGAAAGTAAGAGGTATTGAGACCGTCGTCCGCCAGGATAAAATCCAGCAAGTCGCAGAAATTTTAGGACTGACTCCCTATCTGGAACGTAAACCCAAAGATTTATCAGGTGGCCAGCAACAAAGAGTCGCCCTCGCCCGTGCTCTAGTCAGAGATGCCAACATCTTCCTCATGGACGAACCCTTGTCTAACTTAGATGCCACCCTCAGAACTCAAATGCGGGATGAAATTATACATTTACATCGGACCATCCAGGCTACTTTTATCTATGTGACCCACGACCAGTCGGAAGCCATGACCATGGCAGATCGGATTGTCGTCATGGAAGCTGGTAAAATCATGCAAGTTGGTAGTCCTGAAGAAATATATGAACATCCTCAAAATGTATTCGTTGCTGGTTTTATGGGGGAACCTAAAATGAATTTGCTAGATGCAGAAATTAGGGACTCTCAGTTATGGATAGCGAACCACTATCCTCTTCCCCAGCTCCCATCCTCTATTGACAATCAATCAGACATCATCTTCGGAATCAGACCAGAAGATATAGAGTTAGTTGAAGAAAAGCAAGCAGATATCAGCTTGAAAGTGGATTATGTTGAAATGACTGGAGCCAACCGCTTTATCCACACCAAACTAGACGATCATAAGCTCATCGTCCGAACTCAGAATAAAAATGATTTGTCCCATGGTGATCAGATTTTCTTAAAAATAGACCCTCAACACTATCATTTATTTGATAAAGAAACAGGCCAGCTGATTCAACAGTGAGCTGAGCTGTTAAGATAAAGAAGGCGATTGGCGCTAAAAAAGCTGTGATTTAAAAAATCACAGCTTTCTTTGTATACATTTATAAGGATATGCTAGCGGAGGTATTTTTGCCCTGCCGCTTTTTCTAGTCGGTTCATATAAGCCGCACCCAAGCCTTTCAAGTCATAAGCTTGAGCTAAAATAACGGTAGCTGGCGTTTCAGCAAAAAAGCGTAAGCCCTCAAATAATCGGGAGCTGGCAGAGATTTCATCACCCTCGTCTCCCAGTGAAAATTGGGCAACCGCTTCTTTTCCCCAGCGATTTAAAACCGCTTGGTCTGCCAGCACACCCACTTTTTCACCACGCTCCTGAAAGTGGCTCATCCAGTGCCCCCATTCATCTATCGGTGCGTCTACAATATAAACTAATTCATCTGGTGAATAATGTTTATATTTCATGCCAGGGGCTATAGGAGTTTGGTCATCTGCCACTTGGCTAGTCGAAACAGCAACAGGACCAATCACCGCTTGAATATCTTCTCGGCTCAACCCGCCTGGCCGCAAGATGACTGGCATCGCTTTAGCGGTTAAATCGATAATGGTCGACTCCACGCCCACTGTGGCAGGCCCAGTATCTACAATGCCAGCGATCTTTCCTTGCAGGTCGTGGTAGACATGGTCTGCAGTGGTCGGGCTGGGTTTACCCGATGAATTAGCAGACGGGGCAGCAATGGGACAGCCCGCCAGCTGGATTAATTTTTGTGCAGCTTCAGTCGCAGGAAAGCGCAAGCCGACTGTATCTAAACCTGCCGTCACGACATCAGCTAACACCCCCTCTTTGACGGGTAGGATGAGGGTGATGGGCCCTGGCCAAAAAGCTTGGACTAATTGTTCAGCGGTCTTAGGCCAAGCCGCACTTAATTCTCGAGCTTGGTCCACCGAAGACACATGAACAATCAAAGGATTATCAGACGGACGTCCTTTAGCTTCATATATTTTTTTTACAGCGTCTTCTTGGCTAGCGTCTGCGCCTAAACCATAAACGGTTTCTGTTTGGAAAGCGACACACTGGCCTGCTCTAATTAATGCTGCGGCTTCTTCCATTTGATCCATATGAAATAGTTGTGTTTGCACACTTATCCACCTCTCTTTCCACAAGATAGGACGAATTAAAGACGATATTAACACTCTTATAGGGCTTTACCCACAGAGCTGTGGATAAATCATTCACATCTCCACAGCTCAATTTTTTTCAACCCAATTTTCAACTGCCTGCCTTGGTCAAGCCTTCTTTTCATGCACCCACACTAAGCGATCTTGACCACTTAAATCTTGGATGAGCTCAATCTCCTTATCAGGAAAAGCAATGTTCATCATCTCTGACACCTCAAGCCCTTGGCGGTAACCAATTTCTAAATAAATCTGGCCGTTAGCCTTTAAAATAGGGGGAAGTTCTTGAGCTAAACGTTGGTAAACCGCTAAACCATGGTCTTCAGCATAAAGAGCCAGTTGGGGTTCATATTTACGGACGGAGGGAGACATGACGGTCCATTCCTCCTCAGCAATATAAGGCGGGTTGGAGACAATCAGATCAAAGCGACCGCCCGCAAGTTCGGCGGTCAAATCACTCTGTATAAAATCCACTTCCCCTCCTAGACGTTGAGCATTCAGCCGGCTGACTTCCAGGGCATCGGCAGAAATATCTACGGCAGTGACCTGCCATGATGGTCGTTCCAATTTTAGTGTCAGGGCTATAGCCCCCGATCCCGTGCCGATATCTAAAACGTTTAAATCTTCTTCTCCATGCTCACTTAACAACCGATCTACCCATTCTTCTGTTTCAGGCCGTGGAATCAAAACTCGCTCATCCACTAGGTATGAACGGTTGTAAAACCAGGCGTGTCCTGCCAAGTATTGGGGAGGAACATCTGCCGCTAGAAGCTCTATGTCAGTTTCAAAAGCGTCCAGCTCTTCAGGGGTCAACATTTGCCGGTCTAGGAGAAGGTCTGTCAGACTGCGGCCATACTTTTCAAACAACAACCATCGGGCATCATGGCTTGCTTTGTTCCGTTCAGCCAAAAAAGAAGAAGCCCAGTCGAGGACTTCTTGTAAATTTTGGCAGGAAGAGAGCTCAACTTTAGATTTCATGTTGGAACTGATCCATTTTCTCTTGTTGTTCTTCCAAAATTAATTCTTCAATAATCTCATCCAAATCCCCGTCCATAATAGATTCTAGGCGGGAAGAGGTGTAGTTAATCCGGTGGTCAGTCACTCGACTTTGAGGGTAATTATAGGTGCGGATGCGTTCTGATCGATCTCCGGTTCCTACAGCGGTTTTTCGGTTAGCATCATATTCGTCTTGAGCTTCTTGCTGATATTTATCAGCCACACGTGCCTGCAAAACTTTAAACGCTTTCTCGCGGTTTTTAATCTGCGAACGTTCATCTTGCATAGACACCACAATACCGGTAGGCTCGTGAGTCATTCGAACCGCCGAGTCGGTCATATTAACGTGCTGTCCTCCGGCTCCTGAGGCACGGAAAATATCAATGCGAACATCATTCATATCGATATCGACATCCACTTCTTCTGCTTCAGGCATAACCACCACTGTTGCCGTTGAAGTGTGAACCCGCCCCTGTGATTCAGTTTCGGGTACCCGTTGAACACGGTGGGCACCATTTTCAAATTTCAGTCGAGAGTATACGCGGTCTCCTTCAATCATGAGGGTGACCTCCTTGAAGCCTCCCACATCATTTTTGTTCCCGCTCATGATATCCACTTTCCAACCTTGCTTTTCAGCATAGTGGGTATACATGCGTAGAAGGTCGGCCGCAAAAATTTGGGCTTCGTCTCCTCCAGCTGCCCCTCGGATTTCCATGATAATGTTTTTATCATCACGTTCGTCTTTAGGAAGTAAAAGCACTTTCAATTCTTCTTCTAATTTTTCTTGTCGGTCTTCCAATTCAGATGCTTCCATCTCAGCTAATTCACGCATGTCAGCATCCATGCCATCTTCATTTAATATTTCCTGTGCTCCCTCCAATTCCTCTAGGACTTGGCGGTATTCACGGAACTTGGTCACTGTTTCACGCAATTCCCCTTCTTCTTTAGATAGGGTCATGAAACGGTCAGTGTCATTGATTACTTCCGGGTCAGACATCATTTCCGTAATTTCCTCATAACGCTGTTCAATGGTTTCTAAGGTTTCAAACATTTAATTCGCACTTCCTTTATCTAGACTATCCAAGGGAGGGTAAAAGTAATGTTTTCGGCAAACCGGGTAGTAGGATTCATTCCCTCCGATTTGAATTTGTTCCCCTTGGTACACCGGTTGTCCCTCTTGTATTCTCATATTCATGATTGCTTTTTTGTGGCAAAACCAGCAGATGGTTTTTATTTCTTCAATCTTATCAGCGTAGATGAGGAGGTATTGTGACCCTTCAAACAACTCATTACGAAAATCATTTTTTAAGCCAAAAGCCATGGCCGGGATGCCAAGTTGGTCCACCAAGCGAGCGAGCTCAATCACATGATGTTTTTTCATGAACTGAGCTTCATCTACTAGCACACAGGCAGGCTTATAATCGAGGTCAGCCACTATTTGAAAGATATCGGTGTCATCATAAATGATGTGAGCAGGGCGAGATAAACCGATGCGTGAAGAAATATTTCCAAGGCCGTCTCGGTCATCCACTGCGGTTGTGAATAAGACCACCCGCTTATCTTGCTCTTCATAATTATGAGCCACCTTTAAAATTTCAATGGACTTGCCCGAATTCATGGAACCGTATCTAAAAAATAGTTGGGCCATATGTACACTCCTCATTCCGCCTATTCCTATAAAATTATAAGACAAGGGATTAAAAATAACAAGATATCTCTACGATTTCCCCTGGCGGATGAGGGTAGATCTCGTCGGAGTTAAATAAATTTTCATTAGAGAGCAGTATGGAAAAGCAGGGTGTGATAAAATTAAGGTGAAATAAGATAGAAAGGAGTTGCTCTGTGGAGTCTATATTGCAAAGTTGTAGCTTAGCTTTGACTTTTATTGGTGTCTTAGTGGTTATTTTAACTCGTTTTATGAAAACCGGATTTGTGTTGACTCTTTTTGGTTTTATTGGCTATTTTTATTTTCTCGATTTCAACAACTGGGCCTCCATGCTCTTCATTTTTGTTGGACTCTTGTTGATCGTTTTAGAGGCTTTTATTCCAGACTTCGGTCTCATGGGAATGGCAGGCATCGTCAGTTTTATAGCCGGCATCTACTTGGGTACCTCAGATTGGATGACTGTTATTCAAGATGTTTCGATTGCTGTCATTGTAAGTGGCTTGATTGCTGTTATTTTATTCAAAAATGGTCTGATGTCTAACCGCTGGGATCGTTTTGTACTCCATTCTTTTAGTCCAGAACGTGAAAATATTCAAAATCCTGTTCAAGCAACAGAAGATAAAAAGCAAGTAGTCATTGGCCAAGAAGGACAGACCTTGACCGTTTGTCGGCCAACTGGCTTCGCCAAGTTTACTTTTGACGATGGCTCGGTCCAAGAAGTCGATGTGACAACCGAAATTTCCATGATTGAAGCTGGCGTCCCTATCAAAATTGTTAATATAGAAGGAAGTAAAATAATAGTTAGGAGTGTAAATTAATATGGAATTTGCCGTTATCTTTTTAGCCATTTTGCTCATTATTTTTATCCTCATTTTCCTTCGTTTTGTACCGATTGGACTGTGGATTGAAGCTTATTTCTCAGGTGTGCGTGTCTCCATCGCAACCTTAATTGGGATGCGTCTGCGTAAGGTCAAGCCCCACCACATCATCCGTCCCATGATTAAAGCCACTAAAGCAGGTCTAGTCTTGGATATTGATGAACTGGAAGCTCACTATCTCGCTGGAGGTAACATTAACGCTGTGATTGACGCTCTTATCGCAGCTGAACGTGCCAATATCGATCTGAACTTTGGCCAAGCAGCAGCCATTGACTTAGCGGGACGGGATGTTTTTGAAGCTGTCCAAGTCTCAGTCACGCCAAAAGTGATTGAAACACCCAATATTTCAGCTGTCGCCCAAAATGGGATCGAGATTATTGCCCTGGCGAAAGTTACCGTCCGAGCTAATATCCAACGTTTAGTGGGGGGAGCCGGAGAAGACACGATTATTGCACGTGTTGGAGAAGGAATTGTCACCACTGTAGGTTCATCCAAAGACCACAACCGTGTCCTCGAAGATCCGGACGCTATTTCCAAAACTGTTTTGGAAAAAGGATTAGATGCTGGAACGGCTTATGAAATCTTATCCATTGATATAGCAGATGTCGATGTTGGCCGTAATATCGGAGCTAATCTTCAAAAACAACAAGCTGAAGCAGATAAAAATATTGCTCAAGCCAAGGCAGAAGAACGCCGCGCCATGGCTATTGCGACTGAACAAGAAATGCGTGCAGAAGCTCAAAAACAACGCGCCAAAGTGATTGAAGCAGAATCTGAAGTTCCTTTAGCTATGGCAGAAGCTCTTCGCTCTGGTCGTATCGGGGTACAAGATTATTATAACTTGCAAAATATAGAAGCCGACACCAACATGAGGGAGTCGATTTCAAAAGATGCTCAACCCCATAGTGATGGATCTGAGTAGATAGCCATGGGAGAATCGATTGGATATTTTATAGAACACGCCCTGGCAGTAATTGAGAACCTTTTCCCTATTGTGATTTGGTTGATTGTTTTTTATGGTATTGCCAGCAGCATTTTTAAGAGAAGCGAATCGAACAATAAGACAAATGAAACTAATGGAAGCAAGAGTAAGATAAGCCCTAAGAAAAATGAGTTAGATAAAAAAGAATGCTTATCTAACTCCCCCATGCCACGCCGCTTGACTCCAGCCGAAAAAGAACAGGCTAATGTGTATTCCGCTAGTAATAAAGGAGTGAAGCTGGAAAATATGCAGTTCAAAAAAGAGCAGCATAAAGACGATGGCAAGTCAGCTTCCTCTCTTCCTAATGAGAAATCGTCCTGGCGGCAATCTATCAATAATTTTTTCAAAGAGTTAGAGGCTGAATTAACGGAAGAAGAGCAGGAAGACCAACCGTCAACTGCTGGCCAAACAGCCTCAGCGACTTCTTCTCCTAACAATAAAAAACAAACACCTTCTGGCCAATTTTCAAAGCAGGTCCAGCATTCACAAGAGAGAGCGCCACAAGAATTAAAGGGGCGCATACTTTCGAAAAACAATCAGAGCCAGCCCACCCGCCAAACCAGCACCTCACCGCTAAAAAAAGAAGCCTTACAGGTGGTTGAAGTGGTTGAAAAAACACCCTCTGGTCCTTATAGCCACTACTTGAAGCAAGAAGGACTCAAACAAGCTGTGCTGGCTAAAGAAATTTTAGACCGCCCCAAGGCCTATGACTTTATGAAAAAAAGAAAAACAACTCGCCACTAAATTTAGACTAAGAAACTCTCCCTCAATTTTATTGAGGGAGAGTTTTGTGTGTTCTAGGCTAATACATTCTTCCAAAGAGAGTGTATGCCCACTCCGATGAGTCAATGCTTCTTTATTCTTCAACTGTGGTCTATTTTTTATCAATTTTTTTCAAAAAAAGAAGCATCTATTAAGGATGCTTCGAATGGTCTTTAATGAGGGATTAATGGGCATAGTCGCCAGTTTTTAAATAGTTAAGCCTTAAATCATCCGAGCGGTTAACACCATGTCAACATTAAACGACCAAAGTAATCATTCTATCCCCTAGTCAGGATGGAAAACATCGCCGCCCCGCTCATAAAAAACTTCTGGATAGTGGGTGATGATATTAATATAGCGACCCAAAGCAAAAAAGTAATCGGACAAGCGGTTGACATAGCTAAAACCAGGGGAGTCGATAGGCTCATCCTTCAAAACAGTCACCAATTGGCGTTCACAGCGCCGACTAACCGTTCGAGCTAGTTGAACCATAGCAGACAGAGGATGACCACCAGCTAGGATAAACTGAGTAATTTCTGGGCATTGATCATCATAATAATCAATTCGCTCTTCTAACTCCTTCACCGTCGAACGATCTAAACGATTGGCCAACTTTTTGTCAGGATCAGCTAAGGCGGTCCCTATATCATAAAGATGGTGCTGGATGGTGAGGAGTTCAGAGGAAATCCTTTGAAATTCAGCTTTTTCTTCTCGATTCAGCTCGGATTTTATGCAACCGATTAAAGCATTGAGTTCATCCAAAGAACCATAGGCCTGGACGCGTGGGTGGTCCTTGTCGACTGTTTTTCCACCAATTAAGTTCGTGCGTCCAAAATCACCCCGACCTGTATAAATTTTCATATAATCTCCCCTAATATATTAAATATCTTTATCTCCATTATAGGCGCATTTTATGCTTTTTGCAACGTTTACAAATGCTCAAAACAAGCCCATGAAAGCCTTTTACAAACGGATTTTCTGGCAGAAATATTGACTTGAATTTAAGGGATGAAGCCCTTACAATTGAAGTAGCTCATGCAATTCTAATTTTGATAACCTATTCAACATTGGTCAAAGAATAAGGAGCATTAAATGATAAAATTATTCGTATCACCAAGTTGCACGTCTTGTAGGAAAGCCCGTCAATGGCTGGAAGAATATGGGCTAGAATTTGAAGAAAAAAATATCAGCCATACTCCATTGACCGAAGATGAGATTAAAAGAATTCTGAGTCTAACGGAAAACGGGACAGAAGATATTATTTCTTTCCGTTCGCAAGCCTATCGCAAGTTAGATTGTAATTTAGAAGACTTATCTATGTCTGAATTGCTGGACCTATTCAAAATGCACCCCACCCTCATCCGTCGTCCGATTATTATGGATGATCGTCGCTTACAAATCGGATATAACGAAGAAGAAATACGTTGTTTTCTACCACGCTCTATTCGTAAAATTCAACGAGACGAGATGTACAAACGATTAGAATTTGCAGAGTAATATGGATTGTTGAACAATCAATTACATAGCAAAAACCAGCCTCATCCAGGCTGGTTTTTTGTATGCTTTTTACCATTAAAATAATAAATGTCACTGTAGAGATAAAGTGTGACCGTTAGCTTTCTTAGTTTTGAATGATTTCGATTTTGTATCCATCGGGGTCAGTCACAAAGAAGTAGCGGGCAGCGCCATCAGAAAGTGACATGATATCGCCCACTTGGTCACCATAACCTTTGTCTGTTAATTCTTGGCGGAAAGCTTCTAAATTATCAACTCCCATAGCAATATGACCATAACCATTACCAATTTCATAAGGTTCTTCTTGGTCATAATTGTAGGTGAGTTCTAGTTGATGACCATTTTTTTCAAGTTCCAAGTAAACGAGGGTAAATTCATCATCAGGGTAGTCTAATTCTTCAGCGACTTCAAAACCCAAGCCGTTTTTGTAGAATTCAATGGATTTATCTAAATCCATAACACGGTAGCAAGTGTGTAAAAATAAACTCATATTGATCTCTCCTTTTCCTTGATAGATTCATCTTATCATAAGTTAGCCCCTTAAGGCTAAAATTAGTCTTTCAAAAAAGCGGTCAGACATATGTGCTGCCTGAGCCGCTAGAAACTGACTTTATTTTTTTAATCCATGTAAATTATATTGGCTAATAATGTATTCCACAGCTTCATCCACTGTCGGCCATTTTAGTGGGCGTTCATCAGCAAAACTCGCCTGGAAGCTTTTAGGAGATTCTTCCACCACGGTTCCCACCGGCTGGTCATTAATTAAAACATCTAAAATCGTTTGCTCAGCGGAATCATTGGCGGCTTCCTTAATCTCTACATTAAACTGTTTCTTTTTCGCCATTTTTTCACCACATTTCTACTAAGTTTGTCCACTTTAAGTCAACAAAAGTTTCCCAAATTAATGAGGCTTTGTCAATCTTAAGAAAAAATGAATCATTTGTCTTTAAATTACTCTTTTAAATCTGCCCATTCATGATACAATAATTTTTGTAGATTAAACTTGTTTTTTGTAAGGGGGAAAAATGAGTCGTACGTTAAAAATAATTTTAAGCCTAATTGTTGTTATCCTTTTAGCCCTTGTGGGTTTGTTTTTTGCTGGGAATAGCTATTTCAACCAACATTTTTATTATAATACCAGCATTGGATCTGTGGACGTCAGTGGGATGACTCAAGCCGAAGCCCAATCAGCTGTCGACCAAAAGCTACTTCAAACACCGGTCCACTTTAGTGAGCAAGGGAATGAAGTCGTCAGCTTAAAACTTGGGGATTTTGCCAATATTGAAAAAACTGAGGATATCATTTCAGATTCTTTCCGTGACCAACACCAATCTCATTGGTTGATGAATACCTTCAATGAGCAAGACTATCTTTCTTCAGCGTCTGACTACATCACAATCGACCAACAAGCCTTGATCGAGCAGTTAGCGGCGGCGGGCATTAATAATGACGACCGCCAGCCTTCCACTGATGCGACCATCCGCTTAGAGGGTCATCAACATGTCGTTCAAGAAGAAAGCCAAGGGAACCAGCTAGATTGGGATAAAGTTCAACAATTGGTTCAACAATCCAATGATGTGCCTTTGGAAAAAGCTTATATTCAGCCAGAAGTAAGTAGCCAAGATGAAAGTATTCAGCAGGTCATGGACCAAATCGATAAGATTGCTCAAACCCAATATACCTTAGTGATTGAAGATCAAGAGGTCACCATTCCAGAAGAAGATATTCGCTCGTGGATCCAATTGGATGAAAACCAACAGATTTCACTCGATCAATCCCTCATCTATGATTATCTAGGTGATTTAAACCTAGAATATTCCACTTATGCTAAGGAACGACCCTTCCAATCCACCTATTCTGGTGAGGTCACTGTTGTGCCTGATAAGATGGGCTGGTGGATCAATCGTGAAGTTGAAAGCCAACAGATCGCTGAGGAATTACTTCAAGCCGAAGATGTCAAACGTGAACCTGAAATTTCTGGTTCACACTATGGTTTAGGCCTAAGTTTTGGTGAGGACTATATTGAAGTCGACATGAGCAAGCAAAAATTAATGCTTTATTTAGACCATGAACTGGTCTTGGAAACAGATGTCGTCACCGGCCGCCCTGGTTCAGAAACCATACCAGGAGCGAAGTATGTGTGGGATATGCAATCCCCTTCTGTTTTAAGAGGCTTCAACAAGCACACTCAAAAATCCTATGCTTCACCAGTTAATTACTGGATGCCCATCGATGACCATGCCATTGGTATTCACGATGCAGACTGGCAGAGTACATTTGGTGGAGACACTTACTTATACCGTGGTTCCTTGGGGTGTATCAATATTCCTCCTTCCGTCATGGATGACATTTTTAGCTTATCCTATGTCGGCATGCCAGTGGCAGTCTTTTAGTTTTTAAATTAGAGATGAGCCGTGAATGGTCTTCACGGCTTTTTTATTTTAAAAACGATTGAAAAGCGTTTTCATTGCTTGACCAGCAAGCTTTAAAAGGCGAAAAGCCTTGTTTTAACAGGATTTATTGCTGTCCCCAAACTTTTAACAGCTCCCATAATCTGATAAGATATTGATAACTTGTTTGGAAAGGGGACATGGACATGTCTTATGAAGGAATGACGATTTATTTTATGCGTCATGGAGAAACCTATTTAAATCGCTATGGTCGTTTACAGGGGTGGGCCAATGCTCCTTTAACGGAAGAAGGTAAAATTGATGTGCGCCGTAGCGGGCGAGGATTAGCTGAACAAAAATTTGATGCCGTCTACACCAGCGACCTTCACCGCACGATTGAAACAGCTAATATCGTCTTATCTGAAAATAAATATGCTGACGATCTCGTCATTCAAACCATGCCGGAATTTCGCGAGGTCTTTTTTGGATATTATGAAGGCTTATCCATCGACCAAGTCTATGAAGACTTAAGAGAAAAAGAGGATTACCCGTCTACGTCCGAATTTTTTGAAGAAACTTCGGTGGCTGAGCGCATGTCGGTCTTCCACCGCAATGATCCCTATGGCCATGCCGAAGACTTTATGACTTTTTGGTCACGAATTGAAACTGGCTTGTTGGATATTGTCAACCGCCATAAATATTCTGGCGATAATGTGCTGGTGGTTGTGCATGGTCTGGTTATTCGCTATATGATCATGAGTTTGGTGGCTGAATTACAAGATCCGAATCACATCTTGAATGCTTCCATCACCCGTGTCCAATATAAAGATGGAAAATTCCATGTCCATGCCTACAATGACACTTCTCATTTTATCGACTTAGAAGCCCATGAAATCGACCATCCCACTGACGATTTCATTAAATAAAATAAAAATCCAAGGTGCTCTCACCTTGGATTTTTCTGATTCTTCCTTAATTTTTAAAATATTATGCGCATAGAGCTTTTTTAAAGGCCTGGCTCTGATTTTTCCTGAAGCAAGGCTTGAAGAGCCAAGAGATAGCCCTGCGAACCTAAGCCGGCGATTTGACCCATGCAAGCTGAGGCTGTAACTGACTGCTGGCGAAAGTCCTCACGTTGGTAGATATTAGACAAGTGAACCTCGATGGCCGGTTGTTCAATTGCCTTCAAGGCATCGCGAATCGCGATTGAATAATGAGTATAAGCCGCTGGATTGATGACCAGAGCATCAAAATCTTCTACTGCTTGTATCCAATCAATCATTTGACCTTCGTGGTTGGACTGCAAGCATTCCACTTCTATTCCTTTGTCATCAGCCAAACGCTGAATGGCTTGGTTAATATCAGCCAAGCTCTCACGGCCATAAATCTCTGGCTCTCTTTGACCAAGCAAGTTGAGATTGGGCCCATGGATCACTCGTATTTTCATCTTAATCTCTGTCCCTTAAGACATCTGATGTGGCTTCAACTAAACGCTCTAAGCCTTGTTCTAAGCTAGCATCATTCTTTACTGTCACATCGGCATATTCTTCATACAAGCGGACACGCTCATCATATAGGGTAGTTAAGGCTTCTTCCTGGTTTTTTAATAAAGGACGGCTGGCTTTATCTACATCAGCTTGAATATCTTCCAATGGCCGATATAAGTACACCACCCGGCCACTGGCTTTCAATTCTTCCATGGCTTCTTTTTGAGTCACCAAGCCTCCCCCAGTCGAAATGACTGTGTGCTCTTTTTTAGCCATGGATTGGGCAACTTGGGCTTCCGCTTGCCGAAAAACATCCTCCCCTTGGTCGAAAAGGTCTTGGATAGACTGGCCGGTTTCAAACACAATATTTTCATCCATGTCCATGAAATCCATTTCTAAATGCTTAGCTAAACGTTTACCTATAGCCGTTTTACCAGAACCTGGCATCCCAATTAAAATAATATTATTCTTCATCGCCTTACCATCCTTCTTTTAATTTATGTATGACACGATCCAAGTAACCATCATCAATGCTGCAATTTTGCCAAATCTCAACCGCCGCCAGAGCTTGACCAACCAACATTTGTAAGCCATCACAATAACTTTTCCCCGCTTCTTCTGCCCAACTTAAGAATTGATTTTTTTCCTTGCCATAGGTTAAATCAAAAATAAGGTCAAAAGAATCAATGACAGCCAAGTCGACCGGGCTGCGGTCTGTTTGAGGAGGCATACCTAGGGGCGTCGCATTGACGAGGAGATGACCAGTCTGACTGGCTAAATCCTCATAGCCCACACAGGGAAAGGCTAATTTTTTTTGAGGCTGGCGGGAAACGAGGCAGACATGCCCCCCCAAATCAGCTAAGGCATAGGCAACAGCTCGGGCTGCTCCACCTGTTCCTAGAATAAAGACCTGCTGATCCTCTACTTGCCAGCCTTGGCAGAAAATCGTCCGCTGAACCCCTTCATAATCCGTGTTAAAGCCCACCAGCTGGCCTTCCACCACTTTGATCGTATTCACCGCCTGCAAGTGTTCGGCATGGGGATCAATTCGATCCAAGTAAGGCATGACCTCCTGCTTGTAAGGAATGGTTACATTAGCCCCTTTAATCCCTAAAACTTTCAAAGCTTTTAGAGCATCAGCTAATTGATCTCTATCTACTTCAAACAAGGCATAGGCCGTGTTTAAGTCCAATTCCTTTGCAATAATCTGCTGAATAAGCGGTGATAAACTGTGCCCCAATGGCTTACCCAATAATCCATAAAACTCCATGCTGGCCCTCCTCTTTAGCTCTCATCATAAAGCAAAAGCGCAAAAAAGAATAGCCTTATCAGTATTGAAAATAAATGAGCCGGATAGCTTATATTTTTCTTCTTTCTTACCCTCTCCCAATATTTTTTTCAGCTTGGCCTTAATTTGGTTATAATGACATTACACTTGATTGAACTGAAGAAAAGATATTTTAGAAGGAGGAAGTTGCTGTGATTATCGTCTTAGATAAACAACTTTCTAAAACAGAGATCCAACAAATCAAAGAAAAAATTAAAGCCTATCATTTACGAAGTATTCGTATCCCCTCTGACCAACGCCATTTGCTGGGATTAGTAGGAGATCTTTCCTTGCTTACTCCCCAAGATTTTGCGACTTTGCCAGGAGTGGTGGAAGTCATTCCGCTTAATCAACCCTACCAGCTGGCTAACCGGGCCTACCATCCCCAAAATTCCGAAGTTAAAGTAGGCTCCCATACGGTAGGAGGAAAAAATTTAACGATCATAGCAGGGCCTTGCTCAGTGGAAGATGAGGAAACTACCATTCAAATCGCACAAAGAGTTAAAGCCGCCGGAGCAAATATTTTAAGAGGCGGGGCCTTCAAACCTCGCAGCTCCCCTTATTCCTTCCAAGGTTTGGGCATGAAAGCGCTCGATTATTTAGAAAAAGCTCGCCAGCTGACTGCTTTACCCATTTGTACTGAATTGATGTCCGTTCAGGATGTGGATGAATTCGCTGAACGGGTGGACCTTATTCAAATCGGTGCCCGCAACATGCAAAATTATGACCTACTCAAAGCCGTGGGACGCACACAAACCCCCGTCTTATTAAAAAGAGGATTATCGGCAAGCTATGAAGAGTGGTTGCTAGCCGCAGAATATATTCTGTCAGCCGGCAATCCCCACGTCATCTTGTGCGAGCGAGGCATTCGGACCTTTGAAAATGAAACACGGAATTGTTTGGACATCCAAGCCGTTCCAGTGGTTAAAAAATTCTCTCATCTGCCTATCCTTGTTGATCCCAGCCATGCAGCTGGAGTGAGAGACTATATACCAGCTAGCTCACGAGCAGCCATAGCCGCTGGAGCCGATGGGTTAATAGTGGAATGCCACCCTCATCCCGACCAAGCCTGGTCAGACGGCCAACAATCCTTAAACCCAGAAGAATTTCAATCTTTAATGGAGGAAGTTGAAAAAATCGCTCGAGTGATGGATCGCCCAATAGGTGCAAGGGAGTAAGGGGGAAATCATGGCCAATTTAAATATTCATCTAGCAGCTAAAGAAAAAAGCTACCCGATCATCATTGAAAAAGGATGCTTAGACCAACTAGGTAAACATCTTTCCATGATCGATGAAAGCCAAAGAATAACTGTCATTACTGATCAAACCGTCAACGCCTACTATGGTGATCAAGTGGTCAATCAACTACAAGCTATCAGTTCTCAGGTTAGACGAATCGTGGTTCCTGATGGAGAAGGGTCTAAATCAATGGATCAGGCCATGGCCATTTACCAATCCTTACTGGATTTTAATATGTGCCGGTCGGATATCATCCTCGCACTTGGCGGAGGGGTCGTCGGTGATTTAGCTGGCTATGTGGCCGCTAGCTTTCTTCGTGGTCTGACCTTCATCCAGATTCCAACCAGCTTGTTGGCCCAAGTCGATGCTAGCGTGGGAGGGAAAGTCGCTATTAATTTAGAGGCCGGTAAGAATTTACTTGGTCACTTTTACCATCCGCGCTTGGTTTTGATTGATCCCTTAGTTTTAGATAGCCTAAAAGATGATGATTTTGCTGATGGGATGGCTGAAGTCATTAAATATGGTTGCATTCAAGATGCTGAACTTTTTTATAAGTTGAAAGACTACAAGCACCGCCAAGACCTAATGGTTGATATGGAAGACATCATTTATCGATGTTGCCAGATTAAAGCCCAAGTTGTCCAAGAAGATGAAAAAGATCGTGGCCAGCGGATGATATTAAATTTCGGTCACAGCTTGGGTCACGCTATTGAAGCCTTTTACCATTATCGCTCCTACAGCCATGGCCAAGGAGTTGCTATCGGGATGGTAGCCATCACTCAAGCAGCAGAAAGCCAAGGTTTAAGCCCTGCTGGTCTAAGCCAGGAGATCATCCAGCTTTTGAAGCATTATCATTTGCCTTGTTTTTTGGAAAAAGAAGAAGATATGGCTGATATTATTCCCTTGATTAAACAAGACAAAAAAAATATAGCCGGCCAGCTGCAAGTCATTTTGTTAAATCGCATGGGCCAAGCTCGCATTTACCCTACTCAGCTTGATTTTTTTGACCCTCTCAAGGAGGCCAATAGCTATGACAGACCTAATCATTAAACCGGCGCCTTTAGAAGGAAAAGTGCTCGCTCCTCCTTCTAAAAGTATGGCCCACCGACTGATTATCGCTGGCTCTATCGCCCACGGCCAGAGCCAGATTGAAAATATCCAACTCTCTGATGATATCCGGGCCACTCTGTCAGCCATGTCTAAGTTAGGAGCTAGCATTTCTTGCCAGCCAGAGCTTCAACATCCCCACCGCTATCATTTAGAGATTCAGGGCTTGGGCTTAAAGTCGACTGATCTTCGCCCTTACTCTCAAGGGCCTATTGATGCCAAAGAATCAGGAACCAGCTTGCGTCTTCTCATTCCTCTAACTTCTTTTTTTGAAGGCCCTCACCGCTTTATCGGCCAAGGCAAGTTAAGCCAGCGCCCATTAAATGTTTACCAAGAGATCTACCAAGATCAAGACTTGGTTTTTGACCAAAGGCAAGCGAACCCTTTGGACCTGCTGGTTGACGGCCAATTAACTGCCGGTCAATATCAGCTTCCTGGCAATGTGAGCTCCCAATTTATTAGCGGCCTACTCTTTAGCCTGCCCCTTTTGCCAGAGGATTCCCTGATCCAAATCACTACGGCCATCGAATCTAAAGCTTATATTGATTTGACCTTACAGGTTTTAGAACTTTATGGGGTTCATGGCCAATTTAATCCTAGCAAGAGAGAAATTTTTATTCCTGGTGGGCAAAGCTTCCAGGCTCAAAATAGCCGGGTTGAAGCTGACTATTCTCAAGCGGCCTTCTTTTTAGGAGCTGCCGCTTTAGGTCAAAACATTAAAGTCGCCGGTTTAAATCCTCATTCCCTTCAAGCCGACAGCCAAATCATTCCCCTCTTGAATCAATGGGGAGCGGGATTGAAATGGGAAGGAGGAGTGCTGGTGAGTGAAAGGCCTGTCTTAAAAAGCCACACCAGCATCGATGGATCTCAAATCCCAGACATCATTCCCTTATTAGCGGGAGTGGCCGCTTTGACTGAGGGCCAAACTGTCATTCAAGGGCTCAGCCGTTTACGTATCAAAGAATCCGACCGCTTGGCGGCTTGCCAGGAAGAAATCAGCCGCTTAGGAGGCCATATTAAAATAGTGGGAGATGATCTCGTCATCCAAGGGCAAAACCAGCTGGCGGGTGGGGTAAAAGTTTGGAGCCATCATGACCACCGTATTGCCATGATGCTAGCCATATTATCTTGTCGTTGCCAAGAAGCCATTTATCTAGAAGATGCCGATTGTGTCAGCAAGTCTTACCCTGACTTCTGGCGTGACTTTAAAGAATTAGGAGGAGATATTGATGAGTGGCCATTGGGGTAAAGCTTTAGAACTTTCGATATTCGGTGAATCTCACGGACCGGCCATAGGAATTAGCATTAACGGCCTACCCGCCGGCCTTGAAATCAACCGCCAAGCCATTGACTTTGACATGCAAAGGCGAGCGCCTGGGCAAAATGAGCTGACCACGTCTCGCAAGGAAGACGACCAGCTTGAGATTTTATCAGGCGTCTTCCAAGGCCACAGCACTGGAGCTCCTTTAACCGCTGTGATCTATAATCAAAACCAACGATCCAAAGACTATAGCCAATTGAAAAATGTCATGAGACCAGGTCATGCAGATTATTCGGGACGCATCCGCTACCATGGCTTTCATGACTACCGTGGAGGTGGTCATTTTTCAGGGCGCTTAACTGCTCCTCTCGTTTTTGCTGGTAGCTTATGCCAGCAATATTTAAGCGATTTAGGCGTCAGCATTGGCTCACATATTCAGAGTATTGATGGGGTTGAAGACCAGCCTTTCGATGCCCAACAGCCTCCCACTCACGAACAAGTCCAACGCTTAAAAAGACAAAGTCTTCCGACCTTTGATTCCAGCGTCCAGGCGCTCATGGCGAACCGTATCCGTCAAGCGCGCGAAGATGAAGACTCTGTCGGCGGAGTCGTGGAAGTCTTCATCCTAGGACTTCCTGCTGGTATCGGCAATCCTTTTTTTGATTCAATTGAGTCTACCCTGGCTCATTTAGTTTTCTCTGTTCCCGCTACCAAGGGGATTGAATTCGGAGACGGTTTCCATCTGGCTCAAATGAAAGGATCAGAAGCGAATGATTCTTACTTTTATGATTCATCCGGCCAGGTTCAGACCCGAACCAACCACAATGGAGGAATTTTGGGGGGAATCAGTATTGGCCAACCCATCAGTTACCGGACAGCCATTAAAGCACCCGCCTCAATAAAAAAAGAGCAAGCGACTATTGATATTGAACGCAAAGAAAATACCCGTCTACATGTACACGGCCGACACGATCCCTGCATTGTCCCCCGTGTGCTAGCGGTTTTAGAAGCCGTAACAGCTATAGGACTGACCGATTTAATTTTATCCCAAGGAAGTGATGGCATTGACCGATTCCATACATGATTTACGACAGCAAATAGACCAAGTTGACCAAGACATGACGGCCCTATTCGAAAAGCGGATGTCTCTCGCCCTTGCTATTGCCCGATACAAGGCTAAAGAGCATTTGCCAGTCTATGATCACCAGCGAGAACAGCAGGTCATTGAAAAAAATATAGGCTATTTAAGTGATCCAGATTTGGCTGCTGAATTAGAAGATTTCTATCAAAAACTCATGGACATATCTAAAGACATCCAAAATCGTCATCTGACAACATAAGCATTTTTAGCCGGCGTCCAACTTTAAATCGAACGTCTGTTCGGTTATAATAAATTTGGTGATCTGTATGAAATTATGGTGGAAGCAATCATTTAGCCGGCAAGACATCTATCGTTGGTTAAATACAAAAGGCTATGAATATCTCAAACATTTCTATAAGCTTGACCCTATCGTTTATCGGGGGCAAGTCTTTATCCCCTGGCAATTAAATCTAAAGAAACAGGGACGGTTTGAAAATTATGTCATTTTGGAGGGAATTTCGAAGTCATTTGACCTTTATATCATCCAAGCTGAAGACGACGACCTTTTCTCCGAAGAGGCCCTCCTCCAATTCATCGAAAAAAATCAACAACCCCAATTTGACTATTATTGGTCAGAATCTTAGAAGGTCTAAGATCTGTTCAAATCACTTGGCAGATTCTGTCAGCTGTGCTAAGATGGGGAACAATATCATAAATAAACACTAGGGGAGCGAATGTATCGCTGAGACGCTTGAAGCGGACCCTTGAACTTGATCTAGTTAAAGCTAGCGGAAGGAAGTGTAACCCTGCATTGGCAGGGGAACGTTTAAATAATTTTCAGCTAGCTGTGACTGTCATGTCACAGCTTTTTTATTTTCATAGATTTTAAGTATGCTGATCGGGTTCAATCCGTCTCTCAAACTTGTCCCCCCACTGGAGGAGATTTAAGATGACTAGCCACCGTCCACTGCTGACCTTGATTGAAGCAGCCATTATGGCTGTTTTAGCTTTTTTAATCGCCCTTATTCCCTTTGATTTCGCTTGGGTTGAAATTGAACTCGGCATGCTTCCTATCATTCTCTTATCTTATCGCCGAGGTTTAAAAGCAGGCCTTTTTTCAGGCTTTTTGTGGGGAATGATTAAATTACTTTCAGGTGATATCTGGGTCTTAACCCTCAGCCAAGTCCTATTGGAATACCTTTTTACCTTTGCTTTAAGCGGTTTAGCGGGGCTGGCTTATAAGACCATCCAAAAACAAATCAAGCATGGCGAAAATCGTGCCCTCATCCTATCTCTGACTTGGTCTATTGGCTTGGCTTGTTTAGCTAAGTATGCCATCCATTTTATTGCTGGGGTCATTTTTTGGTCCTCCTATGCTCCAGACGGCATGGGGGCGGTCACCTATTCCCTCTTAGTCAACGGATCGAGTTTTCTTCTCACCAGCCTGGCTTTATTATTCCTTTTCATTTTTTCCATGCCCTGGTTGAAAAATCTCATTGTTCCGACCCGTACCTCATGATAAGGACCTGGAAAGGGTCTGTATATCTAGCCCTTCCAATCGCCCAACACTTTTTTCCAAAATATTTTATAAAATTAAAAAATTCCCACTATGATTGGTCATAGTGGGAATTTATATTGTTAGCTATTTTTTCGGGCAGGACATCAGTCCCTGCCAAAAGGATCATCTAAATTTAGAAAATCATCAGGTCACTACCGAATGTTTCTCCCAAGGCTTGTTGAGCTAAAACGTTAACATAGTGCCAAGGACGGTCGTGTTCAGGTTGGAAGTAGAAGTCTTGTAAAGCTAAGTCTTCTAAAGTTACTTCATGAGAAATAGCTAATGAAACAATGTTGGCACCTTCTGCTACAGAGTCGAATTCTGATAAGAACTGTGCCCCTAGAACCACATGAGAATCAGCGTCATAGTAGACTTTCATGTAAAGGTCTTCAGAATCGATAAAGGAAGGACGGGCTAAATCATGGACAAATTTACTTTCCACTTCTCCATCATAAGCCTCGACATTAGAGTGGTTTAAGCCCGTTGAAGAAAATGTTAATCCAAATAGGGTTAAACTGGAAGTTCCATTCACAGCAGGAACTTTATATTTTTTTTCTTCACAGTTTTTAGCTGAAATCACTGCTTGTTTACGGGCATTGGTAGCTAAAGCGATATTAGCTTCTTTTCCTGTTGATTTTTGGACGATTTTAGTCGCATCTCCACCTGCAAAGATGTTTTCATCAGAAGTTTGAGAATATTCATCCAATACAACAAAGCCAGCATCGTCCACTTCAATTTTTCCTTTTAACCAATCTGTATCAGGTTTTACACCGACAGCAATAATAACCGTATCACAGTCATATTCTTGTTTGTCAGTTACAACTTTGGTCACTTTTCCATCTTCGCCAACTAATTCTTTAACAGCTTCTCCACCATGGAAATCTAATCCAGCTTCTTTAGCAGCAGCCTCCAATTCCTTAGCTAAGTCTTCATCTAAGTAGGTGTGAACCATATGGTCAGCAAAGTCAATTAAGGTAGTATCAATGCCAGCACGTTGGTAAGCTTCAGCAGCTTCAACTCCAATATAACCTGCTCCAATGACGACTGCTTTTTTAGAAGTAGACATATGCTCTTTAACTTCATAAGCCCAGTCGCGACCACGCATGTATAAAACATTTTCTAAGTCTGTTCCTGGTACGTCAATTTCAGCTGGTAAACCACCTGGACTGAGGAATAATTTGTCATAAGATTGTTCACTTTCGCCATCACGAGTTTTAACAGTGATGGTTTTATTTTCAGGATCTAAGCCAATAACATCTGAATTCACATGAATGTTGATGCCTTGCTCTTTATAAGATTCCTCGTTAGCGTAATGCAAGCTATCGAGGGAAGGTGAAATATCTTTTAAGAAAGAGTGAATCCCACAAGATAAGAAAGAGGCGGTGTCTCCCCGTTCATATAAGTGAATCTCTGCTTGAGGATAATCTTTTAGTAGAGTTTGTGTTGCTTCATAACCATAATGAGATGTTCCCACAACGACTAATTTCATTAAATATATCATCCTTTCATATTTCGTACACTTCAAGCTTAACATTTGCCATCAAAATTAAGCAAGCAATTAGCTTAGAATCATTCTAATTCCTTATAAATAGAATTGATAAGTCTAGGGAAAATATTGAAAAATAGAAAGTAGGACGGCTGCTTGGCTCTATATGAGCTCTAATCATCGCCTGTAGAAAAATAAAAAGCGCAACCATAAGGTGATATACTGAAAACAGAGGAGTCACCCTGATCCCCTGATTCAGATATACTGAACAGAACATTGTTTACATAGTTTAAACTTTAAAGCTCGTTCCACTCGTAGTCATGATGAAATCAAATCGTTGGTAAAGTGAGATGACAAGGAGAACAAAATGAACAAATTGATGTCTTTAGTAATTTTAGGTCTTTCAACTTTAGTCCTCATGGGCTGTGAGAAAACCAATGGTGATACAGCTCGTTCAGAAACGACTGCAATCGTACAAGAAGGGATGCTGACAGGCGAAGAGATCGATGGACTGGATGAGATAGGTCAAAGTAATTTTAGTCAGGGGGCAAAAGTAAATCTAGTCAATATCGCACAAATAAAGGGAGAAAAACTAATCACTGATGAGCTGGCTATTGAAGATATAATGGTAAAAATTATAAAATTTGACGACATTGAAGATGATTATCTTGATTTATATGAAAATATGGGAATTTCAATCGGTGACCATATCATTCAACTTACCTACAATCTTCAAAATAATTCGACCTATAGCATTGAAAATATCAATTTTCCTCATGCTCTTACATCTAAAGATGAGCAAATAACTTTTAATAATTCTTTCGGTGATTATGACGCCTTGCCCGGCGCTTTAGTCATCGGAACGGGTTCATACAGTAAAATCATTGACCCTGATATCGATTCTCTTGAAATTGATTGGGAAATCTACCAACTAGCTGACGAAATTACCCCAGTAAAAACCCAAACAGTAGAAGTTAATTTTTAAGCAAAAAACCAAGCTCACAAACTTACCAGAGCAATGAGCGGTTCTCTATAACAGACCGGGATACCCATTAAAATGAAAGATCTAAGCCTATTCTCTCTTGCCATGAATTTGTTTAAAAAGTACCGTTTAAAAAAGGATTGGCCTTCCTTTCTTTTTCTAATAAAGAAGTAAAGCCAATCCTCTCACATGTAAAAGTAAGCGGGCGATTAAAAGATAGTTATAATTATCAAAAATTATCAAAGCAATGCTCGGGGAAAATTTGGGGCAAATGTTTTAATAAGTCATTCTAACGTAAATTATTAAACCCTATCAAATCAACCTTTTAACTAGGTTTTATCACCCTACGATACATTAAAAATGGAGGCGAGGGGAGTCGAACCCCTGTCCAAACGGCAACGGCAGGCCAGAATATCTACATGCTTACCCGTTTATCGAATGGGCCAAACGTTCAAGGACAGAGACAATCGCTTTCTGATAAGCACCAAGCATCTAAGCGATGAATCCCGCTTGGTGTGAAGCCTAGTTGACTAGGCTACTTGTAATTGAGTTTCGTCAATTAAAATTTAGGGTTGATGGTAGGCCATCACCCGCATGATTCTAACCCTGTTCAACCGCCTGTCGAATCCAGAACGCCCCCGAATAAATCATTAGCGCACTTAAAAGCGGTGCATTAACCATTGTACCATGAAAGAAACATTTTTCAACTTTGACCTAAGTGGCAGCTAGCAGTATAGCTCACAAAAAATTAGAAACAGGACTTCCCATAAAAAACGCATCTTTAGCTGGCTAATTGACCCAACACAAACTGAAGCTAGCTAAAGATGCAGATTCGTACTTTAAGCAGTGAAAGCCTTAGCGATACGCTCCGTTCTTCCATAACACACATTTTTTCTCTGCTAAAGAAGCAGGTACATCAATGATCCGCTGGTTTCTTGACCCTCTAAATTGTAGGGTCAGATCTTTTAAATTATTGTCAAAACGACCATCAACCAGAACATCGATATAAGAAAGAAGGTCTAATTTATCCTGACTTTCTTGCTGGAGCTCTTCAAAATAATAACCCGACCACGACCAGATATCTTTTTCATGTCCATAAACTTCCCTAACACGTTTAACCAAGGGTAGCAGGATGGGCGTGGATAGAAAGGGTTCTCCTCCCAGCAAAGTTAATCCTTGAACATAGTCATGTTTTAAATCGTCTATGATTCGATCTTCCAGCTCCTTGTTATAAGGAATGCCATAATTGAAGTTTTGAATTAAACGGTTGTAACACCCTTCACAGGCGAATAAGCAACCCGAGACGTAAATCGAATTTCTAACCCCTTCCCCATCCACAAAGTTAAAAGGCTTATAATCCGCTATTTTCCCTCTGCAATAATCTTCAGCTAGCCATTCTTTTGGATTAGGATTTTTGAATTTTTTCATTCTTCATTCTCCTTTTTATCCCAGAAAGCAATGACTTGACTTTTATTGTCGTAATTAATGCTTGAGGCATCTTTCATATGTTTTACTCTGGATTTTATCTCCTGATGTCTGCCCTTGACCATGGGACGAATATTGGGATTGCCCAGATAGCCACAGGTTCTTTTCACGACATCACAATAAGCCGGATCAGCATTGCCACAGGCCGGGCATTTAAACCCTCTTTCTGTCGCCTCAAAATCCCCCTTAAAATCACACTTGTAACAATGATCAATGGGCGTATTTGTTCCAAGATAGGCAATTTTATCGTAAGCATAATCCCAAACGGCTTCTAAGGCTTTCGGATTTTGCTGAAGATTGGGGTATTCACAATAATGGATAAAGCCACCTGAACAATAGGGAGGATAATCTTTTTCAAAATCAATTTTTTCAAAAGGGGTGGGGTTTTTGCGGATATCATAGTGAAAGGAATTGGTATAATAATCTTTATCTGTCATATTTTCAATCAAGCCAAACTTTTCCTGGTCTAAATGACAGAATCGGTCAGTCAAGGATTCACTAGGGGTGGAATAGACTGAGAAGTGATAGCCATAATCATCTCCCCACTGGTCAGCTTTATCTTTAAGGAGAGCCATGATTTCAATCGAAAAGGCTTTAGCTTTCTCATCTTCTTCCCAGTCAGGACCATAAAAGTAAGCGGTCGTTTCATACAAACCAATATATCCCATGGAAATCGTCGCTCGCTTATCTTTAAAAAGCTGATCAACTTCTTCCCCTTCATCCAGTCGCTCACCAAAAGCACCATACTGGTATAGAATAGGAGCGTTTTCAACACGTGCCTCTTTTGTTCTTTCCAGGCGATACAGCAGGGCTTTTTTCATGAGATCCAGTCTTTCTTGAAAAATAAGCCAAAATTGGTCAAAGGAATGATTAGATTCTAAAGCTATGCGTGGGAGGTTAAGGGTGACGACTCCTAAGTTCATTCTCCCTGCATTCACTTCTTCCCCCTCAGCATTTTTCCAGCCTTGAAGAAAAGAACGGCAGCCCATGGGAACCTTAAAAGATCCGGTCAATTCAATTAATTTATCATACATTAAAACATCAGGATACATGCGCTTACTGGCGCATTCTAGAGCTAGCTCTTTAATATCATAATTAGGATCTGTTGGCTTTAGGTTGGTCCCCTTTTTAATGCTAAAAACCAATTTAGGGAAAATGGCTGTCCGTTTTTCTTTTCCCAGCCCTTGGATTCGGATGTTGAGAATAGCTTTTTGAATTTCACGACTATACCAGGATTGACCTAGGCCGAAGCCCAGAGTGGTAAAGGGGGTTTGACCATTAGAAGTATAGAGGGTATTGATTTCATATTCTAAAGATTGCATAGCATCGTAAATATCTTTTTGTGTGTTTTGGTAGGCATAAGCTTCTTGGTCTGTTTCTGAATGGAACCATTTTTTAGCCATGGACATATGTTTTTCAAAATTTAAAGCGGCATAAGGAGCTAAAATTTCATCTATACGGTCGACGGAGCACCCTCCATACTGATTAGATGCGACATTGGCAATAATTTGAGCAATTTGAGCAGCTGCTGTATTAATTGAGCGTGGACTTTCCACCTGAGCATTTCCCATTTGAAAGCATTTTTCAACATGGATTCAATATCAATCAGGCAGCAATTCGTCATAGGACTATAAGGAGAGTAATCCAAGTCATGAAAGTGAATATCTCCTTTTAGATGAACACGACTCACCTCTTTAGGTAAGAGAGATAAACCTATGGCCTTAGCGGAAACACCAGCTGTTAAATCTCTCATCGTGTTGAAGACTCGCGCATCCTTATTGGCATTTTCATTCACGACTTTTTCATCTTTTTGTGCTAGTTCTTTTAATTTTTGATCTGGATCAAATTGTTGAGCCATTTTATGCTCATTTTTAATTCGATGATCAGCATAAGCAGCTGCTGCCGCATCTTCTCCTGCCTCATTCAAGTGTTCAAGAGCTAACTGATAAATTTTTTCTGTAGAATCGCCATCAAAAATTTGCTGATCAATTTCCTTACTGATGAAACCTGCTAGATCTTTCTTTTTACCTTCCAAAGCTTTAGCAATGGAGGCTTCGACTTTAGATGGCCAAAACCAAACCAAGCTGCCATCGACTTTCTTTACTTTTTTGAGCTGACTCTTATGGCTTGCATTTTTTTCCACTATTGATTGTGTTTGCATGATGTCCTCCTAAAAAAACTGACCAGGCTCAGCGGGTCAGTTTCAAATCATGCTAAAAAAAGCTATAACTAGCTCCTTGCTTATTGAAAACAACCACTAAACCCTGAGAAGTAGTATATTATCATCTCCTGCTTGGCGATCTGACTGATGGAACAGCTTCCATTCACAGTAGCATAGGGACTGTTTAGGACTTTCACCTAATTCCCCAAACAAGAGATTATTCTATATATTGTGTTTATGATTGAATGTTACCACAAGATATGGCGTTCAACAAGCTTGTTTATTAAAATTTCCAAAAAGGTAAAAAAATACCTGGCAGTCTTTTGAAACAAACAGGACTGCCATCATGTTGAGTGCTCACATATAATTGTTATAAATAAAACGCTTTGTCATACTACTTGTGCCGGATTTAGGTTAAAATATAGATGAGTAAAAAATGAAAGGTGTGTTTGTTATGAAATGTCAACATTGTAATCATGATCTTAGTGAATCGGATAAAATTTGCCAACATTGTGGTCACAAAAATGAAGAGTCTGCTATAGACAAGATAGACCAAGAAAAAACCGAAGCTTCTTCCACCCGCCTATCCTATCGTTCATCTCCCTCTCCAGCTCGCCAGGCCTCCAATGATGATCAGCTTCTCCACACCTCTCATGAAGAGCAAGCAGAGGATTCTACTGGCTCTCAAGTTCATGACAGCCAAGCGACAATCACTACTGCCACTGCAGAGGGATCAGTGACCCAGCTATTAGGAGAGCGAAAAGTCAGTGAGAAAAGTCAAGTAGCGGAAGCAGATCCAACGGCTGATGGAGAAGGAGGGATTCATAGAAAACCCGCAATCTCCTCAGACTCTTTCATCCCTGCTCAAAAAGTTGAAATGAGTGAAAACTCTCATCATCAAGACCATGAAGAGTCCAATGACACCATCCCCCGCCAACCACAGACTGCCAGCAAGGCTTACCCTAAAGCTAAACGGCTGGCTTTGTCCGATTTAGCTATCGATGTTGAAAGATCGCCTCAACACGTGCAAACAGCAGATGAACCACGTCCTGCTTCATCCAAAGATGAAAGAGAACAAGGGCCGATTCATAGCGTGCCACCACAAAGCTATCAAAACCAAGCCCTCCAACACAGTACTAAATCTTCAGAACCCATGGGGCCTGCACCTAAAGCGACTGCCAACCGTTCTTCAAATGGTTGTCTTATTTCCTTAGCCGTAGCTGCTGTTGTCATCTTTATTTTGTTTATCATCTTTATTTTTATCTTCTCCAGCTTTCTTTCATATTAGTTAGACATATAAAAACGGGCAGCCTCTAGGATGCCCGTTTGCTTTATTTAAGCTTGAATATCTTCTTCGTCTAACTGATTCATGGCAAATTGGGGTGGAAAAGTTTTTTCCATGTCCGCTGCGACTTCATACAGATTATCCCCATCATGAACCACATGCTGAACCCATTCTTCCTTGATCTGCCATAAATTGGCTTGGATGCGATGTTCATCCCATTCATCGATGACAAACAAACGCTTCCAGCTGTCCCGAATTTTGTTAAATAATTCGGGATACATGCCCCCATAATTTTCTAATATACCGAATTGATGAGGAAAGCCCAGTTCTTTTAATTCTTTAGCGTAGGCTTCTGCATCAGCCTGATCTTCGGGAATGTATAAATTGTTTAAAACCAAGTCCCATTTACCACCGTCAAAGTAAATCACTTGATCAACCGGCACAGTCAGGCAATAAACCACATAGCCTTTTTCTACAACAAAGGAACTTTCCTGGGTCACTCCACACCAGATGGGGAAAATCACATCCTCTGGTCGAGGGACCAGTTGTTTGGCTAGATTAGAAAAGGTTCGGTAGTGGGGGATGACAAATTGTGCCGTCGACCCCATATGCATGATGATATATCGCTCTTTATTGATGATGCGCCCATGCTTTTTTAATTCATTGAGGGAATCTTGATGCTGCATCGTATATAAATTAACCATTTCCATTCTATTCACCTACTCTCTTTCAGGCTAAGTGTATCAAAAGCATCATACTGTTTCAAATCATTTTGCGTTAAAATATGTGGTGAGAAAACCCTTTGGAGGTGGTAACAATGAAAGAAAGAAAAAATCGGCCCCTGTTTATTTCATTCATGATCTTGCTCACTTATTTAGTTGGAAATATGTTTCTATTTGCTGCGGGTCTTTATCATTTCTTTTTCGGCAAAGACCGATCAGATAAAAATTCAGCTAAAGAAAACAAAGAAAACTAAACTTATAGAACCGACAAATCTCCCCTTTCAAAAGAAAAAGAGGAGATTTTTTAAGCTTGCTGGCGTTTATATTTTAGGGTCGTCACTTTACTATACTTTATAGGTCGACTTGAGAAATTTTTTCCATGATTTCTTCCCTACCCTCTTGGCCTTCCAAGGCATCATTAAGCCGACTTAAACACTCTTGGTGGTCATGTGCCCGAGCCTTACACTGATAGCGGCCAAAAAGTAAAATGGAGTGGTGAGCTTGATACCACCATTCAGCTGGCAATATGTCCGTCATGATTTTCTCGACTTGTTCGACGGTCGCATCCTCTGGAACAAATAAATAACGTTTGGACAGGCGGTGAACATGGGTATCGACAGCGAAAGCCGGGATATCAAAGGCATTGGTTAATACCACATTAGCGGTCTTTCGTCCCACCCCAGACAAAGTCATTAATTCTTCACGGCTTTGAGGGACTTGCCCATCAAAATTTTCTACCAGTTGAGTGGATAAGCTTTTCAAAAATTTAGATTTGTTTTTATATAAGCCAATCGTTTTGATCTTTTCTTGAATATCCTCTACCGAAGCCTCCATCATTTTTTCCGGAGTTGGATAAGCTTCAAACAAGGCTGGAGTGGCTTTATTCACGCCAGCATCCGTAGCTTGGGCACTCAAGACAGTCGCGCATAAAAGCTGGAAGGGGCTGTCGTGTTGCAGCTCCGTTTCAGATTGGGGATAACACTTATACATCGCCTTAACCAACTGAAAAACTTGGTCGGCATTCAACAATTCTTGACTCAATGAATAACTCCCTTTCAATTAAACTGTTTTTAAATGCTCATCTTCTAATTTTAAATGTTTCATCGATAAGTCTAAAATACCGGCGGAATGAGTGATTGATCCTGATGAAATAAAATCAATGTCAAAGCCTTGATAGCGGTTAACATTTTCTGGGCTAATATTTCCAGAACATTCAATTAAAGCCCGGCCATCAATCAAGTCGATGGCTCTGCCCAATTCATTCATGGCAAAATTATCTAGCATGATAATGTCTGCCCCTGCTTCTACAGCCTCTTTCACTTGGTCCAAACTTTCCACTTCTACTTCAACTTTGTTGACAAATGGGTCAAAGCGACGCGCTTTTTCAATAGCCTTAGCGACGCTTCCCACCGCCGCAATGTGATTATCCTTCAACATCATCATATCAGACAAATTATAGCGGTGGTTATGCCCACCTCCCACTCTGACGGCATATTTTTCAAACAATCTCAAACCTGGGGTCGTTTTACGGGTATCTAAAATCGTAATGGACGGATCATCCAAAGCATCCACCATTTGCCGAGTGGCTGTCGCAATTCCTGATAAACGTTGCATGAAGTTGAGAGCGACTCGTTCACCACTTAAAAGGCTTTGGACGGACCCTTTGAGCTTACAGAGGGTTTCTCCTTCAGTGATAGCATCCCCTTCTTTTTTAAACCAGATAAATTTGATATCGTCTTTGGGATTGACCAATTCAAACACCCGCTGGAAGATAGGAATGCCCGCTAGCACACCGTCTTGTTTGGCTATTAATTCCACGCTGGCTCGGTCTCCCAATTGAAAAATAGCTTCACTGGCAGTGTCTACTGTCGTGATATCTTCTCGCAAAGCATTTTTTATAATGGGATCCATTTGTAAGTAAGATGGCGATCGTTTCATGTCTATCACTCTCTCTCGTTTTTATGTTCAGCTTTTACTATCGCTTATATTTTAACATAAAGAAAGGAATGGAGGCAGTTTGTCCCTTTCTTTTCTATCCACTCCCCTGTAAACTTTTAGTAAGGAGAGAGAGAATGAAGAAAAATATGGACGACTTTTTGAATATTGATAGCCAAGCGATTATTTACTATTCTTCCCATAGCCAGTATGTTCATGATTATTTTGAGAGTGAACCGACCCCTTATCGTGACCTTGAGGAGTTAGTTCGCCACTACCAGCCAACCATTAACCAACCACATTTAGTTGACTTTGGGTGTGGGACAGGCCGAGCCTTGTGCTTTTTCCATTATTATTATGGCTGGCAGATAACGGGGGTTGAATTTCATCCAGATGTTTTTAAGGTCTGTAAGAAAAATATTCACTCTTACGCTCAGCGACATCCCATCCAGCAGACCCTTGACATCTACCAACGAGCCGCCGAAAACTTTCCCATCCAGCACAGCTATAATATATTTTATTTTTTTAATCCTTTTTCACTGGATGTTTTCTTGCAAATGGCTGATAGACTCAGGGATTCTTTCGAAGACTGTCCTCGGTCCATGGACCTCATTTTATATTATCCCAGGGATGAAATAGTCAGTCTTTTTCAAGACTATACTCCCTTTGAACGCATCCAATCGATTGATTTAGGCTGGTATGAGGATCCCATGGAAAGATTTGATGTTTTTTCAACTGCTGGCAGCTTATAAATAAGGTCATTGGTGCACTGCATAGGTTGGTCTAAAATTCAAATAAAAAATACCAGCGATGACGACTGTCATCGCTGGCTTCTTTTTTCAGTATTTCTAGATGGCTCAGCTAAAAAACTCTTTAGCTATAACCCTAAGCATAGCTTTAACGTTGAGGGGCTAAACGTCCGGTTTGATAAGCTTTTAGCAAGTATTTTAAATCGGAGCTTTCTGCTTTAAGTTGCTGACCAATATCGGTATCAGCAACTTTTTGTCTTTGAAGTTCACGATCCACCACCCGTTTTGTGGACACAATATCGACTTCATTCTCAACTGCATCTTGGCGGCTGGTGAAAGGCTGGTTAATGGCTAATTCCATGCCATAAGAATTGTAAAGGAGGGTATATCCGCCAATCCCTGTCTTAGATTGATAGGCCTTAGAAAAACCACCATCAATCACCAACATGCGGCGGTTGGCTTTCATAGGGTCTTCCCCTTTTTTCTCCTTGACTGGGGTGTGACCATTAATCACATGGGAGCCGCTAGACTCCAAGCCAAATTCTTCTAAAATCCTTTTGACACAGTCTTCACTTTCACGCAGCTGGTAATAAGGATTTTTATGTTCGGTATGAGTATCCTTATCATCAATATAATAACGCTCAAAAGTGGTCATAGCATGTTTACCAAATAAAGGAGAAACCGCCCCCGTCCATAGATACCAAATCAAATCCCCCGCTAAGACACGCTCTTGGTCATCTTGGTCAAGATTGATTGCATTACGGATGGCTTGGTCAAAGAAATCGAATAAGCCCTTACCGGCATAAGATTCTCCTTGATAGTCGAAGGCTAGGAAATCCCCCTCTTCTGTCATCGGCATACAGCCATGGAAGAGTAAATTATTATTATAAACCAGATACATGCTTCCTGTTTCTAACATAAAGTGCATATGATCTTGCAGCAATTCAGAATGTTGGAAAGCTGCCTTCAATTCACAGACGATTTCTTCCTCTTCAGCTGTTAAGGCATAAGGATCAGCTGGATCAATGGTCGGGAAATTCATCTGATTCATCTCGTAAATTTGGCCGTTTAATTCAATCTTTCCAGTTTCATAATCTATTTTATCAAGCAGCAAGCGGTCTTCCATTTCAAAATCAGGATTACGATCAATCACTGGTTTTTCCAATTTAAACTGGATGACGGCGATGGCTTGTTGGAGTTTGCACAATTGATCCAACTCATCTTCATAGTGTCCTTCTTTATAAGGATCAACTTTCGGTTCGAAAGTCGGGCATTGGCCGGACGGATAGGTACGGTCGGCAAAGCTCAAGAGATGGCGGAGGGAAATGCTATAGGTATCTTCCAAAATTTCTAGATTGTCATAACGCGCACAAATACGGATCACATTGGCCATACAGGCTTCAGATCCTGCAGCCGCTCCCATCCATAAAACGTCATGATTTCCCCATTGCATGTCAAGAGAATGGTGAGCTTTCATACGTTCTATAATTTTATCAGGGGCTGGCCCACGGTCATAGATGTCCCCCACCACATGCAAGTGGTCGACCACTAATCGTTGGATCAAATAACATAAAACGGTAATAAATTCCTCCGCTTGACCCAATTCAATCATTGAGCTGATGATTTCTTGGTAGTAATCTTCTTTGTTGGAAGTATGGTCGCGGAACATCAATTCGCCTAGGATATACTGGTAGTCATTTGGAATAGCTTTTCTCACCTTAGAACGAGTATATTTAGTCGCTGAATGAATGGCGACATCAACTAAACGGGTCAAATTTTGGCTGTACCATTCCCTTTTTTCTGATTTAGTCAGGTCTTGGGTCATCACGGCCATTTTTTCCTCAGGATAGGCGACCAGAGTAGCCAGGCTACTGATGTCTTCCGGTGCTAACTTATATTGGAAAAGATCTTGAATTTTTCGTTTGACATTCCCTGATCCCGTACGTAAAACATGTTCAAAGGCTTCATATTCCCCATGGATGTCACTGACGAAATGCTCGGTCCCCTTGGGTAAATTCAAGATAGCCTCTAAATTCATAATTTCAGTGGTCACTGCATTCACTGTTGGAAATTGCTTCGCTAATAAACGTAAATACTTCAAAGAGGGTTCCATAATTCACCTTCACTTTTAATTAATAAGATTTAAGAGCACGTTGAATATCGCGTTCTTGTTCTCGTCGCTTAATACTTTCACGCTTGTCATGTTGTTTTTTACCCTTAGCCAGGCCGACCAATACTTTAGCCACCCCATTTTTTATATAAACCTTTAGTGGCACCAAGGTCATCCCGGCCGCCTGCACTTTACTGTACAACTTGTCGATTTGATTTTGGTGCATCAAGAGTTTTCGTTTGCGCATAGGGTCGACATTGAAACGGTTCCCTGCCTCATAGGGTGAAATATGAACACCAAAGAGAAAGATTTCCCCATTTTCAATGGAAGCAAAGCCGTCTTGTAGGGAAATTTTCCCATCACGAATAGATTTGATTTCGGTTCCTTTAAGAACGATACCCGCTTCGATGGTTTCTTCAATATGGTAAAGATGGCGAGCTTTACGGTTAGTCGCCTTCACATTATCCTGTTTGTTTTTCTTTTTTACCATCTGCCCACCTCCTTATTTCTTTTTCTTTTTAATTTTAAAATGACGTTTATTCTTTGTTTTCTTTTTAGATTGACTTTTAGTCTGATTTTTTTGCTCTTGTGCTTTTTTAGAGTTCTCTGCTTTCTTTTTTTTAGCTCGCCGGCGACCTTTGCGGTTTTTCTTGCCATGGTTTTTACGCTGATTTTTAGCAGACGCTTTCTCATTTTTTGTTTGGTGGTCTGAATGATCCGACTTATTTTCATCCGTTTCATCGACCACTAATTCAAAGTCCAATTGATGGTCTTCCACATTGGCTTTTACTAGTCGCACTCGGACCTTGTCTCCCATCCGATAAGTCAAACCTGTGTGCTGACCAATCATCATTTTACCCTGTTCATTGTATTCAAAATAATCTTGGTCCATTGATGAAACGTGAACCAAACCTTCAATGGTGTTTTCCAATTGAACAAACAAGCCAAAGCCCATGACAGAAACGATAACCGCTGGAAATTCTTGCCCCTGCTTGTCTGCCATATATTCCACTTTTTTCATATTGTCCACTTCACGTTCGGCGTCAATGGCCCGACGTTCTGCCATAGACGAGTGTTCCGCAATCTGAGGGAGTTCTTTTTTGACTTGACCCAATTTCCCCTTAGAGACTGATCCTTCTGAATAGAGATGGATCAAGCGGTGGAGGATCAGGTCTGGATAGCGTCGAATAGGGGAAGTGAAATGAGAATAAAATTCTGCTGCCAGACCAAAATGCCCCAAAGGCTCAACATCATAGCGGGCCTGTTGCATTGATCGGAGCAGGGTCATGGAGATGACCATATCTTCATCTTTCCCATCTACCGACTCTAGGATGCCTTGCAATTGTTTGGGTTGAATATGGTCCAATTTCCCTTTCATGGACAGACCAAATATTTGAGCAAATTCAACAAAAGATTGAATTTTAGCCTGGTCTGGTTGCTCGTGAACACGGTATAAGATAGGCAAGTGCTTATCCGTATGATGTTTGGAAACTGTTTCATTGGCTTGTAGCATGAAAGATTCAATGATTCGTTCGCCAACTCCTCGTTCACGCATTTGAATATCGATAGGATGACCTTCTTCATCCACTATAATGCTGGCTTCTTCAGTATCAAAATTAATCGCTCCACGGCGGTAACGCTTGCTTTCTAAGATCTGGTGAAGATCGCGCATATCTTCAAACAAAGTAATATAATCTGCATATTCTTTATAAAGCTTGGGATTGCCGTCTTCTAAAATACCGTTGACGGCCTCATAGGTCATTCGTTGGTCAGAAATAATGACAGAAGGTTCGATCTTGTAATTTTTCACCTGACCCTTGCTGTCAATTTCCATAAAGCAAGAAAGGGCTAAGCGTTCTACATTCGGATGGAGGGAACAGATGCCGTTGGATAATTTTTGAGGTAACATTGGAATTACTCGGTCTGTTAAGTAAGAAGAGGTCCCTCTTTCAAAAGCATCCTGGTCCAAGGCTGTTCCTTTTTGGACATAATGAGACACATCCGCAATATGAACGCCCAGATAATAATTTCCATTGTCTAATTTTTCCAATGAAATAGCGTCATCTAAGTCCTTGGCATCAGCTCCATCAATCGTGATCGTTTTCAACTCACGTAAGTCTAACCGACCTTCTTTTTCCTCTTCAGTCACTCGGTCAGGAATGGCGTCCGCTTCTGCCAAACTTTCTTTAGAAAATTCGGTGGGAATCCCATGCTTATAAACAACCGCTAGGATGTCCACCCCAGGTTCATCTTTTTGACCAATTTCAGTGGTGACGACCCCTGTCATAGCATGTTCATGTTCTTCGTCAGGATAGTCGACAATTTCTACCAAGCAAACAGCTTCATTTTTAGGACGAAGACCCTTATCTAAAATGAAGATACGATAATCCGCATAGGTTTTATCTTGAGGTTCAGCATAGCCATAATAACCGCTTTCTTTGACCTGGTCTTCACCATAAGAGTGAAAGCTGGCAATCAAATGAGTGGTCCCATGTTCAATAATTTCTTGAACCGTTCCCTCAGGCCCCTTATCTTTTTTAGGATTGGCTTGGCGGTCGATGGAAATCAGAACTTGGTCGGCTTCCATAGCATGGTGGGTCCGGTGAGCGGGAATAAAGACATCTTCATCCCAATCTTCAATCTCAACAAAGCCAAAGCCCCGATGGTTTTTTCTAAATTTTCCTTCCACTAAACCTTCACGATCTGGGAGCATAAAAAGGCCACGTTCAGATAAAATAATAGCCCCATCGCGTTCTAATTCAGCCACAGCCTTCACTACATTCTTAAAATCACTGGATGCATCCATTTTAATCCCATGGCTGAGGTCATTCATTTCAAATCTTTTCTGGTCAGAATCTTTCATATAGTTTAATATTTTATTTTTTATATCGTTCAAATTGGGCATACAATCTCCTTTATCTTTTCATGTCATCAGTCTGTCATAGATACCTTAAGTTTACTTAAAATTGAAGCAGATTGATAGCTGGACTGCTCGTGGGCAAGTAAGACATAACAAAAAAGACTGCAAGCCTCTCGGGCTGCAGTCCCTACACTCTCATCTTAAGAAATTTTGGCAATCCAAATTGCAATGATAAAAAATGCGGTTCCTAAAACAATCGTAGAATTTTGTAAAAAGGCTTCAAATCCACGAACTTTGCTTTGGGTCGTATTTTCTTTAGCTCCGCCCATAAAAGCGTTTGAGGAATTTTGAGTCTTCGTAGGTTGTAAGGCGACTACAATAATAATTAATACAGAAAGAACAAGCATCGCACCAATTAATATATCTCGCACGTGTTCTGCCTCCTTCGTCAATCATATCACCTTAGCAATATAACATAAGTCAAGGCAAATGTCTAAGTTGATTTTCCTATTGCTGACTTGAATCTTTCAGTTGCTTTAAGACCGCTCCCCCTTGATAAATAGCTAAAGGACCCAATTCATCTTCAATGCGTAACAATTGGTTATACTTAGCCATACGGTCAGTTCGGCTGGCAGAACCTGTTTTGATTTGGCCAGCATTGACTGCAACAGCAATATCCGCAATCGTGGTGTCTTCTGTTTCGCCTGAACGGTGAGAAATCACTGTGGTGTATCCGGCTCGTTTAGCTGTTTCAATAGCATCAAAAGTTTCAGTGAGCGTTCCAATTTGATTAATTTTTATGAGAATAGAGTTACCGACACCGGCTTCGATTCCACGTTCTAATTTTTCCGTATTGGTGACAAAGAGGTCATCCCCTACAATCTGAACACGTGAGCCTAGGCGGTCAGTGAATAATTTAAAGCCGTCCCAATCGTCTTCATCCAAACCATCTTCAATGGATAGGATGGGATATTTCTCAATCAATTCTTCATAGAGGTCGATCATTTCTTCAGCAGTCAGACTTCGATTTTCAGAGGCTAAGTGATATAAATTTTGATCAGCATCATAAAATTCAGATGAGGCGACATCCAAAGCAATCACCAGGTCTTCCCCAGGCTGGTAGCCTGCTTTTTCAATCGCTTCAATGATCACTTCTAAAGCCTCTTCATTGGACGATAGATTAGGAGCAAAACCTCCTTCATCTCCAACATTGGTGTTCAAGCCACGATTTTTTAAGACAGCTTTTAAGGCATGGAAGACTTCGACCCCCATGCGTAAGGCTTCTGAAAAACGGTCAGGACTAATGGGCATGATCATGAATTCTTGGAAGTCGACGGTATTATCTGCATGAGATCCCCCATTTAAAATATTCATCATCGGAGTGGGTAAGACTTTCGCATTAAAGCCGCCCAAATAAGTCGACAAAGGGAGTCCCAGTTCGGCAGCCGCCGCTTGAGCCGCTGCTATGGAGACGCCTAAGATTGCATTAGCCCCTAAATGAGATTTGTTGGATGTGCCATCTAAGGCAATCATACTTTCATCAATGCCTAGCTGGTCTGTAACTTCATAACCAACTAAAGCTTCAGCCAAAGTGGTGTTCACATGTTCAATGGCTTGCAAAACGCCTTTTCCATTATAAACATCGGCATCTCCGTCACGTAATTCAATGGCCTCGTATTCTCCAGTTGAAGCTCCAGAAGGCACAATACCGCGACCAACGATTCCCATTTCAGTACAAACTTCTACTTCAACCGTTGGATTTCCTCTTGAGTCTAAGACTTGGCGAGCATAAATATCTGTAATGAGTGACATGTCATTTCTCCTTTATTTTTCGATAATGGATTGGCCAGTCATCTCTTCTGCTGGCTCAATTCCTAATAATTCTAAAGCCGTTGGGGCAATATCACAAAGGGCCGTCTCTTGACGTAATTCTAAACCTGTTTGAGTGACGATTACGGGCACAGGGGCGGTAGTGTGGGCCGTATGGGGCTTGCCTTGTTCATCTCGCATCCGTTCGGCATTTCCATGGTCAGCGAAAATAATAGCCGTTCCATCCACTTCTAATAAAGTTTGGACCACCTTTTTCAAATTGACATCCACCGCTTCGACTGCTTGAATGGCAGCATCGAGTTGGCCGGTGTGGCCGACCATGTCTGGATTAGCAAAATTTAAAATATACAAATCATAGTCTTTATTTTTGATATGGGGGACCAATTGATCAGCAATCTCATAGGCAGACATCTCCGGTTTTAAATCGTAGGTTTCAACTTGAGGAGAAGGAACTAGCAAACGGTCCTCTCCTTCAAATTCAACTTCTTGCCCGCCATTCATGAAATAAGTGACATGGGGGTATTTTTCTGTTTCAGCAATCCGTAATTGTCTCAAACCTGCTTCAGCTACCACTTGACCCAATGGATTTTTGATTAGTTGGGGTTGGAAGATGACACGGGAGTCCACTTGCTCACCATAATCCATCATGCTAGTAAAATGCAGGTCTTTCAGAACTTTTTTACGGTCAAAACCGTCAAAATCAGGATCGATTAAGGCTTGGGACAATTGGCGAACGCGGTCAGAACGGAAATTAAAGAATAAGACAGCGTCCCCGTCTTGGATCAATTGGACCGGCTGGTCGTTTTCAAGCAGGAGATGGGGCTTAATGAATTCATCTGTCACCCCTGCTTCATAAGAGTGTTGAACTAATTCTTCTGCATCCGTCGCAGTTAAGCCTTGGCCATTGACCATGACATCATAGGCCAGCTGGGTTCTTTGCCAGCGGTGGTCGCGGTCCATGGAATAGTAACGGCCAGAAAGACTGGCAATTTTACCTATACCCAAGTCGTTCATTTTGTCTTTTAATTGACGGACGTAGGCTAAAGCCGAATCCGGTGCCACATCTCGACCATCTGTAGCCAGATGCAAGTAAACTTGGTCTAAGCCCGCTTCTTTAGCATATTGGAGGATGGCATACAGGTGTTCTTGGTGGCTGTGAACCTGACCATCTGATAAAAGACCAAATATATGAAGCTGGTGGTGAGAGTCTTTCACGTAATTAAAACTCTCTTGAAGGATGGGATTGCTTTTTAATTCTCCATCTGCAATGGCTTGATTAATTCTGGTCAAGGATTGGTAAACCACCCGACCAGCTCCTATATTGGTGTGGCCCACTTCCGAATTCCCAATTTGACCTGAGGGAAGACCAACGGCTTCAGCTGAAGCCGCCATAGTCGTGTGAGGATAAGTCACCCATAAATCATCCAAATAGGGGGTGTGAGCGAGTTTAACGGCATTATACTCATCTTCTTCCCGATAGCCTAAGCCATCCAGGATGATGATGGCGACTGGATTAGGCATATTCGCTCGCCACTTTCATCATTTGGGCAAAGGAATGAGGGTCCAAGCCTGCCCCCCCAATTAATCCACCATCAATATCCTCCTGACTCACAAAATCCGCAATATTTTCAGCTTTGACTGATCCGCCATACTGGATGCGAACCTGTTCAGCACTTTCTTCATCATAAAGTTCGGCAATTTTTTTACGAATGGCTCGGGCGGCTTGCTGGGCCTGTTCACCGGTCGCAGTTTGCCCACTGCCAATGGCCCAAATGGGTTCATAACCCACCACCAGCTGGCTGATATCTTCACCTTTGACGCCATCTAAGGCTTTTTCAATTTGAGTACTAATGATAGCTTCAGTTTGGCCGGCTTCTTTTTCTTCCAATGACTCTCCGACACAAAGGATCGGAACCATGCCTTGGTCAAAGACAGCTCGGACTTTTTCATTAATAAATTCATCTGTTTCATGGAAGAGCTGGCGGCGCTCACTGTGGCCAATAATCACATAGTCCACCCCTAAAGATTGGAGGGCTTTCACTGAGGTTTCACCTGTAAACGAACCTTCTTCTGCAGGATAGGCGTTTTGCGCGCCCACTTTTAAGTCATTGTCGTTGCTAGCGTTAATCGCTAATTCCACAAATAAATCTGGTACGGCGATGACGGCTTCAACTTGCTCAGTCGGTAAGTTTTCAGCCAATAGATCATCAAAATAGACCTGGGCTTGGTCTGCAGTTTTATTCATTTTCCAATTGGCACATAATATTAATTGACGCATGCTTCAATACTCCTTCTTTTAATTTAAATCATCAATAGCAATAAGAGCGGGGAGGTCCGTTCCTGCCAATAATTCCAACATGGCTCCTCCCCCGGTTGAAATATGTGAGAAGGCATCGGCATAGCCTAAAGATTCAACAGCAGCCACCGAATCGCCACCTCCGACAATAGACTGGGCGTGAGGATTGTCACCAATGGCTTGGGCGATGGCACGAGTTCCTTTCGCAAATTCATCGACTTCAAACACTCCCATGGGTCCATTCCAAATGATGGTTTGAGCGTCTTGGATAATCGCTGAGAATTTTTCAATCGAGCCAGGGCCGATATCGACTCCCATCATCGAATCAGGAATGCTCTCACAGACTTCCGCCTGGTCCACTTGATCCAAGGAGGGGGCGACTACATGATCAGTCGGCAGGATAATTTTATCTCCATATTTTTCTAATAAGGCTTTAGCATCTTCTAATAAATCTTCTTCCAAAAGCGATTGGCCAATAGTCTGACCTTGGGCTTTTAAGAAGGTGTAAGCCATGCCTCCACCAATAATCAGCTGGTCAGCTTGTTCAATTAAGTTTTTAATAACCGGCAATTTGTCCGAAACTTTAGCGCCTCCTAAAACGACTACAAAAGGCTGGGCAGGCTGACTAATGCTTTGGCTGATGGTTTCAAATTCTTCAGCCACTAATAAACCCAAAGCGGCTTGGTCTGCTTGCTGGGACAAGCCAACATTTGAAGCGTGTTCGCGATGGGCGGTTCCAAAAGCGTCATTAATAAAAACATCGCCTAACTGACTCCAATACTCAGCAAGTTCAGAATCATTTTTACTTTCTTTTTTGCCGTCAATGTCTTCGAAGCGTGTATTTTCCACTAATAAAAGTTGGCCGGCTTGCAGATTCTTGGCTGCCGCTTCAAGCTCATCTCCTCTTGTTTGATCGATGAATTGAATATCATAGCCCAATTCTTCCAAATAATTGGCGACGGGTTGAAGCGAACGCCCTTCTTTATCTTCTTCTGTCTTCACCCGACCCAAATGGGAGAACAGGATGGCAGCAGCCCCCTGATCCAATATATAATCAAGAGTAGGAAGCGACGCTTGGATACGAGAATCATTTTCAATCTCATTATTTTTACTGAGGGGAACATTATAATCCACCCGAACCAGTACCTTTTTCCCCTCTAAATCTAAATCTTTTACTGTTAATTTTGCCATGTCTTTCTCCTTTTTAGTCAAATAAGAAAAGCCGACATCTTGCAATGTCGGCTGAATGAGTCTTTCTTAGGCTTTAGAAACGATGTCTTCCATGACACGAACGAATTGGGCAGCGAATCCCATTTCGTTATCGTACCAAGCAACCGTACGTACTAATTGGCCCTGAGCCGTTTCCATGATTTTGGTTTGAGTCGCATCGAAAATAGAACCGTGGGTATCTCCGATGATATCTGAGGAAACGATAGGGTCTTCAGTATAAGCAAATGAATCATTCTGACGGCCTTCCATCACTTGATTGATTTCTTCCACTGTGGTTTCTTTTTCTAAAACAACAGTTAATTCAGTCACAGATCCATCAATAACAGGAACACGTTGAGCTGACCCATCTAATTTTCCAGCTAATTCAGGAATGACTTTTCCGATTGCTTTAGCTGCTCCTGTGGTGGTAGGCACAATATTTTGAGCGGCTGCACGTGCTCGAGTGAATTTTTTGTGTGAACCATCTTGAATGTTTTGATCACCAGTATAGGCATGAATGGTCGTCATCAAACCATGAACAATGCCAAACTCTTCATTCAAAGCTTGAGCCATAGGTGCCAAGCAGTTAGTCGTACATGAACCCGTCGATACCATATCTTCAGATCCATCCAATTCATCATGGTTAATCCCATAAATAATCATCGGCATATCGTCACCAGGAGCAGTGACAAAAACTTTATCAGCTCCAGCTTCTAAATGCCCTTGAGCTTTTTCACGGCTATTGAAAACGCCTGTTCCTTCCACAACATAGCTCACTCCAACACTTTCCCAAGGAATTTCAGCCGGGCTATTAGCTTGGAATACATGGATATCACGGCCATTCACTTTCATGAGTTCGTCGCTTTCAACGCTAACCTCACCATTAAAACGCCCATGAGCGGTATCATATTTTAATAAATGAGCGTGCATGTCAGCATGTTGACGGCCGTTAATAGCCACCACTTCAAACTCATCATGATTCTCTAATAAGCGGAAAACTAAACGTCCGATGCGTCCAAATCCATTGATTCCAACTTTAATTGTCATTTTTTCCTCTCCCTTAACTTCGATTCACATCACATTTTATATTCTGAAGCGACTGAGCCAAATCACAATCCACTGGCCGGCTAGCAAAGGTCCCCTAACCGAAAGCGCTTACACTAGAAAAATAACATGGAATAGCATTTTTTTCAACTTGATTCTCTTTTAAAGCTAGGAGCCTTTAGAAATCAGCTCAATCCTTTTTACTTTCACTGGCTATCCAGCTCCTCTAACTTAAGTTCGTCGAATTGTTAAAAAAACTCCCCTCAATTTTTCTACTTTGAGGGGAGGATGTATTTTTTATTATTCAATGGCCTATTGCCTTAGTTTAAATCTTTAGCGTTTTCCATAATTCCATCAATGAGGCCATATTCTTTGGCTTCTTCAGCGGTCATATAGTTATCACGGTCAGTGTCTCTTTCTATGACCTCTAAATCTTGGCCGGTATGTTTGGCTAAAATTTTGTTCAATTTCTCTTTAGTTTCTAAAATATGGCGGGCGGCGATTTCAATTTCTGTCGCTTGACCTTGAGCACCTCCAAGAGGTTGGTGAATCATGACTTCAGAATTCGGTAAGGCAAAGCGTTTGCCCTTACTTCCGGCTGTTAATAGGACGGATCCCATTGAAGCAGCCATCCCTATGACGATGGTTTGCACATCAGCATTAATAAAGTTCATGGTGTCATAAATAGCTAAACCAGCAGTTACACTGCCTCCAGGTGAATTAATATAAAGGTAAATATCTTTTTCAGGGTCTTGGGCGTCTAAAAATAAAAGTTGAGCAACAATAGAGTTGGAAACATTGTCATCAATCTGTCCAGTTAACATGATGATGCGGTCTTTTAATAAACGTGAGTAAATATCATAAGCCCGTTCTCCGCGCGCGGATTGCTCAATAACTGTAGGTACTAAATTCATAGTTATCCTCCTTTGATATAGTAAGAGTGAAATTCAATATTAGTTTAACTGATAGGTCAAACAAGGTCAAATATTAGCTCTCAACCTTCGCTTATGATTCACCCCTTAATTTATCAGCTAAATCATTAATTTTTCGCATCCGGTGATTAACCCCCGACTTAGAAATGGAGCCCGAGGGTAAGAGCTCCCCTAACTCCTTCATGGAAGCTTCCGGCTGGTCTAAACGAAGCTGGGCAATTTCTTGCAGCTTATCAGGCAATTGATCCAGCCCCATTCGGCCGTCAATTAATTCAATGTTTTCAATCTGGCGGCTGGCTGCATCCACAGTTTTGGTCAGATTCGCATTTTCACAGTTAACCAGCCGATTGACGGAGTTCCGCATATCACGGACAATGCGTGTATCTTCAAACTTTAAAACCGAGGCAGAAGCGCCGATAACCGCTAAGAAATCCGAAATTTTTTCCGACTCTTTCAGGTAAACAATATAATTATTACGTCTTTCAGCCGTGCGAGCATTTAAATGAAATTCGTTCATCAGGCTACAAAGATCTTGATTATGCTGATCATAAGTAGACCGGATTTCTAGATGATAGCGGCTGGTTTCGGGACTGTTGACCGACCCACTAGCTAAAAAAGCGCCTCTTAAATATGATCGCATTTGTTGTTGATCTTTAAATATCCAATCGGGCACCCCATGCTTGAAGCCACTTTCATCCATTAAACCTAAAGATTTCAGCAGCTCTCGTGTCCCCTTGTAGAGGCGAATAATATAAACATTATTCTTTCTCAGTTTGAGTTTGCGGCGAACTAAAATCTCGCTTTCCACTTCAAAATGCTTCTTGATGAGGGAATAAATCCGTCGAGCTGTTCCCGCATTTTCTGTTTGGATGGACAGGCTAAAATCGCCTCCCAATTTCAAACTGCCATTCAAGCGAATAAAGGCGGCGACTTCGGCTCGAGCATGGACAGGATGAACTTCCAGTAAGGTTAATTCTTTTTTAACTTCAGACGTAAAAGACATCCTAGCCCTCCTTAAAACGAACGAAAGCGCACCATACGTTGGTAGTCCAAGGCCTGCTCGTAAATTTCACGAGCAATTTTTCGACCATCATGGTAGATTCCCTGGTCCGTTAAACTTAAGAAATTATCAGAAACAATTTTGTCTACTTCTTCTCTTAAGGCGACAAAATCATGTTTAACCTGCAATAAATTTTCATCTTGATTAGGTAAATTGATAAAATCCTCTGGCACTTTTTCATTATTCACTAAAACAATATCAATAAATTTTTCACCCAAATGCTTGTGCAAGGCCTTGACATGGTCTGCATCAGAAAAGTTTTCAGTTTCTCCTTTTTGGGTCATAATATTGCAAATGTAAATCTTTTTGGCTGCAGAATCTAAAACCGCTTGGCCCACTTGATGAATTAATAGGTTCGGCAGAATCGAAGTATAAAGTGAGCCGGGTCCAAAGACAATGATATCAGCTTTACTGATAGATTCGCAAACTTCAGGTCCGGCTTCAATCTGATCTCCTTCATGAGTGGGTTTCAGGGAAACATAGTCGATGTTTTTGCCTTGTTTGGGAATGGTCGACTCCCCTTCTACTATGCTGCCGTCCTTAAAATGAGCCACCAGAGTAAGGGGAACTTCTGTCGAAGGTAAAACATTCGATTCGACTTTCATCATGGTCGATAATTTTTTAATCGCATCATAATAATTGCCTTCACGTTCGGCCATACCGGATATCAATAAATTGCCCAGAGGATGGCCAGATAAAACATCATTGCCTTCCTTAAAACGATATTGTAAAACATCAATATACTCGTCTGGTAAGTTCGATAAAGAACAGAGGACATTGCGTAAATCTCCAGGAGGAATCGAATTAGTTATTTTACGGAGCCGGCCGGAAGATCCCCCATCATCAGCGACTGCTACAATGGCAGTGATGTCCATATTTTCTTTTTTAAATTCTTTTAAAATGACAGATAAACCTGTACCTCCACCAATCACGACCACATGAGGGCGTCGATAGCCAGGCACAGATTTAAATACTACTTGTGTCATATTGCTATCCTTTCAATTACTCTCGATCTTTATCGCGGTGGGTCACATTGACCGAATAACCGGCAGCCTGGTATTTTTGAGCCAGACGTTCGGTCAAGGCCACCGATCGATGCTTGCCTCCCGTACAACCGATGGCGAGGGTAAGATTGGATTTGCCTTCTTTCTTGTAGCGAGGGAGTAAAAAATCGAGTAAGTCAGTAAATTTTTCATAAAATTCTTGGGTATCCGCTTGGTCCATGACATATTCATAAACCTCATCATCCAAGCCCGTTTTGGGGCGGAGTTCTTTAATGTAATGCGGATTGGGTAAAAAACGTACATCCATGACCAAGTCTGCATCTACTGGCAGGGCATGCTTGAAGCCAAAGGATAAGAAATTCACGCAAAATTTCTGATCTTGATCAGATGAAAATTTTTGCATCAAACGCTGTCTCAACGTCCGAGAATTCATATCGGTAGTGTCAATGACGATGTCCGCTTGGCTTTTAATATCTGCTAGCAGTTCTTTTTCTTTCAAAATTCCATCAGTTACTCGCCCCTGGGTGGATAGGGGATGAGAACGGCGAGTTTCTTTATAACGAGAAACCAAGCATAATTCTGAAGCTTCTAAAAACAAAATAGTCGGTTGAATCTTCAAGTGCTCAAAACTGGAATCCAAAATAGATTTGAAATCATCAAAAAACTCTCTGGCCCGTAAATCAATCACCATGGCCACCTTATTAAATTCATCCGAATGCTCGAATAAATCTAAAAAAGTAGGGATGAGAGCTGGGGGAAGATTGTCAACACAATAATACCCCATGTCTTCAAAACATTGCATGGCGACTGTTTTTCCTGCACCGCTTAACCCAGAAATAATAACTGCTTGTAGATCAGCCATTCCATTCCCCTCTTTTCTTTAAGCACTAATTCTAACATCTTACCATTGATTAGCAGAGCTTTCAATTGATTGCTTTAGCGATCAGCTTGGATGAGCGCCTGGCAGCTGGCTTGAAGTTTTTTTAATTTATCTTGGGCAGCTGGCAAATCGCTTGAACGAACACTCAGATAGGTTTTAATTTTTGGTTCCGTTCCACTTGGCCGCCAAGCAATCCAAGAGCCATCTTCCAAGAAATATTTTAACACGTTGGATGAGGGACTATCGATGGCCCCTATTTCTTTTCCTTGGGCATCATACACTTTTAAGGCCCGGTAGTCCTCCCATTTTTGAACGTTGATACCGGCAAAATCTGACGGAACGTCTTCTCTCAATCCCTCTAACAAGGACTGAATTTGAGCCTGACCTTGGGCTCCAGGCATCTGAACGGACAAGGTTTTATCAAGATAATAGCCATATTGTTCATAAAGTTCTTGCAAACGATTAGTCAAATTTTTCCCTTTTGATTTACAAACAGCGGCCATCTCACTAATTAAGAGCAGGGCTTGTATAGCGTCTTTATCGCGGACAAAGGGTTGGATTAAAAAACCATAACTTTCCTCAAAACCAAATAAAAAGCTAGCTTCTTGACTGTCTTCAAAAGATTGAATTTTATCGGCAATAAATTTAAAGCCGGTCAGGACATTATCTGTTTGGATCCCATAATCTTTAGCAATCTCCGCTGGCAGTTCACCTGAAACCAGGGACTTCACCAAGCGAGCCTGCTGGTCAAGGACGCCTTCAGCCTGCTGACGGTTTAAGATATAATCCACCATCAAGGCAGCCATTTGATTCCCATTCAGGAGGTCATAGTTTCCTTGATCATTTAAGACAGCCAAGCCAAGACGGTCGGCATCTGGATCAGTAGCCAAGAGGATATCCGCTTGCTGTTGGTGTCCTAAATCAATGGCTAAGTCAAAAGCAGCAGCTTCTTCCGGATTGGGAGACTTAACCGTTGAAAAATCAGGGTCAGCGACCATTTGCTCTTCCACCAGGTGAAGTTGGCTAAAACCGGCTTGCTGGAGGGCTTTTTTCCCTACCATCCCTCCCGCTCCATGGAGAGGGGTGAGCACGATGGACAAGTCTCTCGCCACTTGCGGATCAAGCTGAGCATTGACAGTCTTTAAAGCCTGTAGGTAAGGCTGGTCAACTTGCTCTGCTATTTCCTTCACCCAACCGTTTTCAATCAAATCAGCATAGGGCTGGCATTCTAATTCAAGTTCGTGATCAATGTCTTGAATAAAACGGGTCAATTCTTCTGCCTCTTCCGGACCGATTTGCCCACCGGTCTGATTGTAAACCTTATAGCCATTGTAATTGGGTGGGTTATGGCTAGCCGTAATCATAATGCCAGCAAAACATTTTAAATAGCGAACAGCAAAAGATAATTCAGGAGTGGGACGCAAACTTTCAAAAACATAAGTCACAATCCCTGCCTGCCCTAAAATTTGTGCGGCCTGCTGGGCAAATGTTTGGGAAAAATGGCGGTTATCATAAGCGATGACTACCCCTTGCTGGACAGGCTCTTCACCCTGGGCTAAGATCCAATGAGCCAATCCTTGGCTGGCCTTACGCACCGTGTAAACGTTCATGCGGTTGGTGCCTGCTCCAATAATTCCTCTCATACCAGCCGTCCCAAAAGATAGGTCGTGGCTAAAGGCTTCTTCCGCTTCTTCTTCATTTAGAGCATTGAGATTTTCTTTTTCAAATTGATTTAAGTCAGGATGGGTTTTCCATTCCTTATATTTATCTTGCCAAGTCATGACTTGCCTCTTTCTATATATATTCTTAAAAGCATTCGTAAGCTATTATATCACAGCCTTTAAGAGCCTTGGATCATTATGAAAAAAACTCCCCAACCGATCCGCATGACAAGCGGCTCTCGATTGGAGGAGTCTTGCAAGGAACTCAAAAAATTAAGCCCTTTTTTATTTTCTTAATATTTTTTCAGTCAAGCGTTCAAACCAATTACGTTTCATGACTTTAGGTTGTTTTTCTTTTTTACCAGCGGTTTTGATAAAGAGTGTCTTTTGAGCACCAATTTCTTTTTCACCCGCTGGCGCCTGATTTTTCTCATAACTACCATGCTCATTCAGCTGCCAAGATTTATAATTATCAGCGAGATAAAGTTTTAAGATATTGATTAAACGGCTTCTGAATTGATCCTTATGAATAGGGAAAGCCAATTCTACTCGGCGGCTCAAATTACGAGTCATCATATCCGCAGAAGACAAGTAAATTTTGTGGTCGCCATTGTTATTGAAATAATAAATCCGAGTATGTTCTAAGAACCGACCTACAATGGATCGAACCGTAATCGTTTCACTCAATCCTGGAACACCCGGTATTAAACAACAAATGCCCCGGATGATTAAATCAATTTTTACTCCGGCCTGGCTGGCTTCATATAACTTTTTGATGTATTGCTTGTCAGTCAGAGAATTCATTTTAGCAACGATATGACCATTACCGAATTTTTTCTGATTTTCAATCTCCGTATCAATTTTATCCATAAAGGTGTTACGTAATTCGAATGGCGACACATGTAAGTGGTTGTAGTCTGGCCGTTCTGAATAGCCAGATAAGAAGTTAAAGAAATTGAAAACATCTTCGGCTAAGGCTTCTTCTGAACTCATCAATCCCAAGTCAGTGTATTGGCGAGCCGTTTTATCATTATAGTTACCTGTTCCCAAGTGGAAGTAACGTTTGTATCCGTCTGCTTTTTTCTTTACCACCAGGGTGGCTTTGGAGTGAGTTTTTAACTCTTTCACCCCGTAAATAACATGAACACCGGCTTCTTCTAATTCAGTTGCCCAGACCACATTATTTTGTTCGTCGAAGCGAGCTTTCAACTCTACCAAGACCGTCACTTGAATGCCGGCTTTAGCTGCTTTTTTCAAATTGCTGATGAGCGGAGAATCATTAGATACCCGGTAAAGGGTTTGTTTGATGGATACCGTGTTAGGGTCTTTAGCCGCTTCAGCAACCAATTCGATGACCGGATCAAAAGAGTCGAACGGATGGTGGAGTAAGAATTCTTCCCCTTCATCCATCAATTCGAACATATCCCTTTCGTGCAGAAGAGTAGGATAGTAAGGATCAAAATCAGGATAACCCGCCTCCGGATGGCGGTTCACAATATCAGATCGCAAGCCCCACAGATAGTCGAGGTCTAGAGGCCCATCGAGGGCATAGAGATTTTGCTCATCCAAATTCAGCTCTTCCATGAGGAAGGCGACATCTTTTACAATTTCTTCAGAAGCGTGGCGGCTATCAATTTCAAGACGCACCGCTACCCCATTTTCACGTCGCTCGAGATAGTTTTCAATGACATGGAGTAAGTCTTCGGCCCCTTGCTCATAAATCTCAGCATCAGCATTACGAGAAATGCGGAAGTTGAACGTATATTCAATATCATAGCCTTTGAATAATTTATCAATATTGAGCTTGACGATTTCCTCTAATAAAACTAGGGTCTTCGTTTCGGCTTGCTCGTCTAAAATATAATAACGATCCAATAATTTAGGCAGTGGGATGATGGCCACAAAGGGATCCCCATCCTTCTCCAAGCGAGCCAATAAGTGGATGGCTTCATTCTCTAGCTTAGGAAAAGGACGGTAGGCATCAACAGCAAAAGGAGTAATCGCCATTTCAATTTTTTCTTCAAATATCTTTTCGGCTTCTTTTTTCTCTTCAGCTGTCAATTCTTCAGCCGTCCGGTGGGCAATGCCAAAGACTTCTTCAACTTCTTTCATTTTTTCTTTGTAAAGTTGGTATTGGTAGGCGACGATGCCTTCGTTTTTCTTAGCAATTTCTTCTAATTGTTTACTCGCCGGCCATTGTTTCTTAGAATCTTTTTCATTCTTGCCATACTTGACCTGGTCTTGTAAACCAGCCACCCGCACCCGGATAAATTCGTCCAAATTGGTCGAACCAATAGCTAAAAAGGTCAGCTGCTCAGCCAATGGGTTATGGTCATCTTCGGCTTCAGCAATCACACGTTCGTTGAAATCTAGCCAAGACAATTCACGGTTTTGATATAAATCAGGGTTGTCTAAATCTTCAACTTTTGTTGCTGATGGGTTGGGATTTAAACTGTCCCCCTGAGTTTGAAGGCTCCTTGATTCTTGAGTTTGTTTCACATCTTTAGATTGTTGTTCAGCCATAACTATCCCCTTCTTGAAAAATATTTTGCACTTTAAAGATAGCACATTTTTGCTTAGTATGGGGGATATTGGGCCTTTTTTTACATTTAATTTACATTCTCATTAAAGACAATAGTCAAATCTCCATTTAAAAAACGTTCCACATGATTTTTTTGCTTGTTGGCCCGGTAAGATTCTGCAATCAAGTCCCCAGAATAGTCCACATAGAGGGTGAAATCCCCATCATCATGGGCTTCCAAGGACATGTTTTGAACATGGTTGACCTGGGCATCATTTAAAGCTTCAGAGAATTTGACAATGCCACCAAAATACATGATTCGTTCTAATTCGACTGAACTGAACCAGCTTTGAAAATCTTCAATATATTGCTTATATAAAGATTTGTTCTTAAAGGAAGCAATCAGGGCAATGGTGACCCGTTCTTTTTGGTTAAAGCCGGACATAGAAATGTTAGAAAGAACATAAAAAGTATGTTGAGACCAACCATCATCCTCAATATATTTACCCACATAATACAAGATCGTTCCATAATAGAGTAAACGTATCTCTTTATCCGACAAACGAAGAATGTTATTCCGTTCTAATTCTCTGATAAATAAGTCTGCAATAATAAAGCGCTGGTTAACCGCGTAAGAGGATACTCGATATTTGCGTGCGATACGCACTATACTTTGGCCGGGAATATCGCTTAAACCGTAAGGATGGTCATAGCTTTGATTAATATAATGCATGATAAAACCTTCACGCAAACCCCGATGAGAAATATAAAGATTTTTAGAGTTGGACACACTCATGATTTGCTGGAAGACAAGATTGGCGGGAACAATGGTATCTTTCCGTTCTTTAGACAAGCCATCTAAATCATCCAAATCGCTCATCGTTCGCGAACAGAAAATATCCAAGGTTTCATTGATATCGGCTTGTGACATCCGGTAGCCATGGATACCAGCAATGGGGTAATTATTCGCCCGCTGGTGGACTTCAGCAATATTACGGACAGACCCCCCAATACCTACTAAAGCTAGGCCACTGTCTTGTAGAAAATCAATCTCTTCCAGCTGTTTTTTTATAAATTTACGCGCTTTTTTTAAGGCTTTTTCGTCATTATGTTCAACCGATGAAAAGAATTTTTCCTTCAAGGTGACTGCTCCAAAAGGCAAGGAAATTGTTTCTAACGGCCGGTCGTGTTCGTAAAGAACTAACTCGGTGGAGCCTCCCCCTATATCAATCGAGATACCCTTTTTGAAATTCATGGTGTGGCGGATGGCATAGTTTCCATAATAAGCTTCCTCTTCCCCGCTCAAGACACGGAGGGAAATTCCAGTCAACTTTTCCACTTTTTCTTTAATGTCATCCACATTGCTCGACAAACGAATGGCTGCTGTCGCCACAAAGAAGATTTCTTCCACATCAAACTGCTCAATAACCGCCATGAAGCGGTCGAGGGTTTGCAGAAGAATGCGGATACCCTCATCATTCATCTGGCCGTCCTCTTCTAAATAAAGAGCTAAACGAGCTGGAACCTTAATATTTTGCATTTCACTGACATTGAAATAACGATCACAGGAAAAAATTACTAATCGCACGGTGTTAGACCCGATATCGACCAAGGCCAAACGAACGTCTTGCATGCTAGCCACTCCCTTTCGTATAGTTCTATCTTATGAAAAAATGTGAAAAATAAAAAGCACAATGTCTGGCAATAAAAAAAGAGGAATTTAATGATAAAATTCCTCTTGGCTTATCTCAGCCGCTAATGGCAAGCATATTTTCCTTAAGCCCTATAAGTTTTGAATATAATTGTAAGCTTCATAGCCGGCGATAGAACCGTCTCCAACTGCTGTGGCTACTTGACGCAAAGGAGTTTGGCGGACATCACCAATAGCAAAAATACCCGCTTGAGCCGTTTGCATTCTTTCATCCGTTATAATCCAACCGGCATCATCTGTAATATCTAAGTTGGCAAAAATTTCTGAATTGGGAACATGGCCGATATAGACGAAGACCCCGTCGGTCGCTAGACTGGATCGTTCTCCTGTGTCTAAATGGTGGAGCTGGACTTCTCCGACTCGCCCTTCACCATTAATCTCTTCCACTGCTGTATTCCAAATAAAATCAACCTTATCGTTCTTAAAGGCACGATCTTGAAGAATTTCCTGAGCTTTGAGCTGGTCACGGCGGTGAATGATCGTCACTCGGCTAGCAAATTGGGTCAAATAAGTCCCTTCTTCAACCGCGCTATCGCCGCCTCCCACGACCACAATCTCTTTATCACGGAAAAAGGCGCCATCACAAACCGCGCAATAAGACACTCCCCGCCCTTGGAATTCTTCTTCACCTGGAATTCCCAGCTTCTTGTTTTCACTTCCGGTCGCGATGATTACCGCTTTAGCCTGGTAGGTATTTTTGCTTGTTTGGACTTCTTTTATATCGCCTTTATTTTCAAGCTTTTGTACGGCTTCATTTTTGAATTGACTGCCAAACTGCAGGGCTGATTGGTACATTTCTTGAGCCAGATCAACCCCTGCAATGGATGAAAAACCGGTATAATTTTCAATTTTTTCGGTGTTATTCAACTGCCCCCCGGCAAGTCCTGAATCTAATATTAATGTTTTTAAGTCGGAGCGTGAAGCGTAAAGAGCAGCCGTTAATCCCCCGGGCCCTGCTCCAATGACAATCACATCATAAGTTGTATCCGTCTGTTCCATAAAAACCTCCTGTCACATTTTTCTATAAGCGGTCGGCTGTTTCAATAATAAAAGAAGTCAAATGGTCACGATAATCGTCCTGAGTCAACCCATACTCTAAGATAGTTTGCAGATAACCGATTTTTGCTCCCACATCATAGCGTTTGCCCTTGAAATTCAAGGCAAAAACACGCTGGGTTTGGTTCAATCGGTCTATCGCATCCGTTAATTGAATTTCATTGCCCTTGCCTCGCTCTTGAGTTTCAAGTAGGTCAAAAATTTCTGGCGTCAGCAAGTAGCGGCCAATGATGGCTAAATTAGACGGTGCTTCTGCAGGGTCTGGTTTCTCCACAAAACGATTGACATGGTAAAGCTGGTCTGAATATTGACCTTCAGGATCAATCACACCATAAGAAGATGTCTCTTCTTTTGGAACTTCCATGACCGCTAGGGTAGACGCATGAGTTTCATCGTAGGCGTTCATGAGTTGTTTAGTGATGGGAATATCGTCCACCATTAAGTCATCCCCCAGCATGACGACAAAAGGCTCATTGCCGACAAAGGCTTTAGCCTGTAAAACCGCATGACCCAAGCCTTCAGGATACGATTGGCGGACAAAATAAAGATTCGTCCCAGTCGTTCCTCTGACTAAATCCAATAAGTCATCCTGTTGGTGACGGTACAAATAGTCTTCCATTTCAGGGTTTGAATCAAAATGGTCTTCAATAGCTCGTTTATTCTTTCCTGTAATAATGAGGATATCTTCAATTCCCGATTCAATCGCTTCTTCCACTATAAATTGAATGGTTGGCTTATTTATAATCGGTAGCATTTCCTTGGCCAAGGCTTTGGTTGCTGGTAAGAAACGGGTCCCCAAGCCTGCTGCTGGAATCACTGCTTTTTTTACTTTGCTCATTCTTTTCCTCCAATCCTACTTATCTTTATAATAGTATCAATATTAGTGGTATTTCTCAATTCCTGAAATCCTTTCAGATCAAATTAAAAAGTTATGGTGAGAAGGAAATCTTCCCGACCATAACTCTAAACTTGCTTTTCTCTTTTAACTTACTGGATGTTTCGTTTTTCTTCCGGTTTCAATCCCTCCTGATAAGCGGGTAATGGCGGATAAGTATTCATACGGCGGTAGACCATGGTAGCAATGGCGCCTATAAAAAGGAAGGCGGATAAAACTTGAGAGACGCGGATGGGCGTATTGAAAAAGTATAGGCTGTCCGTCCGCATGCCTTCGATAAAGAAACGACCAAAGGAATACCAGCTAATATAAATTAAAGCGACTTCCCCTCTTTTCAACCAACCGTCCTGCCGTCTGAGAATTAAAATGACAATCAGACCAATGATATTCCAGCTGGATTCATACAGAAAGGTCGGATGGTAGTAGGTCCCATTAATGTTCATTTGCTCAATAATAGCAGAAGGCAGGTGTAAGCCTTCTAAAAATTCCCGATTCACCGGCCCACCATGAGCTTCTTGGTTGACAAAATTTCCCCAACGCCCAATTGCCTGAGCCAGCATGACGCTCGGAGCTAAGATATCTAAACTTAACCAGATGGGCATCTTGTTGTGGCGGCAATACCAAATCAGAGTCAGCCCTCCAGCAATTAAGCCCCCATAAATGGCAATCCCTCCTTGCCAGATAGCAATAATTTCAGCCGGATGCTGGAGGTAGTAGTCTAATTCAAATAAGACATAATACAGCCGGGCCCCGATGAAACCGATGGGAATCACCCAAATGGCCATATCCACTATATAATCTTCATGAAAGCCGAGTCGTTCGGCTTCACGGCTGGCCATGGTCAATCCAATAAAGATGCCAATGGCGATAATAATCCCATACCAAGCGATGGACAAGGGACCAATTTCGATGGCAATGGGATTGATGGCTTGTATCAAATGTGCCACTAACGCTCACTCCTTTTGTTTTTATCACGTTTGGAATTTTCTTCCATTAATCGGTTGATATTGTTCATTAATTTTTCAGAAGCATTAAAGCCCAAATTCTTGGATCGAATGGACATGGCCGCCGTTTCTATAATAATGGCAATATTTCGCCCGGAAGAGACAGGGATAATCATGGATGGGATTTTGATGCCAAAAACTTCTTGGAATTGTACATCCGTCCCCAGGCGGTCGTACATCATTTTTTCATCCCACATTTCCAGATGAACGATTAAATCAATACGGGCTTGTTCTTTGACTGATCCCACTCCAAACATATGGGTGACATCGATGATTCCTATCCCGCGAATTTCTATCATGTGTTGGGTCACTTCAGGAGCTTCACCGTATACATCCACCCCATTATAAGTCCATAAATCAACCCGATCATCGGTGACCAGCCGGTGGCCACGACGGACCAAGTCTAAAGCGGTTTCACTTTTACCAATGCCAGAAGGACCAGTGATTAAAATCCCCATACCATTAATATCAACTAAAACCCCATGGACAGACTTACGTTCGGCCAATTCTCTTTCCAGAGTATTGGTCACCCGGCTAGATAATTGAGTGGTGCGGCGGTCAGAACTGAGGATGGGAATCCCCATTTTTTGTGTATGGTTAATTAATTCTTGTGGCGGTTCTAAACTCCTAGAAATCAGAAAAGCTGGGGTTTCTTTTTGGCAGAGATAAGAAAAAATTTCATCCCGTTTTTCTGGCGTCATGGTCTTGGTATAAGAAATCTCTGTTTTCCCATAGAGTTGAAGACGCTCAGATGGGTAATATTTCAAATAACCCGCCAGTTCTAAGGCTGGTCGGTAAAGGTCATCGGTCGTAATTTCATTATCAATGTGCTCATGGCCATATAAAATATCAATATCATCTAATATATCTAAAAGTTCTGCGACTGTAATCGATTGAACCATAATAATCTCCTTATCTTCAAATTTCTACTACATTTTAACACAGAAAAGTCTTTCTTAGCAGTGAGCAGGATCCATTTGAAAACTTTTATGCAACTTTATGCATCTTCTCTGTTATAATAAGAATAATTTAAAAAAAGGAGCGATTGTATGACAAAACAAAATGTACGTCCTGAAGATTTAAATTGGGAAGAATTGGGTTTTATTTATCGAAAAACGGACTACCGCTATGTGTCCTTTTATGCAGATGGCAAGTGGGATGAGGGGCAATTAACCACTGACAATCAATTATGCATGAATGAAGCTGCTACCGGTTTACATTATGGGCAAAATGCTTTTGAAGGCTTAAAAGCCTTCCGCACCAAAGAAGGTCGGATCAATATCTTCCGCCCCATTGAAAATGCTCGCCGGCTCAATCGGTCTGCTGAACGCCTCTTGATGCCGACTATTCCAGAAGACGTCTTTATCCAAGCAGTTAAAGACGTCGTCCAAGCCAATGAAGAATGGATTCCCCCTTATGAATCTGGTGCCAGCTTATACATTCGCCCAGTTTTATTTGGATCAGGAGAAAAAATTGGCGTCGGCCCGGCTGACGAATATACTTTTTCTGTTTTTGTCCTACCTGTCGGTCCTTATTTCGGCAAAACCTTAGAGCCCGCTAAATTTGCTGTGGCTGATTATGACCGTGCCGCCCCTTTGGGAACGGGTGCGGCTAAAGCTGGAGGAAACTATGGGTCATCTCTTTTACCTTCCCTTCACGCCCAGCAAGCAGGTTATTCCGATGCGATTTACCTTGACCCTAAAAACCGTGAAACCATTGAAGAAATTGGCTCATCTAACTTCTTTGCTATTACTGAAGACGGTAAATTTGTCACGCCTGATTCTCCCTCAATTTTACCGGGCATCACTCGCAAATCCTTGATGTATTTAGCTGAACATGAATTAGGGCTCACCGTTGAACATCGCCCAGTGAGCATCAATGAATTTGACCAATTTGTTGAAGCTGGTTCTTGTGGTACAGCAGCTGTCATTACCCCTATCGCCGGCATCCAAAATGGAGACGACTACCACGCCTTCTATTCTGAAACTGAAGCTGGTCCCATTACCCAACAATTATACGACCTGCTCACTGGTATTCAAAAAGGCGATATTCCTGCTCCAGAAGAGGATTGGATCGTCCAACTTTAAGAAGACTTTCATCTTCTTGCCCCATGATGAAAAGAAGGTTAACAGCCACTTCTATCAAAGGGATAAAGATCCAGCCAAACACCAATCAAGCAAGAAAAAGCTCCGCCACTTCTTTGTAAAAAGAAGCAGCGGAGCTTTATTTGTGTAATCTTGTTCAGCAGTCCTAATAAGACCGTGGACTGGATTGATTAATCGCTGAGTTAATGAGTGACATGAGGAAAGCAATTAAAAGTGTCACCCAGAAATTTGAAAAGACAAAACTTGATCCCATTAAAAAATCAGTAAATGTCAACATCAAAGCGTTAATAATCAAACTGAAAAATCCAAAAGTCAACAAGTTAATAGGAAGGGTCAATAGAGAAAGGACAGGTCGAATAAAAGTATTTAAAAGACCTAAAACGATTGACGCCCCTAAGGCCACCCAGAAGGATGAAACCACAAAACCAGGAACAATATAAGATAAGGCAATAAAAACTAAGGTATTTAATAATAAACGTTGCCACCAAGACATGATGTCGTCTCCTTTAATCTTCTTTTTTTACTTTTTCTACTTCTTTAATCTGACGCTTTGGCTGCTGGCCTGGGCTATAACTGCTAAAGCTTTGAAAAATTTGTTCAAAGGGATCTTTGCGACTTTCTTCCGGTATAGCCATCCCTAAAATGAGATAAACTAAGGCAGGCAAGCCTAAACCAGGCAAGCATAAGACGATAAATACCAGTCGGAAAATCCACGGATTTATTTTAAAATATTGGCCGAGTCCGCCACAAACACCTAAGATGATTCGGTTCACACGTGACCGTCTTAAATTATGCATAAAAAACCTCCACTTAAACAATCTCTAACTCTTAAAGCATAGCTTTAAAAGATTAAGATTTATTTAGGACTTAGGATTTTTTGCAAATAATAACCCGTATAGGAGCCATCTACCTGGGCGACTTCCTCCGGTGTTCCATAAGCGACCACTTGGCCCCCACCGGCTCCGCCTTCAGGACCCAAGTCAATCAGATAATCAGCGGTTTTAATGATATCTAAATTATGCTCGATAATGACGACCGTATTGCCCTCATCTACCAAGCGATTGAGGACCGCTAATAATTTAGATATATCCTCCGTATGCAAACCGGTCGTTGGTTCATCTAGAATATAAATATTTTTACCATTGGTGCGTTTGTGTAGCTCTGAAGCTAATTTCATACGTTGGGCTTCGCCCCCTGATAAAGAGGGAGCAGGTTGTCCGAGCTGAATATAAGACAAGCCGACATCGTATATGGTTTGTAATTTACGGACAATTTTAGGAATGTTTTTGAAAAAGTCCAAAGCTTCTTCGACTGATAAGTCCAGCACATCTGCTATATTTTTGCCCTTGTATTCGACTTCCAAGGTTTCCGAATTATAGCGTTGACCATGGCAAACTTCACAAGGCACATAGACATCAGGTAAAAAGTGCATCTCCACTTTTAAGATTCCATCCCCTTTACAGGCTTCACAACGCCCTCCTTTAACATTAAAGGAGAAACGTCCCTTGTCGTAGCCTCTAATTTTGGCTTCATTAGTTGAAGCATAGAGTTCACGAATATCGTTGAAGACCCCAGTATAAGTGGCGGGATTCGAGCGTGGCGTTCGTCCAATGGGGCTTTGGTCAATAGCCACCAACTTTTCAAGTTCTTCATAGCCGGTCATACTAGTAAATTTACCTGGACGTTCTTTGGCTCGATTCAATTCACGTCGTAAATTCTGCATGAGGATATCATTAACTAGGGAACTTTTACCTGAGCCAGAAACGCCAGTCACACAAACCATCCGTCCTAAAGGAATATCAACCGTGATATCTTTCAAATTATTCTCAGCAGCTCCTTCAATGTGGATACTCCCCCTATCTTCCGTCCGACGCTCTTCAGGGATAGGAATTTCCTTCCGTCCTGACAAATAAGCCCCGGTGAGCGAGTTTTCATTTTGGCTCACTTCTTCAGGCGTTCCTTGAGCCACGACATAGCCCCCTTGAGCTCCAGCTCCAGGGCCCATATCAATAAGATAATCGGCTTCTAGCATGGTTTCTTCATCATGTTCGACCACAATCAAGGTATTACCCAAATCACGCATCTGTTTTAGAGATTGGAGCAGGCGGTCGTTATCTCTTTGATGAAGACCAATGGACGGTTCGTCTAGGACATACATGACGCCGGTGAGGTTAGAGCCAATTTGAGTGGCCAAGCGAATCCGTTGTGATTCTCCCCCGGATAAAGTGCCCGCCTTACGCGCTAAATTTAAGTAGTCCAGGCCAACATTTTTTAAGAATTCCAAACGATCATTAACTTCCTTAATAATTGGGGCAGCTATTTGTTGGTCTTGCTCATTTAATTCCAACTGATTAATAAATTCCAGGCTGTCAACAATAGCCATTTCACTGAATTCAGCGATGTCTAAGCCTCCTACTTTGACCGACAAAGCAGCTGGATTGAGACGTTTCCCCTGGCAAACAGAGCAGTTTAATTCAGTCATATACTGTTCCATTTTGCCCCGGGTGAAGTCGGATGAAGTGGTTTCATAACGGCGTTGAACGTTATTAACCACCCCTTCCAAGGGCATATCTGTATCGCGAACCTTTCCAAAATCATTTTTATAATGGAAATGGAATTCTCGATCCCCAGAGCCATAGAGAAGTATCTGCTGGTCTTCTTCTGATAAATCTTTATAAGGCACATCCATCGGAATATCAAAGGCCTCACAAGCCTGTCTTAACATCTCTGGATAATATTTAGACGAAATAGGCTCCCAAGGGGCAAGGGCTCCCTCTTCTAAGGTTTTATCGGGATGAGGTACGACCAAGTCCAGATCGACTTCTAAATGGGTTCCCAAGCCATCACATTTCGGACAGCTACCATTAGGCGCGTTAAAAGAAAAAAGACGGGGTTCCAATTCTGGCACAGTAAACCCACAATAAGGACAAGAATGATGTTCAGAAAAGAGCTGGTCTTCGCCATCTTTATCAACCACGGCATAACCTTCACCAATTCTTAAAGCCGTTTCCAAAGCTGAAAAAAGCCGGGAACGAATGCCCTCTTTGACCACCAAACGGTCAATGACAATTTCTATATTGTGTTTTTTATTTTTATTTAATTCGATTTCTTCTTCTGCATCCATCACTTCCCCATCGACCCGCATACGAACAAAGCCATCTCTACGAATTTTTTCAAGAGCCCGTTTATGTTGACCTTTTTTATCATAGACAACTGGAGCTAGAATTTGTAAGCGGCTGCGTTCAGGATATTCCAAAACCGTATCCACCATCTGATCTAAGGACTGGGAGCTGATGACCGTGCCATCATTAGGACAGACGGCCACCCCCACCCGCGCATATAAAAGGCGGAGGAAGTCATTAATTTCCGTAGTCGTCCCCACGGTGGAGCGGGGGTTATTTGAGGTGGTTTTTTGATCAATAGAAATAGATGGGCTCAAACCATCGATCACATCCACATCGGGTTTATCCATTTGACCTAAAAACTGACGAGCATAGGAAGATAAACTCTCCACATACCGTCTCTGTCCTTCAGCATAAAGGGTATCAAAAGCCAATGAACTTTTCCCTGATCCTGACAAACCTGTGATGACCACAAATTGGTCGCGAGGAATTTTGATATCTATATTTTTTAAGTTGTGAGAACGTGCACCTTGAACGTCAATATATTCTTTCGCCATCTTTAACCTACTTTCACATGAGATAAGTACTTTCCCTTTCCTTTTGCTTTCTCATTTTATCAAACATCGAACATTTGTTCCAATATTGGAACTAAAAAACAGCCCGCTCTAGCAGGCTGTTTAAACTTTATTTAATGTTTTTTATCTTAAGCATGGCTGTTAATGTTAGCCACATTGAAACGCGGATTTAACTCTGGGTTTTCTCCTGTTTCAAGGTAAACAATCAGTTCTGCTACATTCGTAATGTAATCACCAATGCGTTCAAGATCTTGAGCGATGGATTTATACTCAATGTAGGCTTGTGATGTTTCACCTTCACTGATTAATTCTTTCATAGCAGATTTAGAAATTTCTTTATTGTATTCATCAATCGCATCATCCATTTTGGACGCTTGTACAGCGGTTAAGAAGTCCTCATTTTCAATAGCTTGGAGGAGGAGATCAAACATTTGATCTAGAATGTCACTCATTTTTAAAATGACTTCTTCAAATTCGATATCATATGGCGCTTCCAAACGTTTGGTCGCGTAGGCAACTCCTCTAGCGTGGTCTGCAATGCGTTCAAAATCTGTAGAAGCTTTAATGACTGTGATGACTTTTCTTAAATCACTGGTTACGGGTTGTTGTAAGGCAATCAATTGTACCGCATCTTTTTCAATTTCAGCTTCAGCTTGATTAATTAAAATGTCTTGATCAATAATTTCCAAAGCTTTTTTCGTATCGTGAGCGGCAAAAGCATCGACAGCTTCATTAGTAATCTCTTTTACTCTTTTCCCAAGTAATCCAAAACGTTCATATAAATGATTTAATTCTGCAGTATAAGCATTTCTCATGATATAACACTCCTTTCATGTATTATCATGTTTCATATATTTATTTCGACTTTAGTGACTTACTATCAATAATATAGCACGATGTAAATTTTATGTAAAGTTTTTAGGAGGATTTGTAAATGTTATGTAAATGTTTATTACATTTTTGTTACATCGTTGACCTCGTTCCTTAACTTTTGACATCAAAAGTAAAAAAATCAGCGTCAATGCATATAAAAAACCCTCCTAGCTAAGCTAGGAGGGTTGGAGAGTCTGTCATATCTTAATCTAAGTCGACAATTTCTCCTTCTTCTAAATAAAGTACCCATTCAGATACATTCTTACAATAGTCTCCGACACGTTCTAAGAAACGAGCCATTTGAACATAAGATGAAGCAGAATCAATCAGATTGGTGTTGTTGTGCATTTCTTCGAAAGCACTCTCACGAATCTGATCGCGCATTTCATCAACGGCTTGGTCTAAAGCTGCTACTTCTTTTGCTTTCTGTACATCTTGGTTTACATAGGCTTCAAGCACAGCATCTAACATTTCTTCAACACGGCGACCCATAGCAATAATCTGACGTTCAATATCATTTAACTCTTCATTTTTATTAAGAGTTCTGACAATTTTTGCCATCGATTTAATGTGGTCTCCCATGCGTTCTAAGTCAGAAGACGCTTTTAAGACGGTAATAATTTTTCTTAAGTCAGATGTTACCGGTGCTTGAAGGGCGATTAATTGAATGGAATCATGTTCGAGAATGGATTCCGTTTCATTAATTTTTGCATCTCGCTTAATGATTTCTTCAGCTAAAGCAACATCATCTTCATTGTAAGCCTTCATAACATTTTTTAATTGTTCAAGGACGAGTCCACCCATTTTATGGAAGTTAACATGTAATTTTTCTAAATCTGCAGTAAATTGTTCTCTCATTATTAACCTACTTTCTTTGACTTTAGAAATACATGGCAGTGATGAGTCTTAACCGAAACGTCCTGAGACGTAGTTTTCAGTTTCTTTTTCTTGAGGGTTAGTAAAGATTTGTTCAGTAGGACCAACTTCAATTAATTCACCACTTAAGAAGAAAGCAGTCTTATCAGAAATACGAGACGCTTGCTGCATGTTGTGAGTAACGATAACAATGGTAAATTCATCTTTCAAGTTATCAACCAAGTCCTCAATCTTAGAAGTTGAAATAGGGTCTAAGGCAGAGGTCGGCTCATCCATCAATAGAACATCGGGTTTAACCGCTAGAGCACGAGCGATACAGACACGTTGTTGTTGCCCCCCTGAAATTGATAAGGCATTACGGTCTAAGTGATCTTTCACTTCATCCCAAATCGCTGCTTTTTTCAAGCTGTCTTCGACAATGCGATCTAATTCATCAGAATCTTTGATGCCATGAGTTCGTGGGCCATAGGCAATGTTGTCGTAAATGGATTTAGGGAAAGGGTTAGGTTGCTGGAAGACCATACCCACATCACGTCTCAAGGCGTTAACATTATATTCTGCTGAATAAATGTCTTGACCATCTAAAGCGATTAAACCTTCGATACGGCAGTCATCCACTAAGTCATTCATACGGTTTAACGATTTAAGTAAGGTCGATTTACCAGAACCGGATGGCCCGATAAAAGCGGTTACTTCTTTTTCATAAATATTTAAATTGTTGTGATGAAGAGCTTGGAAATTACCATAGTAGAGATCTAAATCTTTAATTTCAAATTTCAAAACTTTTTCTTCATCAGGAATCTGGTTTTTAGACTTGTCGAAGTTCTCATCTAATTTCATATTTAAGCTAGCTTCACGGTTATGAATTTCCTCGCTGGATGAGTTTTCATTAGCATCTGTTTTAATATTTACTTCTTTTTCTTTAATATTTTCAGTCATTAATTTCTCGCTCCTGTCTGTAAAATCTTATTAGAAATCCAGTTTGCTAATGCATTAACAGCAACTACGAAGACGACCAAGACAACTGCCGTTGCAAAGGCTTTGTCAACATGACGTCCTTCATTCGTTAATACATACATGTGCAAGGCCATCGTACGTCCAGTTTCACTTAAGGAAGTAGCCATGTTAGGAGCCGTTCCTAAAGTAAACATTAAAGCTGCTGTTTCACCAATCACACGTCCTGAAGCTAAAATGACCCCAGAAACAATCCCTGGCATAGCAACAGGTAAGACGACTTGGAATATCGTACGGATAGGTCCAGCTCCTAAACCAAAGGAAGCTTCACGTAAAGAGTCATCCACTGATAACATAGCCTCTTCAGTTGAACGAACAATTAAAGGTAAAACCATGATGGTCACTGTTAAAACCCCAGCTAGGACAGAATAACCCAATCCCAGTGTGTTTCTGAAGAATAACATCCCAAACAAACCGTAGACAATCGAAGGAACCGCTTGTAAGGTGTCGGTGGCCATTGAAATGGTTTGAGTAATTTTACTTGAACGGTCGGCATATTCAACCAGATAAATCCCTGTGAAGACCCCAATTGGAGCGGCGAATAACAGGGTTAAACCGACAACTACAATGGTGGTAATCAATGACGGCATTAAGGATTGGTTTTGGGAGTCGAAATTCCAAGCAAATAAATCAGCGGTGATATTAGGAATCCCGTTCACAAAGATATAAAGCAAAATGTAAATTAATGAACCAAAAGTGATAGCAGTAGCGAGATAGATAACTGCACGAGCAATGTAACTACCTGCGTGACTTGTTTGTTTTGTTCGATCAGTCATTAGTAAGATTCACCCCTGTTCTTAAGCAATAAGAAGACCCCATTAATGACAATAATGAAGGCAAATAAGACAACCCCCGTAGAAATCAGAGCAGTTCGGTGGGTTCCTGATGCATAGGCCATCTCTAAAATAATATTGGTGGTTAGGGTACGAATACCATCTAAAATATTGAAAGTAATACGGGCTTGGTTACCAGCTACCAATTGGACAGCCATGGTCTCACCAATCGCCCGCCCCATACCTAAAATTGCTGAAGAGATAATCCCTGATTTAGCTGCTGGGACAACAATGGTTAGGACGGATCGTTCATGGGTAGCCCCCAAGGCAATCCCCCCATTATAGAAAACAGCCGGAACAGCACGGATAGATGTTTCTGAAATTGATATGACTGTCGGTAAAATCATGATTGCTAAGACAATAATAGCTGCTAAGATGGACGTCCCGTTTGATGAAGAAAAAGTTTGACGGATGACATCAACAATCACTTGTAGACCGAAGAAACCGAAGATAATCGATGGAATCCCAGCCATTAAGTTAATCGCTGGGCGCAAAATTTTATAAAGCCACTTTGGACAAAAACGGGCCAAGTAAATCGCTGTTAGAACTCCAATCGGTACACCCAAAACGACGGCGCCTAAGGTCGTATAAACAGAACCTAAAATCATCGGTAAAATTCCAAAATAACCGTTGGGATTTTCAGGTGTCCAATCCGTCGATGGTGCCCAACGTTGACCGAATAAGAAGTCTCCGACTCCATACTCAAAAATAAAAGGCAAACCATTAGCAAAGATAAAGATAACGATTAAAATTAATGAAATAACTGCAATCAGTGATGAAAAAAGGAAAATTCCCTTCCATACACTTTCTTTGGTATTATGCAATCGTTCTCACTCCCTTAAACTCGATAATTCAGCTAAATAAAAAGAGGAGGTTAAACCTCCCCTCGGTATAAATGTTCTTGGATTATGCAGAGACTTCATCCCAAGTAGTGATTTCGCCAGTGAAGATTTGTTTAACTTGGTCAACTGTTAATTCTTCAGTTGGGTTATCAGTGTGAACAACAACAGCAATACCGTCTAATGCCATTGGTTGGCTTTCTAATTGGCCAGCTTCTTCTTCACTTAATTCACGAGAAGCCATACCAATGTCGTTAGCTCCATCAATGGTATCTTGCATACCAGCACCAGAACCGTTAGCTTGAATGTTTACAGTAACGTTAGGGTTTTGTTCTTGGTAAGCATCGGCAATTGCTTGCATAGCAGGCTCAACTGAAGTAGATCCAGAGATTGTTACTTCTCCAGAAGCACTTTCATCAGCTGTGTATTCTGCTTGTTGGTCTTCGCTGATTGCGATGAATCCTTGTTCTTCAACAATGTCTTGAGCTTCTGGTGAGAAGATGAAGTTGTAGAAGTCTTGAGCTTCAGCAGATAATTCACCTTTGTAAGCTACGTTGAATGGACGATAAATTGGATATTCTTCAGCTTGGATGTTTTCAGGAGTAGCTTCAACACCTTCGATGTTTACTGCTTTAACAGTGTCATCTAATGATCCTAAAGAAATGTAACCAATTGCTGTTGGGTCTCCAGCTACTGTTGAAAGAACAGCACCTGTAGAGTTTTGAATGGTTGCTTCAGGAGAAGTTAAGTCAACATCATTTTCATCAACAATTCCTGTGATTTCAGTGAAGGCATCACGAGTTCCTGAACCTTCTTCACGAGAAATAACGTTGATTGAAGCAGAAGTATCAAAATCACCAGAGGCAGCTGCATCATCAGATGATTCTTCTTCAGAAGCTTCACCTTCTGATGAATTATCAGTTGTTTCTTCAGTTGTTTCTTCTGTAGCTGTGTCAGCTCCTGTATCAGCAGCTGAGTCTTCTGATGAAGAGTCTCCTCCATTGCTACAAGCTGCTAATGTTAAGGCAGCTGCAACAGTTGTTAACCATTTTCCAGTTTTAGTCCAGTTCATAATTTACATCCCTCTTTTATAATTTTTTCGGACAGAATTTGCCCTCAAAAACATTGTATCGAATTATTATTTATTTTAAAGCCGTTTTATGTAAAGTTTGTGTAAACTCTTGTAAAGATAGCCCACTAAACATTTACATTGCCTTTTCCTGCGTCAGACTAGCCTTTTTTCAAGTAAACGGTAAAGCTTGATCCCTTGCCATATACAGAATCAACCACTAAGCGACCAGAGGAATTTTCCACCATATGACGAACGATAGATAATCCGAGCCCTGTCCCCCCTGCATTCCGGCTTCTGGCCTTATCTACCCGATAAAAACGTTCAAATATACGTTTTTGTTCCTGTTCTTTGATGCCAATGCCGTTATCATTGACAGAAATCCTGACTTCTTCTCCCATATCTTCAATTTGGACTTCAACATATCCTCCCTCATGATTATAAAGGATGGCATTATTGACCAAATTCATGAGGATTTGTTTCAGGCTGTCTTTATAGTAGTTGATGTCCACATCATCAATCAAATCCAGCTTCAAATCGATGTCCTTATTTTCAGCACTCTGCTTCAATACATCAAAAACTGACAGAGTAATATCCTTCACATTTACTTTTTCTTCAGTGAGTTGGTCAGGTTTTTGCTCTAAGCGGGACAGCTGCAAAATATCCCCCACAATCGAATCTAAGCGCTCACTTTCGTCTTGCATGATTTTTAGAAAATAAACCAAGGTCTCTCGATCATCCATCGCTCCATCCAGCAAAGTTTCAGTAAAGCCTTTTAAAGCGGTGACGGGCGTGCGCAACTCATGAGAAGCATTGGACACAAAATCGGTTCGTACTTTTTCCAACCGCCGAATTTCAGTGATGTCATAAAAAATGACAATCAAACCAAAATCTGACTCTTGAGAAAGGTGGATAGGAATAATATTTGTATCTAAAATATACTCTTCACTATTTTCTAAAACGATTTCCTTGGATTGGGTTTGGTTGCTTTCAAAGGCTTTTTCAATCAGCTCGATAATCCAAGGATTTTTAATGATATGAATATACGGGCGGTTAATATAATTACTGACATTAAGCTCCAGCAATTGTGACATGGCGGGGTTGACAATTTTAATTCGGCGATTTTCATCCAAAAGAATAATGCCAATATTCAAGTTTTCAATTAAATGAAAGAGCTGCTCATTGCGTGACTCTAATTCCTTGACCTGGAATTCTAATTTAGACGCCAATTTATTAATGGAATAACCCAATTGATCGATTTCTTTAGAATGATGGCCACGGTAGCGAGAGCCATAATTTTTCTCCGCCAACTGGTCCGCCACCATTTTTATTTCTCCCAAAGGCTTGGTGATCGACCGTGTCCAATAAGTCAGATATACGCCCAGAAGCAAAAGAGAGCCGAGGGTGAATAAAAGGGTATAAATTTGAACCGTATCAGCTCCCACTGCCCTTTCGTTATTCTGATCTGCCAAGCTTAAAACGGCTAAGGGTTCCCCTTGGCCGTCTTCAATCAAACAGCTGACATAAAACTTATGCTCATCTGAAGTCGGGTCCAGTTTTGTCTGGCGAATGATATGATCCGGTTGATTTAACAGATGATTTAATTTTTCAGAATGAAGGGGATCCAGTTGCTCGTTAGAATGATACAGTCCCTGGCCCTGCAGGTTAAAAACAGCTAGGTCTTGCTGGATACTTTCAGCTGTTGGTTGAACGGCTTCAAGCAGTTCTTGAAGGGTGAAAAAGTCAGCTTGATCAAGCTGACTTTCTAAAGTTATCATCTGACTTTCTAATTTATCTAATTGCCAGTCTTCATTCTTTTCAACAAAATAGGATTGAACCACTTGGCTGATGACAAAGGAAACGACCAAAAATAAGAGTAAAAATAAAATCATGACATTCTTAAATAATCGGCTCATTCTTCTGGCTCCTTCAAGCGGTAACCGAACCCTCGAATGGTCTGAATGTATTCAGGTTTTTTACTGTTATCTTCTAACTTTTCACGCAGATGGCTGATGTGCACATCCACAATCCGAGTGCCCCCTGTGTAATCATAATTCCAGATGGCATTTAAAAGTTGGTCACGGTTTAAAATGCGGTCTTTTTGAGTGGCCATAAAGTGTAGAAGTTCAAATTCTTTAGGCGTTAAATCGATGGATTTATTATTTTTGAAGACCTCATAGTTGGCTGGAAAAATCGATATCTCTCCTACCCGAATGACATTTTCATCACTATCTTCTTCATCCTGCGCCTCTTCTTCCACTCCGGCACGTCTAAAGATGGCATTCATACGAGCAATTAACTCTCTAGGACTAAAAGGTTTGGTCATATAATCATCCGCACCTAGTTCCAAGCCGATGATCTTATCTAGTTCTTCATCTTTAGCCGTCAGCATTAAAATAGGAGTATCCACTCGCTCTTGACGCAAGTCCCGGCAGACGTCCATCCCACTTTTAGCTGGCAACATTAAATCTAAAATAATAAAATCATACTTGCCTTTTAAAGCCATTTGATAAGCGGTCTCCCCATCCATAGCGGTATCAACCTGATAGCCTTCTTTTTCTAAATTGAAGGTGAGGAGGGTAACAATTGATTGCTCATCATCCACTACTAATATTCGCTTCATTCATTTCGCCCTTTCCCTGTATCTACACATTCATTTTAAATGATAATAAAAAGAATACAATAGTGAAATGTTTATATATTAATCATTTGTCTAAAAAAAAGACCTTTCAGCAGCTAACTGAAAGATCTCTCATCAAGCTAATAACTTAACGGCTAGTAATTAAATCATAAATTAAGACCAGAATAATCGCCCCAATAATAGCAGGGAAGACAGCGATTCCTCCAACTGTCCAGCCCCAGTCGTTTAATAACCATCCGCCTAATGATGAACCAATAATACCTAAAATGATGTTACCAAAGATACCACCAGGGACGTCTTTATTCATAATCACTTGGGTTAACCATCCGATGATGCCCCCAACGATGATTGTCATAATAAATCCCATTTTTTTTCACCTCTTTTCTTTGTTAACAACTGTTAATATAGTCCTTTCAGCTGCATTTTTCAAAGAATTCGCCTAGCAAATGACAGCTGACACCTCCAAGTTAACACGCCTGCTTTATTCTTGCAAAAAAGCTCTCAGCAGCTGACTTTTAAAAGTTAAGATGATGAGAGCTTCAGTTTTATTCTCTTTTATAATAAGTCTCGACGCAGGTCTTCAGCAGATTGAGCTGAAAGCAAGGCCGGAGCAATATCAAATATCGTTCGGGCCCCTCTTTGCCCTTCTTGGGCTAAGCGGTAGCAAGCGCGGGCGTAAGCGACATTGACAGCAGCTGTAAAAGCGGGGTTCGAACTTAAGGAGAGGTGAAATTCATATAAAGAAGGCTGCCCTTCTTTGGATTGACCCTGGCGGAAAACATGTCCACCATGGGGAAGACCAGCATGGTCGCGATCTAATTCTTCTTGGCTGACAAAATGGACACAGGTCTCATAACCCTCAAAGTAATGAGGCAAGTGAACAATACTTGCTTCCAGCTGTTCAGGATCAGCCCCTTCCTCTAAAACAGCATACACTTCCCTTTGGTGGGCACTTTTACTTTGATAGTCAATCTCTTCCCCTCGGTCAATAGCTTCTAACATCTCTTTGGAAGGCAAGGTATACTGAACAGCATCCTGGATCCCGTCTAATTGTCGGACGGCAGCTCCATGGCCCTGGCTTTTACCCGGCCCCCAAAAAGTATAAGTCGATCCTTGGGGTTGGATGGCTTCAGCCATCATCCGATGAAGGGAAAAGAGACCCGGATCCCATCCAATTGAAATAATCGATAAATGCGAAGACTGGCGAGCTGCTTGGTCAACCTTTTCAAAATAAGTTGGAATTTGATCATGGGTATCAAAAGAATCTACCGTATTAAAATACTGAGCATAGTAAGGGGTTTGGTCCGGCAGATCACGGTCAGATGAACCACATAAAATCAAGACATCCACCTGATCTTGAAAGTCAAGAAGCTGGTCAAGAGGGTAAACCGGCCCTGAGCTTTCCACTTGTTCAGCTGGACGACGAGAAAAAATCCCGACAAGTTCCATATCCTGATTTTGGCTTAAAGCATCTTCGACCCCTTTTCCGAGATGGCCGTATCCCAAAATTGCTATTTTAATCATATTAACCTCCCAAAAGATCATTCATACTATAGAAACCGGGCTCTTGAGTGATTAAAAATTCAGCCGCTTGGATTGCACCATGAGCGAAAACTTTTTTAGACTGGGCCGTATGTGTGACTTCAATCACTTCATCTTCGCCGGCGAAGATGGCGCTATGTTCACCTACGATGGTCCCGCCACGAACCGCTGATACACCAATTTCTTCCCTTGGACGGCCTTCATAATGGCCTGACCGCCCTTCGACGACTTGATCCAGGGAAGGACGACCTTGCTGGCAAGCTTTCACCAACATCTTAGCGGTCCCAGAAGGAGAATCTTTTTTATAACGATGATGTTTTTCAACGATCTCAATATCAAAGTCTTGCAAGACGCGGGACAGCTCTTCCAGCATTTTTTCCATCATATTGATCCCGACGCTCATATTTTTGGCAAAAAATATAGGAATCGATTGGCTGGCTTGCTGGATTTTGTCTTCCTCTTCTTCACTATAACCGGTGGTTGCAATCACCAATGGCAGCTGTTTAGCCAAGCCATAATCTAAGACAGCTTCTAAGGTCGCCGGCAAAGAAAAGTCAATCAACACATCTGCTTGTTCTTCTAAGTCTTCAAAGCAATCAACAATGGGATAATCTGCTTCATGATTGGCTTCTTCAGCGTACCCACCCACTATTTCATGGTCTTCCATTCCTCTAAGGCAGTCGGCTAAAACCTGCCCCATGGCTCCAGTCGCTCCTGAAATAATTACTTTCATCCCTTTACCCTCCTAAGCTAAACGCCCAACTCTCTTCCTCGTCTAGACCAATTGAAGGAAGGCCTTCAACTGAAGAGAGTAAGTTAGAGTTGGGCGCCAGCAAGTGTATTAAATTAATCATGTCTACTGCCAGAATCAATTCATTTAATCACATTCTCCAGCACGGTGGAAAACACGATCTAAATCCTAACTAAAGTGAGCCTCCACTAATTGTTCAGCGATTTGAACAGAGTTGGTGGCTGCCCCTTTACGGATATTATCGGCTGTACACCATAAGTTCAAACCATTTTCAACACTGTCGTCTCGGCGAATACGGCCCACATAAACTTCATCTAAGCCATCTGTTTGTTCCTGTAAAGGATACTCTTCTTTTTCAATATTGTCGTAAACCACTACACCTGGGGCTTCAGATAATAGTTTCACCACATCTTCAATCTCATAAGCTTTACCTAGCTCTAAGTTAATAGAAATAGCGTGAGAGTTTTTAACCGGAACACGAACCGCTGTTGCTGTGACCTTAATATCAGGGTCATCTAAGATTTTATTGGTTTCTAACATCATTTTCATTTCTTCTTTAGTGTAACCATTTTCTAAAAAGACATCGATTTGTGGCAAGACATTTTTAGCAATGGAGTATTTGTATTGGTCAGTAGTGCCTTCTTCAAGGTCACGAACTCCACCGTGTCCTGAGCCTGAAACCGCTTGGTAAGTATTGTAAACCACACGTTTCAAACCATATTCATCCTCTAAAGGTTTCAAGACGACCATGGATTGGATGGTTGAACAGTTGGGGTTAGCAATTAAGTGATCATCTTGCCCAATGGCTCCAGCATTTACTTCAGGAACGACCAAAGGAACATTCTCTTCCATACGGAAATGAGAAGAGTTGTCCACACAATAAACGCCTGCTTCAATGGCTAGTGGAACAAATTTTTCTGAAACACTTCCCCCACCAGCGAAGAAAGCTAAATCGATATCATTATCTTTGAAACTATCTTCGGTTAATTCTTGAATCGTATAGGTTTCTTGATTAAATTCGATTTCTTCTCCGGCAGAACGTGCAGAAGCTAAGGGGATCAGTTGGTCAACGGGGAAATTTCTTTCTTCTAAAATTTGAAGGATGGTTTGACCCACCATTCCACTGGCACCAATGACAGCAACATTTACTTTTGACATAGACATGTCCTCCTTTATTGATTAGTGAAATAAGATTGTCCAAGCAATAAATCCTCATAGCTTTGCGCCTGGACGGCTAAGTGGGCCTGCCCGTCTTTAACAAAAACCAGGGCAGGTCGTCTTAACATATTATAGTTTGAGCTCATAGAATAAGTATACGCTCCTGTCGCCGTGATGAGAAGTAAATCTCCCGATTCTGCCTGCGGTAAATCCACCTGCTGAATGAGAATATCTCCCGACTCGCATAACTTACCGGCCACTCGATAAGTTTGCTGGCTTTCTTGGTGCATCTTATTAGCCAAGACGGCATGATATTTGGCCTGGTAAAGGCTGGGGCGAGGGTTATCGGACATGCCACCATCCACAAAGATTAGCGGGTCACCGGCTAAGGTTTCTTTGACATGGCCAACACTATAAAGGGTATAGCCACTATTATTAATCAGCGACCGCCCTGGCTCAATACTGATGGTTGAAAGATTTAAGTCCGCTTCCTTAAGGAGCCTTTCAATTTCATGAACATAGCGCTCAAGAAAAGTCTCGTATTCAAAGCTTTGGTCGGCTGGTAAATAGTCCACTCCAAAACCGCCACCAAAATTTAATTCTTGTAGATGGAGGTCTAAAGACTCCTCCATCCTTTTGGCAAAGCTGACTAAGTCTTTGGCCTCCTGGAAGAAATAAGTCTCATCTACAATCTGTGAGCCCACATGACAATGAAAACCTCTGAAGTTGATGCGTGGATCTTCATTAATCAGCTGAATGAGCTCTTCAATTCTAGGGTGGTCAGTAGAGACACCGAACTTGGAATCTTGGGTGGTCGTCTGAATATAAGGGTGGGTGTCAGCCGTAATATTAGGATTAATTCGCAACAAGGCTTGCGTGCTTTGATTTAACTCCTCCGCCTGCTGAGAAATCCAATAGTATTCCTGGATATTATCAATGACGAAGCAGCCAATCCCTGCCTCTAAAGCTTGGCGAATTTCTTCCTTACTTTTATGGTTACCGTGAAAATAAATACGCTGGGCATCGACGCCCCCCTGAAGAGCCGTGTATAATTCGCCCCCACTCACCACATCCAGATACAGGCCGTATTCTTCCACTAAGCCTGCCATATACAGATTGAAAAAAGCCTTAGAAGCATAAATCACCCGGCAATCTAATTGCTCGGAATGGAAGTGCTGGCGAAAGCTTTCCATTCTTTTTTCTAAATCCGCTTGATCGATAATGTAGAGAGGGGTTTGAAATTTTTCTTTTAATTGACTAACCCCTAGCCCTCCAATGGTCAGCTCTGCGTCTTGGTGACCTCCATGTGTCAGCATCTAAGCCCTCCTCCTCAAACTATACAAAAACACCATGAGAGCAAAAGGTCCCATGGTGTTGAAAAAATCTTATTCCTTTTGCCCCAACACAAGCAGTTCTCCATTAAAGGATGGGCATCCTTTATTGACAGTGATAGGCTTATTCAGCATATCCCCAACGTTTATTCAACGTTTCGGCGAGTACACCTTTCAAACATTTACTGATTGCACTCGCGACCTCTTACTTGAGTTGTAATTATTATTAATAAATATACAATACCATACTAAATTTATCTGTCAAACATTAGGCTGAAGTATTTTTACTTATACAAGCGGGGAAGGCGGTAACTAAACAAGCAGGCTAACTCATAAGCGATGGTGGAGGCGTGCTGGGCCAAGTTTTCTAGGCGGATCGTCTGCCCTCCATTTTCTCCTACTAAAGTGACAGTGGTCCCAATAGGATAATAGTGTGGCAGGCGAATCATACACTGATCCATACAAATTCGGCCCACCATTTCACAGAACTGACCGTCTACTAAAACTTTAAAAGATTGAAAATCTCTTTGCCAGCCATCAGCATAGCCAATAGGCAAGCTAGCAATCCACTCATCTTCTCTCGCCTCATAGGTCGCCCCATAAGAGACCTTTTCTCCTCCCTCCATTTTTTTGACATGGCTAATGGCTGTATCTAATCGCATAGCGGCTTGTAAATTTACCGGCAGTTCCCAATCACCATTGGAAGGATTAAACCCATAAAGGCTAGCCCCCAAGCGAACAGCATCCAAGGTCAAGTCCGGATACCATAGGGCCATAGCTGAATTAGAAATGTGATAATAGGGTTCTTGACTTAAAGCACTAAGATCCAATTTTTCTTGGTAGGTTTGGAAATTTTCATATTGGTCTTTGACTTGAGCTCGCTGATCGGCTGACGATGAATCGGCAGTCGCCATATGACTAAAAATACTCATCAGCTTAAAATATTGGGGATAGTCGGCAATAAAGTCAATCATTTCTTGGGCTTGTTCCAACTTTTTAACCCCAATGCGATTCATCCCACTATCCACCTTCAAATGAAGGGGCAAAGGTTGTCGGACAGCATGGTCTTTTAAGATGTCTAAGGCCTCTTTTAACCAGTCCATACGAAAAAAGCTACAGCCGATGTGATGGTCTGCACATAGAGCTGCATGGGAAGCTGGGGTCGTTCCCAACACCAGGATATCCGTATGAATACCTGCTTGGCGCAGCTCCAGTCCCTCATCTACAATTGCCACTGCTAGAGCATCCACTTGATTTTCTAATGCCTGGCCCACCTCAACAGCCCCATGACCATAAGCATTGGCCTTAACAACAGCAATGGAAAGAGTATGGGCAGGAAGGTACTTCATGATCTGACGGTGGTTGGATTTGATTGCTTCTAAATCAACGGTAATACAGCTGGGTCGATGATAAGCAGTAAGCATGGGATTCTTCCTTTCACTCCTAAATTAATCGAACAAAAAAAGCTGTGACCCTATCGTCACAGCCTTCTAAGAGGAGCCTTATATTTTCAGAAAACGTCGAATGGACGATGTTGCACTGATGACTCCGATTACAATTCCGGCTAATACCATAGCGATACCTAAATATAAAAGGTATGGCATGGGCGGAACTAAAGTATAAGAAGATGAAGCCAAAAAGTCAATGGAACGGGTAAACAAAGCTTGGTAGGCAAGGGCAATGAGTAAGAAGGGAACGAGCGAGCCGAGCAAACCTAAAATAACCCCTTCAATGACATATGGCCAGCGGATAAACCAATTGGTCGCTCCTACCAATTTCATAATTTCGATTTCTTCTTGCCGTGACAAGATGGTCACCCGGATGGTATTCGCAATAAGGAAAAAGGAGGTCAGCAGTAAAATAACGCTAGCAATAATAGCTCCCCATCTAAACTTGTTGATAAAGTTGAATAGGCTATCGGCCGTACTCCCCCCATAATCCACTTCAGAAGCATAAGGGAGAGAGCGGATGTCTTCAGCCAAGCTGGCCGTTTGATCAGCCGAAGAAGCTTGAACAATAAAAACATCTCTCAAAGGATTGTCATCCCCTTCAAAAAGATCAAAGGACTCGCCGTAAGTCGCCTGAATATTTTCTAATTCTTCATCCTTACTAGAAAACTCAACCGTCGCACTTCCAGCCAAATCTTGAATCTCTTCTTCCAAGCGTTCTTTGTCTTTCTGATCAGCTGCCAAATCAACATAGACCCTGATGTTGACGTCATTTTCAACATCTGTCGCAATTTTATTAGCGTTGACTAGGACAGTCGCAAAAATGCCTAGAAGCAGCAAGGAAACGGCTACAGCGGTGATAGCAGCCGCTGACATCCATCCATTACGGCCAACATTTTGGAAAGCTTGTTTGAAATGTCTAAACATAGTAACGGTAGTCTCCTCTCTCTGCATCACGAGTCACTTGACCTTGGTCGATAGCAATCACCCGATGGCGCATGCTGTTGACGATTTGGCTGTTGTGAGTGGCCATCATGACCGTGGTGCCTTGGTTATTGATGGTTTCGAAAACTTCCATAATTCCTAGAGAGGTTTCAGGATCCAAGTTTCCTGTCGGCTCATCAGCAATCACGACACTAGGCATATTCACAATAGCACGGGCAATAGACACCCGTTGCTGTTCCCCTCCTGATAATTCAGAAGGATACATATCAGCTTTATGACTTAAGCCAACCAGGTCTAAAACTTCTGCAGTTCGTTTTTTAATTTTACGACCCTTGGCTCCCACCACTTCCATTGCAAAGGCTACATTTTCATACACAGTTTTTTTCTGTAATAATTTAAAATCTTGGTAAACGATACTTAAAAAACGTCTGAGATGAGGCACTTCTTTATCATTCATCTTGCCCAAGTTAAAATCACCAACTCGGATCGTCCCTTCAGTGGGTAAAATTTCGCGGTTCAACAAACGTATTAAAGTTGATTTACCCGCACCAGAAGGCCCTACAATATAAACAAATTCGCCCTTGTCAATATGCAGATTGACATTTTTTAAGGCTGTCATCCCATTGTCGTAGGTTTTGCTTACTTGATGCATGTCTATCATTCTTTTATCACCTTTATATTTCTAGTCCATTTTGACAAATCTTCGCCTATTATACCAAAGCTCTTGGTCATTTAGATTGACTTCCTATTACAATATGATGTCAATTGTGTTGGTCTTAATCGGATTCAAACTGGTCTGGATTTTTTTGCCAACGCAGATAAGCTTCGATGAATTCATCAATTTCTCCATCCATGACCGCATCCACATCGGCCGTTTCAACCAGGGTTCGGTGGTCTTTCACCATGGAATAAGGGTGGAAAATATAAGAACGAATCTGTGATCCCCATCCGATGTTTTTCTGTTCACCTACAATATCAGCCATCTCCGATTCTTTCTTCTCAACTTCCAGTTGATAGAGTTTTGATTTTAACATGGACATGGCGGTTTCTCGGTTTTGAATTTGTGACCGTTGTTCCTGGCTAGCCACTACGATGCCTGTCGGTTGATGGGTGATGCGGACAGCAGAATCTGTTTTATTGACGTGCTGTCCTCCTGCTCCACTGGCCCGGTAGGTGTCGACGCGGATATCTTCATTCTTAATTTCAATATCGATATCATCATCGATTTCAGGGGTTACTTCTACGGACACGAAAGATGTATGACGTCGGCCTTGAGAATCAAAAGGAGAAAGACGAATCAGACGGTGAATGCCTTTTTCAGATTTTAAATAGCCATAAGCATTGTGCCCATGCACCATGAAGGTCACCGATTTAATTCCAGCTTCTTCACCCGCATGGTAGTCAATGATTTCAATCGTATAGCCATGCCCTTCCGTGTAGCGCTTGTACATGCGAAAAAGCATGCTGACCCAATCTTGGGCTTCTGTTCCTCCGGCTCCAGATTGGATTTCTACAATAGCATTGTTTTCATCATAAGCCCCATCCAGGAGAAGGTGGATTTGGAAAGCTTCCAGCTCGTTAATCAGCTGGTCCAACATCTGCTCCAATTCTTGGCGGGCCTCTTCATCATAACTTTCTTCCAATAATTCAAAAAGCAACTGGCTATCTTCAAACTGCTGATCCAATTGACTATGGGCCTGGTGAAAATCTTTCAACTGATTGGCTTCTTGAATGGTCGCTTGAGCAGCATCTGAATCATCCCAAAAATCAGCTTGAGCCATCTGGTGGTTATAGTCAGCAATACGTTCTTCTAGACCTTGAAGGTCAAAAAGACCCCCTAATCTCTTCAATCATCTGCTCAGATTGGTTAATTCTATCGCGGATTTCACTTTTTTCCATGGCTTCACTCCTTTGTTGTTTCAAAAAAACAGTAGCCCTTCCAAAGGCCATTTTTATTCCAGTCTTTTTAACATTTCTTTCTTGTTTTCTACACCTTTTCAGCTTAGCCGACCTTACAGGACCCGACTTTCTGTGAAATCAAAATTGCCAGAAGTCTAAAGTAAAGAATATCAAAAAATAGACCTCATTTTAAGAGCTTCATTTAGATAAAAAATCCCCTAAAGTAGAGGTCTGTTTTGAATCTACTTTAGGGGCAGTCAATCACAAGCCCTTGAAGCTCCTATTATTTTTTCTCTTCTCTTTCCAAACGACGACGTTGGCGGCGGTTGAGACGGCGCTTGGCCGCTTCCTGGGCGGAATCAGGAGAGTTTGGATCTTGGTCAGCAACTGCTTGACCCTGATTCATCGCTTTTAATTTATTTAATGCTTTAGAATTCTGCTTGGACATTTTAGTTTTATGTCCCTTCATTCCTTTATTGGCCGCTGAATGAACTTTACCTTCGTTCACCGCTTCTCTTTCCATATTTTGGCGGACTTGGGCTTTCATCAGCATGCGGGTCACTTCATAGTCCACAGAAGCAATCATTTCTTCGAACATACGGTAACCTTCTTGCTGGTAAACAGTCAGCGGGTTGGTTTGCCCATATGAACGAAGGCCAATGCCTTGTCTTAAGTGATCCATTTGGTCGATATGGTCGGTCCACTTGTTGTCTACAACTTTCAAAATGATCACTTTTTCAAATTCTAAAAGTTGGTCGGGACCATTTAAGATTTCTTCTTTTTCAGCATAGACCTCTTTAGCCCGGGTTAAAAGATAATCTTCAATTTCTTGAGCAGACAGGCCTTGAATGTCTTCCACTGAAATAGTTTCTGGGTGTACTAAGGCTGAACGGGCAAAGTCCACGATGTTTTCTAAATCCCACTCAGATGGGTCCCCAAAGGTATTGCTTTGAACAATATTGTCAATGGTGCGACGAATCATGGGAACAGTTACATATTTCAATGATTCTTCTTCGTCCATGACTTCTTCACGTTGAGCGTAAATCACTTCACGCTGTTCTCTCATCACGTCATCATATTTCAAGACGTTACGGCGAACATCATAGTTGTTCCCCTCTACCCGTTCTTGAGCAGATTCCACTTGTCGGGAAACCATGCGGCTTTGAATCACAGCATCGTCTCCTTCAATGCGAAGGGATTCTAAAACTCTTTGGATGGCTTCAGAACCAAAACGTCTCATCAAATCATCTTCAAGCGAAAGGTAAAATTGTGACTCACCTGGGTCTCCTTGTCGACCTGAACGTCCGCGCAGCTGGTTGTCAATACGGCGAGACTCATGTCGCTCGGTTCCAATGACAGCCAATCCACCTAATTCTTTTACCCCAGGGCCTAATTTAATGTCCGTTCCACGTCCGGCCATGTTGGTCGCAATGGTGACGGCTCCTTTTTGGCCAGCAGTCTGAACGATTTCAGCCTCTTTAAAGTGGTTTTTAGCATTTAAAACTTCATGAGGAATACCTTCACGTTTTAAAAGTTCAGAAATTAGTTCTGAAGTTTCAACCGCTACTGTCCCCACTAAAACAGGTTGTCCTCGGTCATAATGTTCTTTAATTTCATCGACAACCGCATGGAATTTACTTTCTAAGCTTGGATAAATTAAGTCGGCTTTGTCATCACGAATCACAGGTTCATTGGTTGGGATGACAATAACATCCATGCCGTAGATTTCTCTAAACTCTTCCTCTTCTGTCTTACCTGTCCCTGTCATACCAGATAATTTATCGTACATACGGAACAAGTTCTGGAAGGTAATGGTGGCCAATGTTTTAGATTCATCTTGAATTTCAACATTTTCCTTAGCTTCAATGGCTTGGTGTAAACCATCGGAATAACGGCGGCCTTCCATGATACGGCCGGTAAAACCGTCAACGATTTTAACTTCTCCTTCATCAACCACATAGTCGACGTCACGTTCCATGATGTAGTTGGCTCTTAGGGCTTGGTCAATATGGTGAAGAAGCGGTTGATTTTCAATGTCGTATAAGTTTTCAGTATTGAAATTGGCTTCCCCTTTATTGATCCCTTCTTCTGTTAAAGCAACTGTTTTAGACTGGATGTCCACAGTGAAATCTTCGTCTAAAGTCAATCCTTTAACAAAAAAGTCAGCACGATTATATAAGGCTGTGGATCCCGTTTGAGGACCTGAGATGATCAATGGTGTACGGGCTTCATCAATTAAAATGGAATCCACCTCATCCACTACACCAAAATTCAATCCCCGTAAAACCAATTGATTTTTGTAGACAGCCATGTTGTCTCTCAGGTAGTCAAAACCAATCTCATTGTTGGTGGTATAAGTAATATCACACGCGTAGGCTTCACGTTTTTCATCAGAAGACTTGGAATTTAAGTTCAAGCCCACACTCAAGCCTAACCAACGGTACAACTCACCCATTTCTTCCGAGTCACGGGTAGCCAAGTATTCGTTAACAGTCACCACATGGACCCCGTCCCCAGAAATAGCGTTCAAATAAACAGGCATAGTGGCCGTTAAGGTCTTACCTTCTCCGGTTTTCATTTCTGCAATATTACCTTCATGTAAGGCCATCCCCCCCATCAGCTGTACGCGGTATGGAAACAGACCTAGAACACGTCGAGCGGCTTCTCGAACCGTTGCGAAAGCCTCAACTAATAAATCATCAAGACTTTCCCCATCTTGATATCGTCTTTGAAACTCAGTCGTTTTTGCTTTTAATTGGTCGTCTGACAAGGCGGCCATGTCATCTTCCCAACGATCGATGTCATCTGCTATTTTACCATAGCGTTTTAAAGTGCTTTTGTTGGAGTCAAAAAGTTTACTAATAAAATTCGCCATGCACTATTCTCCTCTAAAATTAATCACATATATACATTATCATTTTCAAACATACTTGGTAAGTATAACATTATCAACAGCCAAACTAAAGCTTTGTTAAGGATTCTTAATCTTTTCTACTTTTAGTTCAGAAGGCATAAGCCTCTTCTATAAAAAAAGAAACCTGAACCCACTGGATTCAAGTTTCCTTTTTGAATATCATAAAATTATCTAGTGCCTTTAAGCTCCGGTTTCAATTAAACCATAGTCACCGTCATTGCGGCGGTAAACAATATTAGTAGAGTTGGTTTCGCCATCTTGATAAATAAAGAAGTCATGGTTCAACATCTCCATTTGTAAAACAGCTTCTTCTTCATTCATCGGTTTTAAGTCAATCCGTTTTGAACGAACAATGTTGATGCTACCATCTTCTTCATCCTGAGGTGCTTGTTCAAAAATATCATCCGGTAATAAGCCTGTTTCTCGTGAACGGCGGTTTAATTTTGTTTTGTGCTTGCGGATTTGTCTTTCTAATTTATCAACCACTAAGTCAACTGAACCGTAAAGGTCTTGAGAGTCTTCTTCAGCACGTAAGGTTAAATTTTTAAGTGGAATAGTCACTTCGACAATAGCAGAGTTATCAGGGTAAGTCCGTAAGTTGACATGAGCAGTCGCATCTAACTCTCTGTCAAAATAACGCTCCACCTTGCCTACTTTTTTCTCAACATAGTCACGAATAGCGTCTGTGACTTCAATATTTTCACCGCGAATTGTGTATTTTAACATCTTAAACTCCCCTTCCTAAAAGCTATGAATAAAATTCATGGCTTCTACTTAATCTTATTATAAATGAAAGCGCTTAAATGTGCAAGAATCTACACCCTAAGGTCTATAAAAACCTCTTCTTAACGGGCTAGGCTAAGGGTTTGGATCTCCAGCTCTGGATCGACATTTAATGCATCATAGGCATGAAATATCGTTCGGCCTGTTGTATAAACATCATCAAGAATTAATAATTTTTTAGCTGGGCAGCTTTCAAAAGCCGTTTGATTTAAGACAAAGGGTTGGGGACTTTCCATCCGCTCTTTACGATTTTTTTCGGATTGTTTGCTGGAGGTCGAGCGGTTGACCAGCAAGTCTTGATAAGGTAAAGCAGCTCGGTCTAAAATGGCTGTTACTTGATTAAAAGAACGAATGGCTTGGCTTTTTTTAGAAATTGGAATGGGAACACAGGCAAAGCCTCGGTAGTGCTGGTGGTATATTTCCTGCAAATCTTCGACAAAACATTCTCTCAAGCGATAATCTCCTCGATATTTATATTGAAGCAGGCATTCTTTCATGACTCCTTTGTAATAATATAAGACTCGGTGGTGGTGAGCATATCCGCGGCGATCATTCCACCTCAAGCAATCCTGGCATGGCCGGTCATGCTCTTGCTGCCGGCAACATTGGGGGCAGGAAGATTCTTTTTCCACTTGCACAAAACCCTGCCGGCAGGTCGAGCAGATTTTTTCTTCTTGATAACTTTGGAAGGAAAAAATCATGGAAAAAGTCAGACGTTTTGGAATATCTTGCATGCAGCAATAGCACTTAGCCATGGAGCAACCCCCTTTTTTGAGCCAGCCGGTTCATATTTATGATTTGCTGGCAGGCTCTTTTCATCGCCCGGCTTTGACCTTGATGGTAAAAGATGACCTCTCCCTTTGGAAAATCCGCTGACCGTCCGGCTCGACCGGCAATTTGAACCAGGGAAGACTCAGTAAAAATACGGTCATCAGCTCCCAGAACGAGCACATCAATATTCTTGAAAGTGACCCCTCGCTCTAAAATGGTGGTGGTCATTAAAAAATCTAATTCTTCTGCCCGCATTTTCATGACCTTTTCGTGGCGGTTGGGGTCTATGGAATGAACCGCTTCAAAAGAAAAGTCTTTCAATTTATCACGGCAAACTCTTTCAAATTTTTCCATCCATTGGATATTAGGTAAAAAAATCAAAAAGCGTCGCTGACGTTTTAATAAGGCCTTCATTTTTTTAAAGACGACTGAGCGTTCGGGCTGATTTAAAAGTTCTTGAGACCAAGGGCCGGCCCACTTCATTTGAACTTCTGGCAAGGGATGACCATGGTAGCGGGCAGGTAAAATACTGGCTAAAAGTTCTTTCTTTTGAACTTGTTTTTGCATGGCATGGTCAGGCGTCGCTGATAGATAGATCAAACACGACTCCTCTTTACGAGCGCTTTGAACCGCTTGCTCTAATAGCTGGTTATTATGATAAGGAAAAGCATCCACCTCATCGACAATCAAACAGTCAAAAGCTTGTTTGAAGCGTAACATCTGGTGGGTGGTGGCGACCGTCAAGGGACAATAGCGGTAGTCTTCCTCCATCTGGCCATGCATACAAATCAAATCGATTTCTTCAAAAGCTGCTTGCAAGCGAGGCGCTAACTCCAAACAAACATCCACCCGGGGAGAGACAACAGCCAGCCGTTGGCCCAGGCTGAGAGCATAGGCTATCCCTTCAAATAACATTTCTGTCTTTCCTGCTCCTGCTACCGCCCAAATCAACCGACTTTCTTTATTTTTGATCGTTTGAATGATTTCTTTAGAGGCTTGACTCTGTTGGTCTGACAACTGTCCTTGCCAGCTTAAAATGGAGGAAGTTGGAATTTTAAAAGCATTGATTTCTTCCATCTGATAAAGAATCGAGCAGGATCGTATCTGCCCCATCTGCAAGCAAGCCAAGCAATAAAAACAGGACCCCGAACAGCTACATGGACCTTCAGCAAACAATTGAGGGTCTTGGTTGCCACAACGATAACAGCTCTTTAGTCCTCCTTTATCTTGAATAGCGGGAATTTTTTTAAGCTGAGGATGCTGAACCCATTCATCCATATCCCACCCTCCTCTTTTAATTTCTTCGGCTAATAAGGCTCGCCCACTTAAAAATTTTTCCATTCCTCTTCCTCCTCACTAGTAAGATACGTAAAAAAGTCGATTATTTTTTATTTTTATCGCATTCTTTTTCATCTTGAGCTAGACTATAATAAAAGTAAAAACATCTGGAGGTGAAAACATGTTAAAAACATACCGAACCATTAAAAAAGATGGCCGACATGAAATTGAAATCAAAAAATCCCGTTTTATTTGCGAAATTCGCCGAACCAACAGCGAAGAAGAAGCGGATGCCTTTATTGACGAAATTAAAGAAAAACATAAAGATGCGACCCACAATTGTTCTGCCTATATCATCGGTGACCAAGACCAATATCAACGCGCCCGCGATGACGGTGAACCCAGCGGAACTGCCGGGGTGCCCATGTTAGATATTTTCAAAAAAAGGCAATTGAAAAATGTCTGTGCGGTAGTCACCCGTTATTTTGGTGGCACACTCTTAGGTGCCGGTGGTCTCATCCGCGCTTACAGTGGAGCTGTTAACGAAACCATCAATCAATTGGGGGTAGTAGAACGTCGACTTTTAGAGGAAATACGACTGACCACTGACTATTCTTCCAGCGGTAAGATCGAGAACGAATTACGCCAGATGGACCAGCTGATTCTCCAAGACATTGAATACGGCCAAGCCGTGAGTTTTGTTTGCTTTATGGCTGAAGATAAGCTTGAAGACTTTGAAGCGCGGGCGATGAATTGGACCGCTGGACAGGGGCAAATAGAAAGAGGTCAACAAGCCTATATCGAAGTCGACCAAGACCAGTAATTTTATAAGCCAAACAGACCATTAGGCTGTATTGTAATTTATCTCTCAATAAATTAAGATGGAAGTTACCCTTAATAGAAAGCGGTGGAGGGCCACATGAAAAGCAATCCGAAAAAAAACCATCGCCGATCAGTTTTTATTGCTGTGATAGCTGGTTTATCAATTTTTATCATAAGTTTTCTGATCATGTTTTCTAAAATATACGCTGATATCAATGGTTTTTTCACACATATCCAGCCTCAAGAACAAGTCATGGAAGTCGAACAATCGGCTTTAACAAAAAAATTAGAGAACAACCAACCTTTTTCAGTTCTTTTAATTGGGACGGATTTAATGACTAACCGTAATACCCGAGGCCGGGCAGATACTCTGATGGTGGCGACCATTAACCCCCAAAAAGAAAGTGTCAAACTTGTATCCATTCCTCGCGACACCCTCATTAGCCTGCCAGGGACGGAGGAAGAGATAGAGGATAAAATTAACGCCACCTATGTTTATGGCTACGTCCCTTATTTAAAAGAAACTGTGGAAGATTTATTAAAAATTCCGATTGATGCCTATGCTATATTAAATTATGAAGGGCTCATTCGTTTGGTCGATGAAGTGGGAGGAGTCAGGGTTAATTCTGACTTGAACTTTGATATTAAAGACGACCTTTCCGGGGAAGAACAACATATTGATGAAGGCCGGCAAACCCTAAACGGACGAGAGGCTTTAGCCTATGCTCGCATGAGAAAAGAAGATCCAGAAGGGGATTACGGCCGTCAAAAAAGACAAAGAGAAATCGTCACCTCCTTAATTCGTGAACTCATCAGTTTTGATAGTTTTACCAATTATATGGATATTTTGGATGCGCTTGGCGATAATGTTGAAACCAATCTGACCCGTGACCATGCCTACAAGCTTTTTATGGATTATCGTCAAGTCGCTAAAAATGTCGAAACAACGACCATCCAGGCTAAGGAAAGCTCACGATATTTCCCTCATTACGGTCTTGAAGTCTTTGTCTTTGAGCCTGAATTTTTCCCGCTCCACGATTTACAGGAAGAGTTAAGAAACCACTTGAAAGTGGAAGATTGGACCAATAGCCTAGACGAAAATTACGACCGTTTCATTGACGGCTTTCCTTTATACAAAGATAATGCCGTGGAAGAGTTAAATTTGGAGGAGTTTGTTGATCCCGACCAGTTAAAAGCTGAAAGTGAATCCGCGGAAGAGGACAAAAGCGAAGAGGAGATGCCAAGCAAAGACCAAACTAATCAACCTCTCCCCTCCTCACAAACAGACCGTTAACGGGGAAAAGATTTTCTTTTCCAAAATTTTTAAAATAAAAAAGCTCTGCCTTCAAAACGGAAGGCAGAGTTTTATTTTACCCAAATTTTTAGTAGTCTTTTTCAAGTTTGGAAGCAGCCGCTTGATCAATTACCACATAAGTGTGGGGATGGTTTTGTAAGGCGGAGGCGGGCACTTCTTCAGTCACTGGTCCTTCGAGCGTGGCTTTGATAGCATCTGCTTTATGGTCACCATAAGCCAGTAAAATCACCGTATCCACATCCATGATGGTACCAACCCCCATGGTATAAGCAGATTTAGGAACTTCTTCTCCTTCTTCAAAGAAACGTTGGTTAGCCTCTATGGTGTTTTGAGTGAGGGTGACTTTATGGGTGGTCGAATCAAAAGGAGTTCCCGGTTCATTAAAACCGATATGACCATTTTGCCCTATTCCTAAGATCTGAATATCGATAGGATGTTGGCGGATAATTTCATCATATTCACTTGTGGCCTCTTCTTCTTCCTTCATCCCATCAGGTACAAAAGATTCTTTGAAGTCTTTTTTAGAAAGCAGATGTTCATTCATGAAGTAATGGTAGGATTGGGGATGGTTTTCATCCAAACCCACATACTCATCCAAATTTACTGTCACTATGTCTGAAAAATCTAAATCACTCGCCACCATTTCCCGATACAAACTTTCGGGGGTGGAACCTGTCGCCAACCCAAGCACTTGAATATCTTTGTCATTAAACTCTTTTTCTAAAAGTTCGAAGGCTTTTTTTCCACCTTCCTGTTCGTCTTTCACAATAAAAACTTCCATAAATGGTCGTCCCTTCTTTTGATTGATTTTTTTAACAACAGATATTTTACTCCCCTGCCGACCTATTGTAAATTATTTTCTTCCGATTTCCAAAAATCATCGAAAACAGTGATGGGCATATGACGCTTATGTTGAGAATTGAGGTATAAGGATTCAATTCTCTCTTGGTCTTGAGGATCTATTTTTTTCCCTTCCAAATAATCATCAATGGCATCATAAGTCACACCCAGAGCTTCTTCATCGGCTTGCATGGGTTGGTCATCTTCCAAGTCGGCGGTTGGCACCTTATAAATCAAGTGGTCAGGGGCTCCCAGTTGCTCCAGCATTTGCCGGCCTTGTCTTTTATTTAAGCGGAATAGAGGCATTAAATCAGCGGAGCCGTCACCGAATTTGGTAAAAAAGCCAACGACATTCTCAGCGGCATGGTCAGTACCAACCACGACCCCCTGGCTGCCACCTGCTACGGCAAACTGAGTCGTCATACGCATGCGTGCCTTGATGTTGCCTTTATTAAAGTCGCTAATATCAAACGATTGGTCTTGAAATTCCGCCACCAAGGCATCAACAGAAGACTTGATATTAATAGTCAAACGTCGGTCGGGCTGAATCCAATCGAAGGCATCCTTGACATCCGATAGATCAGCCTGTTCGCCATAAGGTAAGTGAATAGCAATGAATTGATAGCGGTCATCTTTTTCTTCCTTGCGTAACTCTTCCATGGCCAGCTGGCATAATTTCCCCACTAGGGTTGAATCCTGCCCGCCTGACACACCTAAAACGGTGGTTTTTAAGAAGGGATGATGTTTAAAATAGGCCTTAATAAAATCAATCGACCGTCTCACTTCTTTGTCGGCTTGAATGGAGGGCTTTACCCCCATTTGATCAATAATCTGGGCTTGCAAGTCTTGCATCATTCACACTCTTCCTCCTTAGAATTTAACGGATGAGTTACTGTCAATATTTCTAAATTTGTTGATGGTATCAATTTTACGGTCGTATAATTTTTGCGACAGGTCGACCGGATAAGGCTCAGGATTTAATGTCCGCATATTTTCTTCCCACAAACAGGTCTGACTTTGCTCACGGTAGGCTTTTATTTCATCTATAGTTGGCAAGTCATAAACTAATTGTCCATCCACATAAATATCTTGAAGCAGTGGACGGGCCTTGAAGTTTTTAACGGTTTTATTGATATAAGTATATTTAGGGTGGAACATAAAGAGTTCGTCTTCTAGGTCGGGACGTTCATCATAAACCGTGACCTGGTCCCCTTCAGACTTGTGACTTTCTGTATTCATAATTCGCCACACTTGTTTTTTGGATGGGGTTGAAATTTTGTCAGCATTGGCTGTCAATTTCAAGGTGTCATAAAGCTCGCCATCTTCACCTTCGATAGCTACTAATTTATACACCCCACCGAGAGCCGGTTGGTCAAAGGCGGTAATCATTTTAGTTCCAATGCCCCAGACATCAATTTTAGCTCCCTGCATCTTCAAGTTCATGATGGTATCCACGTCCAAATCATTAGAAGCAAAAATTTTAGCTTCTGGATAACCCGCTTCATCCAATTGTTTACGGACGTTTTTAGATAGGTAAGATAAGTCTCCACTGTCTAAACGCACCCCGATAAAATTGATTCGGTCGCCCATTTCATCCGCCACTTTAATAGCATTGGGAACCCCCGAACGAATGGTATCGTAAGTGTCCACTAAGAAGACACAATCTTCATGGGTTTTAGCATAAGCTTTAAAAGCATCATACTCATTACGATAAGCCTGGATCAAAGCATGGGCGTGGGTTCCACTAGCAGGAATACCAAATAATTTAGCCGCCCGGGTATTGGAGGTCGATTCGACCCCCGCAATATAAGTCGCCCGAGCTCCCCATACGGCTGCATCCATTTCCTGCGCCCGTCTGGCTCCAAATTCCAAAACAGAGTCATCGCCTGCCACTTGTACAATTTGGGAGGCTTTGGCTGCAATTAAAGTTTGGTAGTTGAATATATTTAAAATGGCCGTTTCAATCAATTGGCCGTCAGCAATGGGACCGTCATATTGGATAAGAGGTTCATTAGCAAAAGCAATTTCTCCCTCTTTAAATGACCGTAAAGATCCTCTGAAGGTCCAATGAGACAAATACTCTAAAAAGTCTTCTTTATAACCCAGAGTTCTCAGATAGTCGATGTCTGAATCTGTAAAAGTGAGCTGTTCAATATAATCGACAATACGCTCCAAGCCAGTGAAAATGGTGTAACCCATGCCAAAGGGTTCATTCCGATAATACACTTCAAAGATGGCGCGCTTATCTCCTTTGCCTTCACGCCAGTAAGTTTCCATCATATTAATTTCATATAAGTCTGTATGCAATGCTAGACTATCGTCTGCATAATGATAGCGATCCATTTCCCTTCCTCTTTTCATAAAATCTAATCTTATCCTTAATTATACATGCCCTCGCCTTTCTTTTCTATTGAACTGATTATAATAAGATTTCTCAAGACCCACTGAATTTGCTATAATGGTAGGCAAGATTTAAGGGGGTTGCATAAATATGCGAAATAAATTAAAAAATGCCCACCGTATTGTGATTAAAGTGGGCACCAATTCCATCATGAATGACAATCAACAGGTCAACTTACGCCAGCTGGACCGCTTATCGTATGTTATTTCTGCTCTCATGCAAGAAGGAAAAGAATGTATACTCGTCAGCTCTGGAGCCATAGGAGTTGGCGCCAGCATGATGAAAGTGAGTGAATATCCTCAAAGCATCCCCGACCAGCAAGCCCTTTCAGCTATCGGCCAAACCACTTTAATGTCCCTTTACCAACAATTTTTTAGAACCTATGGACAAACGGTCGGCCAAATTTTATTTACCCGTGATGTAATTGATTTCCCACAGTCCTATGAAAATGTTCAAAACAGCCTCTCCACTCTTTTAGCCAGAAAAGTCGTACCCATCATTAATGAAAACGATGCGGTTTCGGTGGATGAAATGAATCATAAGACGGTTTTTGGAGACAATGACACCCTATCGGCCCTTGTAGCTCAAACTGTAGAGGCCGACCTCCTCATCATTTTAAGTGATGTGGCTGGCCTTTACGACTCCAATCCCAGTCAAAATCCTCAAGCCCAATTGATCGACCATGTCTCGGCCATCACTGATGATATCCGCCAAATGGCTGCCGGTAAAGGGTCAGAGTTTTCTACAGGAGGCATGTCCACCAAACTCAATGCAGCCGAAATCGTTTTAAATTATGGCGGGCAGATGGTCATTTTTGACGCTTCCCAGCCTAGCCAAATTTTTGACCTTCTAGATGGCCAAGCCATTGGAACCTTATTTTCAAAAGGAGAATGACCATGACTGAATTATCAAAAGAAATGAAACTCTTAGGTGAACAGGCCCAGGCAGCTAGCAAAATTTTGGGGCAAGCCTCGGCTGCCGAAAAAAACAATGCCCTGCACGCCATGGCTGCAGCTTTGATAACTGACCAAAGCAATATCTTACAAGCCAACCAAGCCGATATCGACCAAGCCAGAGAACAGGGCTTAGAAGAACATATGATTGAACGCTTAATGCTTGATCCCACCCGCATCCATGCTATGGCAGACGGTATCCGTCAGATTGCTTCCTTCCCTGACCCTATCGGTAGGGTGGAAGAAGAATGGGTGGCAGAAAATGGCTTACGCATTGGTAAACGACGAGTGGCTTTAGGGGTTATCGGCATTATTTATGAATCTCGCCCCAATGTCACTGCCGATGCTTCCGCTTTATGTTTGAAGGCTGGCAATGCCTGCATTTTACGGGGAGGTAAGGAAGCTTTGCAGTCCAACTTGGCAATTGAAAAATCCCTCCAAAGCGCTTTAGCCCAAACTCAGCTTCCTATTCATGCCGTCCAAGTGATTCCGGATGCTGACCGCAAATATTCCAATGAGTTAATGACCATGTCTGACCATCTGGATTGCCTCATCCCGCGGGGTGGCCACCAACTGATACAAACGGTTGTTCAGCAGGCGACTGTCCCCGTCATTGAAACCGGAGATGGCAATGACCACCTCTATATCCATCGCTCGGCTGACCTAGAGATGGCCAAAAACATCTTAGTCAATGCCAAAACCCAACGACCGTCTGTTTGCAATGCCATTGAAACTCTGGTCATTGACCAAGCCTTTGCCGGCCAACATTTAACTGACCTGCTTCACCCCCTCAAAGACTTAGGGGTCGAATTGAGAGGGGACGAAAAAGCCTGCGCCTTAGATCCTGACCTGCAAGTCGCCCAAGAAACGGACTGGAGTGAAGAATATTTAAATCTCACCCTCGCTGTTAAAATTGTAGAGGACTATGATCAAGCGGTCGAACATGTGAACCGCTTTACCACCCACCATTCTGAAGCCATCGTTACCTCAGACTATGAAGTCGCTCAACATTTCTTGGATGATATTGATGCTGCTGCGGTTTATATCAATGCCTCCACCCGCTTTACAGACGGTGAAGTCTTTGGTTTTGGTGGAGAAATTGGTATCTCTACTCAAAAACTACATGCTAGAGGCCCGATGGGAGTTGAAGCTTTGACCTCCTATAAATACACCATCCAAGGGCAGGGCCAAATCCGTGACTAAAAATAGTGGTCCCTCTTCTAATAAAATCAAGTGACCTATGGTTTAAGAGCGCAAACAAAAAAGCAGCTGGCTTAAAAAGCTAGCTGCTCACAACAGATACTAAGAACACATATCTTTTAGCTGCCGAAAACACCGGCAGCTTTTTTCTACCCCATGATTAGATTAACACTTTTAATAACCGTAACGCTGGTTTGCGAGATACATATGGATCACCTCCTCTTAAGCTAGACAACTAGACACGAATGACACCACATGCACCACCTCCAAAAAAATAAAGCGCCTAACTCGAAAGTTAGACGCTTTTTTTACAAATTAAGGGTAAAGCAAGGACACTCACTGTAGGAAGAGACAATGAGGCGGAGGATTTTACGACCGATTTTCTTTTGTTTCCATCCAATCCTTTCATCTCTTTGCTGCCCCTTTATCTTTACTTAATTATATTATAACTATCCCCTTTTATTTGCTCAAGGATTTCCCTTAAATTTTTGCTAGGGCTTGGTCTAAATCAGCTATAATATCTTCTACATTCTCAATCCCAATCGATAGGCGGATAGTTTCAGGATAGACCCCTGCTGCCGCCAATTCTTCTTCGGTGGATTGGCTGTGAGTCATGGAGGCAGGGTGAACGATTAGCGATTTAGAGTCCCCCACATTGGCCAGCAGAGAAATTAATTGGAGGGCTTCAATAAAGGTTTTACCAGCTTCAAAGCCTCCTTTTACACCAAAGGTAAAGATGGAAGCTGCCCCTTTAGGCAAGTATTTTTCTTTGCGTTCATAATACTCACTCGATGGTAAACCAGCATAGTCTACCCATTCCACTTTGTCATGATTTTCAAGGAATTGAGCGACTTTTTCCGCATTTTCAACGTGACGTTCCATACGTACATGCAAGGATTGTAAGCCTTGGGTCAAGAGGAAAGCATTGAATGGAGAAATAGCAGCACCCGTATCACGCAATAAGCCGGCTCGGACTTTAGTAGTGAATGCCGCTCCTCCAAATGCCTCCACAAAGGACATATCATTATAAGACGAATCTTTTTCAGCCAAGCCTGGGAATTTATCGTTTTGAGTCCAGTCGAATTGACCGCTTTCAACGATGACCCCACCAATGGAGGTCCCATGACCGCCGATATATTTGGTCGCTGAGTGAACCACAATGTCCGCTCCATACTCGATTGGTCGGAAGAGATAAGGGGTTGGGAAAGTGTTGTCTACCACTAGAGGTAGGCCGTGATCGTGGGCAATATTAGCAATCTTTTCAAAATCAGGAATATCCCCTTTAGGATTACCAATGGATTCTATAAAGACCAAGCGAGTATTGTCATCGATGGCTTCTTCTATTTCTTCAGGATGGTCTGAATTGACAAATTTAGTCTCCACCCCATATTGAGGAAGGGTATGGGTGAATAAATTGGACGTTCCCCCATATAAGCTGGTACTGGAGACAATATTATGACCTTGTTGGGCAAGAGCCAGAACCGCATAAGTAATAGCAGCCATACCCGATGCGGTTGCTAAACCAGCCGTTCCTCCTTCTAAATCAGCCACCCGACTTTCAAAAGTCGCTTGGGTAGGATTAGTGATGCGAGTATAAATATTTCCTGCTTTGGTTAAGGCAAATTTTTCCGCCCCGTCTTGGGTGTCTTCAAAAACATAGGAAGTGGTTTGATAAATAGGTAGGGCACGTGATCCTGTTTCATCAACGCTTTGACCAGAGTGCACCGCTTTGGTTTCAAATTTATATTCTTCTGTCATTTCTATTCCTCCTAGATTCTTCAGCTGCTGAATTTAAATAAAAAAATAGCCTCCACCTTTACAGTTGTAAAGGGTGAAGACTGCTCACGGTACCACCTTTATTCACCTTACTATCACTAATAAGGTCTCACAGAGTACGTTCCACCAGGAATTATACTCTTACTCTGTATCGGGAGTGGCCGGTTAAATTTTACTTTTGCTCAATCTAACTGTGCTCAAAGACCATTTTCATCCGTCCACTTCACTCACTTTCACCACACGCAAGCTCTCTAAAGAAGTTTCCTGATTACTTATCTTTTCATCGCTTTTCATATTTGAAATTAAAATTATAATAGCAAGACTCTTAGCGCTTGTCAACTGATTGGTCAGCTGGCGGGAAATGAGTGGATTTAGCCAAAAGGATGTCAAAATTTTCAACAATGGTGAGGGGTAAAAATTTTATGTTTTTAACTAAATCGTCCACCAAATCATAAAGTTCTTGGCTCATCGCCACCATAAAACACCCACTTTTAGAGGTGTTGCCGACATAGTCAATTTTATCATGAAAAGCTTGGGGTAACAGCCCTACCTGGGTCAAGGAATCTGCTGACAGGTGTTTGCCGAACTGGCCTGCAATATATACTTTTTCAATGTCGTCCACTTGAACCCCAGCAAAATCAATTAAAGATAAGACGCCTGTTAAAATAGCTCCCTTAGCCATTTGTAACTGGCGGATATCTTTTTGACTCAGATAGATTCCCTCCTCAGCATCTACCCATAGCGCTTTTTTACCTTCCACAAAAAAATGATGGAGGGAAGGATCCACTTGATCTGCTTTTTGAATATTGCCTCGGGGATGAATCAAGCCAGCCTTAATGAATTCACGAATTAAAGCCAAGACTCCACTCCCACAAATACCTAGAGGGGCTTTTTGGCCGATGGTCTGCAGCTGCAGCTCGTCTCCTTCAAAAGAAGCCTCCTCAATGGCTCCCACTTGGGCCGTCACGCCACAGGCAATCCCCATTCCTTCCAAGGCGGGACCTGCCGCACAGGAAGTAGCATAGAGCTGACCGTGGTGAGTCAAAATCAATTCGCCGTTGGTCCCGATATCAATAAAAAGTTCGGTTCCTTTCTTTTTATAGATGGCCGTTGACAGGATCCCTGCCGTGATGTCTCCGCCGACAAAAGATGTAATATTCGGTAAGACCACGACTTTTCCATCACCAAAAAGCTGCCAACCTAAGTCTTGAAAGTCCACCAATTTTTTCCCTTTAAATTGCAATTTATAAGGACTGCGAGCGATAGGAACGGGAGAAATCCCCAGTAAAATATGATTCATGATGGCATTGGAGGCAATAAAAACGCCATAAAGATCTTGGGGAGTAAAACCGTTTTCATCCAACAGATCTAAAATTAGAGACTGGAGTTGGTCCAAGATTAACTGCTGAAGCTGGTCTAAGCCCTGCTCATGTTCGATAATATAAGACGTCCGGCTGAGCACATCATCCCCATAAGGACGCTGGGGGTTGAGCCCGGTTGTCGCATCCAGCTCTACCCCTTTATCATGGTCCACTAGGCTAACCGCCAAAGTGGTCGACCCAATATCTACCACCACACTCAAAAGCGGGGCGTCAGAGTCGCTTCGAGCAATCAGCTCCTGGTCCAAATAAATGTCCTGCTCTTTTCGGTGAAGGACCGATTGGCTGTTAAACGAAGCCATGGCCCCATCCTGTAAAATTTCAAAATCTGCTGGCTGTGAAACGGACATCCTATCCCTCCCGGTTAGAATCTAATGTTTGTAAGCGGTCATATTGGCTGTAATGGCGAGCTGCTTCCATAAAATACTCCACATGTTCGAGTGGGGTCGCAATAGGAAGGTTACAACCCGGCGCAATCGTGTAACCCATGGGGGTGTCATAGGCCTTATCGATGCTTTCTTTGACGGCCGCTTCAATGCTGGCCTGGTCGCCCCCATAGATGACATCTACGGGTGGAATATTCCCTGTTAAGGCCATTTTATCACCAAAGAAACGATTAGCTTCGGCCAAGTCAACCTCATTATCCACACTAAAGGATGACAAGTTCAATTCTTTGATCTGCTCCCAAATAGCCTCTGTTTTTCCACAAATATGCAAGCTCGGTTTGCTGGCTGTCTGTTCATAAATATAGTCAGCCAGTTCTGCCAAATAAGGCTTAGCAAATTTTTCAAATTGTTTAGGGGAAATGATGGCTGGGCTAGCAATTGGATCCCCTAAGGAAAAGCTGACCCCATAAGGCGCAAAGGCATCCACACAATCTTTTTGAGCTTGAAGAACTAGCTCTAATAGGGCTTTGGCTTGGTCAGGTTTTTTAATAAAATCTTTCATCAATTGGGTGGTATCTCTCAAGTAAGCGGCAATAGTTAAGGGGCCTCCCACGCTGACACTCACTGAACTGATGCCTTCAGCTAATTGACTCAGGCGGTCAACCACTTGTAAGTGGATCTGAATAGGCTCGGTGTCGACCACTTCCAGGCTGGCTAAATCGTCCAATTGATCATAATCGGTCAACACCGCCTGGTCAATGCGAGGAATATTATCAGCTGGATAAGAAACCTTGGCTCCCAATCCTTCCGCAATCCCATAAGAATTCGGCCCGGTTCCCAGACCATCCGATCCATAATGGTTAAAGACATAAACTTCGGCTTCAACCATCTTATCGACATTTTTATACAAATCATCCATCTGGCAGTCAATCATACGCGCTTTGATTTCTGTAGCAAAGAGACTCACAGGCAAACGGTCAAAGGGCTTTCCTTCTTTGATGGCTTTTGATCGCTCTAAAGGGGTGAGTTGGTCAGCAGGATGTGGCTTTAATTGCATGTTCGATCACTTCCTTTTAAGTTAAGATATAAGACTTGGCCGGGCCATAAGTCTCCCGACCGATCCAAGCGGCGGCTATAAATAGGACGGTCTCCCTCTTCACTGAAGGCTCCTATCTGATGGAGCGGTTGGACGATTTCAGGTCCGACAATCACAGGGCAGGGGCTAGCGTGTTGGACCTGACTTAAGAGACGTAAACAAGCAGGACCATAAACCTTTTGGTAAAAAGAAGGACCAAGCAAGTCTAAACTGGCAAAAGAATCAAAAAAATACAGCTGATCCACTCCCACTCGGCCTAAGTCACTGGCTAAGTCGGCTTGTTTTTCAATGATTTCTGCCATAAGAGCCTCTAAAAGCTCTGGCTTTTTCAAACTTAATTTAATGGTCTGCTCAAAAGGCAAAAGCCCTTCCAACACATTAAGTATGCTGGGAAATTTATATAAGAGAGGATAGCCGGCTGTCTTGATTGAGCGAGCGGCTTCTATCAACCGCTCAAACACAGCTGCATCCCAAGACAAGGGTAAGGCGTCTTCTAAATCAGCAGGCTCAGAGTAAAGGCTGACCGTCACTTTTACTCCCTGGCTGGGGCTGTAAGTAAAGTCCACCCCTAAGGCCTGATAAAAAGGCGTCCAATGGCCAGGCAAGTGAACCTGCTGGCGCCCTTTTTTATTTTTCTTTTCCATGGCGCTTTGAATGATCGTCTCCAGCTCTAAATCATTCATGATCCCTAACCCGCTAACGATTCAATATTTAAAATGTTTTTTAGCATGTCAACCACTTCCGTCGCTGATTCGGTGTAACCGTCAGCCCCAATTTCATCCGCAAAGGCTTGGCTGACCGGCGCTCCGCCGACAATGACCTTATACTTATCCCGTTGACCATTTTCATTCAGCATTTCGATGAAACGGCGACTTTCAGGCATGGTGGTGGACATCAAGGTTGATAGGGCGATCACATTGGCATTGTTTTCCTCCGCAGCTTGGAGAAAGGTTTCCAGAGGAGTGTCTCGTCCCACATCAATCACCTTGAAATTCCCAGATTCTAACATGATTTTAACCAAGCCTTTTCCAATATCATGTGTATCCCCTTCTGGTACGCCTAAAACCACGGTGCCTAAGTATTCATCAGCTGTTTTAGGGGGGATATAGCTTTCAAATTGATCAATGCCGGCCTGCATAACGTCCGCACATAAAATCAATTCTGGGATATAGTATTCTTCTTCATCATAAAGATCACTGACTCGCATGATGCCATCAATTAAGCCATCAATTCCATCATAAGTGTCATAACCAGCGTCATGGTATTCGATGACCAAGTCTTCGATGATTTCATCTTCCATAAAAACCACTGCATCAGATAATAGGGTCAATAATTCTTCCTTATCTCTCGCCATGTCTTTACCTCCTAGATACATTCATCTCTATCTTATTCATCCTATCAAAAAACACGAACAAACCGCAAGCCAACAAAGATCTGCGGCTCACTCTCCTAGTCCTTGTGGTTTTAACCCCTTATATCCCCTATCTTACCAATTTTACATACATTATTGTTTATTTTAGGGAAATAATTTGAACTCCTCGCCAAAAACGGATGGCTCTTATTCAAGAAAAGAGTCTTTTCAAACCTTAGCCAAAGAAAAACTCCCCTAGAAATCGTCCTTTTAAAAGAAGTTTCAGAGGAGTTTTAGCGTGTTTATCTTATATGTGTATTAGTGTTTGAAGTGGCGCATGCCCGTAAAGACCACACTGATTCCTAATTCATTGGCCTTGTCGAGAACCGCTTCGTCCTGAATGGATCCTCCGGGTTGGATAATGGCCTTGATGCCATAGTCAGCCAGAGTCTCAATGGTGTCTTCAAAGAAGAAACCATCAGAAGCAGCGACCGCCCCTTCCAAGGACTGTTCCGAACGTTCCAAAGCCTTTTCTAAGGCCCAGACCCGCCGAACTTCCCCGTGACCGAGACCTAAAGTTGCTCCATCCTTAGCAATTACAATGCCATTAGACGCAATGTGCTTAGCCACCCGCCAAGCAAAGTCTAAAGAGGCTTTTTCTTCTGGGCTCACTGGACGGTCAGTTTTTAATTCGAATTTTTGGTCCTGGTAAATTTCCAAGTCTTTTTCTTGAACCAAGAGCCCATCCAAAGACTGGCGAAAGTGTAGTCCTGCCTTTTGTTCTTCAGCGATTCTAGGCATTTCAATCAGACGGATATTTTTCTTAGTCGTTAAACGTGCCAAAGCATCCTCTTGGAATGAAGGAGCGACCACAATTTCTAAAAAGATGTCATGCAAGAGCTCAGCTGTTTCTAAATCAACTGGACGGTTGAGGGCAATAATTCCACCATAAATGGATTCCGTGTCCGTGCGGTAGGCCTTAGCATAGGCTTCAGCTAGACTGTCACCTACTGCCACCCCACATGGGTTAGCATGTTTGACAGCTACTGCAGCAGGCTGGTCGAATTCCTTAACTAAATCAATGGCCGCTTTCATGTCGTTGAAATTATTATAAGACAAGGCCTTGCCGTGTAACTGCTCCATCTCATATTCTTTTTCTAGAGGATGGCTGTAGAACACAGCTTTTTGGTGGGGGTTTTCCCCATAACGCAACTCTTCACTGAAGCGGTAAGGCTGGGTGAAGTAAGGAGGAAAGTCAATATGCCCCCGGTCAAGGAAATAACGAGCAATCATGGCATCGTAATAGGCGGTTAAGGCAAAAGCCTTGGTTGCTAATTTGGCCCGTTTATCTTCCGTCATTTGGTCATGACGTAGGGCTTCAATCACTAAGTCATAGTCCTCAACAGCCGTAACAATAATCACATCTTGATAATTTTTAGCGGCCGCTCTGACCATGCTAGGCCCGCCGATATCAATATTTTCAATAATGTCTTGTTGAGAGGAGTCGGGATTGTTGACCGTTTTTTCAAAAGGATAAAGATTATTAACCACCATATCGATGGACTGGATTCCTAAGTCTCGTAAATCTTCTTGGTCTTCTTCCTTGTCGCGGCGGTTTAAAATGCCTGCATGGATGGCCGGATGCAAACTTTTTACCCGTCCTCCTAAAATTTCAGGCGATTGGGTCACTTCCTCAACCCCAATCACTTCTAGCCCTTCTTCCTTCAGTAGGGCTTCGGTTCCGCCAGTAGAAATAATTTCCCAACCTAATTCAATCAATGCTTTCGCAAAATCAACGATATAAGATTTATCATAAACGGAAATCAGTGCTCGTTTTTTCATCATAGCCTCCCAAGGGTGTCCTTTTTTCTATGTCCATCTTATACTAAAATTTATAATAATAACAAGAAAGAGTTACAGCGCACGCTTTTTTATCTTGCAAAAATTGTCTGAGAGTGTTAATTTGGTGTATACTAATTAAGGTAATAAATAATGGAGGGATGTAAAAATGTCAGCATGGGAAAGTAAATTTGACCGCGAAGGAATCACATTCGATGATGTTTTATTAGTGCCAGCTAAATCTAATGTCTTACCTAATGATGTCGACTTAGAAGTAGACCTAGCACCTAATTTACACTTGAATGTACCGATTATCAGTGCGGGTATGGATACGGTAACAGAATCTGCCATGGCCATTTCAATTAGCCGCCAAGGTGGTTTAGGCGTGATCCATAAAAATATGACCATTGAACAACAAGCTAATGAAGTGAAAATTGTTAAGCGGTCTGAAAACGGGGTTATCTTAGATCCTTTCTACCTTAGCCCAGAACACTTAATCCAAGACGCTGAAGACTTGATGGCGAAATACCGTATCTCTGGTGTGCCGATTGTGAAGTCAAAAGATGATTTGACTCTGGTTGGTATTTTAACTAACCGTGACTTACGCTTTATCGAAGATTATGACCAACCGATTAAAAATCATATGACTTCTGAAGAGTTGGTGACGGCACCTAAAGGAACAACCTTAGAAGAAGCTAAAGAAATCTTGCACCATCACCGCATTGAAAAATTACCTCTCGTCAATGAGAACAATGAACTCAGCGGTTTAATTACCATCAAAGATATTGAAAAAGTGTACGAATATCCTGCCGCAGCTAAAGATGACCACGGACGCTTATTGGTTGCAGCTGCCATTGGAATCACAACGGACACCTTCGAACGTGCTGAAGCCTTAATTGATGCTGGTGCTGACGCCTTAGTCGTTGATACCGCTCATGGTCACTCAGAAGGGGTTATCCGTAAAATTAAAGAAATTCGTGAAGAATATCCTGATGTCACCATTATTGCAGGTAATGTCGCGACAGCTGAAGCGACCCGTGCCCTCTTTGATGTTGGCGTTGACGTCGTTAAAGTAGGGATCGGACCAGGCTCCATCTGTACCACCCGTGTTGTCGCTGGTGTCGGTGTCCCTCAATTATCTGCTGTTTATGAATGTGCCGATGCTGCTAAAGAATATGGCAAAGCCATCATCGCAGACGGTGGAATCAAATACTCTGGTGACATTGTCAAAGCCCTTGCAGCAGGTGGACATGCCGTCATGTTAGGATCTATGCTAGCAGGTACCGACGAATCTCCAGGCGACTTCGAAATTTTCCAAGGCCGTCGCTATAAAACTTACCGCGGTATGGGAAGTATTGGAGCGATGAGACGTGGATCTTCTGACCGTTACTTCCAAGGTAAGACTGAAGCCAACAAACTTGTCCCAGAAGGAATCGAAGGACGAGTAGAATACCAAGGCTCTGTCCAAGATATCATCTTCCAAATGGTGGGCGGAATCCGCGCAGGAATGGGTTATGTTGGAGCTGCTGACCTTGCTCATCTCAGAGAAGAAGCCCAATTCGTTAAAATTTCAACTC
>JBHWOX010000026.1:0-8021 GCA_043424615.1 Atopococcus sp.
GCGTCTGCTTGTGAGTGATAGGCATCATTTTGCTGGATAAACACTTCTTCTAAATAGGATAAAGTTTCAAAGCTTTCTAGACGAATGGCCTGCATTTTTTCAGTAGAGAGGTCGGCTTGCTCAATATCAAGATAAGAGCTGATGATTTTAACGGTCTTGGGTAAGTAATAAGTCAAAAAATAGCGAGATTCTGATATCAAATTCGGTTTATCTTCTATATAGCTTAAAATATCCATTCCCTTTTCAATCAGAGAAGCACATTTTGTTCCAATATCTGGATCCACAATCGCTTGGCTGAGTTGGTCCAAGTGGGTTAAATTAGAAAGTGAATCTTGGTAAAGCTTTTTCAATTCTTTAGCTGTCGCAGCGTTGATTTCTTTAAAATCTAGGTATTTAGGATCAGGTTTGAAATAGAAATGGACAATAGCAAAAGTTAAGACAGACAAAAGCATGCTCATGAAAAAATTAAAATCAATCCCAATAGCCAATATCATAAAAAGGCTGGCTGCTATTAAAAGAGCAAAAACATTATGCTTTTTCATATCAATTGTAACCTCTAACTGTTTTGAACGCTTGGATTAAATCATCTCGACCATCAAAAACTCGAGCCTGGGTCCCTTCTGCTAGAGGCTGTAGGTCATCTTCAGAAGCTGAACCATAGAGGATAGAGAAGATGGGAATGTCTAAGCCCAATTCTTCATGAAGGTTGAGCACCTCTTTACAAGTCGTTTCCCCATTGGCCTCGCCATCACTAAGTATGACAACAGCCGGTTGGTAGTGGTCTAAATTATCTCCATATTCATTGGCGATAAGATTTAAGCTGACAGCCACCGTTTCAAATAAGTAGGTATTACCATAAGGTTCAAAATTTTGAAGATGGTTGTACATATCAACCATTTCTTGACCATTGCCCTCCGCTTTAAAAGCATCTAGAGGCTGGTCGGAAAAAGGTAGGACAAAAGTAATATCATTGGAGGTCCCCTGTAAGTAATGTTCCTTAGCATTTTCAGGGATTAAGACCTGTTCCAAAGCTGCCATCATTTGATCATAACCTTCCCCCTGCATACTGCCGGAAAAGTCAAGAACATAGAGGGTCAAGGCAGGCTTTTTAAATTGTGTTTGGTAAGCTTGGAGGGCTTTTTCAATCACATCGGCTTGAGGCATAGGCACTGGTGACAAACTTTGATTTAAATCAATGCCCCATTTTTGAAAGAGACTTTGATTACTTTCACGGACCTGCCCATAAGCAGAGCGTTTCCCTGTTTGCTCAATCTGATCCTGCCCTTCATCACTCAAGATATAGGCTTGAAAATCAAGAAAAAGTTTTTCTTTTTCGCTGTCTCCATGGTCAACATAAGCTAAGGGCGAATCTGATATAGCTAGAGCATCTTTTGGGTAGACTAAAGTCAAACTTTCCTTGCCTTCAGCCTCCAATTGCTCATTGCATTGTATAATTAATTGCTCATAATTCACCATGGCATCATATTGACCCGACATAAAGAGGTCAACTAACCAGTTGGATGAGCCTGAAGAGCGTTCAACTCCGCTTAAAATTTGAGTGATTTGGTCATGCAAGTCTTGATTTTCAATATCTTCAGAACTCAATTGTTCACCATCATTTAAAGCGGTAAGGAAGCCGAGATAAGCGGTCGCCCCACTATTAGATTGGCTAGCTGAAGTCATGGCAAAGGATAATTGATCTTTTTGAATGGCCGCCATGATATCTTCTAGATAAACGTCATTCTTATCCCAACCTAAATCCTGGGCCAAGGACTTACGAATGCCAAAAACAACCGGCGTCAAGGAGGTCACTTCTTCATGTTTGAGTAGATGGTGCTGATCCCCCATATCCAACCAAATGGATGAAGCCGGCCAGACAGCATCATAATCCAATTCTCCAGTTTTTAACTGCTTCATTATATCTAAAGAACCCATATAATCGATGGATAAGCTAGAGTGGGTGTTTTTGCTGAACTCTTCAATTAATGGTTCTAAAACTTTGATTTCTGATCCTGCCAAGATTTTTAACGAATCTCCCCCATAGTCAGCAGTAAAATTGGAGCTAGAAGATGAAGAATCAGAGGAAGAAGAGTCATGACGACAAGCAACTATAAATAAAGCTAGCATCAAGATAAAGACTGTGAGTAGTTTATTTTTCATAGCTGTTTCTCCTTTCAGCCTACCGTCGTCTTACACCCTCATTTTATCAAATTTGTAAAGTCTTATATTAAAAGTCTGTAAAAATTACGTAAAAGTATGTAAAGTTTAATAAACCAGTCACAAGCATATATAGCTTTTTAATTATCAGCCTGAGAATGAAAGGCATTTTTTGCAACTGTTAAAGCCCGAAAGAGTGCTGTTTTTTTAATCATGTGTTTGGATTGATGATCTAAAATGTCATTTAAGAATTTTACAGTATCCACCATATGTTCTCCCTTGTTGAGCATGACGCATTCAGCTCGTCCTGCCATAGTAGCATCTGTAATTTCCGCTCGAGTGGGAATGCCATTTTTAGACATGGATTCCAACACCTGCGTGGCCCATATTGCAGGGGTATGAGCGGCTTCAGCTAACCACAAGAGTTCTTCTTGGACTTCTGACAGGCGGAGATAACCCATTTCAACTGCTAAATCGCCTCGCGCGATCATGATTGATCCTTGGTTAAAGCGATTTAATTCCACAATAATCTCAGCGATATGATTAAAACCAGATAACGTTTCAACCTTCACACACAAAGGGATGTTAGTGAAACGCTTTCCATAGATGGCTTTCAAATAGTCCTGAATGAAATAAATATCTTCGACTTGGTGGATAAAGGAAAAACCAAGAATGGCATCGTAGTCTTTTATAAATTTTAGATTTTCTTTATCACGATCAGTGAGAATATTGAGCTTTAATTCACGCTCAGTAAAGTTGATTCCCTTGGTCGCTTTCAGTTTTTGGCCTTTAGATTTTGCTAAGCGGTCTATTTTCACACTGACTCCTTCTGGATAAATAGAATCAATATGACCCAGCACTTCTCCATCATCCATAGAAACCTTTTCTCCTATCTTCAAACTATGAATCAAATCTTTTTGTTCGCAAGAAAGAACAATGTCATGGTCGTAAAAAGCTTGAAGGCTTGTTTCAGCTGTTAAAAAGAAAAGATCACCTTCATGGACCCGTGGATTTTGTAGGCGGGTGTAAAGAGCTTGAATTCGGATTTTAGGACCTGCAATATCAAAAAACAAACAGATGTCCCGCTGGTATTTTTTTGCAGCCGTATGGACATGTTCAATCATCTTCTTCCAGGTCTTGGCATCATCATGAGCCGAATTGATACGGGCAACCTCCATGCCATTCTGGACTAAATGATCAACAAAATTTTGGTCCTGGCTAGCTTCATAAGGCAGGGTGACCATAATATGAGAGTAACGCTTGAGAGGCAGGGGGCCGAAAATTTCTTGGTGGTTTTGGTCTAACTTTTCTTGTCCCTGATTATTTTTCACGGGAACATGATTGCTATAATCAGCTTCATCAGAAAACATATTTTCTATATTGTGGATAACATTTTGCAAGGTGGGCATCACATGCCCTTCCAAGCGACCGAGGGAGGAAAATCCATAATTAGCTAGTTGAATTTGAATCTCTCTTAAATCGTATCTTCTCAGAGTTAAATAATGGGCAAAATTCAATGCGCTGGCTTGAAAATCTTTTCGCATGTTTTCAGGCTGCCAGGACTGGTAAAGCTGGCCACCCTCTTCTTCAACGACTGCCTTAATCTCCTTCAAGTCACTTGCTAAAAGCAACAAGGTGTTTTTATGGTCATTCATTTGGAATCCCTCCCTTTATTTTCAGCTTTATTATAGCTAAGATAGTGGGCTTTAGCTATCAGATAGAACAGAGAGAGGAATGTATCTTGACTTTATAATTTTTTAAATGTAAGCTCTTTTTATTATGCATTTTCAATTCAAATGAAAGATGGAGGGTATTGTATGGACCGCTTTGATACTTTTTTAGCCCAATTAGGAAATAAATCCGAACATGAAACCGGGGCAATTTCTGCTCCCATCCACCTCTCAACAACTTACCGTCATCCCGGATTTGGCCATTCTACTGGCTATGATTATACTCGAACAGCCAATCCTACCCGTGATATTTTACAAGAGGGCTTAGCCTATCTAGAAGCTGGTGACCAAGCCATCGTGACTTCTTCAGGTATGAGTGCCATTCAATTAGCTTTTCAATTATTTGAACGAGGATCCACTTTTCTGGTGTCGCGTGACCTTTATGGGGGCAGTTATCGTTATTTTGATGGCTTAGAAGAAGACCAGCAAGCTCATTTTATTTATTTCCAAGACCAGCATGATTTAGAGGAAAAATTAGATTCTTCTATTGACGCTATTTTCTTAGAATCACCAACCAATCCCTTGATGCAAAGCTTTGATATCCCTCTCATTTGCCAGTGGGCTAAGAAAATAGATGCTAAAGTCATTGTTGATAATACCTTATTAACTCCCTTACGCCAACGCCCCTTAGAAGATGGAGCCGATATTGTTATCCATTCCGGTACAAAATTTTTAGCGGGCCATAATGACCTGATGGCCGGGGTGATTGTAGTCAAGGGACGTGACCTAGCCGAAAAATTATTTTATATGTCCAATACAACGGGCCCAACTTTAGGCCCCTTTGATTGTTGGTTGTTTATTCGTTCTCTTAAAACCCTTCGTTTACGTTTTGACCGCCAGGAAGAAAATGCCCAGCAATTCATCGCCTATTTGAATCAGGAAGAGGCCATCAAAGACGTTCTGTACGCTGGACAAGGAGCTATGGTCTCAGTCCGCTTGGCAGATGCTGACAGTGTCCATCCATTTTTAGAAAATCTCCAAATCTTTACTTACGCAGAAAGCTTGGGCGGGGTTGAAAGCTTGGTCACCTATCCTACCACCCAAACCCATGCAGATATTCCTCAAGAATTGCGTGAATCATACGGCTTAACACCCGATTTGATTCGTTTTTCAATCGGTATTGAAAAAGCTGATGATCTTATTCAAGATGTCAAACAGGCCTTAGATAAGCTCTAGTACAACAAGAAAACGTGTCCAAAAATGGACACGTTTTTTTAATTTTTTAGAAATTCTTCCACCCGCTGAATAAAATCTTTTAATACAGCAATGCGAGCATATTTTTTATTCGTGCCTGCTATCAGTTTCCACGGGGCATAAGGGGTTGATGTCAAACACACCATATCGTTCATCGCTTTTTTATAAGCATCAAATTTTTTACGATTGCGCCAATCTTCATCCGTTAACTTATGCTGTTTGTCAGGATCGGACGCTCGATCTTTGAAACGTTTCAATTGTTCATCCTTATCAATTAAAATGAGATATTTTAAAATAAGCATGTTTTGTTTGCTTAAATTTTCTTCCATTTGATTGATTTCTTCATAAGCAGCCTTCCAACGGTAGTCTGGTGTTAATTTTTCGACTCGTTCAACCAGGACACGACCATACCAGGTCCGGTCAAAAATAGTCATTCGCCCTTTTATTGGCATAGCTTCATTAAAACGCCAGAGATAATGGTGGGCTAATTCCATTTCTGATGGAGCAGAGGTCGTTGCTACATCATAGAGCCGGGGATCCATGCGGCGGGTCAATCGCTCGATATTCCCACCCTTGCCTGCCGCATCCGTTCCTTCATAAGCCACGACAATGGACTTCTCTTGCTTAAAGCACTCATACATTAAATGACCGGCTCTTTCCTGCAAGGCATCTTTAACATCATGGTATATGTCATCTGATAAAGTCGGGCTCAGATCAAACTGATCAATCGTCCAGTTTTTATCATGGAGTTGGTAGCTTGGCGCTGGGAAAGAGGCTTGATTTTGCCCATCTGTAAAAAGAAAATCACTTAAAGCTTGAATACAAATATCCAAAGCCAGACGAGATTGATCTTTTTTCCCATCGACATATAACACATGCCAAGGATGTCCTTCAAAATCAGTCTGCTTCAGAATGAATTCAAAATGATTTTTAAAGTTGTCATAGTGTTTTAATTGAACATAGTCCCGATCAGACAGGAGGACTTGACGATAGGGATCTTTATCGTAGCCTTCCATCCGCTCCGCCATCTCCTCTTCGGTTTGATGGAGGAAGAATTTAATTATTAAAGTATCGTCATCATATAAAGCTTTTTCTAAAAAGCTAATGTCTTCCGTCATTTTTTCTAATTGATCGTTGTCCCATTCATAAGATGAAAATAAGTCATAATAAAATGAGCGGTCAAAAAAGGCGATATGGCCGTGACGAGGAGCTGCCTTTAAAAATCGATATAAATAGTGGTGTTTTCTTTCATGGTCATTTTTTTCTTCAAAACTTTCAACTTCATACAATTTAGGATCCAACTCTCTGGTTAAATCGTTTAATAAATAACCTCGACCAGAAGATTCCCAGCCATCCACCAGCACGAGCATGGACTTATCCGTTTTAGCTAATTCTCTTTGTAAGCGAGCCAATTGCTCACCCAATTCGGATCGTTTTTGATTAGATAAATCTTTAGAAATAGATAGACGTTTTTCATTTTTTTCAGCTAACATCTCTAATCTCCTTTTTAAATATTTCCTAACAGCATACCCACCGCAAAGGCGACCAAGGCGGCTAGCCCTCCGACTGCTAGCATCTCAAAGCCACTTCTTATCCCATTGACCGCCGTTACCTTAGATTTTAAAGCCCCTAAAATAAATAAGACTACGGCCGTTAAGAGGATTGACAAGCTTAAGGAATGTTCTCTTAAAGGCTCTATAAATTGACCTAAGATGAAGGCAAGTAAAGGAACCAAACCAAAAATGAAAAATGATAAGAAAGTCACCAGGGCGTTATGTAAGGGGGCATTTTCTTCTGCATTCAGATTACTCAATTGAAGAAATTTTTGCCGGTCTTCAACATCATAGTTGGCAAGCATATCCAATATCATATACTGGTCTTCTTTTTTTAAGTCTATAAGATTTAATTTTTGACCGAGATAAGTTCGAGCTTGAGACCCGCTTAAATTTTCTTTTTCCTTATTCTTAAGCTTCTTTTGGTACTCTTCTTCAGATTTTGTTGATAAGTAATCACCCACAGCCATAGAAAAACCATCAGCTAAAAGATTTGAAAATCCTAAAATAATGATGACTTTGACCGTTAGTTTGGCTCCAACAACACCGGAAACCACGGCAAAGGTCGTAATCACTCCGTCCAAACCACCGTAAACCATCGATTTCACATATTTCCCGATTTTCATCCCTGTCACTCTCTCCTATGCATTTCATTCATTTTAACTTAAAATGAGACTGAAATAAATTCTATTAGCAAGCACAATGGCTTTTATTTTATACTAATACTATCGACAGAAAGTTAGGAGAGGATATTTATGAGCTTTGAAAGTTTTGAAGATTTTGAAATTACAGGTCAATCCATTGATTTAGAAGATTTTCCATGCTCTGTACATAACGATGAAGAGGATGAGAAAGTCAAGGATGAATTATTCAATACATGGGTTCCTCAAATGGCCGAGCTCCACCAAAAACTATTTGCGGAAGAAAAATCAGGGATCATTGTTGTTCTCCAAGCCTTGGATGCAGCAGGAAAAGATGAAATCATTGAATATATTTTTTCATCCCTCATCCCACAATCCATTAAAGTGACATCTTTTCAGCAACCGACTGATGAGGAAAAAAGTCATGATTTCCTATGGCGGATGTCTAAAGGAATGCCCGAACGAGGAGAATTGGCCATATTAAATCGTTCTTATTATGAAGATATTATTGCTCCAGTGGTTCATGATTCCCTAGAAGACAGCAAATTACCTGAAGAAATTAAAAAAATGAAGATATTCTTGAAAAAAGAATCCAGCAACTAAAAAATTATGAAAAATATTTAAGCGAAAATGGCTTCCCTGTCGTCAAATTTTTCTTTAATTTATCCAAAGATAAGCAAGCGGAGCGCTTAATTGAACGCATTGAAAATCCTGAAAAAAATTATGAATTTTCTCCATCTGAGTCA
>JBHWOX010000027.1:0-2731 GCA_043424615.1 Atopococcus sp.
TAATTTTTTTGGTGGTTGATTTAATAGTCGTGATGGTTTTTTGTTTGAAACCTAAATAAATAGCGATGAAGGAGTCGGCGATAAAAATACCTAAAGCAATGGCCCCCGAAATCATTAAGGTTTCAATTAAATAAGAAGCAGCTATACTCGCTTCACCGGCTATAAAATGGTAGGCCATTTGATAAATGGCAGAGCCTGGAACATATAAATAGAAGGTCGGCACATAAAATAAGATAACAGCCGATTTATAGCGTCGAGCAAAAATCTGGGCAATGATGGAAGCAACCAAACAGGCCACAAAATAACCCATTGCATCACTGGTATGAAAGGTATGACTTAAAAAGAGATAGACCGCATAAGAAATCGAACCGATAATTCCCGTCCGGAAGACTATCCGCCGCGGCGACTCAAGGATGATTCCCGCTGTAACTACTGCCACATAAGCTGCTAAGAGCTGAATTAAAATAGCCATTGGATCACCTCACGATAAAGAGTCAAACCAACCGCCACCCCTAAAGCAAGGGAAATAGCTATGACAACAGCCTCTACCACGCGGGCCACTCCTGAAATATAGTCGCCCCGCATGGTATCACGAATCCCGTTCGTCATCGACGTACCCGGATACATGGGCATAAAAGAAGCGGTGATCACAATATTAGTTTCTGTGCCACTGATCCCCCAGAGATAGCTAATCATATAAATGACAAAGGAAACCAAGGCGGTCGTTAACAAAGAATGGAGAAAATTCGTAATCGAAATTCGGTCTTTCAAACTCTGCATAGCAGCCACTAGTAAACCTGCTAAGAGGGATATCAGGAGAATAGACCAGGAATAGCCACCTAATAAGATAGTGAAGGCTACCACTAAGAGAGTCGTTCCTATAATTTTAATAACGGGAGAATATTCAGAATTACGAACAATCAATAATTGTTCATAAGCTTCTTGGGGAGTAATTTCCCCCGCAGTTAGAGCACGTGAAATATTATTGACATTGTAAATATTTTTTAACTGGTTCGACCGCTCAGTGATCCGTCGCATGACTGTATAAGGGGGATCTGATGATTCCTTATTATCCAAGGTAAAAATAATTCCTGTCGTCATGGTCAAGGCTTCATGAATATTTAAGCCACTCGTCGATAAGATACGTTCAATGGTTTCTTCAACTCGATAACTTTCTGCATTAGATTCCAACATGACCTTCCCGGCTAAAGTGGCACAATCGACAATCAGTTTTGTTTCTGAATCCATATGACTCACCTCAAATCCTTTTTTAATCATTAATAATAGTGACCTTTAACATTTTTATTCAAATCACAACTGCTCTATTATATACTAGACTGCTTGCATTAGATAATAAAATTTTATCTTTTATTAAACATTTCATGCTATATTGATAGGAAGATGATTGAAAGGACGAATCTATTGACTTTTTTAAAAGAATTTTACGCCCGACCGACCGATGTCTACAAGGCTAAGGACCATTCATATGGTCAAGTCTTCTTAGCCCTACTGTTTCTTTTTCTCCTTTTATTAACACCAGCAGTGGTTCGGACACTTAGCTACTACCATAGCCAACAAGCTACTATTGCTGATATTCAAGAAAAAGTCCCCCCTTTTGAAATAAGGGAGGGTCAGATGCAGATGGCAGGAAACCGTGACAGTTTTCTCTACCAGACAGATGATTTTCTCTTTGTCTTTGACCCTCATGGTGATATTGACAAGCCATCCATCAGCGACAATGTTGAAAAATTGGATCTGATTGGCGCCGGTGGCTTTTTAGAAGATCAACTCTATATAACTACTCCTGTCAGCCAAGCCAGCCTTCCCTACCAGCGTTTAGAAGGATTGACCCAGGATATCTTGTCAGATCGCTTTTTCCAACAATTTATCGGCTTGCTTTTGCTGGTCACAGCCTTTGTCCTATTTATTTCTTTTCTTTTTATGACCATCTTTACTAGCCTGTTCGCCAAGCTAGTCGCCATCGTTAATCGCCAAGCCTATTCTTTTGGACAATTATGGAAGATGGTCATCGCTGCTTCTATTTGGCCGGTAAGCATTTACGCGATCTTTGCCCTACTGAATGTCTTTTCTTTTCCCGTTTATATGATTTTGCGTATCCTGCCCTTGGTGTTGACTTCTTACTCCATCACCAAAGTCACTCAACAGCCATAATAAAAATAAAAAAAGCCTGATCTGAGGAGAAAATGCCACAGATGACAGGCTCTTTTTTATAAACTTACGGCCGAAATAGACGCGTGTTCTTTTAAATAATTATAGATTTTTTCTGCATCATCCGAATTAGCAGAAAAAATAACAACGGTGTCATGACCCGCTAAAGTCGAAATAATTTCTTGAAAAGCCATGTCGTCGATGAGTGCACTGACCGCATTAGCGTTCCCTTTTAAGGTTTTTAAAATAACAAGAAATTCAATCTGATTAATGGCTGTCACGCGTTCGGCGATAGTCGCTTCCAATTTATTCTTAGAAGTTTGGTTGGATTGGTAGAGGGTGTATTTGGTCTTGCCACCAGAGACCGGTGTTTTTACTAGGTTTAATTCCTTAATATCCCGAGAAATGGTAGCTTGAGTCGCGTGGACTCCTTCATCTTTCAAATAATTTAACAACTCTTCTTGAGTAGAGATGTCGTGATCTAAAATTAATTGTTTAATCAATAACTGGCGATCATTCTTTCGCATGCGTCTGTCCCCCACTTTTTTCATATTCGGAACAT
>JBHWOX010000028.1:0-25212 GCA_043424615.1 Atopococcus sp.
TGTCTAGAAATGAGGTGGAAGGAATGATAATAAAAGAAGAGAATAATTGTCAGCCAGCACTCTGTCCGAAGTTTGAATACACTTTCGGCATTTTAGGTAAGAAATGGAATGGTCTAATTATCGAGGCTCTTTTAGAATCTGAAGGATCCATGCGTTTTATCGACTTGTCTAAAAGTATCGATAAAGTGAGTGACCGTGTCTTGACTGAGCGCTTGAAGGAATTAGAAAAATTAGATATTATCCAACGCCCAGGGGGTACGGATAATGTTCGTGCTGGCTACTGTTTAACTGACAAGGGTAAGGCCTTGAATAAAGTTATGAAAGAGGTTCAACTTTGGGCAGACGAATGGGTGTGCTCAGAGGAATGCCAGCAGGCTTAAGGAGACGGTTCTTGATTTTAGGCTTATTTTTGCGTAAAATCGTAGTATCTAAATAAAACATGATAGTGAAAGAAAGTAGTATTTTAGGACTGTGAATGAGAGAGTGAAAATCTTGGCTGGAAATTTTCACATCATAAGCTAAAAGAATTCGTTCTGGAGTCGTTTAATAAAAAGTTAAACCGGTCGGCGCCGTTATGCTTAAGTGTGATTCTAACATCTTTGGATGATATGGATCAAAGTAGGGTGGCACCGCGCTCAACTCGTCCCTTTTTAGGGAGGAGTTTTTTGTTTTTAAAAAGGAGGCAATTCAATTGAACATGGAAGAAGAGTTACGTCAAATTCAAGAAGCTGCCGCAGCAGAAATTGAACAAGCAACAGATTTAAATGCTATTGAAGATATACGCGTCAAGTATTTTGGTCGAAAAGGTCAAATTACCCAATGCATGAAAGGCATGGCAGATTTATCTCCAGAAGAAAAACCAGTGATTGGAAAATTAAGTAATGAGGTCCGCAATCACATCAGCAGCCAGTTAGAAAGTAAGCAGGCTCAATTTGAAGAAGAACAATTAAACCAACAATTGAAAGATGAAACCATTGATGTGACCTTGGAAGGTCGCCATTTCCCACTTGGCTCTAGCCATATACTGACTCAAGTTCGAGAAGAAATTGAAGACTTATTCGTGGGTATGGGCTATCAAGTGATCGATGGATACGAAGTCGAACAGGACGATTATAATTTCAAACGGATGAACCTGCCGGAAGACCATCCTGCCCGTGACATGCAAGATACTTTCTACATTAGTGATAATTTACTGATGCGGACCCATACCTCACCCGTTCAAGCTAGGGTGATGGATGAACATGATTTTTCATCTGGTCCTTTAAAAATGATCAGTCCAGGCAAAGTTTACCGTCGCGATAATGATGATGCCACTCACTCCCACCAATTCCAACAGATTGAAGGTTTAGTGGTGGACCATCAGATATCCTTGGCTGATCTAAAAGGGACTTTGGATGTGTTGGCAAAAGAATTATTTGGTGCTGACCGTGATATCCGCTTGCGCCCCTCTTATTTCCCATTCACCGAACCTTCTGTCGAAGTGGATGTATCTTGTTTCAATTGTGAAGGGGCAGGTTGTAACATTTGCAAGCAGTCCGGATGGATAGAAATTCTAGGTGCTGGCGTGGTTCATCCTCATGTGTTAGAAATGTCTGAGATTGATCCTGAAGAATATTCTGGTTTTGCTTTTGGATTAGGAATTGAGCGTGTGGCCATGTTGAAGTATGGGATCACAGATATTCGGCACTTTTACCAAAACGACCAACGATTCTTGTCACAATTTTAATAGGAGGTAAGACATGCTAATATCATTTAATTGGTTAAAAGAATATTTAGATTTAAGCGATGTTGATCCCGTTGACTTGGGTCATCAACTCTCTATAACAGGACTAGAAGTTGAAAATATTAAACAGCCTGGCCAAGACATTTCAAATATTGTCGTAGGTGAAATTGTAAGTTGCCAAGCCATCCCAGATACGCATTTGAATGCGACTCAAGTCAATGTTGGCCAGGATTCTTTACAAGATATTGTTTGTGGGGCCCCTAATGTCCAAGAAGGTCAAAAGGTTATTGTCGCTTTGCCTGGAGCGAGATTGCCTGGAGGAATTGAAATAGCCGAGCGCCAAATGCAGGGTTATCCGTCAAATGGTATGATTTGTTCATTACAGGAATGTGGTTTTTCCGAACAAGTGGTTCCTAAAGCTTATGCAGAGGGGATATACGTTTTCCCTGATGAGGTGGAAGCCGGTCAAGATGCCAAGGAATTATTAGGTTTAGACGATGTGATTTATGACGTTGACCTCACGCCTAACCGTTCAGACGCTTTGAGCATGAGAGGGGTCGCTCATGAAGTGGGGGCTATTCTAAGTCAACAGCCACGCTTTCCTGAGATTGAAGTTAAAGAAGGGTCCTCCCATTCTATTGAAGAAGGGTTGACCGTTAGTGTTGACGACCCTGCTGATGCTCCCATTTATAAAATCAGAGGAATTGAAGATTTAGAGCTTGGAGAAAGTCCCATCTGGCTTCAAAGAAAAATCATGGCCTCTGGAATGCGTCCAATTGATAATTTCGTGGATGTGACCAATTATATTATGATGGAGTATGGACAACCTCTTCACGCTTTCGACTACGACCTTATTGAAGGTCAAGAAATTAAAGTACGACGGGCGCAGGATGAGGAGATTTTGACGACTTTAGACGGTAAAGAACGACACTTAAGCACAGAAGATATCGTCATTACTGATGGAGAAAAAGCGATTGCTTTAGCAGGGGTCATGGGGGGAGAAAATTCTCACATTTCAGACCAGACGACTCGGGTGGCCCTTGAAGCAGCAGTTTTTAGTCCCATCCATATTCGCCGAACCGCTGCGTCTTTAAACTTACGCTCAGAAGCCAGTGCCCGCTTTGAAAAAGGGGTCAATTTAGCTACCGTTCAAGATGCCCTGGACCATGCAGCAGTCCTGCTAGCTGAATTAGGACATGGGAAATTACTGGCAGGAACCGCTGAAAGCGTTCATGTGGAGGCAGAAGATGTTGAAATTCCAATGACCGTCTCTTATTTGGAAGGGATTATTGGAACTGAATTTAACAAGCTAATTGTCTTTGACATCCTTGACCGCCTAGGCTTTGATTATGAGGATGGTGAGGATGATAGCTTTACAGTCATTATTCCTCCGCGTCGTTGGGATATAAAAATTAAGGCGGATGTGGCTGAAGAAGTGGCGCGCATTTATGGCTATAATAATTTACCAAACAGCCTGCCAGCTAGTGTTGGCAAAGCTGGCCAGCTCAACCCTATGCAGAAACTGATTCGTCATACCAACCGCCACCTACAGACACTCGGCTTTAATCAAGCCTTGAACTATTCTCTGACCACCAAAGAAAAAGCCAATCGCTTTGCTTTAGAGGACAGTGAAGATACCACTCTCAGCATGCCTTTAAGTGAAGAACACCAGACCTTAAGAAAATCCCTTATTTCTGGTCTTTTAACGAGTGCTCAATACAACCACGCCCGTTCCCAAGATCAAATCTTCCTCTACGAAAGTGGACGGGTCTATCATGGGACACCGGAAGATGATTTATTAAATGAAGAAGAATATGTGGCAGCCTTGGCTTGTGGAAGCTGGTTCGATGATTGGACGAAAGATAGCCTACCTATGGATTTCTATAGCTTGAAAGGTATTTTACAATCCTTACTTGGCAGTTACCGGCTGGCAGACCCTGTTCGCTTTGAAGCAGTAAATGATATGGCTGGCATGCATCCGGGCCAAACCGCTCATCTTTATTTGGGAGACCAGCTTTTAGGTTTCATTGGACAAATCCACCCCAGCTTAGCTGACCAGTACGATTTAAAAGAAGTGTTTGTCTTTGAAATGAGTTTGCAAGTGATTCATGATGCGGAAAAACAATCCATGCTGGTGAGTGAAATTGCTAAGTATCCAGGAATTAGTCGCGATGTGGCCCTGCTTTTAGACCACAAGATTCATCACAGCCAAATTGTTGACGTCATTGAAAAAGCAGCTGGCCCATGGTTACAAGACATTCGCTTGTTTGACTACTATGTGGGTGATTCCATTGAAGAAGGTAAAAAATCCATGGCTTATTCTCTCTTCTATCAAAATCCGAATGCTACCTTAGTTGAAGAGGAGATTCAGAAAGATTTTGAAAAAGTGATCCATGCCCTGGAAGATGAACTCCAAGCGGATATACGTTAATTTAAATAAATTTTAAAAACACTGTGTTAGGATAGATTCCTAGCATAGTGTTTTTTTGAAAGGAGTTTTTTATGGGAGAATTTTTATCCTTAACCCTTCACAATATCGTCGAATATTTAAAATCACAATTGAAGTTGTTTGCTATCAGCTTATTCATTTTATCTGTGGGCTTATATTTTATGGACATTTCTTGGTTTATTTTAGTTGCTTTAGCAATTACTTTGATTGATTTCATTCCGCTCATTGGAAGTGCCTTGGTTTTTGTGCCTTGGATCATTTACGAATGGTTTTGGCATAGTCCCCAGCAGGCTATAGCATTATTAATCTTATTCCTTGTTTTAGAAGTAAGCCAATACTTTTTGGAACCTTTTCTTCTTGGAAAAGATTTGGACTTGCCTCTCTGGCTCACTTTTTTGGCCAGTGTCCTGTCGATATTTTTAGCTAGTAACTTTCTGACTATCATTTTAATTCCCTTGGTCTTGCCAGTCATAGCTTCCATCAAACAATACCTTCAAAGCCACCAACTCAGCCGGCCAAAATTCTAACCATCCGATGGCAGAGGTCTATCATGAGTTCGGCTTTTAACCCTGAAAAGTTGAATAAATCGCTAAAAAATGAGTCCTCTCACTTAAAAGAGGACTCATTTTTCTTTTTATGGCTGGGCTAATTTTTCAGCTTTTTTTGTATTTGCAAAATGCAATTTGGCAAAATCTGCTAAATCCAGCTTAGGGTTTTGAATGATTTTCGCGGCTTGTTGGTCGACTTTTTCGTTAGCCCCTATCTTTAATTGGAAGCCCGCCTGGTCAGATAAGTTCTTCATTTCAATTAAGAACTGGTCGCGAGCGATGATAGACGCAGCAGCAACGGAAAGGTGAGCGCTCTCCGCTCTTTTTAAAAAATAAACATGGTCTTTGACTTGGCGTTCCGCTTGCTTGATGTGGGCAAAATAGTATTGAGCCTCTTCAAACTGGTCAATTAAAATGGCTTGGGGTTTCTGGGGAGATAGCTGGTCTAAAACTTTGATCAGCGCTTGATTATGAAGGAGGGCTTTCATCTTGTGTTGGGACATTTGAGGTTGGATTTCATTGTATTTGCGAGGGTGGACCACTAAAAGTTTATAGGGAATCAGGGATTTGATTTGCCCAGCCAGTTTCTGAATTTGCTGGTCGCTTAAATTTTTAGAGTCTTGAACCCCTAATTCTTTTAGCTTTTTAATTTTGTTCTGGTCGACATAGGCAGCGCAAACAGTGATAGGACCGAAGTATGAGCCGTTTCCTACTTCATCCGATCCTAAAACCGACCAACTTTCAAAAGATGGCGGGAGCTTAGCATCTTTAAGCTGTTTTTTATTTGTGGCAGGAGCTTCTAACTTGGCCCATTGCCCAGCCTCTTTTTCAGCTCCATTGCCTTGAAATACCACCTTTCCAGAATGATAGGCCGTGACTGTGACGCCATTTTTTTTAGCTTGAAAAAGGCTATAAGCTGGAGCCTTTTCTTTTTTATAGGACTGATAATAGAGGTCCAATTCTTTTAACAGCTGATCGCTTGCATTGATGGTTTGAGTTGACATAAACACGCTCCTTCTCTCATGCACCCATCATAGCATACCATCCTCTGGGACTTCTTAATAATATTGTGAGTCCTTTCTTTTTCATGGTAAAATGAACGGGCATATAGATAAGGAGGATGGCAGTGGTTTTCAATAAAAGACGTTATCGTGCAACCATTCAAAATAAAGAATATACAATCGTTGGATCGAAAAGTGATGAACATATGGATGTTGTGATCGATAGCTTAAACGAGCAAATTGATCAACTCAAAGCCTTGTCTGAGAAAATGACGACGGAAGAAGCTGCTATTTTGGTAGCCATCAATGCGATTTCTGAAAAGGTGGACATGCAGGAGGAATTAATCACTCATTCTGACCGGCAGCAAGCAAAGGATAAGTTGGAAGACTAGGCGATAAAGGAGTAATCATGTTTGTTTTATTTTTTTTAATTTACCTTGCAATAGCAGCCTACGAAGGGGTTCGCAATGGGTTGGTTCATCAATTGATCTCACTCTTAATTTATGTCCTAGCCTTTATTATGGCCATGATTTTTTATCCTGCCCTGAGTGACATGCTTGAATTAATCATTCCTTACCCTTCACCTTCTTGGCACAATGCTTTTGTCCTTTATGATTCAACCATTTCTTTTGGCCTGGACCAAAGTTTTTATGCTCTGATTTCATTCTTTTTGATTTTTATGTTGGGCTGGTTAATTTCCAAACTGGTCCTCTATGTGATTGAGCCAGCCGATCATTTTAGCCAGCATCCCTTGATGGACATGTTGGGAGGGGCTCTTATTTCTATTTTTCAAGCCTATATGATTTTATTTCTGGCTTTATTCATTTTATCGACCATGGCCACTGATGGAATCCAGGAATTTTTCACTCATAGTGGTCTTGCTCGCGCCATTGTTCAACATACCCCTCTCTTTTCAAATTTCTTCTATGACGGATGGATTTTGTCTTATTCCTAAGTCATTGAAGCTAGAAAGGTGATGACAGTTGTCTACTTTTGACAAAAAAACATTAGGAACATTAGAATTTAATAAAATAATCCAGCAGCTGTTAAATTATGCTTCTTCTACGACTGCAAAAGAACAAATTTCTTTGTTGAAACCATCGAATGATAGAGAAAAAATTGAAGCAGCATTAAATGAAACAGCTGATGGCGTTCGTTTGATTAAAGAAAAAGGAGGCATACCCATTGCTTCCTTTACTGATTTAACGGCTCATTTAAAACGGTTGAGTATTGGCGCCTCCCTAAATGGTGAAGAAGTCAGTCAAGTGGGACGGCTATTAAAAAATGTAAGAGAAGTAAAAATTTTCTTCAGCAAGATTAAAGAAGAAAGTGACATCCCTTTAGATGAAATAGCTGTCGTTGGCCAAGTGCTCAACCCTTTGCCTCAACTTCTTGAAGTTATGGAGTATTCCATTGACGATAGTGGAGGAATATTGGATTCAGCCTCAACCAGCCTCCGAAAAATTCGATCCTCTATCAGCGCTAATCAAAACGACATTCGGCGCATTCTTAACGGGATGATCAAGGGCAAGTATGCTAAATATCTCACCGATAATTTGATTACCATGCGGAACGATCGTTTTGTCTTACCTGTTAAAGCTGAAAGTAAGAAAGCAGTAGGTGGGGTGGTTCATGACCAGAGTTCGTCCGGCCAGACGCTGTATATCGAACCCCAAGCAGTTGTGGATAAAAATAATCACTTGCGCCAGCTAGCGGTGGAAGAAAAACAGGAAGAAGATCGTATTCTAGCTGAATTATCTGAAAAAATTGCTAGTCATGCCACAGATATTCAAAAAAATCAGGCCCTCATGACCCATCTGGATGTGGTAAATGCCAAAGCTCGTTATGCGGTGGATATGAATGCTGTTCACCCTGCCATCAGTTTGGACCATGTCGTCGATTTAAAACAAGCCCGTCATCCTCTTTTAGATCCTGCTGAGGTAGTGCCTAATGATATCATTCTCGGTCAGGATTATAAGACCATCATCGTTACGGGTCCTAATACTGGTGGGAAAACCATTGTGCTTAAAACCTTAGGATTGTTACAAATGATGGCTCAAGCCGGCTTGCATATTCCTGCTCAAGAAAAAAGTCAAATTGCTATATTTGATGGGATTTATGCGGATATCGGCGATGAACAGTCTATTGAGCAATCCCTAAGTACATTCTCATCTCATATGACCAATATCAACCATATTTTGCAGCGGATGACATCTTCATCCCTGGTTCTAATTGATGAGTTGGGATCAGGGACGGACCCTCAAGAAGGGGCTGCTCTTGCCATTGCTATTTTAGAGTACATTCGTCAGGTCGGTCCACTGGCCATGATTTCATCCCACTATCCTGAACTAAAATCCTACGGTTACCAACAAGAAGAAACTATCAACGCTTCAATGACTTTTGATGTGGACAGCTTGAGTCCAACCTTTGAATTGCAAATCGGGGTACCGGGTCGTTCCAACGCCTTTGAAATTTCAAAACGGCTGGGTGTTGACCAAGACATTATTGATCGAGCCAAAAGTTTAATGACTGCTGATTCTCAATCTGTTGATGACATGATTTCTGATTTAGACCATCAACGGCGGCGAGCAGAAGAGGAATATGAAGATTTTCACCAGCAATATATTGAAGCCTTTAAGGTAAGACGGCAGCTGGAAGACGCTTATCAACAGTTGAATCAAGAACGAGAACAATTGATGGAAGAGGCCCAAGAAAAAGCAGCGACTTATTTGGATGATGCTAAGACGAAAGCCGACCGTATTATTTCTGATATCCGTCAAAAACAAATGGATTTAGGCCAAGCCACGGTAAAGGAACATGAACTTATTGACGCCCAAAGCCAGCTTGATCGTTTAAGAAGCCAAGAAGAAAAAGACCAGCTGGCAAAAAATAAACACATCAAAAAGGCTAAAAAAGAACAAGGCCTGCAAGTAGGAGATGAGGTCCAAGTTTTACCCTTTAATCAAAACGGAACGCTTATCGAAGCTCTTGGAAAAGATGAGTGGATGGTTCAAATGGGAAGCATGAAGATGAAGGTGCAGTCAGATCAGATGGAACTGACGAAAAAGAATTCTTCTTCAGCCACTTCTCCAGTTTCTTCCCACCGAGCGAGTCGTCCAAGGGTAGGAACAGAGCTAGATATACGTGGCGAACGTTTTGAAAAAGGCATGGATGAACTGGCCCAATATTTGGATGCGGCCTTGCTCAACCACTATGAAAGTGTAACCATCATCCATGGCCATGGAACGGGAGCCTTACGCCAAGGGACCCACCAGCTGTTGAAAAAACATCCTCAGGTTGAAGACTTTGAATTGGCTCCAGCTAACCAAGGTGGAACAGGAGCCACCTTAGTAAAACTAAAAAGCAGCCGCTAGTCTGAGAGATTGAAACAAAATAATGGTAAGCTCACTGAGACTTTGATAGAATGAACATGATTAAATAACTTACTAAATTAAAGTAAGGAAAGGATGTATGAAATGGTAGAAGCATTAACAGATAAAAATTTCGAACAAAAAACTGCTGAAGGTTTAAATTTAATTGATTTTTGGGCAAGTTGGTGTGGACCTTGCCGCATCCAAACACCTATCATTGAAGAATTAGATGCTGAAAATGATGGAAGTGTCAATTACTATACGGTTGATGTGGATGATAACCAAGAGACCGCTCAAAAATTTGGTGTTATGAGTATTCCAACTTTAGTCATTACTAAAGATGGACAAGTGGTAGACACTTTAATAGGTGTTCATGGTAAAGAGCAATTAGAAGATGCTTTAGCTAAACATAAATAAGAAAAGATCCTATGTTTAAGGCTGCAACCCTGTTGCAGCCTATTTATTATAAAAAAGTTAGGAAAAAGCTGATCTTGAAAGACCTGCTAAGTAGCCTTTGAACTAGAAATAAGAATGAAGGCAGATAAGAAGAGAAGGGTCTAGATAATAAAAGCCTAATTTCAATGCATGTATGGTAAAATATTGTTTCAAAGACAAGAGTTTGTTTGAGAATTGAGGTTTTAATAAAGATGAAGATTGGAATGCTAGATTCGGGCGTAGGAGGCCTGACCATTGTTAAGGCGGTCCAGCAAAGTTTCCCCCAGCTTGATATTGTTTTTATCGGGGATAATGCCAGAGCTCCTTATGGTTCTCGTTCAAAAATTGAAATTCAAATGTTTTCTGAACAATTGATGCAATTTTTACTTGAGCAAGGCGTGGATCTTATCGTCATTGCTTGTAATACCATTTCAACCCTCCATCTGCAGGATTTTGAAGATAAATTTAACTTGCCGGTGATTGGGATTATTTTTCCGACTGCCAAGCTGGCATACCGCTTATCCCATCAAAAAGCATTGAGTTTGATAGCGACTGAAAGAACGGTCAATAGCCAGGTCTACCAGCGCTATCTGCAAAGTTTTGGTCAGGAAACTAAGGTCTACGAACTGGCTACGCCACGCTTTGTTCCCGTGGTCGAAGCGAATCTGATGGGAGATAAAAAAGCCCTTGATACGGTTCAAGAAGATTTAAGTGTCCTAAAGAAGCATGATTTTGATACCCTCATACTAGGGTGTACCCACTATCCTTTTTTGATTGAAGAAATTCAAGCTAGCCTTGCCCCTCATGTTCAGGTTGTTGATGCATCGATGGCCATAGCAGAAGAGTTACGCCCTTATGTGGCAGATGAAGCTCACGGTAAAAAAGGAAAGGTCGAGCTCTTTACAACGGCTAGTCATAAAAATTTTCAGACCATAGCCGATTCCTTTTTTGATTCACAGTCATATCAGATTCAACAAATACATTTGCAATAGGAGAACAGGATGGAAACTTTATTAATTGCAACACGAAATTTTGGCAAAGCAACCGAATTTAAGGCCATGTTTGAACCCCGAGGCTACATGATTGAGACCCTTCACGATTACCCAGACCTAGCCGAAGTCGAAGAAACAGGAAAAACCTTTGCTGAAAACGCCTTATTAAAAGCAGAAACCATTGCCAAGCTGACCAATCAAATGGTCATTGGAGATGATTCGGGTTTGTTGGTGGATGCTTTAGACGGGGCGCCTGGCATTTATTCAGCTCGCTATGCGGGTAAAGATCACGATGATCAAGCTAACAATGCAAAATTACTGGCTGAATTAGAAGGAGTCGAATGGGAAAAACGTACAGCCCATTTTCAAACGACCTTGGCAGTCGCTCATCCTCAGAAGGATAGCTTAGTGGTTGAAGGAAAAGTTTATGGCTATATTTTAGAAGAACCGCGAGGGCACTTTGGTTTTGGCTATGATCCTCTCTTCTATTATCCTGAACTGAATAAAAGTTTTGGGGAACTTGAAGAAGAGGAAAAAAACCAAGTGAGCCACCGTTCTCGTGCTTTAAAAGCCCTTGATTTACAGTGGGATGAATGGATGGTGAATGATCTCTAATGCATTCATTATTAATGGTGAGTGATAATCATGGCGACCAGCAAATTATCACTGACTTGATATCTATCTATCAGGATGAAGTGGACTATCTCTTACATTTGGGAGATAGTGAAAATGATGATAGCCATCCTCATTGGCAGAAAATGATTCCAATCAAAGGAAATAATGATAGGGGATCGGGTTATATCGAAGAGACAGTCATCAACTTGTCTAGCGCAAAAGTTTTCGCGACCCATGGCCATCTTTACGGCGTCCAGTGGGGATTAGAAGAGCTATGCCAGCGTGCCCAGGAAAAAGATTGCTCTTTTGCAGCTTATGGCCACACCCATCAGGCCAGAGTAGAGCAAGTCAATGGTGTTATTGCTATTAATCCCGGCAGCATTAGCCGGCCCAGAGGGAATATTAATGAAAAACTCTACGCCATATTAACAGTGGATGGAAAAGACTATCAGCTAGACTACTACGACTACCATCATCGTCCTTATGAAGCTTTGGCTTATCAGGGCAGTTTAGAATAAAGCTTTTATTTAAAATCAAGAAGAGCCTGACCAGCAGTCAGGCTCTCTTCATAGACTCCTTTAGTTTGGGCTAAGGAGTTTTTTTATTTAGCTAGGGGTAAAACAAAATCAGGTAGGTCAATGCCGGCGTCAGTAAGGACATCCACATATAGTTCAAAGGCTTTGTATTTGACCGCGAAGACATCATCGGGTCGGGTATACATGATCACTTGAGCCGCTACTTGCCCTGTGGAATAAGGGATAAAATCTACAGAAGAAGGTTTTTGCGTGATAGCATCACCGAATTCTTCAAATAATCGTTGGTTGGCTTCTTCGATGAGCTGGCGGACCTTATCCAAATCGGTATCTGTATAGAGAGGAATTTCGACAAGGGCACGCAAGCTAGATCGGGATTTATTGCCTACGATAATAATTTCTCGGTTTGGAATATAGTGGAATGTTCCATCCCAAGCACGAATAACTGTGGTCTGTAGGCCGACTTGTTCAACAATGCCATCTATATCTTCTAGGACCACATTATCTCCGACATGCATTTGCTCTTCGAAAATGATGCGAAAGCCGTTAATAAAGTCATTGACAAAACCTTGGGCACCAAGAGAAACAGCTAAACCAATCACTCCAGCACCGGCTAAGAGTGTACCTACCGGAACTCCGAACAAGCCTAGGGCCGTATAGGCAAAGATGAACCAAGCCAGAGCCTTGAGAACATTTTGTAATAGGTTCTTAAGGGTGACATACTTGCTCGCCATTTTGTGATCCATACCTTCTTGATGTTTGAAAAAGCGATTTAATAAATAAGTAAAAAAGCGGTAAGCGGCATAAACGACCAAGGCAACGACCAGTACCTTCAAGATCGTAATTGCAAAATTAACTAGCATAGATTGCCAGTCCACCGAGCTAAAAAATTGAACGAGAGCAGAAGTTTCCTGTTCTAATTCTTCTCCCACTCCAGCAGTTACAGTAGAATCATTATTCATATTATCAACCTCCAATTAACATATTATAAAGTATATCCGACCTATTGACAAAAGGAGAGGGCGACAATAATTCATCTGCGCTTAAATCCTTATGATTTGCTTAAACTGACGGAAAAATGTTATTCTTAGTAAAAGAGTTCTAAGCTATCTTAGAGAATAAAAAATAAGGATGTGACCAAATGACAGGTGGAGAAATCGCAGCCATTATTGCTGCTGTAGCCTTTGCGGTATTAGTAATTGTATTAGTTTATGTGCTTGTGAAATTTGCAGGTGTGGTAGATAAATTAAATAAAACTGTAGATGAAGCAAATACGACCATTAGAACCATTACCAAAGATGCCGACCACTTATTAATTGAAGTTGAAGGGCTATTAAACAAATCGAACGTTACTTTGGATGATGTTAATGGGAAAATGGGCTTATTGACGCCATTATTCCAAGCCGTTGGAGATTTAGGTATTACTGTTTCAGACTTAAATGCTTCTTCTCGTAACTTAACGACTTCCCTAACATCTTTTACTAATCGCTCAAACAACCGCATTAAGCGTTAAAAGGAGGTAAAAAACATGTCAAAAAATAATACAGGTTCTTTTATTTTAGGTGCTATTTTTGGGGCAGCGGTTGCTGGTGTAACAACCTTACTCTATGCTCCTCAATCAGGTGAAAAAACTCGCCGTGATATTGTAGATAAAACAAATGAAACCCGCGAACAAGCCAATCAATATTTCGATATTGCTAAAGAAAAAGGCAATGAATTATATCAAAATGTTCGTGAAACTGGTGAACATTATTTTAACGAAGCGTCCAAACAAGCTGAAGAAACTTATGAACAAGTGAAATCAGACGTGGAAGACACTGCTGAAAAAGCTAAAAATAAAGCTCAAGAAGCCAAAGATACGGTTGAAGATAAAGCCAAAGAAGCTAAAGATACAGCTGAAAATAAAGCCAAAGAAGCTAAAGACACGGTTGAAAAAGAGCTTGATCAAGACCAAGAAGAAGATCGAGCAGATGCTAGCGATGAATCAGTCAAAAACGCTAACGCTATTGCTAAAGAGAAGAAAGATGCAGACCAAGATTCAGCTAACAAGAAAAATGATAAAGATGAAGATGGGTATATCTAATTAGCCCTATTCACCACCAAATAAAAAACAGCTTAATCCTATTAAGCTGTTTTTTAATTTTTAGATTAATTGTATAATCGACTTAAACGAAAAATTTGAGAGATAGGAGTTTTGTTATGCTGAAACAAGGCATCAAACGATCATTGAAGTTATTCACCCTCTTTTTGTTCTTAGCCCTATTTTTAGTGGCTTGTGATGATACAAAAGAAAACGGCCAGCCGTCAGAAAAAGAAGAATCTTATTCACTGACGTCTTTTATGGACCAAGTGAACTATCCGAATGATCAATTTGCTGAAGTCATGGGCCATTATGAAGCACTTTTAAGTGAACATCCCGTTCAACCCTTTAGCTTTGAAAGCGATCAGGCACAGAGTCAGAATAATGTCACTGAAATATTGAATAATTTCAACCCTGGGCCAAAAGCTCAACATAGCCAAGTGGGTGAAAATGAAGAGTACTTATTTTATGAATTTGGCCAAGCAGACGGTGAAAGTGAACAAGAGTCCAAGCAAAATTTTATTGGCCTATACTTTGTCAATGGAGCCTTAGTCCAAGCGGGTATTTTTACCGACCAGCAGGATTTGCCTGATGAAGCTTTCTTGGATGCGTCAACTGTGAATGAAAAAATGTCAGCAGACCAGACTCTAGCTGATTTAGGTCAAGCCCAGCCGACTTTATTGGCTTATTCTCAAATGAATTTTGATGGAATGACTTATCACTTACCAGCCGTTGCCAGCTTGACTGAAACGGGTGGGCAAATGATCCAATTACCTTTATATGACCAAGATTATAATTATCTGTCATCAGATATTATGGGGCTGCAATATCTACAAGCAGCAAGTATCAATAACACCTTAATCAATCGTATGTTGACCTATTATACCGAGGATATTTTAGGGGTCGAATCGACAGATGGCGACCAAAGCCAAATGGGCGGCAGTTTGATGGATTATGAAGATTTCCAATCCTCTAGCCAAGCGGTAGAAGAAGAAGCTCGACAAGCAACTGAGGATGCTGCTTTAACTTTAGATCGGGTGACTGAAATCATGGGTGAGCCTATGAATCAAGGGGCAGGGGCTGTTAACTACCAGAGTCAAAACTCTGATGGAGCGGTTGAAACCTTTACTGTTGTTTTTGATGACAGCGAACAAGTCACTAATGTTTCTCGTCAACTTCAATCCAACCAATTGGAATTTCCTTTTGATGAGGAAAATTTGAATGCCTTATCCTATATGGAGGTGACCACACCAATTGAAAGCATCGAAGAACAGTTCACTAAAGCCCACTATAAAGAATATAATTTAGAAAGTGGCGACACTGTTTATATGTGGACCAAAGATGATCCAGAAGCAGCGATCAATGTGGTACAAATTATTTATGGACCTGATGGAACGATTTCAGGGGTAGCTTTTGACGGGAATCAAGAAGAAAAATAGGATGAACGAGGGGAAACGTTCATGCTACAGTTTTAAATAAAAAAAATACAACTACGGGGGAAAAAACAATGGCAGGATTTGCCGGATATTTTAAATTACAGGGAACAGATACTATTTTAAATGACATGGGAAAAGCAATTGAACACCGAGGACCTGATTATCAAGAAGTTATAAAAAGTCAAGACCTTGCTTTAATCTACAAAGGTCTCAAAACAAGCTATAGATTTGAGGGCAAGGAAAGTTTTGAAAATCAACGCTATGTTGTTCTGATTAATGGGTCAGTTAAAAACACTCAGGACTTGTTTCAAGCTGTTTATCCTTACAGCAAGCAAGAAAACATGACACCTGCTCAAGCTATCGCGCTTATGCTTGATCACCAAGGGCTGAAAAATTGTGCACGCTTACTTCATGGGCATTTTATTGTGTTGATTTATGACAAACATAGTCAAGCCTTACACTTTATTCGTGACCGTTTAGGGGTCCAACCTCTTTATTACCAGCAGATTGGAGAAGGTTTACTCTTTGCCTCTGAGGCCAAAGCGCTCTTACAGCATCCTTTATTTCAAAAGCAGTTGAACCAGGATGCTCTGAGACCTTATCTCATCTTTCAGTCACCGACCCTCCAAGAGTCCTTCTTTAAAGAAGTTTACAAACCCAGCCCAGCTTCTGTCTCAACTTTCCATACTGGAAATATCCAAAGTGAAAAATACTGGGATGTTTCTTTTGAAAGCCATGATATTTCGCTAGATGAAGCTATTGATAAAATCAATCACTTGATTGGCCAAAATATTGATGACCTCAAGCATGATTATGCCGATTTTGACCAAGTCGGCTCCTACCTATCAGGTGGAGTGGATTCGTCCTATATTGTGGCTCGTGTCCGACCCAAAAACACTTTTACTGTTGGCTATAATGATGAAAAGTTTTCAGAAATTAATAATGCTGCAGCTTTGTCTGAACATTTTAATATCGACCATCGTGCCGAGAGAATTGGAGCAGACCAGTCCTTTGCTGCCTTAACAGATATCCAATATATGATGGATGAGCCTTTAGCTAATCTTTCTGCTATTCCCATGTATTTCTTATCTCAGCTGACCAGCCAATATACTTCTCTAGCCTTTTCAGGTGAAGGATCAGATGAATTTTTTGGAGGATATTTGGACTATCAGGTCCCTCATCTGGTGAAACAATATAAAAAAATAGTGCCCGCTACTTTAAGAAATAAACTAGGGCAGCTAGCTAATCACCAACTCAAAGATTTCAAAGGGAAAAATTTCCTTTCAAAAGGACAAGCGGTGGAAGATTGGTATATTGGCCAAGCCAATATTTTCCATGAAAATCAAGCCAACGCTCTCTTAAAAGAAAGCTACCGTCAAGGGCCTCGTTTGAACGATATCGTCCAACCATATTATGACCGAGTTCAAGGTGAGAGCGACTTAATCAAAAAACAATATCTGGATTTCCATCTGTGGTTAATTAACGATATCAATTTAAAAGCAGACCGGATGAATATGGCTCACTCTGTCCAGGTTTTAATGCCTATTTTTGATATTGATGTTTTAAATTTTTCCAGAACCTTACCTGAACATTTAAAAGTCCAAGAAGAAAAAGGGAAAATTGCCTTCAGAGAAGCAGCCCTTCAATATTTACCAGATGAATGGGCTCAGCGGCCTAAGTTAGGTTTTCCTGTTCCTGTTCGCCATTGGTTGCAAGATGAAAAATATCTCTCTCAAATTGAAACAGCTTTCCAAGGGGAGATTGCTCATGAATTTTTCCATACCGATGAGCTACAAGAGTTAATTGAATTAAATCGCCGGGGTAAAAGCTATCACCGTAAAATCTGGACTCTTTACATGTTCATTATTTGGTATGAGGAATATTTTGTAAAAAGATAGAAAAGCTCATAAGCTTGATTTGTCAATAAAGTAAACGCTTGCAAAAAATAGGTTGTTCTGTTAGATTAAAATAAGCTTCAATGGGAAAGAATAAATAAAGGAACGATGGAGATGTCTAAAAAAACAGTTACAATCTATGATGTTGCTAATGAGGCCGGGGTGTCGATGGCGACGGTCTCACGGGTCGTGAATGGTAATAAAAATGTAAAAAAAGAGACCAGTGAAAAGGTTCAGGCGGTAATCGAACGCTTGAACTACCGTCCTAATCAAGTAGCCAGAGGGCTAGCTTCTAGCCGGACGACCACGATTGGTGTCATGATTCCTAATGTGACTGATTTTTATTATTCAACCTTGGCATTGGGAATTGATGATATTGCTAGTATGTACGAATATAATATTATTTTAGAAAATTCACGAAAAGACAGTGAGAGTGAAGCCAGTGTATTGAATTCACTCTTGTCCAAGCAAGTGGATGGGGTCATCTATATGGGGATGGCATTTAGTGAAGACATCCGCCAGCAATTTTTACAAAACCAAACACCGGCTGTTTTAGCGGGAACCATGGATTTGGAGGGGGAATTTCCTTCGGTTAATATTGATTACAAGGAAGCCACCCGACAAGCTACCGCTGACTTGCTGGAAAGACATCATAAAGTAGGTCTAGTCTTAGCCGACCTTGATTTTCCTATTGATGGTATCGAGCGTTTAGAGGGATATAAGCAAGCCTTTAATGCTGTTCAACTCGATTACGATCCTTCTCTAGTTTTTGAAGTGGCGGATAATTATGATTTGGCTTATGAAAAAGCTGATGAATTTTTAGAGCAGGGAATCGATGGCTTACTTGTGACCTCTGATGAGGTGGCGGTAGGTATCATGAACCGGGCGAGAGAAATGGGTAAAAGTATCCCCGAAGATATTGAAATTTTTACCTCCCATAATACCAAAATTTCAATGATGGTCCGTCCAACCTTATCTTCCATTGTTGAGCCAACCTATGATGTGGGGGCGGTGGCCATGCGTTTACTGACGAAGTTAATGAATGATGAAGACATCGAAGAAAAACAAGTGATCCTTCCTCATGACCTTGTTCATCGGGGAACGACCTTAGGATAGCAAAAAGAGTGTTGCCAGAAGCTGCTTGACAGCTGGGGCAACACTCTTTTTTTATTGATCAGTAAATTGGTCTCTCAGACCATCGATGATGTCATCTAAAAGGCTGGAGTCTTCATCAGAAAGCTCGCCTTCATCTTCCTGACTATTTTCTTCATCACCATCACCCGTATCGGAAGATTCATTGGTCTCCTCTTGTGGACGACGTTTTGGTCGGATGAATCTGGACCAAAAGTTTTCTAATTCTTTCGGAGTACCCCCAACAGCAAAATTATAAACCGTAGCCTTAGGTGGATGATCCGCTAGAAAGATTTCTTCTTTCATTTCACCACTGGCTTGAATGGTCTGACCATTCGGCAGGTCAACTTCTGCAGGTTTCATTCCTGTTTGAGCTAGGACAGATTCTTCAATGATACCAGCTGGTCGGTCGAATTCTTCATCTAAGCCCATAATATCAGGATTGGTATAATAGATGGCATTCATCAATCTTGACCAGATCGTCATATTGCGGCTAGAAGGGTAGGCTCCAAATTCACTCACCAAATCATTGGTGGCCATAATATTTGAATAACCGATCCATGAGCCTAAGGTTATTTTAGGGTTGGAACCGATATACCATATATCTCGATAGCTATCACTCGTTCCGGTTTTTGACATCAAATCAAGATTGAATTGTAGCTCTGCCCGTGACTGTCGGCCAGTTCCCTCAGTACTGACATCTCGCAAGATATCTTGCAGTAAATAAGCGGTGTTCTCTTCAAAAACTTGATGACTTTCGATTTCATCCTCGGCTTTAAATATCGTTTCACCCTCGGCATTAGTTATGGATTCAATCATATGAGGTTGAACATATTGACCATCATTGGCAATGGCGGCATAAAGGCCGGTCATTTCTTCCACGGTCGTTCCTTTGGTGACTCCTCCCAAAGCAAGGGACAGGGTGTTAAAATCTTCATCAGGGACCGCTTCTGGACCTAAACCTGCATTTCTAAAATAAGTGGAAATGTCATAATCTTGGTAAAATTCATTATAAATACGGAGGGCAGGGATGTTTTGAGAAACGGCTAGGGCTTCTCGGGCATTCCACCAACGGTTGGTAAATCCACCAGCATTACCTGGCTCGTAAGTTCCCGAACCTGTTTGCTCAGCTGAAAAAGTGATGGCACGGTCGTAGACCATACTGGCTGGAGTGATAATCCCTAATTCTAAAGCTGGACCAAAAACTGATAAGGGTTTTAAGGCTGAAGCAGGAGAACGTCGGCTTTGAGTCGCGTGGTTGACATTGTTGTCTTCATAATTAACCCCTCCAATAAAGGCTAAAATTCGGCCACTCTCATTATCTAAAAGCACGCTTCCATTTTGGGCGTAATCAACCATATACTGGTCCTGACCACTTTCTTCATCGACCCAGTAAACGTCACGGGGAGAGCCGATGTACCAGGCATTGTCTTCAATGGTTTGATTCAATGCTAGGTGTAAGTCGCGGTCAATCGTTGTTTGGATATCATATCCTCCGTTTCTTAATTCTGCATCGGCTCTTTGATAGTAGTCATCATAAAGTGATTGGTCTTCTTTCACTTCTTCTGGATTCTTTCCGTCTGCAGAAATGAGCTGGTTAATGATGATGTCCCGCCCACGTCTTTCAATTTCATCATAGAGATAAGTGCGTTCGGCGTCTTGGCGAGGTTCAGATGCTATAAAATCTTGTGAAATATCGTAAGCCTCCGCTTGTTGATATTCTTCTTCTGACAGATATCCTTCCCTGAACATAAAGAACAGCACATCTTTTTGTCGCTCGATACCTGGGGAAAGGTCTGCTTTTAATTGACCATTTTGGTCGTAAGGGCTATAGTCAATGGGACTTTTTGGCAAACCGGCTAAGTAAGCCGCTTGAGCTAAGGACAGATCAGCTGCATCAACGCCGAAGATTCCTTCAGCTGCTTCTTCTACCCCCGCAATATTTTTCCCTTGGTTGTTCCGACCAAATGGTGAGACATTCATGTAAGCTTCTAAAATTTCTTCCTTACTTAAAAGTTCTTCTAATTTAACGGATAAGGCGATTTCATTGGCTTTTCGTTCAAAGGTGGTTTCATCTGTCAGCAATTGTTGCTTGACTAATTGCTGGGTGAGAGTCGATCCGCCTGTTCCTCCAGTCTGTGTGATTTGCTCGAAAACGGCTCGGAGGATGGCTTTGGGGACAATGCCATCATGATCGTAAAAGTAATTATCTTCAGTAGAAATCACAGCAGCTAAAACATTCAGGGACATTTCTTCTATAGGAATAGGGGTTCGAGATAAATCATTTCTCAGGTCTGAAATTTTGCGGCCATCTGCATAATACATGCTGGAGGTCGAAGCCACACTGGATACTTCTTCGACCAATTCTTCTTGATTCCATTCCATATCTTGGTTGATCAAAGAAACAAAGTAGCCATAACCGACACCAAAGCCAATGACCCCGATTAAAAGAAGGGCAAAGATGATCATGATGAAGAGACGCTTCAGCCCCCCGTAAAAATGGTCGAATTGTAGAAGCAGACTTATTTGGCTGGTCGATTGAGCTTGCGGTTTGCTAGCCTTTGAAAATAAGTTGTTTTCTTTCTGATCTTTTTCGCGCATTTTTTGTTGGTAGGCTGATCGTGAAAGAAGAGGCTCTTCGTCGAAAGTATGAGTTGAAAAACTAGCTAACTTCTTCTCATTTCCATCTTGGCTAGGCTTTGAAGTATGGTCCTTGTAGTTCTCTTTAATTTTTTGGGTGTTATTTTTTAATTTTTGAAAGGTTTCTGTCTTTTGAACCCGTTCCCAAAAATTTTTATTTGAGTTTGATTGATGGTCAGACACAGTGTCACATCCTCTCGAGACATTGATACAAGACTTTACTAATTATAGCAAATATAAGCATAAATCCATATGACAAATCAAGCCCTAAGTGCTGATAAAAAAAGAAGCCATACCCACATTTTACTGGGTATAGCTTCTTTCATTATTATCCTATTATTTTAAGTGGAGTGAAGACTTAGGAATGGGTCACTAAACTTTCACCGATTGTTTCTAAACGATCTTGCCATTCTTTTTCAGTCAGGTGATGTTCTTTGACATAACGGTTTTCAGGATGGCGGCGGCATTCTTCACTACAACCCCTCAGATAACGGTCTTCATTTTCTTCAGAACAGATGATTTGTTTATTGCAGTCTGGGTTAGCACAATTGACATAACGTTCACACGGTTTGCCATCAAAGTGATCACGGCCAATCACCGTATGTTCATGCTTATTAATTGGAACGGTTAAGCGTTCATCAAAAACATACATGACCCCGTCCCATAAGTCGCCTTGTGTTTCAGGATCAGTTGAATAGTTGTGAATACCATTTTTTAACTGGGCAGTTTCAATTCCTTCTTTTAGCATCCAACCGGACAACTTTTCACAACGGATTCCTCCTGTACAATAGGTCACCACTTTTTTATCCATAAATTGGTCTTTATTGTCTTTAATCCATTGGGGAAGCTCATAAAACGCTCGAATGTCGGGGCGAATAGCGCCTCTGAAATGACCGATGTCATATTCGTAATCATTACGTGCATCTAAAATGATTGTATCATCATCTAGCAAAGCTTCTCTAAATTCTGTTGGTTCTAAATGACGGCCGGTGGTCCGGTTGGGGTCAATGTCCTCAGAATCATTAAAATCTTCAAGATGAAGGGAGACAATTTCATTCCGGTGTTTCACTTTCATTTTTTTGAAGACATGGCCATCCGCTTCATCAATCTTAAAGTTGATCCCGTCAAAGCCATCTAAACTGGTCAAATCTTTCATATATTGATCGGTTTGTTCAACCGTTCCCGATACGGTCCCGTTAATTCCTTCATGAGCGACATAAATGCGACCTTTTAATCCTAGCTGCTTACAATAAGCAAGATGTTTCTCTTTAAAATTTTCAGGATCATCAATATGAACATATTTATAGTATAAAAGTACACGATAATCTGACATAATTTCCTCCTATTTTGATTGCAATTCAAAATGACTGATAAAAAGTATACAACATAATGTCATGTTGACCAAAATATTTGAACACCTAAAATTAACAAGGCTTAAAGATTTTGCAATCTAATTTAATCATCTTGTAACATAGCTGCAACCAAGGTCATCTCTTTATCTGTTATTCTTGGACTTGTAAATATGCCTAGGAGGGTTTAAGAAAATCATGAATAAAAGAAATATAGCCGTGACGTCTGCCGGTTTGTTATTAGCAAGTACAATGATTTTAGCACCTTTATCTGATTCTGCTGATCATGTACATTCTGAAGTCAACGGTCAATCTGACATTCAAGAACAATTAAACACTAAAAAAGATTCAAATAAACAACAAGCAAAGCAATCTAAAAAATCTGAAGAAAAATCCAATACAATTGAACAAAAGCCATCTCACGAAATTGAAAGAGTGACTTCTCCAAATGTTGACCAAGCGTCATCAACACCGACTACATTTGAAGCGGCACCTGGGACGACCTATACTTATATCGCACCTAATGTAGCGGTTGCTGATGCTTCAACTTTTGAAGAAGTTGAATTTATTGAACCATCAGCTGAAGAAGCATTTGTTCCTGAAATAGTCACTTATGCATCTCTTCCTGAAACTATTTCCACTGATGATAAAGTAGAAATTATTGAAGAAGATTTACCAGCTACTGATCAAGAAAGCTCAACTCTTGAAACAGTGGACACAGTGGAGTCTGAAGCTTTAGAAACACCATCAGCTGAAGCAGTCGAAGAAGTTGAAGTCGAAGACTTTATTGACCATGAAAAAATCGAAGAATTAGTCAATCAAGCTGCTGTGACTGAAGACGTTCAAGTGAGCGAAGAAGATCAAGCAGAAATTGATCACACTCAAGCTGAAGCTGACCGCTTAGCTGAAGAGGCTCAACACGCTCAGTCTCAAGCACAATTAGCCCAAATTCGTGCTAAAGAAGCTCAATCTTTAGCCGACTTGATTGAAACAGAAGAAGAAGAAATCATCATAGAAGAAGCTCAACAAGCTCAATTTGAAGAACAAACACTTATTGACGAAGAAACAGGAGAAGAAAAAACAGAAGTCGTTGAAGTTTCTCCTGCTAAAGAAGCTGTCGTAGATACAGTGGTTGTTAATAATGAAGAAAAAGAAAAAGCTCAAGCTGAAGCTGAAGAAAAAGCCGCTCAAGCTGCTCAGGCAGAAGAAAAAGCAGCCCAAATTCTAGCCCAACAAGCCGAAGCTGAAAAGAAAGCCCAAGCTGCTAAAGAACAAGCAGAAGCTCGACGACAAGCTGCTCAAGAGGAAGCTGAACGTCAAGCTGCAGTCCAAAAAGAAGCAGCACGTAAAGAGGCAGAAGCTCAAGCTGAAAAAGAAGCGGCTGAAGAAGCTGCACGTTTGAAAAAAGAAGAAGAAGCCAAACGACAAGCCGCAGAAGCTCAACGTATAGCTAAAGAGCAAGCAGAAGAAAAAGCTCGTCAAGCAGAGGAAGCACGTCGATTAAAAGAAGAAGAAGCACAAAAACGACAAGCTGCTCAAGCTCAATCTAACACAAGTCAGGCCATTATGAATTCTGCCAATCGTTATCTTGGAACCCCTTATTTATGGGCAGGTACTTCACCTAGCGCCTTCGACTGTTCAGGTTTTACTTATTATGTCTATAAAGAAAACGGCATGAACATCCCTCGTAATGCAGAAGCTCAACGGCAACAAGCGAGACGAGTTTCAACTCCAAAAGTGGGAGACCTGGTATTCTTTAGCCATAATGGAGGCAGTTCTGCAGGACATGTCGGAATTTACGCTGGCAATGGTAAGTACATCGGTTCTCAAACCTCAACTGGTGTTGCTTATGCCCCTATTCATACAGGATATTGGGGAAGTCGTTTTATGAGCTATGGCTCATTTCGTTAAGTCACTGTAATAAATAATGATGGAAGCTGTGAGTTTAATCACAGCTTTTTTCTTTTTTATATTACAGACATGTTACAAAATGCCTGAATTGTCTTTTTTTTAACAAACTTTTGACATGTAAAATTCTTTAAGCCTTGCACTTCTTGCTATCTATCCGTTTCTTTAGATAATAAGCTTTAATTAAAATGTAATATAGCTGCAATCCTAAAGTCCTTTTAATTTGTTATATTGTTAGTTGTAAACTTATTTAGGAGGACGAACATGACTAACTTTAAATTTAAAGCATTTTCAATTGGGGCTTTATTAACCTCGACCTTTGTCTTATCACCAGTTGTAAATGCTGAGGAAAATGTTTCTGCTCAAGATACTGTCGATGCTATTGACCAAGAAATTTCTCAATTACAGCAAGCATCTTCAGTTTTAAACTCTGAAATCCAATCATTAAATAACGACATTTACCAAAACCAACAATTAGCTTCTGTACACCAAGAATAAATTACGGCCATGGAAAAAGAATTGGACCAACTTGAAAGTGAAATTAAAGAATTAGAAGATCAAGTAGGAAAAAGAAAAGAAAAATTAGCTGAGCAAGCTCGTACCCTCCAAATGAATGGTCCGTTAAATTATTTAAAATATATTTTAGAATCGGACTCTTTATCAGCAACAATCAACCGTATTTATCTTATTTCTGATGTGATTGCTGCTAATAAAGAAAACTTAGAGCAAACAAAAGAAGATGAACAAACTTTAGCTGAAAAACAAGCGGTGGTTGAAGAGATTAAGTCTGAACAAGCCACACAATTGGCTGAAATTCAAAATTATAATGCAGTCTTAAGTGCACAAAGAGATGAAAGAGCGAATTTAGTCGCTGAAGTTGCTAACCAAACCAATGCCAAATTAGCTCAACGCCAAGAAGTCATTGCTCAAGCTGAAGCGGCAGCTCAAGCTGAGGCGGAAGCTCAAGCCCAAGCTGAGGCAGAAGCAGCAGCTCAAGCTGAGGCGGAAGCTCAAGCCCAAGCTGAGGCAGAAGCTCAAGCCCAAGCTGAGGCGGAAGCTCAAGCCCAAGCAGAGGCAGAAGCACAAGCCCAAGCAGAGGCAGAAGC